>NZ_CP113431.1:604375-1208750 GCF_030506255.1 Nocardioides sp. Arc9.136 | reverse complement strand
GTGGCCGACCACGATCGGCGCGGCCTGCCGGCCGGCGGGCGGCTTCGCGGCACGCTCGCCCGGGTGGGCGTCGGCCGGGGCGAGGAAGGCCGGGGCGACGAGCGCCGGGGCGAGCAGGGCGGGGAGGAGGGTGAGCGCGAGGGCGCGGGTGCGGGAGGTCCTCGTGCGAGGGGTCCGGGTCCGAGAGGTCATGGTCCGACCCGACCGGTCGGTGGTGGCCGGACGGTCACGACCGGGTGACGCGACCACGAACGTCGGCGGTCCAGCCGCCCGTCAGCCGAGCACCGACGGGGGCGGCTCGCGGTCCGGCACGAGCTCGGCGACCAGCCGCCGGACCCGGGCGTCGAGGTCGGCGACGATCGCGCGGACCGTGGCCGGGTCCTGGCCGCCGGGATCGGCGACCGGCCAGTCGACGTACCGGACGCCCGGGACGTAGGGGCACTCCTCGCCGCAGCCGAGGGTGACCGCCAGGTCGCTGGCGGCCACGGTGTCGCGGGTGAGCAGGGACGGGGTCTCGCGGGAGGTGTCGAGGCCGAGCTCCTCGAGCACGACGACGACCTCGGGGTGGACGTGCTCGCCGGGCTGCGTGCCCGCCGAGAGCGCACGGACGCGGCCGTCGGCGTAGTGCTCGGTCAGCACCCGGGCGATGACCGAGCGACCGCCGTTGCGGACGCAGGCGAAGACGACCTGGGGAACGTCGGTCGCGGGGCCGGGCGCAGGGTCTGTCGCGGGGTCTGTCATCGGGGGGCTCCTGCCGGGAAGGCGCGGCGGACCGCGAGGCTGACGTAGACGAGGCCGATGAGCACGGGCACCTCGATGAGCGGGCCGACGACACCGGCGAGCGCTTGGCCCGAGGCGACGCCGAACACGCCGATGGCGACGGCGATGGCGAGCTCGAAGTTGTTGCCGGCCGCGGTGAACGAGACCGCGGTCGCACGCTCGTAGTCGAAGCCGAGCGCCCGGGTGAGCAGCATCGAGCCGCCCCACATCAGGACGAAGTACGCCAGGAGCGGCAGCGCGATCCGGGCCACGTCGAGGGGCTGGGAGGTGATCCGGTCGCCCTGCAGCGCGAACAGCAGCACGATGGTGACGAGCAGACCGTACAGCGCCAGCGGGCCGATGCGCGGCAGGAAGCGCTCCTCGTACCAGTCCCGGCCGCGGGAGCGCTCGCCGAGCCGGCGGGTGAGGTAGCCCGCGAGCAGCGGCACGCCGAGGAAGACCAGGACCGACCGGGCGATCTCCCAGGTCGAGACCGACAGGCCGGTGCCCTCGAGCCCGAGCCAGCCGGGCAGCACCTCGAGGTAGAACCAGCCCAGCAGCGCGAAGGCGACCACCTGGAAGACGGCGTTGACCGCGACCAGGACCGCCGCGGCCTCGCGGTCGCCGCAGGCGAGGTCGTTCCACACCAGCACCATCGCGATGCAGCGGGCCAGCCCGACGATGACCAGGCCGGTGCGGTACTCCGGCAGGTCCGGCAGCATCAGCCAGGCGAGGGCGAACATCAGGGCCGGCCCGAGCACCCAGTTGAGGACGATCGAGGTGCCGAGCAGCCGGCGGTCCGCCGTCACGTGCCCGAGCTCGTCGTAGCGCACCTTGGCGAGGACGGGATACATCATCACCAGCAGTCCCAGGGCGATCGGCAGGGACACCGAGCCCACCTCGACGGCGGCGAGCGCGTCGTCGAGGCCGCCCACCGCGCGACCGAGGAGCAGGCCGGCCGCCATCGCCAGCCCGATCCAGACCGGCAGGTAGCGGTCGAGCGTGGAGAGCCGGCCGCCGGCGGCGGTCTCCGTCACCGTGTCGCTCACCGTGCCACCGGCTCCGGGGCGAGGGTGAACAGCCCGGCGAGGGCGGAGACCGCCTCGCGACGGGCGCAGTAGTAGACCCAGCTGCCGCGGCGCTCGCGCTCGAGGAGCCCGGCCTCGTGCAGCACCTTGAGGTGGTGGCTGACCGTCGGCTGGCCGAGGTCGAAGTGCGGGAGCAGGTCGCACACGCACGCCTCGCCGCCCTCGTGGCTGAGCACCAGCGACAGCAGGCGAAGCCGGGCGGGGTCCGCGACCGCCTTGAGCAGCGGGGTCAGGGCGGTCGCGTCCGCCGCGCCCAACGGTTCGCGCGCCAGCGGCACGCACCGGGTCGCGGCGGGGTCGAGGGACGAGGCGATCGGCATCGACATGCGTCGATATTGACAGACATCGATGCGGGAGGCGAGTCCCGGGCTGCCGCTCTCGCTCAGTCCAGCGTCAGCGCGTAGCCCCGGCCGCGCAGGCGACGGATCCGCGCGACACCCTCGAGCCGGTGCCGCAGCCGGGCCACGTGCACCGCGATGGTGTTGTCGCTGGGGCCGACCGCCTCGCTCCCCCACAGGGCGGTGCGCAGCTCGTCGTTGCCGACGACGCCGGGTGACCGCCGCAGCAGCACGTGCAGCAGCTCGAACTCCTTGCCGGGCGGGTCGGCGGCCCGCTGCCCGTGGATCCAGACCGCGTAGCTGTCGGTGTCGAGCACGATCGGGCCGTGCCGGAGCTGGGCCTGGGGGCGCAGCTCCGAGGCGGGGCGCTGGAGGGCGGCCCAGAGGTCGGCGGGCGTGAACGGCCGGGTCAGCACGCTGCGGGCGCCGGCCAGGACCATCTGGCCGGCCAGCGCGGCGTCGCCGGCGTCGACGAGGGCGACCACCAGCGGGTCCCCGTGCCGCAGCAGCGCCGTGACCACCTCGGCCGCGGGGGCGCCCTCGACGCCGGAGGCCACGACGACGACGTCCGGGCGGGCGTCGCCGAAGTGCACCAGCGCGTCGAGCGCGGAGGCGAAGGCGCTGACCTCCACGCCCTCGCCGCGCAGTGCGCACGCCACGGCGTCGGCGTCCTCGGCGGGGCCGATCACCTGCACGGGCGCACCGTGCGCGAGGGCCGCGGCAGCGCCCGGGACGGCCTCGATGCTGCGGCGCATCGCCTCTGCTCCTGTTCGTTCGTCGTTCGTCGCCGGACCCCCGACCGGCAGAGGCGGGATCAGCCGAACCGGCCGGAGATGTAGGCCTCGGTCGACGGGTCGTCGGGGTTGGCGAAGACCTTGCTGGTCGCGTTGAACTCCACCAGGTGGCCCGGCTCGCCGGTCGCCTTGAGGTTGAAGAAGCCGGTGTCGTCGGACACGCGCGCAGCCTGCTGCATGTTGTGGGTGACGATGACGATCGTGTAGTCGGTCTTGAGCTCGTGGATCAGGTCCTCGATCGCCGCGGTGGAGATCGGGTCCAGCGCCGAGCACGGCTCGTCCATCAGCAGCACCTGCGGCTCGACCGCGATCGCCCGGGCGATGCAGAGGCGCTGCTGCTGGCCGCCGGAGAGGCCCATGCCGGGCTTGCCCAGCCGGTCCTTCACCTCGTTCCACAGGTTCGCGCCCTTGAGCGACTTCTCGACGATCGCGTCGGCCTCGGACTTCTTCATCCGCTTGGCGTTGAGCCGGTTGCCGGCCAGCACGTTCTCGTAGATCGACATCGTCGGGAACGGGTTGGGGCGCTGGAAGACCATGCCGATCTGGCGGCGGACGGCCACCGGGTCGACCGAGTCGTCGTAGAGCGACTGGCCGTCGACGACGACCTTGCCCTCGACGCGGGCGCCGGGGATCACCTCGTGCATCCGGTTGAGCGAGCGCAGGAAGGTCGACTTGCCGCAGCCGGACGGGCCGATGAAGGCGGTCACCGCGCGGGCGCGGATGGTCATGTCGACGCCCTCGACGGCGAGGAAGTCCCCGTAGTAGATGTTCAGGTCGGAGATGTCGATGCTCTTGGCCATGAGAGGTTCCTTGGGGTGTCAGCGCCCGGTCTTGGGCGCGAAGATCTTGCCGACGGCACGGGCGAGGAGGTTGAGCGCCATCACGATGGCGACCAGGACCAGGGCGGCGCCCCAGGCCCGGGCGGTCTGCTCCGCGTCGTACTTCCCGCCGGTGGTGACCGAGGAGAAGATGAACACCGGGAGCGTCGCCATCCGGCCGTCGAACGGGTTGAGGTTCAGGGTCGTCGTGGTGCCGACGATGATCAGCAGCGGCGCGGTCTCGCCGGCGACGCGGGCGATGGCCAGGGTCACGCCGGTGACGATGCCGCCGAGGGCGGTGGGCAGGACGACCTTGACGATCGTGCGCCACTTCGGCACGCCCAGGGCGTACGACGCCTCGCGCAGCTCCTCGGGGACGAGCTTGAGCATCTCCTCGGTGGCGCGGACGACGATCGGGATCATCAGCACCGACAGCGCGACCGCGCCGCCGATGCCGAAGCGGACACCGGGGCCGAAGATCAGCGTGAAGAGCGCGAAGGCGAAGAGGCCGGCCACGATCGAGGGGATGCCGGTCATGACGTCGACCAGGAAGGTGACGGTCCGCGCGAGGCGGTTGCCCTTGCCGTACTCGATCAGGTAGATCGCGGCGAGGACGCCGATCGGCACCGAGATCGCGGTGGCCAGCGCCGTGATCACCAGCGTGCCCATGAGGGCGTGGTAGATGCCGCCGCCCTCGCCGAGCACGCCGCGCATGTCGTAGGTGAGGAACTCGCTCGAGAGGACGCCGTACCCGTTGGAGACGACCTCGTAGACCAGGCTGACCAGCGGGATCATCGCCAGGGCGAACGTCGACCAGGCGATGGTCGTGACGAGCCGGTCCTTGGCGCGGCGGTTGCCCTCGACGGCCGCGGACCAGGCCGGCAGGACGACGACGAGGAGCGCCCAGGCCAGCAGGACGACGGCGACGACGGACCAGCCGAGGAGGATGCCGAGCAGGGCGGCGACACCGGCGGCGACGACGGCGGCCAGCGCCGGGGCGTACGACGGGATCTGCGGCGCCACCAGCGGCATGTGGGTGGGCGGAGCGGCGACGGGCCGCTCGTCGGTCATGGACATGCGAGCCTCCTCAGGCCTTGACCTGGCCCCGCGCCGCGATCCAGCGGCCGAGGAAGTTGACGGCGAAGGACACGACGAACAGCACCAGGCCGCTGAAGATCAGGACGTTGATCTTGGTCCCGGAGGCGTTGCCGAAGTTCAGGGCGATGTTCGCGGCGATGGTCGACGGGTTCTCCGCCGAGATGAGGTCGAAGGTGATGATCCCGCTCGCCGAGAGGACCATCGCGACGGCCATGGTCTCGCCGAGGGCTCGACCCAGGCCGAGCATGACCGCCGAGATGACCCCGGACCGGGCGTAGGGGAAGACCGTCATCCGGATCATCTCCCAGCGGGTCGCGCCGAGCGCGAGCGCGGCCTCCTCGTGGATGCGCGGGGTCTGCAGGAACACCTCCCGGCAGATCGCGGTGATGATCGGCAGCGCCATCACGGCCAGCACGATGGCGGCGGTGAGGATGGTCCGGCCGGTCTGGGCGGGGCCGTCGAAGAACGGTAGCCAGCCCAGGTTGTCGGCGAGCCAGGCGTAGACCGGCAGGATGGCCGGCGCCAGCACGGCGCGGCCCCACAGGCCGTACACGACGCTCGGCACGGCAGCCAGCAGGTCGATGAGGTAGCCCAGGGTCCGGGCGATGCGGCGCGGGGCGTAGTGGGAGATCACGAGCGCGACGCCGACCGCCAGCGGTGTCGCCACCAGCAGGGCGATGATCGCCGCGAGCAGCGTGCCGAAGAGCAGCGGCCACACGTACAGGACGATGTTGTCCTTGCCGTAGGCCTGCTCCCCCGACGCGCTGATGGCCGGGACGCCCTCGATGATCAGGAAGATCGCCACGCCCGCGAGCGCGAGCATGATCAGCAGTCCCGCGCCCGTGGCGAGGCCTGCGAAGACCGAGTCCCCGCGGCGGCTCGTCGCCGGCGGCGCGCCGGCCGCGGTGGTGGTGGTGGACACCTGGTGCTCCTCGTGTGGTGCTGTCGTTGCCTGGGACCTGCCCGGGGTCACCGGGCGGCGGCCCGCCGCGCGCGGGTGAGGGCCCGACCCGGCGGGGTCGGGCCCTCACTCATGCAGCGGGGGTGGTCACTCGACGGTGATGCCGTCGACGAGGCCCTGGACCTCGGTGAGGAGCTCGCTGCTCAGCGGGGCCGAGCCGGCCTCGTCGGCGCCGAACTGCTGGCCCTCCTCGCTGACGATGTAGGTCAGGTAGGCCTTGGTCAGCTCGCCCGCCTCGGCCTCGTCGCCGGAGTACGACGGGCACGCCAGGAGGTAGGAGGTCAGCACGATCGGGTAGACGCCAGCCTCGTCGGTCTCGTAGTCGAGGTCGAAGACGATCGAGCCCTCGCCGCGGCCCTCGACGCGCGGGGAGACGTCCAGGATGGACGCCGCGGCCTCGGCGGTCGGGGCGACGAACTCGTCGCCGACGCCGACGTTGGCGACGCTGAGCTCGCCGGCCTGGCTGGCGTCGGCGTAGCCGATGGAGTTGGTGCCGCTCTTGACCGCGGACACGACGCCGGAGGTGCCCTGGGCGCCCTCGCCGCCGAACTCCTGCGGCCAGGTCTCGACCGCACCGGCGGACCAGACGTCGCCGGCGACGATGTCGAGGTAGTTGGTGAAGTTCTCGGTGGTGCCCGACTCGTCGGAGCGGTGGACCGCGTTGATCTGGGCGGAGGGCAGCTCGGCGTCCGGGTTGTCCTCGGCGATCTCCGGGGCGTCCCAGCTGGTGATCTCACCGGCGAAGATGCCGGCGATCGTGTCGGGCGAGAGGTTGAGCTCGTCGACGCCCTCGACGTTGTAGACCATCGCGATGGGGCTGACGTAGTTGGGGACCTCGATGGGGGCCTCGCCGCCGCAGCGCTCGGTGGCGTCGGTCAGCTCGTCCTCCTCGTCGGTGAGGTAGGCGTCCGAGCCGGCGAACGGGAAGGCGGCGGAGATGAAGTTCTCGCGACCGCCGCCCGAGCCGACCGGGTCGTAGGTGACGGTGGCGTCGGGGTTGGCCTCCTGGAAGCCGACGATCCACGCGTTCTGGGCGGCCTCCTGGGAGGACGCGCCGCCGCCGGCGAGCTGGCCGCTCACGCTCTCGCCGCCGCCGCTCCCACCGCTGCCGGTGTCGCTGCCGCTGTCGTCGTTGCCGGCGCTGCACGCCGAGAAGGTGAGGACGAGGGCCGCGAGGCCCGGGATGACCGCCGTACGAACGGAGGTGGTCTTCACTGCTGCTCCTGAGGATTCGTGAACGTGACGACCCAGAAGCTAGGTAGTGAAGGTGTATGAACCTGTCGCGCTGTATGAACGAAGAATGAACGACACCCGGACATCGCCTCAAGGGCGGTGAGCGCCGCCACAGCAGCGCGGGGTGCCGCCCCTCACCGCGGTGCCACGTGGAAGACCGGCCAGCCGATCTCGGTGCGCCACCCGGCCGGGTCGGCGGTGTCGCGCGGCCCGACCAGGTAGGTCTCGCGGATCGGGCCGGCCACGGCCAGGGCGTTGGCGACCAGCCACGCGCCGACCTCGCCGTACGTCACCGCGATGTCGTCGTGCTCCCCGGCGTGGGTGGCGACGGCCAGCTCGACCGGCGGGAGCGTCGCCGGGTGCACGCGCCCGCGGCGCGGAGGGCTCTCGGTCGGGACGTGGACCAGGACGTGGCCGTGGCCGACCTCGAAGAGGCTGTTGTCGTACAGCCCGCCCGGCGCACCGGTCGGCTCGTCGACCACCGCGTCGAGCTCGGCCATCGCGCCGGCGTACCAGGGCAGGACGTCGTCGAGGTCGACGTCGCCCTCCACCGCGGCGACCGTCGTCCCCGGGACCACACGCAGCTCGACGTGGACCGGCGCCGGCTCCGGGCGCAGCAGCCGCCGCAGCGACACCACGGCGGCGCGCGTGCGCTCCAGCTCGGACTCCAGGCGCCCCAGGTGGTCGGCGACCATCGCGGCGCGCGCGCCCGGGTCGGTGGCGGCCAGGATGCGGCGTACGTCGGCGAGCGGGACGTCGAGCTCGCGCAGGCGGTGGATCACCTGCGCGGTCGGGATCTGGCCCGCGTCGTAGTACCGGTAGCCCGTCGCCGGGTCCACCGTGGCGGGCACGAGCAGGTCCGCCTCGTGGTAGCGACGCAGCGTGCGCACGCTCAGGTGCGTCAGCCGCGAGAACTCCCCGATCGCCAGCACGGTGCGCAGTGTGCACCCTCCCCCGGCGGGAGTGTCCAGTGCTTGACCGTCCTCCGCGAGGACGCCGCACGCTGGCCGCATGACCGCACCCGTCACCATCGAGCCCACGCAGCTGCCCGCCACGATCCGCGCCTACCTCGCCGCGAGCGCCGCACGCGAGGCCGAGGCCGCCGTCCGGACCTTCACCGCCGACGCCGTCGTCACCGACGACGGCCGGACCCATCGCGGCACCGAGGAGGTGCTCGAGTTCCTCCGCCACGGCGGCGGCCCGTTCACCTGGACCAGCCGGCTGGTCGGTGCCGAGCGTGCCGACGAGACCCACTGGGTGGCGGTGAACCGGATCGAGGGCGACTTCCCCGGCGGGGTCGTCGAGCTCCGGTACCGGTTCACGCTCGTCGACGACCTGATCGCCGAGCTGGCCATCGCCCCCTGAGCCGCACGGGACCCCCGGTTCCGCACGCGGGAGCACACGACACCACGACACAGCAGGGCCGCCCCGGCGTGGGGCGGCCCTGCTGGTCAAGAGAGGTGAGGCTGGTGGTGGTGGAGCTGGCGGGAATCGAACCCGCGTCCTCGAGCGTCGAACCAGGTCTTCTCCGGGTGCAGTCCGTGGTGTCGCTTTTCTCGGCCCCGGGGCTCGCACGGACACGTCCCCGACAGGCTCAGTCACGGAATAGTCCCGCTCACCCTCCGTGACCCGGAGTGAGCAGCAAGTCTCCTAGATGACGCCAGGTTCCGGGACGGAGACGGATGCCCGGTCTGACGCTTCGATCACCGCTCAGGCGGCGAGAGCGAAGGAACTGCGCTTAGCGTTGGCAGTTATAGGTTTCCAGCGAGCGTTTACGAGATGACGCTGGCTCCTCGACCCGCTTCCCCTGGAACTAACGTCCCAAGTCGAAACCGATCAGCCCCTCTTGAGTTGTGCTGCACGGCGCGAGCCGCGTCGAGCAGTCTACGGGGTCCAACCAGGCCGACGCACCGGTTGTTCCTCCGCCTGGTGCTCCGTGCCCGGCGGGGGCGCCGTCAGGCCACCCGCGCGCCGTGCGCCTGCGCGGCGGCGACGAACTGCGCGGCGTACCCCGCCTCGCGGAAGTCCTTGAGGGAGTTGGCCGAGAAGCGGTTGATGTGCTCGCGGCTGACGTTGCACGCGACGTCCCCCATCGGGCCGTGCAGGCGGAGCGCCGCGACGGCGAACGGGCCGACGCCCTGCCGCTGCACCCACACCTCGGCGCACGGCACGACCCACGCCGCCGTCGTCGCGCCGTCCGGGGTGAAGGTCAGCGTGCCGTCGGCGAGCGCCAGCGTGCCGTACGTCGACCCGAGCGACCCGCCCATCGCGCCGATCGCGCTCGAGCCGAGGACCTGGACGTTCCACGTGCTCGGCACCGGTGCGAACGCGCCGCCCGGGACCGGCGCCACGACCGGCGGCGCGGCCGCCGCGCGCGAGCGCGTCAGGACGAGGGCGAGCAGGCCGGCGACCAGCAGGCCGAGGAGCAGGGGCACCACGAGGGCGAGGAGCACGATGACCGTCACGGGCGCCCCGCCCCGAACAGGCGCAGGCCGTTGTGCCAGCAGACGTCGCGCAGCCAGTCCTCGCCCAGGTCGAGCGCGGCCAGCCCGTCGAGCTGGTGGCGGTAGGGGTACGGGATCGTCGGGAAGTCGCTGCCCAGCAGCACCTTCGGCTGCAGGTCGCGCAGCCGCGGCACGAGCCCGGAGGGGTACGTCGCGGGGAAGAAGTCGGTGAAGACCATGGTCGTGTCGAGGTGGACCCTCTCGTGGGTCTCGGCCAGCTCCAGGAACTCCTCGAACTCCGGAGCGCCCAGGTGCGCGATCACCAGGGCGAGTCGCGGGTGGCGGGCCAGCACCCGCCGGGTCGACTCCGGGCCGGTGAACTCGTTGGGCACCGGACCGGACCCGGCGTGCACGACGACCGGGGTGCCGGCGTCCTCCAGCACGCCCCAGACCGGCGCGAGCAGCGGGTCGTCGAGGTGGAACTCCCCGACCTGCAGGTGCAGCTTGAACACCTCGACGCCGGCCTCGACCGCCTCGGCGACGTACGCCGCGGCACCCTCCTCGGGGTAGAACGTCGCCGAGCGCAGGCTCTCGGGGACGCGCTCGGCGAAGGCCGCGGCCCAGGTGTTGAGGTACGCCGCGACCCCCGGCTTGTGCGCGTAGGGCAGCGCGGAGAAGCGGCGCACGCCCATCGCGCGGAGCAGGTCGACCCGGTCCTCGACGGCGCTGCGGTAGCGGATCGGCCAGTCGCGGCCGATCTTCGGGCCGGCGCTGTCGAAGACCGCCCACACCGCCCGCTGGATCGGCGGCGGCAGGAAGTGCACGTGGACGTCGACGAGCCCAGGCAGCCCGAGGGCCTCCCAGAACGCCACCACGTCCGGCGCGTCGCTGCTCCGGTCGACCGGCTCCTCCGCCCCGGGGCGCACGCCGGCCCGCAGGTCAGTCACGCATGCCCTTCAGGAACCGGCCGACGGCCTGCTCCTTCTCGCGGTTGGCGGTGCGCTCGGCGATCGAGTTGCGCTTGTCCCACGACTTCTTGCCCTTGGCCAGCCCGATCTCGACCTTGGCCCGGCCGTCCTTGAAGTAGAGCGCGAGCGGCACGACCGTGAGGCCCTTCTCGCTGACCCGGCGCTCGATCTTGTCGATCTCGGCCCGGTGCAGCAGCAGCTTGCGCTTGCGGCGGGCGGAGTGATTGGTCCAGGTGCCCTGGGAGTACTCCGGGATGTGCACGCCGTGGAGCCACGCCTCGCCGGCGTCGATGTCGACGAACCCGTCGACCAGCGACGCCCGGCCCTGCCGCAGCGACTTCACCTCGGTCCCCTGCAGCGCGAGACCCGCCTCGAAGGTGTCCTCGATGGCGTAGTCGTGACGCGCCTTCTTGTTCTGCGCGACCATCTTCTGGCCCTGCTCCTTCGGCATCCCACCAGTGTCCCAGAGGGACGCAACGCGGTTGTCGGGGGCGGGCCGGACGCGGGCAGGAGGGGTCAGAAGTACGGCATCGGGTCGGTCGAGGAGCCGTTCGCCATGATCGTGAAGTGCAGGTGGCACCCGGTCGACCAGCCGGTCGAGCCGACGTACCCGACGACCTGGCCGCGCTCGACGTGCTGGCCGGCACTGACGGTGTACCGCGTGGCGTGGTTGTAGACCGCGGTGATCAGCTTGCCGTTGACCTGGCCGACGTTGAGGTACATCCGGTTGCCGTAGACCGAGGAGTAGTAGCGGGTCATCACGGTGCCGGAGGCGACGGCGTACAGCGGGGCGCCGCAGGCGACGCCGAAGTCGGTGCCGTCGTGCAGTCCCCAGTAGTGGTAGATCGGGTGCTCGCGATAGCCGTACGGCGAGGTGACCGGGCCGGACGAGGGCCGCATGAGCAGGCCGTCGGTGGTGCCGCGGTAACCGCGGTGCTTGGCGGCCGCGCGGCGCGCCTGGTCGAGGATCCGCTGCTTGATCCGCTGCTCCTTGGCCCGGAGCCGCTGCAGGACCGCCCGGTCCTTGGCCCGGGCGCTGCGCGCGGACTGCTGGGCCGAGCGCCGGTCGCCGACGCGGTCCCGGACGGTGGCCGCGGCCGCGGCGGCCTCCTCGTGGAGGCCCCGCATCGTCTCGAGGTGCTCGGCCGCCTCGCGGCGCTGGTCGGCGACCTCCTCGGTGGCCTCCTCGACGTTGTCCTCGCGGACCTCGAGCAGCACCTCGGCGGCGTGCAGCTCGTCGTAGGCCCGCGTCTCGCGGCCGACCATGACGTCCTGCGCCGACATCCGGCGGGTGAGGTCCTCCGGCGTCTGCGCGTCGAGGATCGAGGCGAACGCCAGCAGCTCGGGGTCGCCCTGCTCGTAGATCGAGGTGATCGTGTCGGTCACGCGCTCGCGCTGGACCTCGAGCGCCTCCTGGCCCTCGGCGAGGTCGGCACGCGCCTGCTCGAGGCGCTGCTCGGCGGCCTCGAGCTTCTCCTGCATCCGCTCGTCGAGCAGGCGCGCCGCACCGAGGCGGGCACGGACGTCGGCCAGCTCGGCCTTGGCCGCGCGCAGCTCACCGACCGCCGCCTCGAGCCGGGCGCTGGCCTTCCGCAGCTGGGCGCTGGAGTGCTCGAGGTCGCCCTCGGCGTGCTCGAGGTCCTTCTGGACCTGCTTCTGCTCCTGCTCGAGGTCGTCCTCGGCACCAGCGAGGGGTACGGCGAGCGCACCGACGGCCACGGAGCAGGCGATGGTCGCTGCTGCCAGTCGTCGGCGTGCGGCACGGGGGAAGAGGCGCACCGGGTCAGCCTTCGTCTTCGGCGATCAGGGGAAGGGGGTCGTGCGAGGTCCTGCGACTCGTCCGCGTGAGGCACGTGTGACGAGTGATGCCTGTGTGGCACCAGGGACGACCGTATGCCGCCGGGCTCAGACTTTGAGGTATTTGCGGGTCAGCAGGAGTGTCGGCAGCAGGGTCAGCACCGGCCCGAGGACCGCGATGGCCGCGAGGGTGGAGGTGTACTCCGGGAGCCCGATCCACGGCATGAACGTCAGGCCCGTGGCGGCGCGCTCGTGGATGCCGAAGTACATGAACGCCCCGAGCGCGCCCGCGGCGAGCGCGACACCGACGACGGCGGTGACGATCGCCTCCAGGAGGAACGGCAGCGCGATGTAGAGCGTCGAGGCGCCCACGAGCCGCATGATGCCGATCTCGCGGCGTCGCGCCAGCGCGGCCAGGCGGATCGTGTTGGCGACGAGCAGCAGCGCCGCCAGCACCAGGAACGCGGCCGTGCCCCACGCGCCGTACTTCAGCGCGGTGATGGAGCCGTAGATCGGCTGCAGCACCTCGCGGGCGTCGCGGATGGAGGAGACGCCGGGCAGCCCCTGCACCGCGCTGGTCACGCCCTCGAACTCGTTGGGGTCCTTCAGCGTGATCCACACCGACTGCGGCATGTCGTCGACCGTCGCCGCCGGGTTGGGGCCCTCGAACCTCTCGGGACCGAGGAGCTCCTTGATCTTCTCGAAGGCCTCCTCCTTGGTCTCGAAGTAGTGGCTCTCGGCCTCCGGGTTCTCCTCGACCGCCTCGGCGATGGCCTCCTTCTGGGCCTCGGTGACCTCGCTGGTGCAGCGCGGGTTGTCGTCGTCGTCCTTGCACAGCCAGACCGTGATCTGGAGCTGGGAGCCCCACTGGTCCGCGGCCTTGTCGGCCTGCTGGTTCAGCAGCAGGCCGAGGCCGACGAGGGTGAGGGAGACGAACAGGGTCAGGACGACCGCGATGTGCATCGACACGTTGCGGCGCAGGCCCTGGGCGAGCTCGGTGAACACGTAGCGAAGCTGCATGAGGAGGTGGGGCTCTCGTTCCTGTGCGGGTACGTCGGGTGGCCGGCGCGCCGGGGATCGGGGCCCGGGCCGGCGCTCGGGTCAGTGCTGGAAGCCGTAGGCGCCGCGCGCCTGGTCGCGCACGACGCGGCCGTCCTCGAGCTCGATGACGCGCTTGCGCATCTGGTCCACGATGCCGTGGTCGTGGGTGGCCATGACGACGGTGGTGCCGGTGCGGTTGATCCGGTCCAGCAGCTTCATGATCCCGACGGAGGTCGACGGGTCGAGGTTGCCGGTGGGCTCGTCGGCGATGAGGATCATCGGCCGGTTGACGAAGGCGCGGGCGATGGCGACGCGCTGCTGCTCGCCGCCGGAGAGCTCGTCGGGCATCCGGTCGGCCTTGCCCTCCAGGCCCACCAGCTCCAGCGTCTCGGGCACCAGCGAGCGGATCTCGCTGCGCGAGCGGCCGATGACCTGCAGCGCGAACGCGACGTTCTCCCCCACCGACTTGTTCGGCAGCAGGCGGAAGTCCTGGAAGACCGTGCCGATCTGGCGGCGCAGCCGCGGCACCTTCCAGCCGGCCAGCCGGTTGATCTCCTTGCCGGCGACGTAGACGCGGCCGGAGGTCGGCCGGGCCTCGCGCAGCACCAGCCGCAGGGCCGTGGACTTGCCCGAGCCGGACTGGCCGACGAGGAAGACGAACTCGCCCTTCTCGACGTCGACCGACACCTGGTCCAGGGCCGGGCTGCCCGTGCCGGGGTAGGTCTTGGTGACCTTCTCGAAGCGAATCACCCCAGAGACGTTACGCGAGGGACCCCACCACCCCCGGGACCGGCGAGCCGGGCCTCACTACGGTGTGGCCCATGCCATCCGGTGCCCGAGTGCTGCTCGCCAGCCTCGCGGTGACCGGCGTCGTGGTCGGTGCCGGCCTCGCCGCCGTGGGACCGGACGACGCCGCCGGGCCCGGGCCCTCCGGCCCGCAGGCGTCCCCGACCGCCTCGGCCCCGGGTGGGCCGCCGGGCCTCGAGGACGTCGAGACCCGTGGGCTCGCCGCCCTGCGAGCGCCCTTCTGCAGCGGCGTCGCGCCCGCCGCCGTGACCGACGCCCTGGGCGGCGAGCCCACCCGCGCGGAGTCCTACGACAACGGCGAGACCGCCGCACTCACCCCGAAGGTCACCGACGTCGCCCACGAGCACGGCTGCAGCTGGACCAGCGCGGGCAGCGGCGGTGGCAGCGGTGGCGCGGGCACGACGGCGCGCGCGTGGGTCTTCGCCCCGCCCG
Source organism: Nocardioides sp. Arc9.136 (assembly GCF_030506255.1). Lineage (NCBI taxonomy): Bacteria > Bacillati > Actinomycetota > Actinomycetes > Propionibacteriales > Nocardioidaceae > Nocardioides > Nocardioides sp. Arc9.136. Next base: position 1,194,172 of record NZ_CP113431.1, on the reverse strand, counting down.
TCACCGCGGGCGAGGCGCGCGGCCTGGCCGACGACGCGGCGGCCGCCCGTGGGTGCTCCGCCGTGGCGGACGCGCCGGCCCTCGGCGACCCGGGCGTGGCGCTGGTCTGCACCCGCGGACCGGTGCGGGAGACGTCGTACCGCGGGCTGCTCGGCGACGCGTGGCTGGTCTGCTCCATCAGCGCACCTGGCGACGGCCCGACCCGCGCCGACCAGCTGGCCCGCACCAGCCGTTGGTGCGCCGCCGTGGTCACCGCGGCCACCGGGTCGACGGTCCCGGACTGACCCGGACGGGTCATCTGCCCGACCGGACGGACCGACCCCGTCCGACCTGCCCGGTCCGCGGTCGCCGGCGGGCTAGCGTCGGCCCGTCATGCGCACGATGCCCTCCCCCCGCGGCGCGCTGAGCGCCCTCACCGCCCTCGTCCTCTCCGCGGCCCTCGCCCCGGCCCTGGCCCCCGCCTCCCCTGCGGCGGCCACGGCCGAGCCGAGCCGGCCGCGGGTCGTGGTCGACCCGCTGCCGGACCTGCCCGACGGCCCGCGCGCGGCCCGCGGCTTCGCCCCGCGCGCGGCGTACCCGCTCGACCGGACCTTCGCCCTGCACAGCAACCCCGGCGCGCGCCGGGTCGTGCACATCGACGTCGACGGCGCGACCGTCAGCGGGACCGCGTGGAACGGCGGGGAGTTCCGGTTCCCGGCCGGCTTCCACGCCGGCTGGGACACCGACGGCGACCCCTCGTCCTTCTCCGCGGGCGAGCTGGCCGCGGTCCAGGAGGTGTGGGCGCGGGTCGCGGAGGACTACGCGCCGTTCGACGTCGACGTCACCACCGAGGACCCCGGCGAGGCCGGGATCCTGCGCAGCGGCATCGACGACACGGCGTACGGCATGACGGCGCTGGTCACCGACAGCGCCCGGGCCTGGGACTGGTGCGGGCGGAAGTGCGGCGGCGTCGCCTTCGTCGACGTCTTCGACCAGGTGGACCGGGGCCGGCACCGACCGGCGTGGATCTTCCCGGCCGGCGTCGCGGACCGCCCGGCGTGGGTCGCTGAGGCGGTCAGCCACGAGGTCGGCCACACGTTCGGCCTCGAGCACGACGGGCACGGGGACGCGGCCTACCACGAGGGCCACGGCTCGTGGGGACCGATCATGGGGGCGCCGTACCAGCGCCCGGTGACCCAGTGGAGCGACGGCTCCTACCCCGGCGCGACCCAGCAGCAGGACGACGTCGCGCTCATCGCCGCCAAGGCCGGCCTGCGCCCCGACGAGGGCACGACGCTGCCGGCCGGGACGGCGTACGTCACCCGGCGCACCGACACCGACGCCTACGACCTCGGCGCCTGCACGGGCACGGTCACGGTCACCGCCCTGCCTGCGGCGCTCGGCGCCGACCTCGACCCGCGGCTGACGCTGGTCGACCCCACCGGCGCCGTGGTGGCCGCCGCCGACCCGAGCGGCCCCGTCGCCGCGACGATCACGCGAGCGGTCACCGGGGCCGGCTGGCGCGTCGTCGTGGACGGCGTCGGCGCCCCGTCGCTGGGGTACGACGACTACGGCAGCCTCGGCGCCTACACGCTCGCCGTCACCGGCTGCGGCGTCCCGGCCCAGCCGGCCGACGAGCCCGCGGACGAGCCGACCGGTGAGCCGACCGGTGAGCCGACCGGGCAGCCGGCGGGCGACCCGACCGCGGAGCCGGAGCCGGAGCCCGAGCCCGAGCCGGTCGTGGTCGAGCGGCCGGGCTCGGTCGGCCGGCCGACGGCCCGGTCGGGCGCCAGGGGCGGCGACGCCACCGCCCGGGTGAGCTGGACGGCGCCGACCGCCGACGGTGGCGCGCCGGTCGCGGCGTACCAGCTCGTGGCCTACCGGGTGCAGGGCTCGAAGGTCCTGCAGACGGTGCGCTCGGAGCAGGTCACCGGCAGGGCGGTGGTGTTCACGTGGCGCGCCGGCACCCGGTGGCGGTTCGCCGTCCGGGCGCGCAACAGCGAGGGCTGGGGCCCGCTGGGGCCCCGGTCACGCGTAGCACAGGTGCGCTGACCCGCGCCCCTGGCGCAGTCAGTTCTCGTCGGCCTTGTCGGCGCCGCGGCGCCAGCGGATGCCGGCCTCGAGGAAGCCGTCGAGGTCGCCGTCGAAGACCGCCGAGGGGTTGCCGACCTCGTAGCCGGTGCGCAGGTCCTTGACCACCTGGTAGGGGTTCAGCACGTAGTTGCGCATCTGGTCGCCCCACGACGCCTGCACGTCGCCGCGCATCTCGTCGAGCTGCGCCTTCTCCTCGGCCTTCTTCCGGGCGAGCAGCTTGGCCTTGAGCACGACCATGGCGCTGGCCTTGTTCTGCAGCTGGCTCTTCTCGTTCTGGCAGCTGACGACCGTGCCGGTGGGGATGTGGGTCAGGCGGACCGCGGAGTCGGTGGTGTTGACCGACTGGCCGCCGGGACCGCCGGAGCGGTAGACGTCGACCCGGATCTCCTCCTCAGGGATCTCGATCTCGTCGGTCTGCTCCAGCACCGGCACGACCTCGACGGCGGCGAAGCTGGTCTGGCGGCGGCCCTGGTTGTCGAAGGGGCTGATCCGCACCAGGCGGTGGGTGCCGGCCTCGACGCTGAGCGTGCCGTAGGCGTACGGCGCGTGGATGGCGAAGGTGGCCGACTTCAGGCCCGCCTCCTCGGCGTAGGAGGTCTCGAAGACCTCCACGGGGTACTTGTGCTGCTCGGCCCAGCGCGTGTACATCCGCATCAGGCTCTCGGCGAAGTCCGCGGCGTCGACGCCACCGGCGCCCGCACGGATGGAGACCAGCGCCTCGCGCGCGTCGTACTCGCCGTTGAGCAGGGTGCGGACCTCGAGCGCCTCGACGGCCTTGCGGATCCGGCCCAGCTCGGACTCGGCCTCGGCCATGGAGTCGGCGTCGCCCTCCTCCTGGCCGAGCTCGACGAGGACGCCGAGGTCCTCGATCCGGTCGGAGAGGTTGGTGAACCGCTCCAGCTCGCCCTGCAGCGCGGAGAGGCGACCGGTGACGCGCTGGGCGTTGGCCTGGTCGTCCCAGAGGTCGGGGGCCGCCACCTGCTCGCCGAGGTCGGCGATCTCCCTGCGCATCGCGTCCACGTCGAGCACCTGCTCGATGGTGCGCATGGTCGCCTGGAGCTGCTTGATCGCTACGTCGAAGTCGGGGCCTGCCACGAGGGAGAAGACTACGCCGGTGCCGGGAGGCGGTGGGCATCGCCGACCGGCGGCCGGCCCCGCCCTGCGCGGAGGGTCAGGGCAGCGGTCAGGGCAGCGGTCAGGGCAGCGGTCAGGGCAGCGGTCAGGGCAGCGGTCAGGGCAGCGGGGTGCCGAAGACCTGCGCGACGTACCAGGTGCCGTCGTCGGACTTGCGCGCCGCGATCCCCATCCGGGTGTAGCCCTTGCGCAGGATGTTGGCGCGGTGGCCGGGCGACTTCATCCAGCCCTTGCGCACCACGTCCTTCCCGGTGGCGTAGCCGTAGGCGACGTTCTCCCCCACGAGCAGCAGGGTGCACCCGTCGAGGAGCGGCCCGAGCAGCTGGTGGAAGATGGTGCTCTTGCCGGCCATCACCTTGGCCTGGCGGACGGCGGCCTTGCGCAGGCAGTCGTCGGCCTTCAGCGTCTTGAGGTCGTGGTTCGCGCGGACCTTGTTGGTCGTGGCGAAGGCGGACGCGGCGTAGGTCTGCGCGGCCGTGGCGGCGCCGGCCGGGGCGGGCGCGACGAGCACGGCGGTGGCGAGGGCGAGTCCGAAGAGTGCGGTTCCGAGACGTGCGAGCACGCCCAGCACGGTAGACGGCTCGACCGGTCCCGCCCACCCCGTCGGGCGAGGTCTGACCGATCGGACGATCCCGGTGGTCCCTCCTGGTCAGGCCGGGACGGCCGTGACGACGACGTTGCTGAGGTAGCGGGTGCCGTCCCAGTCCTCGCAGGTGATGACGACCAGCCGGCCGGGGACTTCCTGGCTGAAGAGCCGCTCCGCGTCGTCGGCGAGCCGGCCCTTGCCGTAGATCCGCACCCGCTCCACGACGTACCGCAGGGTGCCGCGGTCGGTGCGGACCACGATGCCGGAGCCCTTGCGCACCTGCTCCAGGTCGTCCAGCGCTCCCCCGCCGGTGTGGACGGTGTGCCCAGCGACCAGGGCGCTGCCCTCGGCGTCCCCCGGCTTGGCGCCGGCGGCCCACCAGCCGAGACGCTGGGGGTCCGAGGGCGGGACGAGGGTGCGGTCCGGGGCCTTGACCGGCTCGACCGGGGCGTCCACCCCGAGGTCGGGGATGCGCAGCCGCACCGGCGCGCCCGGTCGACCGGGAGCCGGGACCGCCTCGGCGGTGGTGGCGAGGGACGGGCTGGGTGTGCTGGACGGGGACGCTTCCCCGCGCACGACGCGGGTCCCGCCGGGCTCGCGGGAGAGCCACACGGCTCCGCCCACGACGAGGGCCGCGGCCACGACCAGCACCAGCCAGTGGCTGGTGCGGCCGCGGCCGCGGTCCGGGGTCGGTCGCCGGTCAGGCACCCTGGCGGCGGCGCAGCAGCGCCACGGCACCGAGCGCGAGGCCCAGGCCGATGACGATCAGCGGGACCGGCGAGGAGACGAAGTCGACGACCGGGTTGCCGTCCTCGCCCGCGTCGACGGCGGTCGGGACCGCAGCGTCGTCCTCGGCCGCGGCGACCTCGGCGTCACCCTCGGGACTCGCGGAGGCGTCGATGCCGAGCACGCCGGCGTCACCCCCGTCGGTGCCGTCGGTGCCGTCGGCCTCGGCGGTCGTGCCCTTGACGTCCGCGTCCTCCGACGGGGTGGCCACGGCCGGCTCCTCGCCCTCGCCCGGGGTCGCGGCGGTCTCGCACGGCTCGACCCAGAAGACCTTGGTCTTGGTGTCGTTGCCGTTGCTCTTCGGCGTCGCCACCGTCAGCTTGACGTGGTAGCCCTGCTTGGGGTGCGGCTCGCCGTCGAACGACAGCGTGTACGTCGCGGTGCCGTCCAGGCCGGTGTCGGTGCCCGCGCCGCTGGCCGGGTCGCCGCCGACGAACACGGTGCCCGGCCCGTCGACGGCCAGGCCGACGTCGCTGGTCGGCGCGTGCATCGCGAAGCTGACGGTCGAGACGATGTCGGCGCCCTCGTCGAAGCCGTACCACTCGACCTGGAAGGTGCAGCCGGGGTGCGGGCTGTTGTTCGGGATGCCGTCCAGCTCGCCGAGCGGGGCGATCTTCACGGTGCCGTTGTTGCCGGCGGGGTCGCCGTTGCCCGGGGCGCCCTGGGCGCCGGCGGGCTTGGGGCCGTTGCCCGGCTTGGGGCCGTCCTGCTTCGGGCCGTTGCCCGGCTTGGGGCCGTCCTGCTTCGGGCCGTTGCCCGGCTTGGGGCCGTCCTGCTTCGGACCGTTGCCCGGCTTCGGGCCGTTGCCGGGCTTCGGCCCGTCCTGCTTCGGGCCGTTGCCCGGCTTCGCGCCGTCCTGCTTGGGCCCGTTGCCCGGCTTCGCGCCGTTGCCGTTGCCCTTGCCGGGCCCGTCGGCGGCCTGGCCGGGAGCCTGCTGGCTCGCGGCGCCGCCGTTGCCGTTCCCGTTGCCCGGGGCAGCGAGGGCGGGGCCGGTGCCGGCCCATCCCGTCAGCGCCACCGCGGCGGCGACGGCGACGTACTTCTTCACAGGCGCGACAGATCGCATCAGATTCTCCGTGTCCTGCCGGGGGTGGCCCGGCGCATGGGCGTTCGAGCGGCGCACCGGGTCCCAGCGGCGTGCCACATGTGTGGTCTGAGTTGCCCCTGGTCAGAGGCCCCAAAACGGCCGCCACTGACCTGGTCTGGACCAGGCGCAGATCACCCGTCACCCGGAGGCGTCCCGCGCCGTTGTGCTCGTCCGCTCGCGCGAGCTGCAACGACAGGTTCGCCGCTGGGTCGGCACGTTGCAGCGTGCCGACACAGCGGCGAACGTCGCGTGACAGCTCGCGTCCAGCCCCCGGATCCGCCTCTCCGGTCACACCCGTCCCGTCCTCCACAGATCCGCGGACGAGGCCTTTACAGACCGCTGTCGCTGGTGATGATGGGTCGGTCGGCAGCATCCATCTCGGGGGACCTGCATGTCACTGACCCACCCAGCCGCACCGGCGCGCGCCGGTCACCACGCGGACCTGCGCACGGACCTGGTCGAGCAGCTCGACCAGCACGTCCGCGAGCTCGTCCGCCGCGAGGGCGTCGACCCGCAGCGCGACGCCGCCGTCGTACGCCGCATCGCCGAGTCGGTGGTCCGCGACCACGACCAGCGCAGCCTGACCGGGCAGGTGGCGTCCGTGCCGGACCCGGACTCGGTCGTGGGAGAGCTGGTCGCGCGGGTCTCGGGGTTCGGACCGCTACAGCCCTTCCTCGAGGACGCGGCCGTCGAGGAGATCTGGATCAACGACCCGAGCCGGGTCTTCATCGCACGCAACGGCCGCCACGAGCTGACCAACCTGGTGCTCACCACCGCACAGGTGCAGGAGCTGGTCGAGCGGATGCTGAAGTCGAGCGGCCGGCGCATCGACGTGAGCAGTCCCTTCGTCGACGCCATGCTCCCCGAGGGGCACCGGCTGCACGTCGTCCTCGAGGGCATCAGCCGCGGGTTCTCGGCCGTCAACATCCGCAAGTTCGTGCTCAAGGCCGCCCGCCTGCACCACCTCGTCGAGCTCGGGTCGCTCAGCCCGCGCGCCGCGGCCTTCCTCGAGGCCTCCGTGCGCGCCGGCCTCAACATCCTGGTCGCCGGCGGCACCCAGGCCGGCAAGACGACGATGCTCAACTGCCTGGCCGCGGCCATCCCGGGTGGTGAGCGGGTGATCTCCGCCGAGGAGGTCTTCGAGCTCCGCTTCCCCCACCCGGACTGGGTGCCGCTCCAGACCCGGCAGGCCGGGCTCGAGGGCACCGGCGAGGTGCGGCTGCGCGAGCTGGTGAAGGAGAGCCTGCGGATGCGGCCCAACCGGCTCATCGTCGGCGAGGTCCGGGCCGAGGAGTGCCTGGACCTGCTGCTCGCCCTCAACGCCGGCCTGCCCGGCATGTGCACGATCCACGCCAACTCCGCCCGCGAGGCGCTGGTGAAGATGTGCACCTTGCCGCTGCTGGCCGGCGAGAACATCTCGGCCCGGTTCGTCGTCCCGACCGTCGCGTCCTCCGTCGACCTCGTGGTCCACCTCGGCGTCGACGAGCACGGCGTACGACGCGTCAACGAGGTCGTCGGGGTGCCGGGGCGGAGCGAGAACGACATCATCGAGACCGAGCCGGTGTTCCGGCGCTCTGGCGGCGACCTCCGGCGGGTCGGCGGCATGCCGCCCCGGCTCGACCTCTTCGAGCGCGCCGGGATCGACGTCCACGCCATCCTGGCCGGTCCGACCGCCGAGGGGCGTTGAGGTGGGGGCGCTCGTCGGCCTCGGGGTCGGGACCGGGTTGCTGCTCGTGTGGTCGGCGTTCTTCGTGCCGCGGACGCCCCGCACGGGCCCGCGGCGGCCCGGGCGCACCCAGGCGTTGCTGACGAGGGCCGACCTGCGCTCGGTCTCCCCGGCCTCGTTCGCCGTGCTCTGCCTGGTCACCGGTCTCGTCGCGGCCCTGGTCGTCCAGGCCGTCTCGGCGACCGTGCCCGTCGCGCTCGCGTTCGGCGTCATGGGCGGCTACCTCCCCGTCGCGGTCGTCTCCGCGCGGGCCCGCCGCCGCCAGCGCGAGCTGGCCGAGGTGTGGCCCGAGGCGGTCGACCACCTCACGAGCGCCGTGCGTGCCGGCATGTCGCTGCCCGACGCGTTGGCCGCGCTGGGCACCCGTGGGCCCGAGGCGCTGCAGCCGGCGTTCGCCGACTTCGCCCTCGACTACCAGGTGACCGGTCGCTTCGGTGAGTGCCTGGACCGGCTCAAGGACCGTCTCGCCGACCCCGTCGGGGACCGGGTGGTCGAGGGACTGCGGGTCGCGCGCGAGGTGGGTGGCGGCGAGCTCGGCCGGCTGCTGCGGAATCTTTCGGGCTACCTGCGCGACGACCTGCGGACCCGTTCGGAGCTCGAGGCGCGGCAGGCCTGGACGGTCAACGGCGCCCGGCTCGCGGTGGCCGCGCCGTGGCTGGTGCTGCTCTTCATGTCCTTCCAGTCCGAGGTGATCCGGCGCTACGCCTCCCCCGGCGGGGTCGTCGTCCTGGTGGTCGGCGCGGTGACGTGCGTGGCCGCCTACCGGCTGATGATGCGGATCGGCCGGCTGCCCGTCGAGCGGCGGATCCTCTCGTGACGCCGGCGGTGTGGGGCGGGCTGCTCGGCGCGACGACGGCGGCGGGGCTGCTGCTGGTCGGTTTCCGTGTCGCCGCGACCCGTCGCCCGCAGCTGGACACCCGGGTGCTGCCGTACCTCCGCGACCTGCCGCGCAGCGGCCCGAGTCCCCGCGCCGTGCAGACCGCCCCGCCGCGATCGGTCGTGGCCGCCGTCTACGGCCCGCTGCTGCGGTCGGCCGCGGACGCCGTGGAGCGGGTGCTGGGCGGGTCCACCTCGGTACGGCGTCGCCTCGAGCGGGCCGGGCTCGACCGGACGGTCCACGACTTCCGGGTCGAGCAGGTGCTGTGGGGGCTCGCGGCCTTCGCGCTCACCGCGGCGTACGGCGTCCTCGACGCGCTCGGCGATCCCAGCGGGGTCGCGTCCTCGGCCGTGCTCTGCATCGTCGCGTTCGCGCTCGGGGTGCTGGCCCGCGACAGCCACCTCAGCGGCCAGGTCCGGTCCCGGGAGCGCCGGATCCTCGCGGAGTTCCCGACGGTCGCCGAGCTGCTCGCCCTGTCCGTCGCGGCCGGGGAGAGTCCGGTCGCCGCGCTCGACCGCGTCGTGCGGCGCAGCGGCGGCGAGCTGTCGACCGACCTGGCCCGCGTGCTCGCCGCGGTGCGGACCGGCGAGCCGGTCTCCGCCGCCTTCGACCGGCTCGCCGCCGCCACCGGCCAGCCGCTGGTGGCGCGCTTCGCGCAGGGCATCGCCGTCGCGGTCGAGCGCGGCACGCCGCTGGCCGACGTCCTGCACGCGCAGGCCGCCGACGTGCGCGAGGCGGGTCGCCGCGAGCTGATCGAGGTCGCCGCGCGGCGCGAGGTCTTCATGATGGTTCCCGTCGTGTTCCTCGTGCTGCCGGTGACCGTGCTCTTCGCGTTCTGGCCCGGCGTGGTCGGGCTCAGCCTGACCACTCCCTAGCGCCGCCGGCGCACCTCAGATGTCTCGGGAAGGAACCACCATGGAACACCTCGACACCGCTCTCCTGCGGTTGCACGCCGCGCTCCTGGCGCTGACCGCACCCCGCTCGCGCGACGAGCGCGGCGACGTGCCCGGCTGGGTGCTGGTCACCGTCATGACCGCCGGGCTGGTGATGGTCATCTGGAAGGTGGCCGACCAGCAGCTCGCGCAGATGCTCAACAGCGCGCTGAGCAAGGTGCAGTAGTGCGCCCGGCGGCCGAGCGCGAGCGCGGGGCCGCCGTCGTGGACTTCGTGCTGGTGCTCGTCGTGCTGGTGCCGCTCTTCCTCGGCATCCTGCAGGTCTCCCTCGTGCTGCTCGTCCGCAACACGCTCGCGGCCGCGGCTTCGGAGGGGGCGCGGTACGCCGCGACCGCCGGCCGCGGCCCGGCCGACGGCGAGGCGGTCACGCGCGACCAGATCACCGGCGCGGTGTCGGGACGGTTCGCCCAGGACGTCGAGGCCCGGCAGGTGCTGGTCGACGGGCAGCCGGGGATCGAGGTGACCGTGCGGGCCCGCGTCCCGGCGCTCGGCCTGGGCGGCCCGGCGCTCGAGCTGGACGTCACGGGTCACGCGGTGGAGGAGCGGCCGCTGGAGGACGCGCCGTGAGCCGCGCTCGTCCGCGCCGTCGGCATCCTCGCAGCGACCGCGGCAGCGCCCTGGTCGAGGTCACCTGGCTCGGCATCCTGCTGCTGGTGCCGATGCTCTGGATCGTGCTCAGCGTCTTCGAGGTGCAGCGCGGGGCGTTCGGGGTCGGCGCGGCGGCGCGGTCGGCGGCCCGGGCCTACGCGCTGGCACCGACCGACTCTGAAGGCGCCCGGCAGGCCGACCTCGTGGCGCGGCAGGCGCTGGCCGACCAGGGTCTCGGCGAGGCGCCGCTGGAGGTCCGGGTCACCTGCACGCCGTACCCGTCCGACTGCCACAGCGGCACCTCGGTCATCACCGTCCGGATCGAGTCGCGTGTCGACCTGCCGCTCATGCCGGAGGTGCTCGGTGGGCAGGCGCCGACCTTCGCGCTGGACGCGACGCACACCGTGCCGATCGGTCAGTACCAGGAGGTGACCGGTGCGGCGGAGGCGGAGTGACGAGCGCGGCCAGGTGACGGTGCTCATCGTCGGCTTCGCGGTGTTCCTCGCCGTGGCGGTCGCGGTGGTGGTCGACGCGACCGCGGCGTACCTCCAGCGCTCCGGCCTCAGCACCCTCGCCGACGGCGCCGCCCTCCACGGCGCCGACCTCGGCGCGACCGGCGCCGACGTCTACGAGGGCGGTGTGCCCGAGGGTCGGCTCGAGGTGACGGCCGCGCAGGCATCCGCCGCGGTGCACGACTACCTGACCGAGGTCGGGGCCTACCGGCGCTACCCCGGCCTCCGGCACACCGTGGCGGTCGACGCCGGCGAGGACCGGGTCACCGTCCGGCTCAGCGCGCCGCTCGAGCTGCCGCTCACCTTCCCCGGCTCGCCGGACCGCCCGACCGTCGCCGCCAGCGGCTCCGCCGTCTCCGGTGTCGACCGGCCGCTGGAGTGACCGGCGGTCAGCCGAGCGTGCGGGAGAACAGCGCCCGCAGCCCCTCGAAGTGGCGCTCCGCCGCGGCCTCGTCGTACGACGAGGTGTCGGCCATCGTGTAGCCGTGCACCGCCCCGGCGAACACCTCGTTGGTGTGCGGCCGGCCCGCCGCCACGAGCGCCTCGCCCAGCGCGGCGACCGCCTCGGGCGGCATCGAGCGGTCGTTGTCGGCGTGCCCGAACGCGTACGCCGCCCGCGACCCCGCCACCGCGAGGTGCGGGCTGTCCGGCTCGTCGGTCACGAGACCGCCGCCGTGCCAGCCGCCGACCGCGGCGACCCGGTCGGGGAACCGTCCGGCCGCACGCACCGCCAGCCGCGCCCCCATGCAGTAGCCGGTGACCCCGACCGGCCCGTCTGCCGCGTGCTCGGCCAGCGCCGCCATCCAGGCGTCGGTGTCGGGGCCGGAGAGGTCCGGGGTGTACGCACCGACCCGGTCCATCGCACCGCTCGCGAAGAACGCCTCGCGCTGCTCGGCCTCCCGCAGGTCGCCCTGGGGCGCCAGCTCCGCGGCCGAGCCGTCCCGGTGGAAGACGTGCGGCACCAGCACGACGTACCCCCATGAGGCGATCCGGTCGGCCATCCGCTCGACCTGGGGCCGCAGCCCGATCGCGTCGACGAAGAACAGGACGCCGGGCCGGCCCGCCTCTCCGGTGAGGTACGCCTCGGCCGGGCCGTCGGTGGTCGGGATGCTGATCCGCTCGCTCACCCGGCCGACGCTAGCCAGCGGGTGGTCGCTCGTGGTCAGCGGGCGGCGACGATCTTGGTGGTGTCCCGGCCCGAGACGACCGTGGCCGAGATCCGCGCGAAGTACTCGGTCGGGCGACGACCGTTGTGGTCCTCGACCCGCCACGTCACCTTCCCGTCCTCGCCGAGCACGGTCCTCCGGATCCGGGTGGCCACGCCGTCGCGCACGCGGAGGAGCTTGACGACCGCGTCCTCCCCGGCACGCGGCGACCGCAGGGTCAGCACGTCCGTGCCCCCCGAGGCATCGCGGGCGCGGAGCCTGGCGTTGATCATGACCGGTGAGCACCGGCAGACGATCGCGCCGTAGACGGCCGTCGCCGACCCCAGCTCCTCCCCCGCTGCGTCGAGCACCCGCCCGATGACGACCGTCTGGGTGTCGAGCACGACGTCGGTCCGGGCGGTGCCGGCATCATCGGTGGTGGTGGTCGTCGTGACACCCTCCGGCTCCGTGTTGGGACCGATCCAGGTGAAGACCACCGTCAGACCCGGCGCCGGCTGGCCCGTGCGAAGGGCGGTGAGCTGTGCAGTGACCTGCTGCCCCGGCATCCCCGGCGGGATCGAGATGGTGACGTCCACCGGCGCCTCGTCCGCCAGCGCAGTCGCCGGAAGAAGCACGAGCGCCGGGAGCAGCGCTCCGACGACGGTGAGGAGGAGCAGCCGCAGGGTCATGCCGGGCACCCTGCCACGCCAGCGGGGTCAGCGGACCCGGATCGTCCGTGTCCGCTCGGCGAAGGACGCGCTCGTCTTCGACACGGTGGCGTAGTAACGGGTCCTCGCCCGACCGTTGTGGTCGTCGACCCGCCACTTCACGACACCGTCCTCGCCGAGGACCGACCGGCGGATCCGCTCGGGGCGCCCGTCGCGGAAGCGGAACAGCCGGACGACGGCGTCCGCACCGCCCCGCCGTTGCGCGACCCCGACCACGTCGTGCCCGTCCTGCGCGTCCCGCGCCTCGATGCTGGCGTTGATCCAGCACCGGCAGACAACTACCGACGAGTCGGCGTACGCCGAGACCCCGGTGCCGCTCGAGTTCCCCTCAGCGTCGATCACCTCGGCCTCCACGCTGTAGTGGCCGACACCGTCCAGCCGATAGGTGTACGTCGCCGTGCCGGCCGCGTCGGTGAGCGCCTCGACCGGCCCGCCGGCCGACGGACCCGGGCCGGTGCGGCGGAACGTCACCGCCAGCCCCTCGGCGGGCGCCCCGTCGACCGTCACGGTGAGGGCGGCGGTGACCTCCTGGCCCTCCCGGCCCGCCGGGACGACGAGGTCCAGCACGGGCGCGGACGCGGCGACCGCCCGCGCCGACCCGGGGGCCAGCACGAGCAGCGCCGCGACGAGGAGGAGGACGGTCCGGCGGGGGCTCATGAGCAGGAGGGTGTCACTTCACCTCGCTGCGCAGCACCCGCCACACGCCGTACGCGATGGGGAGGACGAGCCAGACCAGGCCGGTGACCGCGAGCTGGGTCCACTGCTCCCCGGTCATCACCTCGTCGAAGAGCGCGGTCTGGGCGTAGTTGAAGTCGACCCAGGGCTGCAGGTCGGCGAACCAGTCCTGGAACGCGGCGAGCATCCCGAAGACGGTCGGCAGCAGCGCGGAGTAGATGAAGTAGCCGACGATAGCGGGCGCCGAGGACCGGATGACGACACCGAGCATGAAGCCGACGAGCAGCCCGAGCACGTTGGCGAGGAAGATCTGGGCCAGCGCGGTGGCGGAGACGTCCCAGACCGGGTCGGTGCCGTTGATCGCCGAGCCCAGCAGGTTGCCCAGGACCCCGACGAGCGCCGCGATGACCATCGAGACGACCGCGACGGCCACCGCGACCAGGGCCTTGGCCCAGATGACGCGCCCGCGGCTCGGGACCAGGGTGAACGTCGTGAGGCCGTTGCGCTGGCTCCACTCCCCCGTGACCGAGAGGATCGCGATGATCGGCAGGATCACCGACATCGGGAAGCCGATGGCCGCCGCGAACGACTCGTAGGTGATCGCCGAGTCGGGCGCGAAGATCACCGTCGCGGCAGTGGCGAGCACGGACAGGATGACGATGCTCGCCATCAGCCAGAAGCCGGAGCGGGTGTCGAACATCTTGCGCAGCTCGACCTTCGCCAGCCGCGTCATCGGGATCGGCGCGGGCGCCGGTCGGTCGGGGGTGTGGACGGCGGGGCGGTCCACGGTCACGGCGCTCATGCTGCTGCTCCTTCGTTGCTGCCGGCAGTGCTGGTGGTGGGGGTGGTCTCGCGGGCGGTGTCCGCCGTGAGTTCGAGGAACATCTCCTCCAGGCCGGCGCCGTCGGCGGCGCGCAGCTCGAGGAGGGGTACGCCGGCGGACTGGGCGACCTTGCCGACCACCTCGCTGTCGGCGTCGACGCGCAGGGCGCCCGACCCGGCGGCGGTGACGGTCAGCCCGGAGCCGGTCAGCGCGCGGGCCAGGTCGTCGGCCGCGTGCGCCCGGACCAGGGTGCCGGCGGAGGCGAGCAGCGCCGCCTTGGTGCCCTGGGCGACGATCCGGCCCTGGCCGATGACGACGAGGTCGTCGGCGACCACCTCGATCTCGTGCAGCAGGTGGGAGGAGAGCAGCACGGTGCCGCCGCGGTCGGCGTACCCGCGCAGCAGGTCGCGCATCCATCGGATGCCCGCCGGGTCGAGGCCGTTGGCCGGCTCGTCGAGGACGAGCACGCGCGGGTCTCCGATGAGGGCGGTCGCGATCCCGAGACGCTGGCGCATCCCGAGGGAGTAGTCCTTGACCCGCCGCCGCGACTCGGCCGGGGTCAGGCTGACCAGCTCGAGCATCTCGTCGACCCGCTGCCGCGGGAGGCCCATGGTCTCCTGGGCGAGGGTGAGGATCTCGCGGCCGGTGCGGCCGGCGTGCTGGGCCGAGGCGTCGAGCAGGACGCCCACCTCGAGGCCGGGGTTGGGGAGGTCGGAGAAGCGGCGGCCGTCGACCGTGACGGACCCGCTGGTCGGCGGGGTCAGCCCGACCATGACGCGCATGGTGGTGGACTTCCCGGCGCCGTTGGGGCCGAGGAAGCCGGTGACCCGGCCCGCCTCGGCGGTGAAGGTGACGTCGTCGACGGCCCGGAAGCCGCCGTAGACCTTGGTGAGCTCCTGGACTTCGATCATGGTCCTCAGCCTCGACCCGCGCGGACCCCCGGCACATCGGGGAGCGGCTCGGACGCGACCCTGACCCGCGACCCCGGGGTGACCCCTAGCCTGGGGCGCGTGACCCCCGACCCGCAGCCGGAGACGCTCGAGGCCCGGCTGCCCGCGGTGACGCTGTCCTGCCTGGCGTGGGGACCGGCCGACGGCCCGCTGGCGGTGCTGCTGCACGGGTTCCCCGACACGGCGTGGACCTGGCGCCACCTCGGCCCGCTGCTCGCCGGGCACGGCTGGCGGGTGGTGGCGCCGCACACCCGCGGCTACGCCCCGTCCGGGGTCCCCCGCGACGGGGACCTCCACGTCGCCGCGCTGGCGGCGGACGCGGTCGGCGTGCACGAGGTGCTAGGCGGCGACGACCGCGCGGTGCTGGTCGGCCACGACTGGGGCGCGATCACGGCCAACGCGCTGGGGGCGCACCCGGCGTCGCCGTACTCCCGCGTGGTCACGATGGCCGTCCCGCCGCTGCGGGCGATGGCCGGCAACGGGCCGGTCGTGCTCGCCCGGCAGGCGCGGATGAGCTGGTACACGCTGTTCAACCAGCTGCCGGTGCTGCCCGAGCGCACCCTCGAGCGGCTGGTGCGGCACCTGTGGGCCGCCTGGTCGCCGGGGTACGACGCGCGCGAGGACGTCGCCCACGTGCTGGCGTCGCTGCGGGAGCCCGCGCACCGGTCGGCCGCGCTCGGCTACTACCGGGCCGTGGCCCGGCCGTGGCGGGTGGAGGCGGCGTACCGCGACTGGCACCGCACCTGGACCGGCACGCCGACGGTGCCCGCCCTGGCGCTGCACGGCGCCCGGGACGGCTGCCTGGACCCGCGGATCGCGGCCCGCGCCGGCGCCGTGCTCGTCGAGGGCGCCGGGCACTTCCTGCAGCTCGAGCGGCCCGACGAGGTCGGCCGGCTGGTGGTCGACTTCCTTGGGTCCTGAGCCGGGGCTCAGGACTCGACGGCACCCTCGAGGCGGAAGCCGACGCCGCGCACGGCCACGACGCGGTCCGAGACGCCCTGGCTCTCCAGCTTCTGGCGCAGCCGGCCGATGGTGACGTCGAGGGTCTTGGTCGACCCGTACCAGTTCTCGTCCCACACGTCGGCCATCAGGCGCCCGCGGGAGACGACCTTGTCGCGGTTGGCGGCGAGGATGCTGAGGACGTCGAACTCCTTGCCGGTCAGCGGCACCTCGTCCTCGCCGGAGTAGACGCGGCGGGCGGCGACGTCGATGCGCAGCACGCCGTCGACCGGCGCGGTGTCACGCGCGCCGGCGGTGCGGCGCAGCAGCGCCCGCACCCGCGCCTGCAGCTCGGCGAGGCCGAACGGCTTGGAGAGGTAGTCGTCCGCGCCGTAGTCCAGCCCGACCACCCGGTCCAGCTCACCGGCCCGCGCGGTGACGATCATGATGGCGCCGTCGTACCCGGCCTCGCGCGCTCGGCGGCACACCTCGAGCCCGTCGACGTCGGGCAGGCCGAGGTCGAGGATGACCACGTCGGCCGGACGGCCCTCCAGCTCGGCCAGGGCCTTCTCGCCCGTGTCGACCCAGCCGACCTCGTAGCCCTCGCGCTCCAGCGTCCGGACGAGGGGGAAGGCGATGTCCTCCTCGTCCTCGACGACCAGAACCCGGTGTCCCATGCCACAGAGCATAGGGCCCGGGCGTCGGGGCCGTCCGGGAAGCGTTCCAACAGGGCCGGGCCCGGCCGGGGGCTCGCGGGCGGCGCTAGCCGGTCACCCAGGAGTACGACGCGGTCGCGGACTGCGTCCCCGCGGGCACGAGGGGCGCGTCGTCGGGCAGCGAGACGGTGAAGGTGTACGTCGCCGAGCCGCCGGCCTCCAGCCACCCCATGTCGACGGGGTAGTCGCCCAACCCGCCGAACGGGCCGTCGTACACCTCCCGGCCGTCGTCCTCGATGCGCAGCTCCAGCCGCCCGTCGGCGTACCCCGCGGGAGCGCCGGTCTCGGTGAAGGTCAGCCGCGCCTGCTCGGCGACGTCGTTGGCGATCGTGACCGTGCGGGTGACCTGGTCCCCCGGGTCGAGGTCGGTGACGGTGAGCGTCGCGCTGCGGCTGTCGGCCGCGGCGAGCGCGACCCCGGAGCCGTCGTCGGTGGCGCTGCTGAGCGGCATGCCCGAGAGGACCCCCAGGCACCCGGCGGCTGCGACGGTGAGGACCGGCGCCACGAGGCGGGGCCGCAGCAGCTGCCGCAGGCTCGTCGCCGTCATCGTCGCACCCCTCGCTCAGCCATCCCGGCAACGCTAGGAGGGGCGCTGGCACGCCGCGTGAACGCCGCCCCCTCGACGGCCCCACAGATCGGTAACACCGGCGACGGCACCGGGCGACGGCACCGGGCGGCACCCGCCGGGTCACCCCCGGGCGAAGAGGTCCCCCAGGTCCGCGACCCGGTCGAGCACCTCGTCGTACCGGAACTGCCGCAGGCCCTCCTCGTCCTCGGCGCCCTCCTCGACCTCCACCCAGGTGACCGGCGTGGCGACCGTGGGCCGCTCCCGCCCGCGCAGGGAGTAGGGCGACACGGTGGTCTTGGAGGCGGCGTTCTGCGACCAGTCGAGGAAGACCTTGCCCGACCGGCGGGCCTTGGTCATGGTGGCGGTCACCAGCGACGGGTGCTGCTTCTGCAGCGCCTCCGCGACCTCCTTGGCCAGGGCGGTGGAGTCCTCCGAGCGCATCCGGCCCGGCAGGTCGGCGTAGAGGTGCAGGCCCTTGCTGCCGCTGGTGACCGGCTTGCAGTCCAGGTCGCGCTCGGCCAGCGCGTCGCGCACCATCAGCGCCACCTGGCAGCACTCGTGCAGCCCGGCCGGCTCGCCGGGGTCGAGGTCGATCACGAGCCGGTCCGCGTTGCGCGGGCGGCCGTTGCGGCCCACGGTCCACTGGTGCACGTGCAGCTCGAGGGCGGCGAGGTTGACCAGCCAGGTCAGCGTCGCGAGGTCCTCGACGACCGGGAACACCAGCTTGTCGCCGTGCCGCGAGGTGCCGCGGCTGCCGGTGGTCGGGACGCTGGCGGTGCGCACCCACGAGGGGGTGCCCGCGGGCGCGTTCTTCTCGTAGAAGCTGCCCTCCTGCACCCCGTGCGGCCACCGGATGCGGGTCACGGCCCGCTCGGCCAGGTGCGGCAGCATCACCGGCGCGACCTGCGCGTAGTAGTGCAGCACCTCCCCCTTGGTCGTCCCCGTCGCCGGGTAGAGCACCTTGTCCAGGCTGCTGATCCGCAACCGCCTCCCGTCGACCTCGACGGTGACCTCCTGCTTGGCCGGGCTCAATGTCCCTCCCCCTGCGGGTCGACGAGGAGGTCCGCGACCGAGAGGTCGGTCCGCAGGCCCTGGTACGACGGCTGGCGCAGGCGCTGGGCCCGCGAGGTGTGGTGGGTGTCCACGTCGACGACGAGCACCGGCTCGACCCAGTGCGTGCCCCGGGCGTCCACGCGCGGGACCTCGTCGGCGAACGGGCTGGCGCCGCGCGCGTACGGCCCCAGCGCCTCGGCCAGCGCCGCGCTCGCCCGCCCGCCGATGCCGCTGCCGACCCGGCCCCGGTAGAGCAGGCCGTCCGCGGTCGGCTCCCCCACGAGCAGCGCCCCCAGCCGGTCGGTGCCCTCGGTCGGCCGCCAACCGCCCACGACGTAGGACAGCCGGTGCCGGTGGGCGAACTTCAGCCAGTGCGGCGTGCGGAGGCCCGGGGTGTACCGGCTCGAGAGCCGCTTGCTGACGATCCCCTCGAGCCCCTGCTGGTGGGTCGCGTCGAGCAGCATCGGCCCGTCGTCGTACGACGCGGGGACCTGCCAGCCGGTCAGCCCGAGGTCGGTGAGGCGGGCGCGCCGCTCGACCAGCGGGCGGTCGGTGAGGTCGTCGCCGTCGAGGCGGAGCAGGTCGAAGACCATGAACGTGGCCGGCACCCGGTCCGCCAGGCGCGCCGCCGTGGTCGCCTTCCGGACGTGCATCCGGTCCTGGAGGACCCGGAAGTCCGGCAGCCCCTGCTCGTTCAGCGCGATCACCTCGCCGTCGACCAGCAGGTCGCGCCCGCCCAGGGGCGGCTCGGTGAGGTCCGGCCAGGCCGGCGTGACGTCGTTGTCGTTGCGCGAGGTGAACCGGGTCCGGCCCTCGCGGGTGACGTCGGCGAGCACGCGCACGCCGTCCCACTTCACCTCGTGCGCCCACTCCTCCCCGGGCGGCACCGACGTGCCCTTGGTGGCGAGCATGGGGCGCATGGGGCCATCCTTACCCCATGCGAGCGATCTGGAAGGGTGCGGTGTCCTTCGGCCTGGTCAGCGTGCCGGTCAAGCTGTACGCCGCGACCGAGTCGCACGACGTGTCCTTCCGGCAGGTGCACGCCAAGGACGGCGGGCGGATCAAGTACCAGCGGGTCTGCTCGATCGACGGCGAGGAGGTGGCCTACTCCGACATCGCCAAGGGCTACGAGACCGAGGACGGCGAGATGGTCATCCTCGACGAGGACGACCTCGCCGAGCTGCCCTCGACCTCCTCGCGCGAGATCGCGGTCGAGAAGTTCGTGCCCTCGGACCAGATCGACCCGATGCTGTTCGAGAAGAGCTACTACCTCGAGCCGGAGAAGTCCGGGGCCAAGCCCTACGCGCTGCTGCGCCAGGCGCTCCTCGAGGCCGACCGGATGGCCGTCGTCACCGTCGCGCTGCGCCAGCGCACCACCGTCGCGGTGCTCCGCGTGCGCGACGACGTGATCGTGCTGCAGACGATGATGTGGCCCGACGAGGTCCGCGAGCCCGACTTCAGCGTCGAGACCGGTGAGGTCAAGGCCGCCGAGGTGAAGATGGCCCGGATGCTCGTCGAGACCCTCGCCGGCGACTTCGACCCCGCGGAGTTCGAGGACGACTACGCCGAGGCCGTCGAGGCCCTGGTGAAGACCAAGATCGAGGGCGGCGAGGTCAAGCGGACCCCCACCTCCACCAAGTCCTCCGGCGAGGTCGTCGACCTCCTCGCCGCGCTGCAGCGCTCCGTCGACGCCGCGAAGACCGCCCGTGGCGAGGCAGCACCGCGGGCCTCCGACGAGGACCAGGCCGACTCCGACTCCGACTCCGCCGACGACGGGGCCGAGGAGAAGCCGGCCAAGAAGTCCTCGTCGTCGTCCGCAAAGAAGACCCCGGCGAAGAAGGCTCCCGCCAAGAAGGCCGCTGCGAAGAAGGCCCCGGCCAAGAAGAGCACGACCAAGAAGGCGGCGGCGAAGAAGGCGAGCTGACCCGGGCCGTCGACTCATCAAGAGATGCACGCCTCCCGCCACTCCCCCGGGTCAGCTCGCACGGGGAGGCGAGAGCTCGTCGACATCCCTTGATGGACCGGCATGACGGCCGGTCCAGCCCGGTGGAGTGGCCCGGGTCACAAACCGGTCCGCACCCCTCAGGCGGGGGCGCCTCCGGCCGATGGCCTGGCACCTCGCCCGTCGCAGAGAAAGCGGGAGCCCGCCATGGAACCCCTCGCCGACCACCCCCGGCCGACCGCCCTGCTGACCACGTGGGCGCTGGCCAACCAGGCCCTCCGCGGAGCGTCCGGAGCAGGGACGGTCGCGGAGGCGCAGCGGCTCGTGGAGCAGGCCATGGTGGCCCTCGAGGTGTACGCCGTGAACGCGCCGGCCGGCAGCGAGGAGCACACCGGGTCCCACGTCGCGCTGCAGCGGGCGACGCTGACCGAGCTGGCCCACCTCCTCGCCACCCTGGTGCCGCCCGCCTCCGAGGACCCCGGCCCGGCGCAACGGTCCACCGGCTCCGAGCTCGAGCTGTGCACCGCGCCGGTGCGGGCCGGCGACGCGCTGTGCCTGCTGCGCCGCAGCGGAGGTGGGGGTCCCGGCGGCGCCGGCGACCTCGTCGCGCGGGCCACCGCGGCGCTGCGGGACGGCGACCAGCTGGTGCAGGTCGACGACGACCACCTGCTCGTCGTGCTGGCCGGGGTCCCCCTGCCGGTCGCGTGGCGGCGGATGAGCGGCCTCGTCGGTGCGCGACCGGTCGCCGGCGGTGGCCGGGCCGTGGTCGTCCACGCCGGTCTGGCCGGGGTCGACGACGCCGGCCCCGCGGCAGCGCTCGAGGCCGCCCGCACCGCCCTGCACCAGGCCACGGCCGACGCCGCCGGGCGCATCGCCCTCGCCCGCGCCGCCTGACCCACCCGCGCCGGGCAATCCGCTCGCCCTCCGGTCGGCCGGCGCCTACCGTCGGGGCCGTGGAGGTCATCGGCACGGGGGCCCAGAGGCTCCCCGCCCCGCCGCACGTGGTGTGGCGCTCCCCGCCGTGCCCGACGAGCCTCGCACCCGGCCGTGGCTGGCCCCGGCGCTGCTCGCGGACGAGGTGGTGCCGCAGGTGCTCGAGGCCCACGAGCCCAGCAGCCTGGTGTGGTCGACGCTCTGGCCGCACCGGCCCGACGACCGGATCCTGCTCGAGACCGGCGCAGCGCCCGGCGGGGACACCCGGCTGCGGTTCACCCACCTGTCCCCGCACCCGCTGCCGACCGAGGCGACCGTCGGCCACCTGCGCACGCGGGTCAACCAGCTGCTCTTCGCCGACCTCCGCTTCTCCTACGGCAACTAGCCGGCGGACCGGCCCTCCGGCCCGGGCGTGCCCCGGGCCGCCGCGGAGTCGGCGAAGACGCGGTCCAGGGTCGCCAGAAGTGCGTCGCTGGCGCGAGGCGCGACCACGTTGACGACCTCGCCGAGCGCCCCGGCGACCGTCCCGACGGTGAGCGGCCGGTCCTCGAGCGCCCGGACGACCCGCGCGGCGGCCTGCTCGGGGGTGGCGCCGCGGCCGGCGTACGCCTCGGTGGGTGCGGTCATCGGGGTCCGCACCAGCGAGAACCGCATGTTGGTGAAGGTGACGTTCTCGAAGAACGTCTCGCGCCCGGCGATCCGGCTCCAGGTGTCGAGCGCGGTCTTGGAGGCGATGTAGGCGGAGAACTTCGGCGCCTTGAGCTGCACGCCCCACGTCACGACGTTCACCACGTGGCCGAACCGCTGCTCGCGCATCGCGGGCAGCAGCCCGAGGGTCAGCCGCACCGGCCCGAGGAAGTTGACCGCCATCGTCCGCTCCACGTCGTGGAAGCGGTCGTAGGACAGCGCCAGGCTCCGGCGGATCGAGCGGCCGGCATTGTTGACCAGGTAGTCCACCGCGCCGTGCTCGGCCAGGACCTGCTCGACGAGCGCATCCACGGCGTCGCCGTCGGTCAGGTCGCAGGGGTACGCCGCGGCCGCGGGCCCGATCCGGGCGCGGACCCGCTCGAGCTCCTCGGCGCGGCGGGCGACGAGCAGGACCCGGGCGCCCCGCTCCGCGACGGCGTACGCCGTGGCCTCCCCGATCCCGGAGCTGGCGCCGGTCACCAGCACGGTGCGGCCGGCGAGCGGGCTCGGCCGGCGCAGCGCCCGGCGCGCGAGCGCCGCCGGCCCCTGGAGCAGCAGGCTCATGCGGTCGCGTAGGCAGGCGCGACGAGCGGCCAGGGGCGGGCCGCCTCGACCTGGGCCGACAGCGACAGCAACGTGGTCTCGTCGTCGGTGCGGCCGACGAGCTGCACGCCGACCGGCAGGCCGTCGGCCGCCGGTCCGCAGGGCACCGCCGCCGCCGGGTTGCCCGCGACGTTCCACAGCGCGGCGTAGGCGATGGCGGGCATCGCGGCCAGCGCCGAGCGCACCGTGCCCTTCCCGTCGAGGACCCCGACCGGGACCGGGCGGTGGGCCACCGCCGGCGTGAGCAGCACGTCGACGTCGTCGAAGACCCGGTTGGCCCTCGCCGAGACCTTCTCGGTCTGCCGCAGCGCCCACTCGAGCACCTTCGGGGTCACCCAGGAGCCGATCCGGTAGGTCTCGCGGGTGCGCCGCTCGAGGCGGGAGAAGTGCTCGACCCCGTCGGCCTCGTCGCGGATGCCGCCGAAGAACTGCGGGACGAACGCGGCGGTCGGGTCGGGGTAGCGCGGGTCCACCTCGCGCACGTCGTGGCCGAGGTCGGTGAGCAGCCGGGCGGTGTCGTGCACCGCGCGCACGTGGACGGGGTCGGGGCGCACGCCGAGGGTGACCGGCCTGGTGGTCCAGCCGATCCGCAGCCGGCCGGGCTCCCGGCGGGCCGCCTCGGCGAACGAGCCGGTCTCCCCCGCGCGCCAGCGGTCGCCGTCGGTGTGGCCGCGGACGACGTCGTACACCAGCGCGCTGTCGAGGACCGTGCGCGCGAGCGGACCGGCCGTGCCGAGCGCCCACCACAGCTGGTCCCAGGGCGCGGAGGTGACCCGGCCGCGCTGCGGCTTGAGGCCGAAGAGACCGCAGCTGGCGCTCGGGATGCGGATCGACCCTCCTCCGTCCCCGCCCATCCCGACCGGGACCATCCCGCTCGCCACGGCCGCCGCCGTGCCGCCGCTCGAGCCGCCGGGCGTGCGGGTGCGGTCCCACGGGTTGCGGGTGTAGCCGCGCGAGGAGGACTCGGTGTAGGGCCACGCCCCGAACTCGGGCATCGTCGTGGTCGCCACCACGACCGCACCGGCGGCCCGCAGCCGGCGCACCACCTCCGCGTCCGCGGCGGCCGGGGTGGAGTTGCCCTCGCCGCCGAAGGTGGTCACGAGGCCCTCGACCGCGAGCTCCTCCTTGATCACCACCGGCACGCCGTGCAGCGGACCGGCCACGGCGCCGGCGGCCCGGGCCGCGTCGAGCCGGTCGGCGTCGGCACGAGCACGGTCGGCGACCAGCTGGGAGACGGCGTTCAGTGCGGGGTCGCGCTCGCCGATCCGCGCCAGGGCCGCGTCGACCACCGCCCGCGCCGTCACCTCGCCGCTCGTCGTCAACCGCACCGTCTCGGCCAGGCCGGCCGTCGTCAGATCGTCCACGGCGGGCAGCCTAGGGGTGTCGTGCGACACACTGGTGCCCGGTGACCAAACCGCTCCGCGCGCGGCTCCGAACCCCCGCGGGAGGAGCGTCCGGTCGCCTCACCCGAACGCATGAGCCCGGGCGGGCTCGGGTAACGGGGAGGACGCACGGACGCGTGCACACACACGACGCAGCACCCGCGGCTGCACGACAGGGGAGGACGGTGACGGTGTCCGCGACCCCTGATCTCGTGGTGCTGCTGGACGACGACGGGCACCCCTGCGGGACCGCGCCCCGAGCCACCGTGCACACCACCGACACCCCCCTGCACCTGGCGTTCTCCTGCTACGTGCTCGACGGGGAGGGCCGGGTGCTGGTGACCCGGCGCGCGGTCACCAAGCGCACCTGGCCGGGCGTCTGGACCAACTCCTTCTGCGGCCACCCCCGTCCCGGCGAGGACCCCGTCGCGACCGTCCACCGGTACGCCGAGCACGAGCTGGGCCTCGAGCTCACCGACGTGCGCTGCGTGCTGCCGGAGTTCCGCTACCGCGCGGTGGACCCGGGCGGCATCGTCGAGAACGAGCTGTGCCCGGTCTACTCCGCCCGCACCGACGGCCTCCCCCGGCACCACCCCGACGAGGTCGAGGAGAGCCGCTGGCTGTCCCTCGAGGAGCTCCGCGCCGCCCTGGCGGCCGCGCCGTGGGCGCTCAGCCCGTGGCTGCGGGAGCAGGCCGCCGAGCTCGAGGCGGCCGGCTGGTTCGCGAGCCAGGTCGGGGCGCGGCCATGACCGGAGCCGACGCCGCGGGTCCTGCCGACGACTGGGTGCGCCGCGCGGTCGACGACCAGCTCGCGCCGCCCCTCGACGCCGCCCCGGGTCCCGACGAGGCCGCACTCGGCCGGGCGCTGGCCGACGCGACGGTCGGGGGCAAGCAGTTCCGCCCGCGGCTGGTGGAGTCGGTGCACCGGCTGCTCGGCGGGCGCCGGCCCGACGCCGTACCCCCCGTCGCGGCGGCGATCGAGCTGCTCCACACCGCCTTCGTCGTCCACGACGACGTGATCGACGGTGACGAGACCCGACGCGGCCGGCCCAGCGCCCCCGGCACCTTCCGCACCCACGCCGAGCGCGCCGGTGCCTCCCCCGAGGCCGCCGACGCCTACGCGCTCGCGGGCGCCGTGCTCACCGGCGACCTCGCGCTCGCCGCCGCCGTGCGCGCGGTCGCCACCGCTCCCGCTCCCCCGGCGACCGTCGGCCGCCTGCTCGACCTCCTCGACTGCGCGCTGCGGATCTCCGCCGCCGGCGAGCTGGCCGACGTCCGGTTCTCGATGGGCCTCGCAGAGCCGTCACTGGCCGACGTGCTGACGATGGAGGAGCACAAGACGGCCGTCTACTCCTTCGAGCTGCCCCTGCAGTACGGCGCGGTGCTCGCCGACGCCGACGAGGCGGTCGTGCTGGGGCTCGGCCGGGTCGGTCGCCAGCTGGGCCTGGCCTACCAGCTCCTCGACGACGTCCAGGGCGTCTTCGGCGACCCCGACCGCACCGGCAAGTCGGCGCTGGGCGACCTGCGCGAGGGCAAGCGCACGCCGCTGGTCGTCCACGCCCGCACCACCTCGGCCTGGCCGGTCGTCCGTCGTCACCTCGGTGACCCGGACCTCACCCCCGACGCCGCCGCCGAGGTGCGCCGCGCACTGGAGTCCGGCGGCTCCCGGGCGTTCGTGGAGGACCTCGCCGCCGGCTACGTCGCGGCCGCCACCGAGCAGACCGCCGAGCTCGGCCTCCCCGCGGAGCTGGTCGCCTGGGTGGGCGACATGTCCCAGAACCTGACCCGAGGAGCAGCATGACCGCGATGGAGCGCAGCCCGGGCGGCTCCGAGGAGCACCGGCCCACCCCCGCGGCCGGCAGCCCGCCGGGCAGCCCGGCCGACGACTACGACCGGGTGGCGGAGGCCGCCTCGGCGGTCGTCATCAAGCGCTACTCCTCCTCCTTCGGGCTGGCCACGCGGCTGCTCGCGGAGCCGGTCCGCACCCACGTCCGCAACGTCTACGCGATGGTCCGCGTCGCCGACGAGGTCGTCGACGCGCCGCGCCCCGACGGCACCCGCGCGCACCAGGCCCGCGTGCTCGACGCGCTCGAGGCCGACGTCCGCTCCGCCATGACCAGCGGGCACAGCGCCAACCTGGTGGTGCACGCGTTCGGGCGCACCGCCCGCACCTGCGGCATCGACCGGTCGCTGGTCGACCCGTTCTTCGCGTCCATGCGCACCGACCTCTTCCGCGGCGAGCACGACGAGGAGTCCTTCGCCCGCTACGTCTACGGCTCCGCCGAGGTCGTCGGGCTGATGTGCCTGCGCGCGTTCCTCGCCGGGCAGCCCGACGCGGACGCGACGTACGACCGCCTCACGCCGGGGGCCCGGCGCCTCGGCGCGGCGTTCCAGAAGGTGAACTTCCTGCGCGACATCGCCGCCGACGACGGGGACCTCGGCCGGCACTACTTCCCCGGGCTCGACCCCACCTACCTCGACGACCGCACCCGCGACCTGCTGCTCGCCGACATCGAGGCCGACCTCGACGCGGCCGCCGCGGCCATCCCCCAGCTGCCGGCCGGCTGCCGCAGCGCGGTGCTGCTCGCGCACGGGCTCTTCGCCGAGCTCTGCGTCCGGCTCCGCGCCACCCCGGCCGAGCGCATCCGCACCGAGCGGGTGCGCGTGCCGGGCCCGACCAAGGCCCGCGTCGTGGCCCGCACCCTCGTCCGGGGCTCGCGATGAGCGCGCGGGGCGGGTCCGCGGCGACGCCCGGCACCGCCGTCGTCATCGGCGGCGGGATCACCGGCCTGGCCACGGCGGCGCTGCTGGCCGCGGACGGCTGGTCGGTCGACCTGCTCGAGCAGCGGGACGAGGTCGGCGGCCGGGCGGGCTCCTGGGAGGCCGACGGCTTCCGCTTCGACACCGGGCCGTCGTGGTACCTCATGCCGGAGGTCTTCGAGCACTTCTTCGCCATGCTCGGCACGAGCGCGGCCGAGGAGCTGGACCTGGTCCGGCTCGACCCCGGTTACCGCGTCTTCTTCCAGGACCGTGACGAGCACCTGGACGTCGCCGCCGACCGCGACGCCAACATCGCGCTCTTCGAGTCCGTGCAGCCGGGCGCCGGCGACGCGCTCGCGGCGTACCTCGACTCCGCACGGCACGTCTACGACCTCGCGGTGCAGCAGTTCCTCTACACCAGCTTCGAGTCCAGCGCCTCGCTGCTGAGCGCCAGCATCCTGCGCAACGGGCCCCGGCTGTCCGGCCTGCTCACCCGCTCGCTGGAGAGCCACGTCGCCGCCCGCTTCGAGGACCCGCGGCTGCGCCAGGTCCTGGGCTACCCCGCGGTCTTCCTCGGCACCTCGCCGGAGCGGGCGCCGAGCATGTACCACCTGATGAGCTGGATGGACCTCGCCGACGGGGTGCTCTACCCCCGGGGCGGGTTCACGACGCTGATCGAGGCCATCGCGCGGCTGGCCGAGCAGCGCGGTGTGCGCATCCGCACCGGCTGCACGGTCGAGGAGATCCGGACCCGGCCCGCCGGTCGCGGACGCGCCGTCGCCGAGGGGGTGTCGTACGTCGACCCCTCGGGCGCGCGGGAGCGGCTCGACGCCGACGTCGTCGTCGGCGCGGCCGACCTGCACCACCTCGAGACCCGGCTGCTCCCCCGCTCCCTGCAGACCTATCCCGAGCAGTGGTGGGCCAAGCGCGACGCCGGTCCCGGGGCCGTGCTCGCGCTGCTCGGCGTGGACGGCGAGCTGCCCGAGCTGGCGCACCACTCGCTGTTCTTCACCACCGACTGGCGGGCGAACTTCGACGACATCTTCGGCGCGACCCGCCGGGTGCCCGACCCCGCCTCGATCTACGTGTGCCGTCCCAGCGCCACCGACGACACCGTCGCTCCCGCCGGCAAGGAGAACCTGTTCGTGCTCATCCCGGTGCCGGCCGACCCCGGCATCGGCCACGGCGGCACCGACGGCGCCGGCGACCCGGCGGTCGAGAAGGCCGTCGACGCGGCCATCGAGCAGGTCGCCACCTGGGCCGGCGTGCCGGACCTGGCCGCGCGCGTGGAGGTGCGGCGCACCATCGGCCCCGCCGACTTCGAGGACGAGCTGAGCTCCTGGCAGGGCGGCGCGCTCGGGCCCGGGCACGTGCTCAAGCAGAGCGCCTTCTTCCGCGCCGGGAACGTCTCCCGCAAGGTCGACGGGCTGTTCTACGCCGGCTACGCCACCCGGCCCGGGATCGGCCTGCCGATGTGCCTGATCTCCGCCGAGCTGGTGCTCAAGCGGCTGCGGGCCGACCGCTCGACCGGACCCTCCCCCGAGCCCGAGCCCGAGCCGGCACCGGAGCCGGCCGCGTGAGCGTCCTGTACCTCCTCTCGATCATCGTCCCGACCGTCTGCATGGGGCTGGTCGACCGGAGGTGGCGGCTGTTCCTCTTCCGCCCCGGCCGCGCCGGGCGGGCCGTCGCCGTGGTGGCCACCGGGACGGTGTTGTTCCTCGTGTGGGACCTGATCGCGATCGGCGCCGACATGTACCACCGCGGTGAGTCCGACGCGATGACCGGGATCGAGCTGGCCCCCGAGCTGCCGCTGGAGGAGCTGTTCTTCATCGTTTTCCTCTGCTACCTCACGATGGTGCTGCACCAGCTCTTCGTGCTGCTGCTGGCCCGGCCGTCCGCCCGCTCGCGGGAGGCCGCGTGACGTACGCCGGGCTCGCGGGGATCTTCCTCGTCCTCGCCGCCGCCGTCCTCGTCCTCGCCGCGGTGCGCCGCCGGCCGGGACGCACGTGGTGGGCGGCGACCGCGCTGACCGCCGCCGCGCTGTTCGTCCTCACCGTCGTCTTCGACAGCCTGATGATCATCGCCGACCTGTTCCGCTACGGCGAGGGCGCGGAGCCGGCGTTCCTGCTGTGGAAGGCGCCGGTCGAGGACCTCGCCTGGCCGCTCGCCGCGGTGCTGGCGCTGCCCGCCCTGTGGAGCCTGCTGTCGAAGGAGGAGGATCGGTGACCGTGACCGCCACCGTGCCCGCCGGCCACCACCAGCCCCGCCGGGGACCGCTCCCGCTGCTGGGCCAGGTCCTCGCGTCCTCCCGTCCGCTCTCCTGGGTCAACACCGCCTACCCGTTCGCCGCGGCGTACCTCCTCGCCGGCGGCGGCGTCGACCTCGTCCTGGTCCTCGGCGCGCTGTGGTTCCTGGTGCCGTACAACCTGCTGATGTACGGCGTGAACGACGTCTTCGACTACGAGTCCGACATCCGCAACCCGCGGAAGGGCGGCGTGGAGGGGGTCGTGCTCGACCGGTCGGTGCACCGGCTCACCATCACCCTGGCGATCGCCAGCAACGTGCCGTTCGTCGCCTACCTGCTCGCCGTCGGCGACGGCCTGTCCGCGGTGGTGCTGGCCGTGAGCGTCTTCGCGGTCGTGGCGTACTCCGCGCCGGTGCTGCGCTTCAAGGAGCGGCCGTTCCTCGACTCCCTCACCTCCAGCACGCACTTCACCAGCCCGGCGGTCCTGGGCCTCGCGCTGGCCGACGCCCCCGCCGACACCACCACCGTCGCCGCGGTCGTGGGGTTCTTCCTCTGGGGCATCGGCTCGCACGCCTTCGGCGCCGTCCAGGACGTCACCGCCGACCGCGCCGGCGGCATCGCCTCGATCGGCACCGTCATCGGCGCCCGCGGCACGGTGTGGTTCGCGCTCGCGGCGTACGTCGCCTCCGGCCTCGTCCTGCTCGCCTGCGGCTGGCCCGGCGCGCTCGCCGCGCTGCTCGTCCTGCCGTACGTCGCGAACGTCGCGCCGTTCCTCCGCGTCACCGACGAGACCTGCGAGGGCGCCAACGCCGGCTGGCGGCGCTTCCTGTGGCTCAACTACGTCACCGGGTTCCTCGTCACCCAGCTGTTCATCTTCATCGCGCTGCGCTGAGGTGCCGGGCGGCCGGCCGGGTGACGTTTCATCGGCTGGCCGCTGGAACTGTCGGTCGGCCGATGAAGCTCCCCCCGCTCACCGCGAGAACCGGTCGCGCCACCGCAGCCACGGCGGCTGCACGGCCCAGTTGACCTCGATCGTGCGGCGGGCGCGGAGGAACCGCCGGCGGAGCTGGGCGCTGCCGCGCAGGCTGCGGCCGGAGACGCCGACCGCGAGCATCGGGTCCAGCCGGATCCGGCGGTTCGGTCCGAGCACGAAGGCGAGGTCCATGTCGTCGTGCAGGTCGGGGTCGTCGCGGTGGACGTCGGCCCGCACGGCCTCCCAGGTGGAGCGGCGCACCGCCATGCTCGACCCCCAGAGTGCGGTGTGGCCCAGCGCGAGGTGGGTGAGCAGGTAGTAGGCGCCGAGGTACGCCGCGGCCGCGACGTGGCGGACCCCCCACGGCAGGTCGTGGAAGGCGCCGACGCCGGTGGCCGCGTCGAGCCCCGGGTCGCTCATCCGCCGCGCCACCCGCTCGACCCAGCGGGGACCGGGCCGGGAGTCCGCGTCGAGCCGGGCGATGACGTCGCCCGAGGCGGCGTCGTACCCCCGGGCGGCCGCGGACGGGATGCCCACCGCCGGCTCCTCGACGACACGAGCGCCGAGCTCGCGGGCGACCGCGGCGGTGTCGTCGGTCGAGCCGTTGTCGACCACCACGACCTCGAGCGGCGCGACGCTCTGGTGGGCCAGCAGCTCCAGGCACCGGCGCAGCGCGGGGGCGTCGTCGCGGGCAGGGATCACCACGCTGACGCTCGGGCGCCCCGCAGCGGCCCTCACCGGCGCGCCCCGCGCAGCAGTAGCCCGCTGCCGAGCAGCACCCCGGCGACCAGCGCGCCGACCATCCCGGCGGCCAGGTCGCCCAGCGTGTCGTCGTACCCGACCTGGATCCGGCTGTCGAGGAACGTGTGCCCGTACCACTCGCCGAACTCCCAGACGAGGGCCAGCGTCGTGCCGGTGGCGGCCGTCATCACGGTGACCGCGGTGCGCGGGAACCGCAGGTGGGCGTCGACCGCGGACGCAATGCCGAGGCGCACGAGGACGAACTGCACGAGCGCCGCGATCAGGCCGGTCGCGGCGGCGTGCACGACGACGTCGAGCCACGGGACGGCGAGGTACCAGTCGAGGACCGCCGCCCAGGCCGCGACGAGGATCGTCAGGCTGTAGGTCATGTCGAGCGCCGCCGGCGCGGAGACCGCCCGCGGCACCATCGTCCCGCCGAGCACGAGGAAGAACACCGCCCCCGCGATCCCGCCGTACGCCGCGAGGCCGACCACCAGGCTCACGAACGCGGCGACCCGCACCCCGTCCGCCGCCACCACGTTCACGCCCGTGAGCCTAGGGGGCCGTCCCCGCCGCGCGCGGACGAGGACTCCTCCTCACCTCACCCGTCGACGCCGATGAACTGCGGGTCCCCGCCCAGCGTCACCAGCCGCCCGAGGTCGACGCACCGGCCCGAGGGGACGTCGCAGTCGTGGACCCGGACGCCCTGCCCCCGCCGGTCCGGCACCGCGGTCAGGACCGACCCGTCGGTGTCGACCGCCCACCAGCCGTACTGCGGACCCGGCCCGGTCGCTCCCTCGTCGAGCACCAGCGGCGCCCCGCCCTGAGCGGTCGGCCGGAGCGTGCTGGACCAGGACAGGACGTGGGCGCCGTCGAAGGTCAGCTGGGCGTCGACGGCCCCGGGGACGAGCCGGTAGTCGGCGGCGGCCGGCCCGTCGGGCGGCGGTCCGTCGTAGAGCAGTACGCCGTTGCGCAGGTCCGCGACCCGCGTGCCTGCCCCGGCCAGCCGCTGCTCGGCACCGGTCGCGGTGTCCCACACGGTGGTGCCGTCCTCGTCGCGCAGGACGACGACGCCGTCGTCGAGCGCGTCCACCGCCAGGCCGGGGCGGTCCTCGACGTCCAGGGCGGCCACCCGCCGATCGGCGGCGAGGTCGCGGACCAGGACGGTTCGCCGCCCCGCGAGCACGGCGCCGTACGCCACGAAGGGTTTCGCGCTGTCCGCCTTCGCCGTCGGCACCGGCCCGCCGGCCCGCTCCGCCCCCGGCTCCAGCGCACGGGTGCGGCCGTCCTCGCCGAGGAGCATCGGCACCCCGCCGTCGTAGTAGACCAGCCCGAACGGCGTCGCGGCGCCGTCCACGTCGATCCTTCCCAGGTCGTCGGCCGGAAAGGTCCGGCCCCCGAGGTGCACCTCGACGCCCGGGTCGGCGTAGGCCCGCAGCCCCTCGTCGAAGTCGAGCCTTCCGAGCGGGACGACGTCGCGGCCCTCGTCACCCCCGCCGTCCCCGCCGTCCAGGCCGATGGCGACCCCTCCGGCGACCACCGCCGAGGCGAGCACGACGGCGGCGCCGGAGCGCACGGCGACACGGCGCCGCCGCAACCGGCGCCCCGCCTCCTTCGCGCGCCCGGGGTCACCGGCCGGGGGCGAGAGCGACCCCAGCCGCTCCTCCAGCAGGTCGCTCAGCACCGGCTGGTCCGGCAGGTCGCCGCTCATGCCTCGTCTCCGTTCCGCAGGTCGGCGCCCTCGCGGCGCAGGTGGGCGAGGGCCTTGGACGCCTGGGACTTCACCGTGCCGCGGGAACAGCCCAGGACGTCGGCGATGGCGGCCTCCGAGAGGTCCTCGTAGTAGCGCAGCACCACCACCGCCCGCTGCCGCGGCGGTAGCTCGAGCACCGCCGTCCAGAGCCGGTCGCGCAGGACGACGGCGGTCTCCAGCCCCGCCCCCGGCGCCCGGTCGCCGAGCGGCTCCACCCGCTCGTGCGGCCGCTCGCGCCGGCCCCAGCCGTGCCGTCGGGACCCGAGCACCTCGTTGACCGCCATCCGCCGGACGTACGCCTCGGGATCGTCGGCCGCGGCGACCCGCCGCCATCCCGCGTACGCCTTGGCGAAGGCCGACTGCAGGGCGTCCTCAGCGGCCGCGGCGTCACCGGCGACGAACAGCGTCGTGCGGTACAGGCGCGGCCAGGAGGCCCGGAAGAACTCGTCGTACGACGCGTCGCTGCCGTCCACCCGGCCTCCCTCGGCTGCCACCACCTCCGCGGCAGGCCCGCCCGTCGTGCTGCTCACTCCCTGCAGATGCTCCGAGCACGGGTCGGGGTTGCCCCGTCCCGCGAGATTCCGGTCAGCCCACCAGGTCAGCCCACCGGGTCAGCCCACCAGGCCGCGGACGACCCGGAGCCCGACCGAGAGCCGGGCCAGGTCCGCGCCCTCGTCGGCGCAGATCTCGTCGAGGGTGGCCGCGGCCCGTCCGACGAGGGTGCCGTCCGCCTCCTCCCAGGCCGCGACCCGGGCGGGTGCCGGCTCCTCGGCGGAGGTCGTGCGGAGCACCTGCGCGGTGAGCTGGGCGTGGACGGAGTGGAGGTCCTCGCGCAGCGCGGCGCGGGCCATCGTCTGCCAGCGGTCCTGCCGCGGCAGGGCGACGATCCGCTCGAGCACGGCCGAGAGGCCCAGCCGCTCGCCGAGGGTGAAGTGGACCCGCGCGACGTCGGTGGCGTCCAGGCCCTCGCGGGCGGCGGTCTCCACGATCCCCAGCACGGCGTACGCCGGCGACAGCACCGCCACCCGCTCGGCGAGGTCCTCGGGGACGCCGTCGCGCACCAGCCGGTCGCGGCGCTGCTCCCACGCGGCGAGCTCCCGGCCGGTCATCAGCTCCGGCAGCCGGGCGACGACCGCCTGCACCGGGCCGCGGAACTCCTCGACCGTCGCCTGGCTGTCCAGCGGCGGCCGGCGGTGCGTGATCAGCCACCGGGTGGCCCGCTCGACCAGGGTGCGCATCTCGATCCGCATCCGGGTCTGGACGGCCGCGTCGATCCGGTTGTCGTAGCCCTGCAGCTCCAGCCGGAGCGGGAGCGAGGCGAAGACCTCCCGCGCGACGAAGTTGGCCCGGGTCAGGTCGGCCGCGCCGGCACCGGTCTCCCCCGCCAGCCGCGGCACGAACGTCATCCCGGCGCCGTTGACCAGGTCGTTGACGACCTGGGTCACGATGATCTCCCGGCGCAGCGGGTGGGCCTCGACCTGCTCGCCGAACCCCTCCCGCACCGGCTGGGGGAAGTAGGAGCGCAGGTCCAGCTCGAGGTAGGGGTCGTCGGGCAGGTCGGAGGCGAGGAGCTGGTCGGCCAGGACGATCTTCGTCCACGACAGCAGCACCGCCAGCTCGGGCGCGGTCAGGCCCTCGTGCCGGTCGAGCCGGCGACGCACCTCCGCGCGGGACGGCAGGCCCTCGACCTCCCGCTGCAGGACGCCCTCGCCCTCCAGCCGCCGCATCCACTCCTCGTGCACGTGCAGCAGCGACGGGGCGTGGGCGGCGGCGTTGGCGAGCGCCAGGTTCTGCTCGTAGTTGTCGCGCAGGACCAGCTCGGCGACCTCGTCGGTCATCTCGGCCAGCACCGCGTTGCGCTGCTTGGTCGTCAGGTCGCCGTCCCGTACGACGCGGTCGAGCAGGATCTTGATGTTGACCTCGTGGTCGGAGGTGTCGACGCCGGCGGAGTTGTCGATGAAGTCGGTGTTGATCCGGCCGCCCGTGCCGCCGAGACCGAAGCGGGCGTACTCGATCCGGCCGGCCTGGGTCAGCCCCAGGTTGCCGCCCTCCCCCACGCACTGCGCGCGCAGGTCGCGGCCGTCCACCCGGATGGCGTCGTTGGCCTTGTCGCCGGCCGCGGCGTGCGGCTCGTCGGAGGCCTTGACGTAGGTGCCGATGCCGCCGTTCCACAGCAGGTCGACCGGCGCCCGGAGGATCGCCCGCATCAGGTCGTTGGGCGCGAGCCGCTCGACGTCGTCGGGCAGGCCGAGCGCGCGGCGTACCTGCGGGGAGACCGGCACCGACTTCGCCGACCGCGACCACACGCCGCCGCCCTCGGAGATCAGCGAGGCGTCGTAGTCCTGCCAGCTCGAGCGCGGCAGCTCGAAGAGCCGCCTGCGCTCGGCGTACGACGTGGCCGCGTCGGGGTCGGGGTCGATGAAGATGTCGCGGTGGTCGAAGGCCGCCACCAGCCGGATGTGCTCGGAGCAGAGCATCCCGTTGCCGAAGACGTCGCCGGACATGTCGCCGATGCCGACGGCGGTGAAGTCCTCGGCCTGGCTGTCGATCCCGCGCTCGCGGAAGTGCCGCTGCACCGAGACCCACGCGCCGCGCGCGGTGATGCCCATCGCCTTGTGGTCGTAGCCGACCGACCCGCCGCTGGCGAAGGCGTCGCCGAGCCAGAACCCGTAGTCGTGCGCGACCCCGTTGGCGATGTCGGAGAACGTCGCCGTGCCCTTGTCCGCCGCCACCACCAGGTAGGTGTCGTCGCCGTCGTGGCGCACGACGTGCGGCGCCGGCACGGTCTCCCCGTCGACGAGGTTGTCGGTCACGTCGAGCAGGCCCCGGATGAACGTCCGGTAGCAGTCGACGCCCTCGGCCAGCCACGCCTCGCGGTCGCGGGCGTCGGGCAGCTGCTTGCAGTAGAACCCGCCCTTCGCACCGACCGGCACGATGACGGTGTTCTTGACCATCTGCGCCTTGACCAGGCCGAGCACCTCGGTGCGGAAGTCGTCGCGGCGGTCGGACCAGCGCAGCCCGCCGCGGGCGACCGACCCGAACCGCAGGTGCACGCCCTCGACCCGGGGCGAGTGCACGAAGATCTCGAAGCGGGGCCGCGGTGCGGGGAGGTCGGGGATCTGCGAGGGGTCGAGCTTGAGGGAGAGGTAGCGCCGCGGCGCGCCGCCGGGCAAGTCGTCGGCCGGCCGGAAGTAGTTGGTCCTCAGCGTCGCGCCGACGTGGGTCAGGTACGAGCGCAGGATGCGGTCGTGGTCGAGGCTGGCCACCTCGTCCAGCGCGCGCAGCACCTCCTCGCGCAGCTCCGCCTGGCGTGCGTCGCGGTCGCGCCCGTCCTCGCTCACGTCCTCGCCCCCGTCGGTGTGCTCGAGCGCGGGGTCGAACCGGGTCTCGAAGAGCCGGACCAGCAGCCGGGTGATGTCGACGTTGGCGACCAGCGCCCCGGCGATGGAGCTGAGCGCGAACGGCGAACCGCCCTGGCGCATGTAGCGGGCGTAGGCGCGCAGCACCGACGCCTGGCGCCAGGTCAGCCCCGCCGCCAGCACGAGCGCGTTGAAGCCGTCGGTCTCGTTGTAGCCGTCCCACACCGCGCGCAACGTGTCCTGCACCAGCTCCCGCGCGTGCGGCGGCAGCTCGTGGCCGTGGCGCAGGCCGAACTCGTAGACGAACGAGCGGCGCTCCAGCCCCGTGAGCTCGTAGGGCCGCTCGTCGACCACCTCCACACCGAGCGAGGACAGCATCGGCAGCACGCTCGAGAGCGAGAGCGGCTCGCCGATCCGGAACACCTTGAGCCGCCCCTCCCCCGGCGCGGCGTCGACCTGCTCGTGCAGGGAGAGGTCGATGCCCTCCTCGCCCGGGATCGCCTCGAGCCGGCCGAGGTCGATCGCTGCCGTGCGCGGGGCGAAGTCCTCCTTGTAGGCCTCGGGGAAGGACTCGACGTACCTCCGCCCGAGCGCGGCGCCGGCCTCCTCGCCGTACTCAGCGTGCACCGCGGTCAGGAAGTCGTCGCGCCAGCTGCGGCTCGCGTCGGCAAGGCGCTTCTCGAGGTCCGCGGCGTCGATCTCGGTGGTCGCCGCGCCCGCGGGCAGGTGGACCACGAAGTGCACCCGCGCGGTGGTCGACTCCCCGATCCGGACCGTGAACTCGGTGGACCCGCCGCCGAGCCGCTCGGCGAGGATCGCGGCGAACCGCTCCCGGACCGCGGTGTTGTACCGGTCGCGCGGGAGGTAGACGAGGACCGAGACGTAGCGGCCGTAGGTGTCGAGCCGCGCGAACATGCGCACCGCGCGCCGCTCGCGCGCCTGCATCGCGGCCTCCGCGATCGGGGCGAGCTCGTCGACCGGCGTGTGGAAGAGCTCGTCGCGCGGATAGGTCTCGAGGGTGTCGAGGAGCGCCTTGCCGTCGTGGCTGAGCGGGTCGAAGCCGGACCGGGCGAGCACCTCCGCGGCCTTCTCGCGCAGCAGCGGGATCCGCATGAGCGACTCGGTGTACGCCGCGCTGGAGAACAGCCCGAGGAACCGGCGCTCGCCGACCACCCGGCCGGACTCGTCGAACGTCTTGACGCCGACGTAGTCGAGGTACGCCGGGCGGTGGACCGTGGAGCGCGAGTTGGCCTTGGTCAGCACCAGCAGCGTCTCCTCGCGCGCCTTGGCGCGCACCCGCTCGGGCAGCCGTCCGGACTCCTCGGACTGCGGCGGGTCGAACCGCAGGATGCCGAGCCCGGTGCCGGGGTCGGCGCGCAGGTGGTCGTGGCCGTCGCGTTCCTCGAGGTGGTACTCGCGGTAGCCGAGGAAGGTGAAGTGCTCGTCGGCCAGCCAGGTCAGCAGCTCGCGGCCCTGGCGCACCTCCTCGGGGTCCAGCGGCGGGGGCTGCTCCTCGAGGTCGGCGACGATCTCGCGGACCCGGTCGTGCATCTTGGTCCAGTCCTCGACCGCCTCGCGGACGTCCTCCAGGACCCGCCGGAGGTCCTCCTCGATCCTGGCGGTGTCCTCGTCGTCGGCGACGCGGTCGACCTCGACGTGCATCCAGGACTCCCGCACCGCCCCCGGCGCCGGCTCCTTGGCCCCGTCCTCGACGGGGACGACGGACTGCAGGGCCCCGGTGACGTCGCGGACGACGTCGAAGAGCGGGTGGATCACGACGTGGACGTCGCGCAGCTGGCGGGAGAGCTCCATGGTCAGGGAGTCGACGAGGAACGGCATGTCGTCGACGACCACCTCCACCACCGAGTGACCGGCCGCCGACCAGCCCTGGTCGGCCACCGTCGGCGTGGTGACCCGGATCGCGGCCCGGCCCTGCGGCCGGTCCGCGGCGAGCCGGTGGTGCGACGCGAGCGCGCCGTACACGTCGACCTCGGTGCGGTCCAGGACGTCCTCGGCCGCGACGTGGCGGTAGTAGGCCCGCAGCAGTCCCTCGACGCTGTCGTGGGGTGGTCCCCCGCTCCCGCGCCCCGTCCGCGCCAGCTCGATCGCCCTGCCGATGAGCTCGGCCTTGTCCCGGTCCTGCGTCGCCATTGACACCTCGGTGACCCTAGGCCGTCGTGGACGCCCCCTCAACCGCGCGGGTGGGGCGGCATGATGAGCGCCATGAGGCTCCGTCACGACCTGGTGTACGACGCGCCGCCGCAGGCGGTCTTCGCGATGCTCGCGGACCCGGCGTTCCGCGAGGCGGTGTGCACCGCCATGGGCGTGGTCTCCGCCGAGGTGACCCTGGAGCGGACCGGTGGCGGGTTCACCCTCACCGTCGACCAGGTGCAGCGCACCGACGACCTGCCGTCCTTCGCGCGGACCTTCGCCGGGGAGACGACCCGCGCGGTCCAGCACGAGGATTGGTCCGACACCACCGGGGGCACGGTGCGCATCGAGGCACCCGGCAAGCCGACGACCGTCACCGGGACCGTGACCCTGCGCCCGGAGGGCTCGACCACCCGCGAGGTGGTGGAGCTCGACGTCAAGGTCAAGGTCCCGCTGGTCGGCGGCAGGCTGGAGAAGCTGATGTCGGAGAAGATCGTCGCCGGGCTCGACGCCGAGCACGTCGTCGGTACCGCGTACCTGAAGGGGGCCTGATGGCCAAGCAGATCACCCACGACCTGACGTACGACGCGCCCGCGAGCGCTGTCTACGCCATGCTCACCGACGCGTCGTTCCGCGAGGAGGTCTGCGTCCGGTCCGGCGTGCTGCGCCAGCACGTGACCGTCGAGCCGGCCGCGGGCGACCTCACCACCGGTGCGACCGTCCGCATCCAGCAGTGGCAGAGCGCCGACGGCATCCCGTCGTTCGCCAAGAAGCTGGTCGGCGACGAGATCGAGATCATCCAGGAGGAGACCTGGACCTCCCCCACCGACTGCGACGTCAAGGTCACCATCCCCGGCAAGCCCGGCGAGATGTCCGGCAGCATCCGCCTGCTCGACGAGGCCGGCCACACCACCGAGCACGTCGAGCTCACGATCACCGTCCGCATCCCGCTCGTCGCGGGCAAGATCGAGTCGCTCGTCGCCGACATGCTGCTGAAGTCGCTGAAGGTGGAGAACACCGTCGGCCGGGAGTACCTCGCGCGCTGAGCCGGCGGGGCCGGCGTGGCCGGTCGGCTGCAGGAGTCCCCGGTCCACCGGGGACTCCCTCGCTTCCCGGGGCAGATCTGCCCCGGGAAGCAACGGACTGCCCCGGGAAGCAGCCCACCGGGGATCAGTCCTCGTCGTCCTCCTGGCGCCGGCGCAGCACGATGACCACGCCGAGCACGAGGAACGGCCCGAAGGCGAGCACGAGGGTCAGCACCTGCTCCATCGGGTGGAGGGCGCCGAGGTGCAGCGGGACCACGGTCAGCCCATGTAGGGGTAGCGGTAGTCGGTCGGCGGCACGAACGTCTCCTTGATCGAGCGCGGCGAGGTCCAGCGCAGCAGGTTCACCGCGGCGCCGGCCTTGTCGTTCGTCCCGGACGCGCGCCCGCCGCCGAAGGGCTGCTGGCCGACGACCGCGCCGGTCGGCTTGTCGTTGACGTAGAAGTTGCCGGCAGCGAACCGCAGCTCCTGGCTGGCCCACGCGATCGCGCGGCGGTCGCGGGCGATGACCGCGCCGGTGAGGGCGTACGGCGCGGCCGCCTCCATCGCGCGGGCGACCTTCTCGAAGTCGCCGTCCTCGTAGACGTGGACGGCCAGGATCGGCCCGAAGTACTCGGTGGAGAACATCTCGTCGGTCGGGTCCCCGCCCTCGACGATCGTCGGGCGGACGAACCAGCCGGTCGAGTCGTCGCACTCCCCGCCCACCAGCACGTCCAGCCCGTCGGTGGCGCGGGCCCGCTCGATCGCGGCGGAGTGCTTGGCGAACGCGCGGGCGTCGATGACCGCGCCCATGAAGTTCGACAGGTCGCGGACGTCGCCCATCGCGATCGCCTCGACCTCGGCCACGAGATCGTCCTTCATCGCGTTCCACACCGACCGCGCGACGTACGCACGCGAGGCGGCCGAGCACTTCTGGCCCTGGAACTCGAAGGCGCCGCGGACCAGCGCGGTGCGGACCACGTCGGGGTCGGCGGAGGGGTGGGCCAGCACGAAGTCCTTGCCGCCGGTCTCGCCGACCAGGCGCGGGTAGGCGCGGTAGGAGGCGACGTTCCCACCGACCGTGCGCCACAGGTGCTGGAAGGTCGGGGTCGAGCCGGTGAAGTGGATGCCGGCGAGGTCCGGGTGGCCCAGCGCGACCTGCGAGACGTCGAGCCCGTCGCCGGGGAGCATGTTGATCACGCCCGGCGGCAGACCGGCCTCCTCGAGCAGCTGCATGGTCAGCGACGCGGCCAGCTGCTGGGTGGGCGAGGGCTTCCAGACGACCGTGTTGCCCATCAGTGCCGGCGCGGTGGGCAGGTTGCCGGCGATGGCGGTGAAGTTGAACGGGGTGATCGCGTAGACGAACCCCTCGAGCGGCCGGTGGTCGGTGCGGTTCCAGACCCCGGGGCTGTTCGCGATCGGCTGCTCGCGCAGGATCTGGGCGGCGTAGTGGACGTTGAAGCGCCAGAAGTCGATCAGCTCGCACGCCGCGTCGATCTCGGCCTGGAACGCCGTCTTGGACTGCCCCAGCATCGTCGCTGCGTTCAGCCGCTGCCGCCAGGGCCCGGCCAGCAGGTCCGCGGCGCGCAGCAGCACCGCCGCGCGCTCGTCGAACGGCAGGTCGCGCCAGCCCGGCGCCGCCTCCTTCGCCGCCGCGACCGCCGCCTCGGCGTCCGCGACCGTGCTGTTCCGGGTCACCCCGAGCACGTGCTGGTGGTCGTGGGGCTGGACGACCTCGATCTCGGCGCCGCCGCCCGGGCGCCACTCGCCGCCGACGTACGCCGGCAGCTCGGCGCGGTCCTTCTCCAGCACCGCCACCTCGGCCAGCAGGGCCTCCCGCTCCGGGGTTCCCGGTGCGTAGGTCAGGTTCGGCTCGTTGACCGGGGCCGGCGGGGTCGTGATCGCGTCCATGGGCGCCACGGTACGAGCCTCAGCCCGAGATCAGGAACTCGATCTCCTGCGTCGCGAACCAGGCCAGGTCCTCGTCGGGGTCGGCGTCGACCGGACGGTCCTCGGTGTCCGCGTGCACGGCCACCACCTGCTTCAGCGGCACCGGCCCGTCGGAGGGGGCACCGTCGGCGAGCTCCGCCACGACGACGACCCGCCGGCCCGGGCCCGCGAGCAGCGCCGCCGAGGCGTCCGCGGCGCCCAGCAGCGCGGCGTACTCGCCCTCCTCGGTCTCGTCCGGCGCCACGACGCGGTCGGTCCCGGCCGGGACCTCGCCCGCCGCGTGCCACGCGGCGAGCCCGGTCAGCGTCGTGGGCAGGTAGACCCTCACGGGCGGCTCCCTCGAGGTGGGACGGACCGGGGCGGGGTCGCTCCCGGCGAGGTCGGGCGCGACGCGGACCGGCGTCCCCGCGGAGCCCGCGTCCGGCCGCCGTTGACGGTGTCGAGCAGCTCGTCGAGCGCCTCGGTGAGGCAGGTGCCGAGGAGGTCGGCGTCAGGCAACCGGTCGCGGTCGGCGGTGATGCCGTAGAACACCCCGCCGTCGTACGACGTGGCGCCGACCGCCAGCGGGTGCCCCTGGACCAGCGGGTGCACGGGGTAGCTGGCGACCATCCGCGCGCCGGCGGCGTACAGCGCCGACTGCGGACCGGGGACGTTGGTGACGCTCACCTGGTAGCCGCGCCGGACCTCCGCGGCGGCCAGCCGGGAGCCGATCGCGTGGAAGGTCGTCGGGGCGAAGCCCGCGATCCCCGCGAGCCGGTTCGCGGCGACCCCGCGGCCGGTGTCCTGGTGGACCTGGAAGGAGTAGCTGACCTGGTGCAGGCGCACCACCGGGCTCGCCTCGCCGACCGGGAGGTCCACGTAGTGCGCGGCGATCTGGCTGCCGAGCGACGTGGCCTCGAGCTCGGTGTCGATGACCGAGACCGGCACGACGGCCCGCATCCGGCGGAAGCCGCGCAGCGACTCGTCGCGCGTCATCAGCCAGGCCCGCAGCCCGCCGGTGACCGTGGCCAGGATGACGTCGTTGACGGTGCCGCCGTGGACGTCGCGGACCCGGCGGTAGTCCTCCAGCCGGGTCTCGACCGTCACCACGCGGCGCTGCTGGGAGAGCGGGCCCTCGAGGCCGCCGGAGCCCTGGGGGCGGCGACCGGCGAGGCCGCCGAGCACCCGCCCGGCCGTGCCGGCGGTGGACTCAGCGGTGCGCAGCAGCGCGCCTCCGGTGCCCCGAGCGGTGTCGAGGACGGTGCGCGGGTGGGCCACCGAGTCGCGCGCGGCCTCGGCGAGCATCGCGGCCGAGGACGGTCGCCGCTGCGGCCGCCAGTCGTCGCCGCCGAGGATCTTCGGCTCAGGATTGACGTCGAGGAGCAGCTGGCCGAGGTCGACGGTGTCGACCCCGTCGACCAGCACCTGGTGGGCCTTGGAGAGCAGGGCGACCCGGCCACCGGCGAGACCCTCGACGAGGTACATCTCCCACAGCGGCCGGCTGCGGTCCAGCGGCCGGGAGACGATCCGCCCGACGAGCTCGCGCAGCTGGTCGTGGGTGCCCGGGCGCGGGAGCGCCGAGCGGCGTACGTGGTAGG
The DNA here is from genome assembly GCF_030506255.1 of Nocardioides sp. Arc9.136. Taxonomy (NCBI): domain Bacteria; kingdom Bacillati; phylum Actinomycetota; class Actinomycetes; order Propionibacteriales; family Nocardioidaceae; genus Nocardioides; species Nocardioides sp. Arc9.136. The sequence continues at coordinate 1,152,175 of NZ_CP113431.1, read as the reverse complement.
CGAGGTCGAAGTGCTCGTCGTCGACCCACACGGGGTTCGCGAGGCGGCCCGGCACCTGCTGCAGCCGCTGGCGGTAGCGGGGCACGAAGGAGATCCGGTCGCGGATCAGGCACATCAACCGCTCGTGGTCGAAGCCGGACTCCGCGCACTCGAAGATCTCGACCGTCGCGTTGTGGGCGGGCGCCGACGTCGTCTCCTCGGCCAGGATGGCGAGGTCGCGGGGCCGCAGCCGCTCGCTCATCCCGACCACCCTCCCCCGACTGCCCGTCGGTGCTCGTCCCCGGTCCCCGGCGGGGTCCGGCGCCACGGGACCCGTGCCCGTTCGCGCTTGCTCAACGTGCGATTCTGGCAGACGTCACCTACCCGATCCCATGAGGAAAGTCACCAGCATGCACTCGATGCGACGACTCGCGGCCACCGCCGCGGTCCTGGCCGTGACCCTCGCCACGGGCACTGCCTGCGGCGACGACGAGCCCGCGCCCCAGTCCTCCGGCGACACCGAGACGATCGAGGTCACCTTCGAGGGCGGCACGGTCACGCCGAACGGCGAGCGCGTCGAGGTCAGTGCCGGTCAGGACGTCGAGCTGGTCGTGCAGGCCGACGAGGGCGGCGAGATCCACGTGCACTCCTCGCCCGAGCAGACGCTCGAATACGGCGCCGGGACCACCACGCTGCCGATCACGCTGGACCAGCCGGGTGTCGTCGAGGTCGAGTCCCACGACCTCGACCAGGTGATCGTGCAGCTCGAGGTCCGGTGAGCGACGGGCAGTACCTCGCCCACGGGATCGGCGGCGCCAAGGACCTGCCGATCTCCCCCGAGCTGGCGATCGCCGGCGCGGTGGCCGCCCTGACGGTGTCCTTCACCGTGCTGGCGCTGGCGTGGCGCAAGCCGCGGTACGACGCCGCCACCTCGGGCCGTCCGGCGCCGGCGTTCCTCGAGCGGGTCGTCGACGCCACGGCGTTCCGCGTCGTCCTGCGCGTCCTGGGCATGGCGGTCTTCCTGTACGGCGCGTACGCCGCCGTCCTGGGCCAGGACCTGCTGACCAACCCGGTCTTCGGCATGTTCTACGTGTGGTGGTGGGTCGGCCTGGTGCCGCTGTCGCTGCTCCTGGGGCCGGTGTGGAAGGCGATCAGCCCGGTCCGCACCATCAACCTGCTGTTCGCCCGCGTCTCCGGCGGCGACCCGGACCAGGGCGTCTTCACCTACCCCGAGCGGCTCGGGGTGTGGCCGGCCGCGATCGGCCTCTACGCCTTCGTGTGGATCGAGCTGGTCTACCCGTTCTCCACCGAGCTGGGTCCGGTCCGGCTCTGGGTCGCGACGTACGTCGCGGTGATGCTGCTCGGCGGCGCGCTGTTCGGCAACACCTTCTACGAGCGGGCCGACCCGTTCGAGGTCTACTCCTCGCTCGTGGCCAAGCTGTCCCCCTGGGGACGGCGCGACGGCCGGCTCCTCGTGCGCAGCCCCCTCGCCAACCTCGACTCGGTGACGGTGCGTCCCGGCCTGGTCGCGGTGGTGGCGGTGCTCTTCGGCAGCACGGCGTTCGACTCCTTCAAGGAGTCCACGCCCTGGGTGAAGTTCATCCAGTCCAGCGACGTCTCGGTGCAGCTGCTCAACAACCTGGCGATGCTATCCTTCGTCGTGGGCGTCGGGCTGATCTTCGCGGTCGGCACGATGGCGACCGGGGTCGGCCCCGGCACGGACCGCCGCACCCTGCCCAACCAGTTCGCGCACTCGGTGGTGCCGATCATCGTGGGCTACATCGTGGCCCACTACCTCACCTACCTGGTCCAGGTCGGTCAGCAGACGCTCATCCAGGCCAGCGACCCGCTGAGCAAGGGCCAGGACCTGCTCGGTACCGGCGACTGGGGGGTCAACTACTGGCTCTCCTACCACCCGACGCTGCTGGCGAACACCAAGGTGCTCGCCGTCGTGATCGGCCACGTCGTGGGTGTGGTGGCCGCGCACGACCGCGCGATCCGGCTGCTGCCCAAGCGGCACCAGCTCACCGGCCAGCTGCCGCTGCTGCTGGCGATGGTGGCCTTCACCGTCGGTGGTCTCTACCTGCTGTTCGCCGCCTGAGCCCCCGGCCGGGCCGCCGCCCGGCCGGCGTGGAGCGCGCCGGCGTGGAGCGCGCCGGCGGCGCCCCGGTCCCCGGGACCGGCAACGCCGGCGGGTGCAGGCTGTCCACGACGGCCGCCACCGCACGGGTGACCGGGGACCCGCCCGACTCCAGCAGCGTCCGGCCGGCCACCACCGCGCGGTCCACGCCGGCGCGGTCGTCGGGGACGAAGTGCAACGAGGCCACCCGTCCGAAGCCGGCCACCATCCCCGCGACGTCCTTCTCCGACCACCCGAGCGTCGGACGCATCCGGTTGACCACCACCCGCACCGGCATCCCGCCGGTCACCTCCGCCAGCTCGACGAGCCCGCGCGCGAGGCGCGAGAGACCGATGGGGTCGGCCGTCCCGACCACGAGCAGCTCGTCGGCCGCGCCGACCGCCTCGAGGGTGAGCCGGTTGCGTCCCGGGCGCCCCGGGTCGAGCCCGTCCTCCTCGAGGCTGGGCCCGGTGTCGACCACCGTGTCGCCCTGGTCGCGGGCCACCTCGAGCAGGTGGTCGAGCGCGCCGGCGCGCACCTCCGCCCACCGGTCGGCCCGCGGGAGGCCCGTGACCACGCTGAGGTGCTGGTCCAGGGCGCGCTGGACCGCAGTGAACCCCTCGGCGAGGGTGCCCGCGGTCGCCAGCCGCGCCGCCGACAGGAGCCCCGAGACCTCGTCGAGGATGCCGAGCTGCTGGGCGACGGTCCCGCCGTACGGGTCGGCGTCGACCAGGACCGTACGGCGCCGTCGGGCGGCCAGCTCGGCGGCGACGGCCGCGGCCAGCGTGGTCCGGCCCGGTGCCCCGGCCGGTCCCCACACCACCACCGTCCGGCCCCGGGGGCCGGAGGACCCCGCTCCGGGGACGACCGGCTCGCCCAGCGGCGTGCCCGCCGCCCCGCGGGGGACGGTGGGCGGGGCGTCGGGGGTGGAGACCGCCGCGACGACGGCGTCGGGCAGCAGGTGCAGGGCGGCCTCGCCGACCACGCCCGGGATGCCGATCCGGGAGGCCCGCAGGCGGCCGGCGTCCACCGCGTCCGACGGCACGACCGCGACCGGTTGCACCCCGTGGTGCCGCAGGTGGTCCACCGCGGCGGCGTCGAGGCCGGGTGCGTCGATGCCGACGACCGCGACGTCCGCCTGGCCCGCCGACGCGGCGGCGAGCAGGTCGTCGACGTCCACGCACCGCTTGAGCACGACCACGTCACGCCGACCGTCGATGCGGGTCAGCGCCTCGGACTCCCACGCGGCGCCGGCCGCGACCAGCAGGACGACGACGGGGTTCACGAGACCTGCGCGACGGTCGTGACCGCGTTCTCCACCCGGGACAGCCGGGCGAAGAAGTCCTCGGCGAGGTCCTCGGGCACCGCGACCACCAGCTGCCGCTTCCCGGTCGTCCCGAAGCCGTCGTCGAGGCCGGGGGCGTCGACGACCACGACGTCGTCGAGCGCGGGCCCGTCGGGCGTGCCCGCGGTGCCCCCGAGGTAGACGTCGACGACCGAGCCGTCGTCGACCGCGGGCGGCACCAGCTCGGCGTCCACCGCGAGCGGGACCGACACGGTGCCGGTGTCCTCGACCGAGCCGACCGCGGCCCGCGGCAGCAGCTCGCCCGACCCGACACCGCGCAGCAGCGCCAGGTCGGCCGGGAGCTGCTCGTCGACGGTGAAGTAGCGCTCGACGGCGGAGGGGTCCGCGAAGCGCACCCGCTCGGCCACCAGGTCGGACTCCGAGACCACGTCGCCGGCGCCCAGGTCCGCCCCGACCGCCCAGACCTGGACGGTGTCGTCGGCGCTCTCGAGCAGCCGGGCGCCCAGGACGACCGACCCGGCCACGATGAGGACGCCGATCCACAACCGGGGGTCGCGCCAGCCCGGCGACCCCGTGCGGGTCGCTGCGGGCGGCGCGGCGGAGTTCCCCTGATCGCTGGCCACGGGCACAGTCTGCAGATCCGGGCGCTCCTCGTCACCCCGTCATCCACAGGCGGCGGGGCGCCGGCGGGGCGCGGTGGCGCGAGGTGCCACCATGGCCCCATGGCCGGTACGCCTCGCTTCCTCACGCTCGCCGACGTCGCCGAGGTGCTCAACACCTCGAGCGCGCAGGTGTACGCCCTGGTGCGACGCGGCGAGCTCCCGGCCATCAAGATCGGCGGGCGCGGCCAGTGGCGGGTGGAGTCCAGCCAGCTGGAGGACTTCATCCAGCGGATGTACGACCAGACCCGCACCTTCGTCGACGAGCACCCCTACGTGGAGGCGGAGCCCCGCCCGGAGTGACCGCCGCAGCGGGCCCGCGGCGTGCGCGCGGGCCGGCGCTCAGCCGGTCTCGGAGCCGAGCGTGATCTCGACGTCGCGCTCGTCGCCGTCGCGCCGGATCGTGAACTCGATCGTCTCGCCGGGCTGGTGGGTGCGGATCGAGACGATCAGCGCGATGCCGTCGGTGACCCGCTCGCCGTCCACGGCGACGATGACGTCGCCCGCCTCGAGGCCTGCCTCGGCGGCCGGCGTCCCCTCGATGACCTCGTCGATCTCCGCGCCGGTGCCGTCGCGCTGACCGGTCTGGACCTGCGCGCCGATGACGGGGTAGCTGGCCTTGCCGGTGCGCAGGATCTGGTCGGCGGTGATCCGCACCTGCTCGATCGGGATCGCGAAGCCGACGCCGATGTTGCCCGACTCCCCGCCGCCGAGCATGCCGCCGCCGGTGGTGGCGATCGCGGAGTTGACCCCGACGACCTGGCCGCGGAGGTTGACCAGCGGTCCCCCGGAGTTGCCCGGGTTGATCGCCGCGTCGGTCTGGACCGCGTTGATGTAGGAGGAGTCGTTGGCGGAGTCCCCGGTGGTGACCGGCCGCTTGAGGGCGCTCACGATGCCGGCGGTGACCGTCGAGCTGAGCCCGAGCGGGGACCCGATCGCCACGACGCCCTCGCCGACCCGCAGGGCGGTGGACGCTCCGAGCGCAGCGGGCTTCTTCTCCTCGATCTCCGCGGCGTAGAGCACCGCGAGGTCGTAGACCGGGCTGCGCCCGACGACCTCGGCCTCGTACCGGTTGCCGTCCTGGTCGACGATCTCGATCGCGCCACCGGACCCGGCCGCGTCGGCGACGACGTGGTTGTTGGTGACGACGTGCCCGCGGGCGTCCAGCACGAAGCCCGATCCCGTCGCGCCGTTCGCCTCTCCCTCGAACTCCGCGGAGATCTGCACGGTGCTCGGCAGCAGCTCCTGGGCCACCGCGGCGACCGAGCCCTCCTCGACCTCGATCGGCGCCTCGGTGCGCACGTCGTCCTCGCTCAGCCCGGCGCCCACGAGGTCGGATCCGGAGCGGTCCTGCAGCTCCTGGTACGCCGCACCGCCGGCGACGCCGCCGATGAGTCCCACGACCAGGGCCACGGCCGCGACGACGGGCCAGATCCATCCCGGCACGCGGCCGCGGGGCGGCGCGGGGCGCTGCCCCTGCGGGTACGGCTGCGGGAAGGGCTGGCCGTACGCCTGCGGGTAGGGCTGGGGCTGCTGCTGGGGGGAGGGCTGGGTCCCGCCCCACTGCATCGGCCGCGGCTGGCTGGTCGGCGGGACCCACGAGTCCCCGGCTCCGGCCTGCGGACCGGCCTGCGGAGCCGACTGGGAGGCCGGCTGGGAGGCCGCCGACGGCGCGGGACCCAGCGGCTGGGTCTCCTCGGTGCCGTCGGGGCCGGACTGCTCGTCGTTCACGTCCACATCATGACGGGCGGCTGGTCAGCGGCGGGCCGCGGCCTCAGGGGCGGCGCAGGGACGAGGGCCCCGGCGTGGGGGTCGGCGTGGGGGTGGGAGAGCTCGGGTAGCTGATCTGGGTGACCGGGGTGCGCCGGTCGACCGGGGGCGCGTCGGCCGGGGCCGCCCCGAGCGCGATGACGCCCATCACCGCCGCGCCGACGGCACCGCCGCCGATCGCCACGAGACCCGCCGTACGCCGGCCGCGGTGCTGCTCGCGGTCGACCGCCAGGGCCAGGTAGACGTCGCCGGGCGGCAGCGCCGGCGGGCCGGCGGGGCCGCAGCGCAGCGCGCCCTTGAGGTGGTCCGGCGCGCCGCCGCAGTCGCCCATCGAGAGTCCGAGGAGCCGGGTCTTCACCCAGCCCTCACGCTCGACGAGGTCGCGGCAGGTGTGGCAGCTGTGGACGTGCGCCCAGGCGCGCTCGGTCTCGGCCGCGTCCAGCTGGCCGTCGAGCAGCGCGCTCACCTTCGCCCCGAGGTGACCCATCACCGCTCACCGCCCGGGACGAGCGTGTCGTGGCCGACCGGGCCGGAGTAGCGCTCGCGCCCGTCGGTCGGCGCGCGGTGGGCCAGCGCCTTGCGGAGCATGGCGCGACCGCGGTGGATGCGGGAGCGGACGGTGCCGAGCTTGGCGCCGAGGATCTCGGCGATCTCCTCGTAAGAGAGCCCCTCGACGTCGCAGAGCACCACGGCCGCCCGGAAGTCGGGCGGCAGCGTGGCCAGCGCCCGCTCCACGTCGTCGTCGAAGCGCTGGTCGGCGTACGCCGCCTCCGGCGCCGGCGCCGGGCTCGTCAGCCGGTCGGCCCGCTCGTCGGAGAGGGCGTCGAAGCGGATCCGCTGCTTGCGGCGCGCCTGGTCGAGGAAGAGGTTCGTGGTGATCCGGTGCAGCCAGCCCTCGAACGTCCCGGGGGTGTAGCCCGACAGCGAGCGGAAGACCCGGACGAAGACCTCCTGGGTGAGGTCCTCGGCGTCGTGGCGGTTGCCCGTCAGGCGGTAGGCCAGGCGGTAGACGCGGTCGGAGTGCTGCTCGACGACCTCGTCCCAGGTCGGCACCCCGGGGGTCGCCCCCGGTGCTGCCTCGGGCTGTGCGCCGCGCTCGTCCATGACGGTCCCTCTCCACCAGACCACTGCGTTCCCCTCACCGTAGGTGCGATCGCTGAGAGATCCCTGTGAGCCCGGTGGCCCACGTCCCCACCAACGGGTGGGGGCGCGCCGGTGTTCCCGGGTGATGCCCGGGGCGCGGGCGCGATAGGTTCAGCAGGTGACGACGACGCCGGTGAGTGCTGCCAGCTGGAGCTATGCCGAGGAGTTCGTGGCCGAGGACGAGGTCCTCGCCGCCGCGCGCGCCCGCGCCCAGGAGGTGGGCGTGGTCTCGATCGGCCCCGGGGGCGGCGCCGCGCTGCGCTTCCTCGCCTCGGTGCTGGACGCCCGAGCGGTGGTCGAGATCGGCACGGGCACCGGGGTCTCCGGCCTCTGGCTGCTGCGCGGCATGCGTGGCGACGGCGTCCTGACCACCGTCGACATCGAGACCGAGCACCAGCGGCTCGCCCGCCAGTCCTTCAACGAGGCCGGCATCGCCAGCCAGCGCGCCCGCACGATCTCGGGTGCCGCGCTCGACGTGCTCCCCCGCCTCACCGACGGCCACTACGACCTGGTCTTCTGCGACGGCGACAAGCGGGAGTACGCCGCGTACCTCGACGAGGCGCTGCGGCTGCTGCGGCCCGGCGGCGTGGTGGCCTTCGACAACGCGCTGTGGCACGACCGGGTGGCCGACCCCGCCCAGCGCGACGAGGAGACCGTCGCTGTCCGCGACCTCGGCCGCACCGTCGCCGAGCACCCCGACCTGGTCAGCGTCCTGCTGCCGGTCGGCGACGGCCTGCTCGTCGCCAAGAAGACCTGGAACCCCGAGTCCGACTGAGCCGTGCCGCGGGGCCTGTCGACGGGCCTGTCGCGGCGCCTGTCGACGGGGCCGGACGCGCCGGCATACCGGGGTAGTCCGGTGCTTACCGGGGCAGATCTACCCCGGTAAGCGTGGGAGTCCCCGGTGAACCGGGGACTCCTGCAGGCGCCCGCGCCCCCGCGCCCGCCGACTCCTCAGGCGAAACCGGCGCTTCCCAGGGGTTGCAACCCCTGAGAAGTGCCGGAATCCCCGGGGCCCCGGGGATTCCGACAGCCCCACCCCGGCTCAGGCGGACACCTTCCGCGGCCACCAGAACCGGTCGCCGAGGAGCAGGGCGGCGGCAGGGACGAGCACGGTGCGCACGATCAGGGTGTCCAGCAGCACGCCGATGCAGATGATCGTGCCGAGCTGGGCGAGCACCACGAGCGGCAGGACGCCGAGCACGGCGAACACCGCCGCGAGCAGGATGCCGGCGCTGGTGATCACGCCGCCGGTGGCGGTCAGGGCGCGGAGCATGCCGTCGCGCGAGCCGTGCTCGCGGGCCTCCTCGCGGGCGCGGGTGACGAGGAAGATGTTGTAGTCCACGCCGAGCGCCACCAGGAACAGGAACGCCAGGAGCGGCACCGACTCGTCGAGCGCGGAGAACCCGAGCGGACCGGTGAACAGCCACCAGGCGGCGCCCATCGACGCGGCGTACGTCGCGAGGACGGTGGCGACGAGGACCAGCGGCGCCACGACCGAGCGCAGGAGCAGCAGCAGCGCCCCGAGCACGAGGCCCAGGATGAGCGGCAGGATCACGAGCCGGTCGCGCGCGGCACCCTCGCGGGCGTCGATCGCGGAGGCCTCCGTGCCGCCGACGTGGGTGTCGCCGAGGCCGTCGACCTCCTCGCGGATCGAGGCGATGGCGTCCTCGGCCTCCGCCGACCCGGGCGCCCCCTCGAGCACGACGTCGAGCTGGGCGACGCCGTCGCCCTCGGGACCCGGCCGCACGGAGGCGACGCCGGAGGCACCCTCGACCGCCTGGGCGACCTCCCGCGGGTCGGCCGTCGTGATCACCCGGGTGGGATCGGTGAGGCCGGCGGGGAAGGACTCGGCGAGACGGGTCGAGGCCGAGATCGCCTCGGGCTCGTCGAGGAACTGCTCGTCCTGGTCGAGACCGGTGCTGATCCCGAACAGCCCGACGGTGAGGACCGCCAGGACCGCGACCGTGCCGGTGGCGAAGGCGGCCGGGCGCCGCGCGACCCGCGAGCCGATCCGGTGCCAGAAGGTGTTGGTGTCGACGAGCGCGGCCTGGCCGGTGCGCGGCACCTGGGGCCAGAAGATCCAGCGACCGCACAGCACCAGCACGGCCGGGAGCACCACGAGGGCGAAGAACGCCGCGACCACGATGCCGATGGCGCAGGCCAGCCCGAGCCCGCGGGTCGTCGGCACGACGGAGAGCAGCAGGGTGAGCAGGCCGAGCACCACCGTCGTCGCGCTGGCGAGCACCGCCTCCGCCGTCCGGGCGAGGGCCTTGGCCATGGCGTCGTACCGGTCCTCGACGTGCCGCAGCTCGTCGCGGTAGCGCGAGATCAGCAGCAGGGCGTAGTTGGTGCCGGCGCCGAAGACCAGCACTGACAGGATGCCGACGGTCGACTCGTCCCACGCGACGTCGAGGGCGGCCATGACCTGGGTCGAGGCGACCGCGGAGAAGCGGTCCGCGATGCCGACCACGAGCAGCGGGACGATCCAGAGGACGGGACTGCGGTAGGTGATGACGAGCAGCAGCGCCACGACCGCCGCGGTGACGGCGAGCAGCCGGAAGTTCGCCCCGTCGAAGACGGCCGCGAGGTCGGCCTGGACCGCCGCCGGGCCGGTCACCTGGGCCGTGGTGCCGTCGGGGGCCGCCTCGTCGAGCCGGTCCCGCAGGTCCTCGACCTCCGCGGCGACGTCGCTCGCCGACCCGGAGCCCACCTGGACGATCGCGATCGCCGCGGTGCCGTCCTCCGCGACCGAGACCGGCCCCTCGGGTCCGCCGCCGAGGGCGTCGAGGTCCTCGGCCACCGAGCGGAGCTCCCCGACGGCGCCGCGGTCGATCCTCCCCTCGCCGGCCGTCCAGACGACCACCGCGGTGTCGGAACCCTCGTCGGGCAGCCGCTGCTCGAGCTCGGTCGCCAGCGTGGAGTCCAGCCCGCGGGGGATCTGGTCGGTGGGCTGCTGGGCGCGCTCGCCCTCGCCGAGCAGCACCATGCCCAGCACGGCGGCGACGAGCGGCAGGAACGCGAAGAGCCAGGCGGTACGCCGACCCGCCACCACGGACGTCACGGGATGGGTGGCCTGGTCGGACCGTTGGTGTGGCACGGGGGTTGCTCCTGCACGACGTAGGATTCACTAGGTACCTAAGATGCTAAGCAGGTGAGACAAGTTGGGTGACCCCCGGAGCCTGATGCAGGCGCTGCGCGACCTCGTCGAGGCGGCCGTGCAGATGCGCCACACCGTCGCCCGCGCCGCCGGGCTCGGCGAGCACGAGATGGTGGCGCTCAACCACCTGAGCCGCCGCGAGATCGGGCCGGCCGAGCTCGCGCGCATCCTGGGCGTCTCCACGGCCGCGTCGACCGGCATCGTCGACCGGCTCGCCGCCCGGGGCCACGTCGAGCGCCGTGCCCACGCCGGCGACCGCCGGCGTACCGAGGTGCACCTGACCGACTCCGGCCGCGCCGAGGTGCTGGCGCACCTCTCCCCCATGCTGCGCGGGCTCCGCGCGCTCGACGAGCAGTTCGACGACGACGAGAAGGCCGTGATCGAGCGCTACCTCGCCGGCGCGACGGAGGCGCTCCGGGACGTCAGCCGCGAGGCGTCGCCTGGAAGCCCTCCCAGCCCTCCGCGACCGCCACGAGGTCCCACGGCTCGATGAGCACCGGCGGGCTGCCGACCATCTGCGACCCCGGCACGTCGGCGGCCTCGGCCTCGAACTCCGCCTGGAACGCCGCGCGCGCCTCGTCGGTGGCGAAGACGTAGAGGCCCTCGAACCACTCCCCCTGCCGGACCCGCCAGGCCTTGAACCGCAGCCCGGACATCCCGGTGAAGCGCGCGTGCGAGGTCTCCGCGACGAACGTCGCGAGCTGCTCCTCGACGCCGGCCGGCGCGTCGACGAGCGACCACCGGATGCTCAGTCCCAGCACGTCGCCGCCTCAGCCGATGCCGTCGAGAGGGGCGTCGCCGCCGAGCCAGGTCAGCAGCGCCCGGGCACCGAAGCCGGTCGGTCCGGCCGTCCACTCGTCGCGGTCCGCAGGCGCGTCGCCGACCGAGGCCACGTCGAGGTGGGCCCAGGGGACGTCGCCGACGAAGTGCTGGAGGAACAGCGCCGCGGTGATCGCCCCGGGGCCGCCCGCGCCGTTGTCGGCGTCCGCGACCTTGGAGGCGATCTTCTCCTCGTACGCCGCGTGCAGCGGCATCCGCCACAGCGGCTCGCCGGAGGCCTCGCCCGCGGCGGCGATCGCGGCGGCGAGGGTCTCGCGGTTGGCGAAGAAGCCGCCCACCTGCTGGCCCAGCGCGACCTTCATGGCGCCGGTCAGGGTGGCGACGTCGACGACGACCGCGGGGTCGAGCTCGGAGACGGCGTACGCCAGCGCGTCGGCCATGACGACCCGGCCCTCGGCGTCGGTGTTGGTGATCTCGCTGGTGCGCCCGCCCCAGTGGCGCACGACGTCGCCGGGACGGAGGCTGTTGCCGGACACGGCGTTCTCCGCCATCGGGACCAGCCCGACCACCCGGACCGGGCAGCCGACCTCGGCGAGCGCCGCCATGGTGGCGAGGACGACCGCGCCGCCGGTCATGTCGCGCTTCATGTTCGACATCGCCTCGGCGGGCTTGATCGAGAGGCCGCCGGTGTCGAAGGTGATGCCCTTGCCGACCAGCACCACGGTGGGCGTACGCCGCCCCGCCCGGCGCGGCGCGTACTCGAGCTGCACCAACCGCGGCGGCGTGGCCGAGGCCTGGCCGACGCCCAGGATGCCGCCGAAGCCCTCGGCGGCCAGCTGCTGCTCGTCCCAGACGCGGAAGCCGAGACCGGCGTCGTCGGCGATCGCGCGGGCCTGCTCGGCGAGCCAGGCGGGGTTCTTCAGGTTCGAGGGGACCGTGGCCAGCGTGCGCGCGCGCCAGCCGGCGCCGGCGAGGGCCACCGCGCGGCGGAGCGCGGCGTCGTACGCGCCAGGGTCGAGCGCCGCGAGCACCACGCGCCCGGCCGGCACGTGCTCCGGGGGCGCGACCCGCCAGGAGAAGCCGAAGGAGCCCAGCACCAGGCCGACGACGAAGGGCTCGAGGGCGGTGTCGGGGTCCAGGGCCGGCACCGTGGTGGCGACCGTGGTGACGTCCTTGACCGCGCGGCCCAGCGCGGCGCCGGCCTTGCGGAAGTCTGCCGGACGCTGCTCGCCCACGCCGACGAGCAGGACGCGGCGCAGCGCGGACCGGCCGGGCGCGCCCTGCGGGACCGGCAGCGTGACGACCTCGCCGGCCTTGCCGGTCGCCCGCTCGGAGTCCAGCAGCCCGAGCAGGTCGAGGCCGAGCTGCTCGCCCACCTCGTCCGCGCCGGGGCCGAGGACCAGTGCGGCGCCGTCCCCCTCACCCGGGACCACGGGCAGCGCGACCACCTCGAGCCCGTCGACGCCGTCGACGACGAGCGGCCTCGCCCCACTCAACGTGAGCTGCGGGGGCGAGACCTGGATCGGGAGGTCGGTGCTGCCGGTGCGGTCGGTCGAGGTGGGGGGCACGACGCTGCGCTGGTGATCGTCGCCGGCGTCAGCCGACGACGGCCTTGAGGGCGTCGCCCAGCGAGGCGGCCTCCTCGGCGTTCAGCTCCACGACGAGACGGCCACCACCCTCGAGCGGGACGCGCATCACGATGCCGCGACCTTCCTTGGTGACCTCGAGCGGACCGTCACCCGTCCGCGGCTTCATTGCCGCCATCCCGGCACCTCTTCTCGTTCAGCAGTGCTCGACGCTGACGAGGTCCAGGCGCCCCGCCAGCCGTGTGCGGCCCATTATCCCCCATGACCGGGCGGCGCGTGACCGGTCCCCACACCTCGACACCGCCGAGGGCGCCGGGAGACGGCGGGGAGCCCGCGCTCCGGGCGGTGGCAGACTCCGCCCATGCACGCGCGGTCGGCCCTCTTCGACCTCTACGGCGACCACCTGCGGACCCGCGCGTCGCAGGCGCCGGTCGCCGCTCTCGTCCGGCTGCTGGCACCGGTCGGGATCGCGGCGCCGGCCGTGCGCACCGCGGTCTCCCGGATGGTGCTCCAGGGCTGGCTCGAGCCGGTCTCGCTGCCCGACGGACGCGGCTACCGGGCCACCGACCAGGCGGCCCGCCGGCTCGACGAGGCCCACGCCCGCATCTACGACCGCCGCGACGAGCCGTGGGACGGCCACTGGCACCTCGTGCTGATCTCCCCTCCCGGCGACCGGAGCTCGCGCGCCCGGCTGCGTGCCGACCTCGCCTACCTCGGGTACGCCGAGCTGGCCGACCACGTCTGGGTCGGCCCGGCCGCCAACGCCGAGCTCCCCGGCGCGCTGGCCCGGGCCGGGGCCACCGCCCGGACCGCCCGCGCCCGCGACGTCGACCCCTCCCCCGTCGCAGCCTGGGACCTGACGGCGCTGCGGGCGTCGTACGACGGCTGGCCGACGCTCGCCGGGCGGATCGTCGCCGAGCACCTCGGCGCCCACGCCGACCCCGACGAGGCCGCCTTCGCGGCGCGCTTCCACCTCGTCCACGAGTGGCGCAAGTTCCTCTTCGCCGACCCGGGGCTGCCGGCCGAGGTGCTGCCGGCCGACTGGCCCCGGCGGACCGCGGCCGGGAGGTTCGACGCCGAGGCGCAGCGGCTCCAGCCCGCGGCGGACAGGTTCGTGGCCCGCTGCCTGCCCTGACCGGCAGACTGCGCCCCATGACCGCCACGAACCTCACGCCCGACGCACAGAACGCACCCGTGCTCCTCGACGTCTCCGAGGGCGTCGCCACCATCACGCTGAACCGGCCCGACGCGATGAACAGCCTCGACGTCGCGACGAAGGTGCTGCTCCGCGAGGTCGTGCAGCAGGTGGCGGAGGACCCGGCGGTGCGCTGCGTGCTGCTCACCGGCACCGGCCGCGCCTTCTGCACCGGCCAGGACCTCAAGGAGCACGTCCAGCTCCTCCACAACGGCGGCAGCGAGGCGCTGTTCTCCACCGTCGACGAGCACTACAACCCGATCGTCACGGCGCTGGCCGGCATGGCCAAGCCGGTCCTCGCGGCCGTCAACGGCGTCGCCGCGGGCGCCGGAGCCAGCCTGGCCTTCGCCTGCGACCTGCGCCTGGTGGCCGACACCGCCGGGTTCAACCTCGCCTTCGCCAACGTGGGCCTCTCCTGCGACACCGGCGCGAGCTACCACCTGCCGCTGCTGGTCGGGCGGGCCAAGGCGCTCGAGCTGCTCTACCTGCCCCGCACCGTCCCCGCTGCCGAGGCGATCGAGCTGGGCATGGCCACCTCGGTGCACCCCGCCGACGAGCTCGCCGGTGCCGCCCGCGCCCTCGCGGTGCGGCTCGCCGCCGGTCCGACGGTCGCCCTCGGGTCGATCCGCCGCTCCGTGGGGTACGCCGCCGGCCACACGTTCGAGGAGGCGGTGGCGTTCGAGTCCTCGATGATGCAGCTGACCGGTGCCACCGAGGACCACCGCGCGGCCGTGGACGCGTTCGTGGCCAAGCAGAAGCCGGCCTTCCAGGGCCGCTGAGCCCGGCCGTCAGTCCTGGCGGGGCTGTTCCCAGTCCAGGTGCGCGCGGTAGGCGTCGAACACCGCGAGCACCTGGCCCGGGACGACGTCGCGCAGCCGCGCGAGCCGCGGCCTCGCGCCGTACTCCACCGTCAGCGCGGCGCCGCGGAACCGGTGGTTGAACCAGCCGGTCATCGTGCCGTGGCAGACGCCGCCGCAGTCGAAGCTCTTGCGGGGCAGGTCGAGGTGGCGCGCGACGCGGCGGGCGAAGCGCGGCCGCTTGGTGTCGGTGTCCACGCCGTGCAGCGGCTGGTGGAAGCCGATGACGTGGTCGGGGCGCACGTCGGCGAGGAAGGCCATCATCGCCTTGGTCTCCGGCTCGGAGGCGGGCTCCGGCCCGGACTCGTAGCGCCCGTCGAGGTCGGCCCACTCGTAGGGGTAGTTGCGGTTGAGGTCGACGCCGCGGGCGTTGCGGCGGGTGCCGGCCGCGAGGCCGTCGGGGTTGTACGTCGGCACCACCCACAGGTCGACGCCGACCACGGGGGCGCCGTCGCGCAGCGAGGCCAGGACGTGCCGGGTGGCCGGCTCGTCGCCGTGCATGGTCGAGACCAGCACGACCGTCGGGACGTCCGGGCGGTCGGGCTCGCCGAGGTGCCAGGCGACGATGTCGCGGTCCTGGACCGAGGTGCCGATGACCCGCTTGCCGACCACCGCCGGCCGGTCCGCCGCCGCACCGGCGGGCGCGGTGGCTGCCGGCGAGGCCGGCACCAGCGCGGCGACCGCGGCCAGGGAGACGACGGGGGCGAGCAGGGAGGTCGGTCGCACGCGGGGCTCCTTCGGCGGGCTCCCACCCGGGGAGCCGAACGGGTCAGACGGTCGAGTTGAGGTAGGCCCAGGTGAACACGCAGACGCCCACGACCGTCCCGAGGTGGGCCAGCAACGAGAGTCCCGGCCCGGAGGACCAGGAGTCCTCGGCCCCGGCCGAGGCGTGCCGGCCGCGGCTGGGCAGCCACCGGACGAGGATGAGGATCCCCGCGACGGCGAGCAGCCACCACAGCGCCAGTCCGATGATGCCGGCGGTGTCGCCGCCGAGCACGGAGTCCGTGGGGGCGACCAGGAACGTCGTCCACACCACCAGCGCAGCGACGCCGGCGCCGGTGTGCAGGTCCAGCAGCCGGCGGCCGACCTGCAGCCGCCCGCCACCGCCGTCACCCCGCAGGCGCAGCCGGGTGAGCGCGACCACGACCACCCCGAGGGCGGTCAGGACGTAGACGACGACCTCCTCGCTGGACACGCGGCGCAGTCTGCCCTACGCGATCGGGCCCTCGCCACGGACCTCCGGGGCCGAGGGGGTCGCGGCCTCGCGGGCGTCCTGCTCCCGCGCGAGCCGGTCGAGGAGTGCGTCGACGTCCTGCATCCGGTAGCCGCGCAGCGCCAGCGGGAACCGCACGCGACGCACGTCCGCGGCCGACAGCGGCCGGTCCTCGGGCACGTCGACGCGCAGCCGGTCGTGCTCGACCTCGGCCATCGGCGCCCCGCGCCCGGCCGCGACGGCGGCGATGCCGCCCATGACCAGCACCACCAGCACCGCGAAGAACCACATCATCGGGGGCGCCCCTCGCGCGCGGCCCGCATCAGCTCGACGACCTCGTCGAGGTCGTCGGTGAGGGTCAGCATGTCGAGGTCCTCGACCGCGATCTTGCCCTCGGCGGCGACCGTGCCGCGCAGCCAGTCGAGCAGGCCGCGCCAGTAGTCGGTGCCGATGAGCACGATCGGGAAGCTGGTCACCTTGCGGGTCTGCACGAGCGTCATCGCCTCGAACAGCTCGTCGAGGGTGCCCACCCCGCCGGGCAGCACGGCGAAGCCCTGCGAGTACTTCACGAACATCGTCTTGCGGGCGAAGAAGTAGCGGAAGTTGATCCCGACGTCGGCCCACTCGTTCAGCCCGGTCTCGAAGGGCAGCTCGATGCCCAGTCCGACGCTGACGCCACCGGCCTCGCTGGCGCCCTTGTTGGCCGCCTCCATCGCGCCCGGTCCGCCGCCGGTGATCACCGCGAAGCCGGCCTCCGCCAGGCGGCGACCCAGCTCCTCGCCCGCGGCGTACGCCGGGTGGTCGACCGGTGTGCGGGCGGACCCGAACACCGCGATCGCCGGCCCGAGCTCGGCCAGCGCGCCGAAGCCCTCGACGAACTCGGCCTGGATCCGCATGACGCGCCAAGGATCCGTGTGCACCCAGCCGCTGTCCCCGCGGGAGTCGAGCAGGTGCTGGTCGGTGGTCGACCCGTCGACCTGGTCCCGGCGCTGGACGATCGGGCCCTTGAACTTCGACCTCACGCGTTCCTCTCCCCTGACTCGTGTCCTGACTCGTGTCCTGACTCCGGTCCTGCTGCCGGCCGTCCGGTCAGCCAGGCGCGCAGCTGGCGCTCGCAGCGCTCGATGTGCTCGACCGGCACGTGCTCGTCCTGCTTGTGGGCGTAGAGCGGGTCGCCGGGGCCGAAGTTCACCGCCGGCACGCCGAGCGCGGTGAAGCGCGCCACGTCGGTCCAGCCGAACTTCGGGGCGACCTGGCCGCCGACCGCCTCGACGAAGGCCTTCGCGGCCGGCAGCTCGAGACCCGGCAGCGCGCCGGGCGAGGTGTCGGTCAGCCGGACGTCGTACCCCGCGAACAGCTCGCGGACGAAGGCCTCGGCCTCCGCCTCGGAGCGGTCCGGCGCGAAGCGGTAGTTGACGGTGACGACGCACTCGTCGGGGACGACGTTGCCGGCGACGCCGCCGGAGATCGCGACGGCGTTGAGGCCCTCGCGGTACTCCAGGCCGTCGATCACCGGGCGCCGCGGCTCGACGGCGGTGATCCGGTCGAGCACCTCGGCCGCGCGGTGGATGGCGTTGACGCCGCGCCAGGAGCGGGCCGAGTGCGCGCGCTCCCCGGTGGTGCGGACCTCGACCCGGAGCGTGCCCTGGCAGCCCGCCTCGACCGACGCGTTCGAGGGCTCCATCAGGATCGCGAAGTCGGCGGCCATCAGGTCCGGCCGGGCCTCGGCCAGCAGCCGCAGGCCGTTGTGGGTCGCCTCGATCTCCTCGGCCTCGTAGAGGATGTAGGTCACGTCGCGCACCGGCTCGGGGACCGTCGCCGCCAGCCGCAGGATGACCGCGTCGCCGCCCTTCATGTCGCACGTGCCGAGGCCGTGCAGGACGCCGCCCTCGAGCCGGCTGGGCAGGTTGTCGTTGACCGGGACCGTGTCGAGGTGGCCGGCGATGACGACCCGCTCGCCGCGACCCAGGTCGGTCCGGGCAACGATCGTGTGCCCGTGCCGGACGACCTCGAGGTGCGGCAGGGGGCGCAGGGCCGCCTCGACCGCGTCCGCGATCTCGGCCTCGTCGCGGCTCACGGACTCGATGTCCACCAGCGCGGCGGTGAGCGAGACGGCGTCCAGCGAGAGGTCGAGCGTGGCCATGGGGGCCATCCAACCAGCCGGCTCCGCGCCTGCCGGCTGGACACCTGTCCAGCAGACCCTTCCGCCGGAATGGAACACGTTCTAGTCTCGCCCGCATGCGCAACGGACTCGTCCTCTTCACCTCCGACCGCGGGATCACGCCCGCGGCCCTCGCGAAGGCCGGGGAGGACCGGGGCTTCGACACGATCTACGTCCCCGAGCACACCCACATCCCCGTCAAGCGCACGGCGGCCCACCCCGGCACCGGCGACGAGACGCTGCCCGACGACCGCTACCTGCGGACCCTGGACCCGTGGATCTCGCTGGCCACCGCGGCCGCGGTCACCACGCGCATCCGCCTGTCGACCGCGGTCGCGCTGCCCGTGGAGTCCGACCCGATCACGCTGGCCAAGCAGATCGCCACGCTCGACCACCTCTCCGGCGGCCGCGTCACCATCGGCGCCGGCTTCGGCTGGAACACCGACGAGCTCGAGGACCACTCCGTCCCGCCGGGCAGGCGCCGCACGGTGCTGCGCGAGTACGTCGAGGCGATGCGGGCGCTGTGGACCCAGGAGGAGGCGTCGTACGACGGGGAGTTCGTGTCGTTCGGGCCCTCGTGGGCCTACCCCAAGCCGGTGCAGGCGCACGTGCCGCTGATCATCGGCGCCGGCGGCGGACCGAAGACCTTCCGCTGGATCGCAGAGAACGCCGACGGCTGGATGACCACCCCGACCCAGCGCGACGTCCTCGCGAACATCGAGGCGCTGACCAAGGCCTGGGCCGACGCCGGCCGCGACGGCCGGCCCGACATCCGGGTGCTGATCGCCGCCAGGCCCGACCCCGCCGACCTCGACGCCTGGGCCGAGGCCGGCTGCACCGAGCTGATCTGGGGCGTCCCGGACCGGGCCGAGGCCGAGGTGCTCGCCAGTCTCGACCGGATGGCGGGCCGCCTCGGCCTCAGCGGCTGATCAGGCCTTCGCGACGCTCACCTCGGGCTCGCCCGCCTGGCCGGCGACGAGGTCGAGCGATGCCGCGAGCGTCTCGGTGGTCAGCAGGTCGCGGTGCGTCTCCGCCGCGGCCAGGACGTCGGCCGGGCCGCTGACCGTCAGCGCGATCCGGTCGGACACCTCGAGGCCGGCGTCGCGGCGGGCCTGCTGCACCTGGCGGACCAGGTCGCGGGCCAGGCCCTCCGCGGCCAGCTCGGGGGTCACCTCGGTGTCGAGCACGACGAAGCCACCGCTGCGCAGGACGCCGGTGGCCGTGGCGTCGTCGGCCGAGCCCGCGACGGTCTCGAGGGTGTACTCCCCCTCCTGCAGGGCCAGCCCGCCGGAGGTGACGGTGCCGTCCTCGGCGACCGACCAGTCACCGCTCTTGGAGCCCTTGATCGCGCGCTGGACGTCCTTGCCCAGCCGCGGGCCCGCGGCCCGGGCGTTGACGGTCAGCTTCTGCTCCACGCCGTACGACGCGGCCTCGTCGGAGTCGGCCGCGAGCAGCCGGACCGTCTTGACGTTGACCTCGTCGCTGAGGATCCCCTCGAAGCCGGCCAGCGCGTCGGGCGCGTCGACGACCACGGTCAGCGTCGACAGCGGCAGCCGGTTGCGCAGGTTGCCCGCCTTCCGCAGCGCCGACGTCGCCGAGCACACCTCGCGCACCTGGTCCATCGCGGCCACGAGCGCCGTGTCGTCCGGCCCGGCCGGCAGCGCCTCGACGTCGGGCCAGTCGGTGAGGTGGACCGAGCGGCCACCGGTGAGGCCGCGCCAGATCTCCTCGGTGGTCAGCGGCAGCAGCGGCGCGACGGTCCGGCAGACCACCTCGAGCACCGTGTAGAGGGTGTCGAACGCCTCGGTCGACTCACTCCAGAACCGCTCGCGGGAGCGCCGGATGTACCAGTTGGTGAGCACGTCGAGGAAGGACCGCGTCGTCTCGCAGGCGTCGGCCACGGCGTACTCGTCGAGCTGGGTGGTCATCGTCGCGACGTACTGCCGCAGCTTCGCGAGCAGGTAGCGGTCCAGCGGGTCCTTGGAGTCGGTGGACCACTGGGCCTCGTGGCCCTGGCCGTCGTTGGCGGCGTTGGCGTAGAGCTGGAAGAAGTACCAGCTGTTCCACAGCGGGATCATCACCTGCCGCACCGAGTCGCGGATGCCCTGCTCGGTGACGACCAGGTTCCCGCCGCGCAGGATCGGGCTGGACATGAGGAACCAGCGCATCGCGTCGGCGCCGTCGCGGTCGAAGACCTCGCGGACGTCGGGGTAGTTGCGCAGCGACTTGCTCATCTTGTTGCCGTCGCTGCCCAGCACGATGCCGTGGCTGATGCACGACTGGAACGCCGGCTTGTCGAACAGCGCCGTCGCCAGGACGTGCAGCGTGTAGAACCAGCCGCGCGTCTGGCCGATGTACTCGACGATGAAGTCGCCCGGGAAGTGGCCCTTCTTCTCCGCGGTGCCGTCGAACCACTCGGCGTTCTCGAAGGGGTAGTGGTTCTGGGCGAAGCTCATCGAGCCCGAGTCGAACCACACGTCGAGCACGTCGGTGACCCGGCGCATCATCGACTGCCCCTCCTCGGGCGCGCGCGGGTCGTCGGGGTTCGGGCGCACCAGGTCGTCGACGTAGGGACGGTGCAGGTCGGGCTCGCCGTGCTGGTTGCGCGGGAGCGTGCCGAAGTCGCGCTCGATCTCCTCGAAGGAGCCGTAGACGTCGATGCGGGGGTACGTCGGGTCGTCGCTCTTCCAGACCGGGACCGGCGAGCCCCAGAACCGGTTGCGGGTGATCGACCAGTCGCGGGCGTTGGCCAGCCACTTGCCGAACTGGCCGTCCTTGATGTGCTCGGGCACCCAGCGGATCTGCTGGTTCAGCTCGAGCATCCGCTCCTTGATCGCGGTGACCTCGACGAACCACGACGAGACGCCCTTGTAGATCAGCGGCTCGCGGCAGCGCCAGCAGTGCGGGTAGGAGTGGTCGTAGGTCTCGCGGCGCAGCAGCACCGTGCCCGTGGTGACCGCACCCTGGTCCCCGGCCTCCTCGCCGGCGAGCGCCTTGGTCGCGGCCTTGAGGTGGTCGATGACGTGGGGGTTGGCGTCGAAGACCTGCATGCCGGCGTACTCCTCGACGGGGTGGGTGAACCGCCCGTCCTTGCCGACCGGCATCACCGGCTCGATGCCCTCGCGGTCGGTCACCTCCTTGTCGACCTCGCCGAACGCGCCGGCGGCGTGGACCAGGCCGGTGCCGTCGGTGGTGGTGACCGCGTCGTCGGCCGGGACGACGCGGAAGGCTCGCTCGTGGCCGAGGTAGTAGGAGAACGGCGGGGTGTAGGCCAGCCCGAGGAGGTCGGTGCCCTTGCCGCGCCACACGACCTCCGGGCTCTCCCCGAGCTCGCGGGCGTAGGCGCCGAGCCGGGCCTCGGCGAGCACGTAGCGGATGCCCTCGGCCTCGACGGCGACGTAGTCGATGTCCGATCCGACCATCACCGCGAGGTTGCTGGGCAGGGTCCACGGCGTGGTCGTCCAGACGAGGAGCTTCGCGCCCTTCAGCTCGCCATCGGTGGTGATGTCGTAACCGACGGTGACCGCCGGGTCCTGGCGGTTCTGGTAGACGTCGTCGTCCATGCGCAGCTCGTGGTTCGAGAGCGGCGTCTCGTCGTTCCAGCAGTAGGGCAGGACACGGAAGCCCTCGTAGACCAGGCCCTTGTCGTAGAGGCGCTTGAACGCCCAGATGACCGACTCCATGTACTCGGGGTTCATGGTCCGGTAGTCGCGGTCGAAGTCGACCCAGCGCGCCTGGCGGGTGACGTACTCGCGCCACTCGCCGGTGTACTTCATCACCGAGTCGCGGCAGGCCTCGTTGAACTTGTCGATGCCCATCTCGACGATCTCGTCGGTCGTCTTGATGCCGCCCAGCCGCATCGCCTCGAGCTCGGCAGGGAGGCCGTGGGTGTCCCAGCCGAACCGCCGCTCGACGCGCTTGCCGCGCATGGTCTGGTAGCGCGGGACGATGTCCTTGACGTAGCCGGTGAGCAGGTGGCCGTAGTGCGGCAGCCCGTTGGCGAACGGCGGCCCGTCGTAGAAGACGAACTCGTTGCCGGAGTCCTCGCCCGGGTCGCGCTGGTCGATGCTCGCCTGGAAGGTGCCGTCGGCGTGCCAGTAGGCCAGCACCCGGTCCTCGATCGCGGGGAACCGGGGGTTCGAGGGCACGCCGCTCTCGGAGGTGGAGACCTGGGGGTACGTCATCGGACAGCTCCTGCAGCTTCGGGATGGATCTTTCTCGAAACCACAGGGACGATCGTCGGGACCGCGGTACCACCCTGCTTGCCGGACCCGTGCTGCTGGACCGGCCGCTCGTTCACGGCTGTGACGGGCCTACCCGTCCGGTTCTACTGAGGACTTCCGTCCCGTTCTTCCGGAGGCTCGCCGCTGATGACGGCTCGGACGCCTGTGCCTCCAGGGTACGGCCCGCCCGGACCGCGCCGCCAATCGGTTGCTCCGCCGACCGGCTACCAGAAGTCCTCCCCGCCACGGACCTCAAGCGGCGCCGCACGCCCGGCGGCCGACTTCTGGTCGTCGGTCGACCGCCGCCTCCAGCACCCGTCGCACGTCCTCGGGGTGGAACATCACGTCCTCCCAGGAGAACCGCAGCACCAGCCACCCGTGGACGACCAGCCCGTTGTAGCGCCGGCAGTCACTGGCGAGCCGGTCGCGCCGGCCGTGCCACTCGAAGGAGTCCGCCTCCAGGACGATCCGCCGACGACGATCGGCCAGGTCGACGCGGCCGAGGAACTCCGGCTCCCAGACCTCGACCTGCGGCTCGACCGACAGCCCCTCGACCTCGAGGGCGATCGCGCGCAGGACGGACTCGAACGGGTTGGCGGCGGCCGCGGTCGCCTCCCCCGCGACCCGGCGGACCCGTCCCGCGCCCGCGCCCCGGACCGAGTCGGCGAGGAGGCGTAGGTTCGCGGCCCCGAAGCCGTCGCGGAGCGCGGAGTCGGCGACCGCCAGCGCCTCGGGGAACGGCAGGGACCTCGCGCAGTCGACCAGGGTCCTCGCCGGCGTCGTCACCGGACCTGCGACGTCGGTCGCCGGCAGGTCGACCCGGTGCAGCTGCACCCCCGAGTGCGGCGCACCGCGGCGTCCCCTGGCCACGGTGACGTGCGGCCGCTCGGGACGGTGCTGGACCGACCAGCCGTGCAGCAGCGCGGCGCTGGTGTGCGAGACGACACCGGTCACCCGGTGCGCCGCGGCCACCGCCTCGCCCACCTGCGGGTGCGCCCAGCGCCCCCGGGCCAGCCGCACGACGTCCCCGCCGGCGATCGCCCGCTCGACCTCGGCGCGCGAGGTGAGGGACACGAGCTGGGCCCGGGTGGCGGTGCCACCCAGGCGCTCGAGCACCTCGACCACGGACATGCGTCCACGCTGGCCCAGGCCGGTCCTCCGCGCATCCTGCTCTCCACAGGCTCAGATCGCGGTGGCCACGCCCCAGGCGGAGTGGACGGCGCCGTGGATGTAGCCGACCTCGGCGGCGTCGCCGACGACGTCGACGTCGAGGCCGGCGGCGCGCAGCTCGTCGGCGAGGGGCGCGGCGGCGGTGGTGCCCTCGGCGTACACGACCATGTCGGCGGGGGCGGAGTGCGCCTGGTCGCCCTCGGTCCACTCGACGCCGGAGTCGGTGATCCGGGTGAGGGTGACGCCGCGGTGGATGTCGACGCCGTGGGCGGTGGCGTCCTTGACCGCGGTCCAGCGCCGGGGCATGGCGAGCGGCAGGCCGAGCTGGCGTCCCTCGTGCAGGAGCGTCACGCGGCGCCCGCGCTCGGCGAGGAACTCCGCCAGCTCCAGGCCCACCAGCGACCCGCCGACGACCACGACGTCCTTGCCCATCGGCAGGAACCGGCGGGTCAGCCGGCGCACGGCCTCGGGGCTCCGGGTGATCCTGGAGGCGCGGCCGAGCCGGCCGAGAGTGCGGAGCACGGCTCCGGCCTCGCCGGCGCGCGCGGTGCCCAGCATCAGCGCCCGCAGGGTGTCACCGGTCTGGACGATCGGGAGGTCGCCGCCGGGGACGTCGGGCCGGGGGCGGACCGCGCCGGTGGCCACGACGACCCGGTCAGGACGCAGCGCGCGGACCGACTCGACCGTGGCGGTCGTCCCCAGCCGGACGGCGATGCCCAGGCGCTCGACCTCCGCCCGGTACCAGCGCAGCAGCCGCTCGTTGTCGGGGGTGGTGAGCGAGGAGAACCACATCGTCCCGCCCAGGCGGTCGGACCTGTCGACGACGGTGACCCGGTGCCCGCGCTCGGTGAGGACCCGCGCCGACTCCAGGCCCGCGGGGCCCGCACCGACGACCACGACGTGCTGGGTGGCGGAGGCCGGGCGCAGCGGCAGCAGCGACTCGTTGCCGAGGGCCGGGTTGACGGCGCAGAACGGAGTGTCGTCGAAGAAGTTCTCCGCCACGCACAGGTAGCAGTTGATGCACGGCCGGACCTGCTCGGGCGTGCCCGCGGCGATCTTGTTCGGCAGCTCGGGGTCGGCCAGCAGCTGGCGGCCCATCGCGGCGAAGTCGATCTGCCCGGCGGCGAGCGCCTCCTCGGCGACCTCGGGCAGCATCCGGCCCACCGCGATGACCGGGACGGAGACGCGCTGCTTGATCGCGGCGGCGTTCGGCAGGTACGCGCCGACCTTGTTCGGCAGCGGGCCGTCGGTGAAGTTGTCGAAGGGGTTGCGGCCCCAGCCGGTCACGTGGATCGCGTCGGCGCCGGCGCGCTCGAACATGACCGACGCCTCGGCCGCCTCGGCCAGGGTGAGCCCGCCCTCCTGGCCGTACTCCTCCCCCGCGACCCGGACCAGGACGGCGAGCCGGTCCCCGACCCGCTCCTTCACCGCCGCGATGACCTCGCACGCCAGCCGCGCCCGGTTGGCCAGCGGCCCGCCGTACTCGTCGGTGCGCCTGTTGTCGCGGCGGTTGAGGAAGACGCCGAGGATGTAGCCGTGGGCGACGTGGACCTCGATCGCGTCGGCGCCGGCCCGGGCGACGCGGTCGGCCGCGTCGGCCCAGGTCGCGACCAGCCAGGCGATGTCCTCGGTCGTCATCTCGCGGTACGTCGTGTGCTTGCCGCCCGTCGCGGCGGCCATCCGGCGCAGCTCGCTGGGGGTGCTGTCGGCGAGGGCCGACATGTCGTAGGTGTAGTCCGGCTCGTTCGGGGCGAGCACCGGCCGGTCGTTGGCGGTGTCGACCCGGGCGACCTTGCCGTGGTGGGTCGACTGCACGCACAGCTTGCTCCCGGCCGCGTGGACGGCGTCCGCCAGCGCGCGCAGGCCGGGGATGAACCGGTCCTCGGAGAGACCGGGCTCCTTCAGCGACGCCGCGCCGTGCGGGAAGGCGACCGCGCAGGCGCCGGTGACGACCAGCCCCGCCCCGCCCGCGGCGCGGGCGGCGTAGTGCTCGATCTCGCGCTGCTCGATCTCGCCGTCCTCGGAGACGTTCATGTCCATCGCCGGCAGCACCACCCGGTTGCGCAGCTCCATGGGGCCGATCCGGCCGGGTGACATCAGGTGGGTGTAGGACTGCCGGCCGCGCATGCGGCGGACGCTAGCCAGCGGCGGACCGGACCGCCCGGCCGTGCCCCACCCACCGGGACGCGACCGCGCGGGCGCGCCCCAGGGCTCAGACCCCGGCCGCGTCGAGGGCCTGGACGGTCAGCCGGTGGCCGAGCTCGATCATGTCGGCGGCCCGGTGGAAGTCCATCGACCGGCAGGCGTCGACCGGCACCGTCACGAGGACGTCCGCGGGGAGGGCCGCCATCCGGTAGCGGGCCACCACGGCCTGCATCGCCTCGAAGGACTGCGCCGTCACGTCCAGGAGCCCGAGGTCGGCGGGCAGCCGCTCGGTCCCCCAGCCGGTCCGGCCGGTCGGCGCGTGCAGGCTCGCCAGCCGCTCCACCTCGGCGTCGGCCACGGCCCGCTCCTCGCGCCCGGTCAGCGTGGCGACGGTACGGCGCCACCGACCCCGCCACTCCTCGAACCGCTGGGGCGCCGCCGACTCCTGCCGGGGCGCGGCCGGCTCCCGCACCCGCCGCGGGCCGGTCAGCGACACGGCGACGGTCAGGTCGGAGGGGGCCGCGGCCGTCGGGTCGATCGGCACCGGGTTGGTCAGCCCGCCGTCGACGAGGAGCCGACCGTTGAGCATGACGGGGGTGAAGACCCCCGGGATCGCGATGGAGGCGCGCACCGCGGCGCGCAGCGGGCCGCGCTGGAACCACACCTCGCGGCGGGCGGCAAGGTCCGTCGCGACCGCCGTGAACGGGATCGGCAGGTCCTCGATCGCCACGTCGGTGAAGACGTCCTGCAACGCGTCGAGCAGCCGGTCCGCGGCGATGACGCCGGGCGAGGTGATCGAGGGGTCGAGCAGCCCGAGGACGTCGCGGCGGGTGAGCGCGGTCGCCCAGCGCGCGAAGTCCTCCACGCGCCCGGCGGCCGTGAGGCCGCCGACGAGGGCGCCCATCGAGGTGCCGGCGACGGCCACCGGCTCGCAGCCGCGCTCCTGCAGCGCCCGGACGGCGCCGACGTGCGCGTAGCCCCGGGCCCCGCCCGAGCCCAGCGCGAGCGCCACACGGGTGACCATGCCCCGACGCTAGAGCACGGGCGGGCGGCGGCCGGGCGCGACGGTAGGATCGGGCGCCGTGACCGACGCAGCCGCCACCGCCCAGCCGACCACCGCGTGGGGCCACGGCCTCGCCACCGTGACCGACGACGGGACCGTGCTCGACGTGTGGTTCCCCGCACCCGCGCTCGGGACCCGCGACGGCGCCGAGGTGCCCGAGGAGCTGACCGCCCTCGAGGGGCGCGACGACGTGCGCCGGGTGGTGCGCGAGGTGCGCACCGTCGAGATCGCCGACCTGCAGGCCGCGCCGTCCTCCACCGAGGACGTCTGGCTGCGGCTCCACCTGCTCAGCAGCCGCCTGGTGGTCCCGCACACCATCTCGATGGACGGCGTCTTCGGGCTGCTCACCAATGTCGTGTGGACCTCGGCCGGTCCCTGCGCCGTCGAGGGGTTCGAGTCGACCCGCGCCCGGCTGCGGGCGGCCGGCCAGCACGTGACCGTCCTCGGCGTGGACAAGTTCCCGCGGCTCGTCGACTACGTCGTCCCCTCGGGCGTCCGGATCGCCGACGCCGACCGCGTGCGGCTCGGCGCGCACCTGGCCGAGGGCACGACGGTCATGCACGAGGGCTTCGTGAACTTCAACGCCGGCACCCTCGGCGCCTCGATGGTCGAGGGCCGGATCTCCGCCGGTGTGCTCGTCGACGACGGCTCCGACGTGGGCGGTGGCGCCTCGATCATGGGCACGCTCTCCGGCGGCGGCAAGCAGGTCATCTCGATCGGCAAGCGCTGCCTGCTCGGCGCCAACGCCGGCCTGGGCATCTCCCTCGGCGACGACTGCGTGGTCGAGGCCGGCTGCTACGTCACGGCCGGCACCAAGGTCACCGTCAGCGACATGGACGGCAAGCCGCGCGTGGTGAAGGCGGTCGAGCTGTCCGGCACCAGCAACGTGCTGTTCCGCCGGAACTCCGTGACCGGCGCCATCGAGGCGGTGCCGTGGCGCAGCGAGGGCGTCGAGCTCAACGCGGCGCTGCACGCCAACTGACCGGGCCCCTGACCGGGCCCCTGGCCGGTCCACTGGCCGGGCCGCTGGTCCGGCACGCTGGCACAGGCCGATTTCGGCCGGTCCGGAGACTGGCTCCATGAGGGTGGGGACGGGCGTCGCGCTGCTGGGCGCGGCCGCTCTGGGCGTGAGCGCGTACGTGGGGTGGGACGTCCTGCGGGACTCCACCCCGTTCCTGGGCAGCGAGCAGTGCACCGCGACGGTCGACGGCCGCACGGTCGAGCTCGACGTGGAGCAGGCCGAGAACGCCGCCCTGATCACCGGCATCGCCGTCGGCCGCGGCCTGCCCGCGCGTGCGGCCACGATCGCGCTCGCCACGGCGTACCAGGAGTCGGAGCTCTACAACATCGACTACGGCGACCGGGACTCCCTCGGGCTGTTCCAGCAGCGGCCCTCGCAGGGCTGGGGCACGCCCGCGCAGGTGCTCGACCCGGCGTACGCCGCCGGGAAGTTCTACGACGAGCTGGCCGAGGTCGGCGAGTACGAGTCGATGGAGGTGACCGAGGCCGCCCAGCTCGTCCAGCGCTCGGGCTTCCCCGACGCCTACGCCGACCACGAGGCCGACGCCCGCGTCCTCGCCTCCGCCCTCACCGGCAACTCCCGCGCGGCGTTCACCTGCGAGGTGGACGGTGACGCCGACGAGGCCTCCGACGACCTCACCGCCTCCGGGCTGGTCCGCCGGGCCGAGAAGGTGCGCCGGGAGGTCGAGAACGTGTTCGGCGACCAGTCGCTCGGCGGGTTCGCACCCGGCGGCGTGCGCGACGGCCACATGGAGGGCTCGACGCACTACGACGGGCGGGCGGTCGACGTCTTCTTCCGCCCGGTCAACGAGACCAACAAGACCCGGGGCTGGGCGGTCGCCCACTACCTCGTGGCGATGGCCGACCGGCTGGACGTGCAGACGGTGATCTTCGACGACCGGATCTGGAAGAACGGCTGGCGTTCCGGGTCCGGCTGGCGCGACTACGACCCGCCGTCGCGCTCGGGCGACCAGGCGATCCTCGAGCACCGCGACCACGTCCACGTCGACGTCTTCGACTGAGGCAGCCGCTGCGCCGGCGGTGGGGCCGGCCCGCGCGCACAGCCTCCAGGTCGCCGCAGGCTTGTCCACAGATTCGCGCAGATCGGCTGCACGACGGCCGATCGTGTCGTTCCATGGAAGCCCTTCCACGCTTCCACCCGATCGAGACCGAGAGCGACCACGACGATGTGCGACCACTCCCCCGCCTGCCCCGAGCCCACCGACGCCGCCTGCTGGTCGGCGCACGTCACCGCCGACCACAGCGAGCAGGGCTGGTGCCGGCTCTGCAACGGCGTCGTGCTCTTCGACGACGGCCACTACCTGACCCCTGACGGCTCCGACCACCTGCTGCAGCCGGCCTCCTGAGGGGTGCGCACCGGGCGGAGCCGGTCGAAGGGGGTACCCGTCCTGTGTGCCCCCGACCTCCCCTGACTCCCCGAGCCCCGACGCGAGCCCGCGCTCCGCGCCCGACCCCGCTCCCGCACCCTCGTCCGCCCCGCTCGCGGCCGCGAGCGAGACCGCCCGCCAGGCCGGCCTGGCCACCGGACTGACGTGGCTCGCCACCTGGTCCTGGCGCTGGGTGGGCGTCGCCCTCGCAGCCGTCGTCCTCGGCTGGTTGGTGGGAGTGCTGTGGGTCGCCCTCCTGCCCGCCTTCCTCGCCCTGATCCTGGCGTCGGTCCTCCAGCCCGCCAGCGAGCTGCTGACCCGGCGCACCCGGGTGCCACGGGGACTGGCGGCCGGCCTCGTGATGCTCGCGGCGCTGGCGGTCATCGCCGGCGGCGTCGCGGCCATCGCGCCGTCGGTCACCGGTCAGGGCGACGAGATCGTCTCCGACGCCTCCGAGGGCATCGACCAGCTGCGTGACTGGGCGGTCGAGAAGGAGCTGATCTCCCAGGACCAGGTCGACACCGCCGTGACCGACGCCCGCGACCGGCTCGGCGACAGCGCCGGGTCGATCGCCAGCGGCGTCCTCGTCGGCGTGAACGCCGTGTCCTCCGGCCTGGTGACGCTGGCCCTCACCCTCGTGCTGACGTTCCTCTACCTCAAGGACGGCCACCGGTTCCGGCCGTGGGCCGCTGGGGTGACCGGCCCCCGGGTGGGCCGGCACCTCGACCAGGTGCTCGACCAGGTGTGGACCACGCTCGGCGGCTTCGTCCGGACCCAGGCGATCGTGAGCCTCGTCGATGCGGTGCTCATCGGCATCGCCCTCGCCGTGGTCGGCGTCCCGCTCGCCGTGCCGCTGGCGGTGCTGACGTTCTTCGGCGGGTTCGTCCCGATCCTCGGCGCCTTCGTCGTCGGCGGCCTCGCGGTCCTGGTGGCGCTGGTGTCGGTCGGCATCGAGGGCGCGCTGGTCGTGCTCGCGGCGATCATCGTGGTCCAGCAGCTCGAGGGCAACGTCCTCCAGCCGTGGCTGCAGTCGCGTGCGATGCAGCTCCACGCCGGCGTGGTGATCCTCGCGGTGACCGTGGGCTCGACCCTCTTCGGCATCGCCGGCGCGTTCCTCGCCGTACCTGTCGCGGCCATGGTCGCCGTCGTCCTGCGCTACCTCTCGACGCTCGCGGACCCGGCCCCGCCGCTCACCCCGCCGGCGCCTGACGAGGACGCCGGGGCGCAGCCGGCCTGACCAGCGTGCGGGACCTGACCCGCACCGCACCCCTCCACGTACGACGACAGCGCCACCCCCCGGCCGGGCGGTGGCGCTGTCGCGTGTGCTGCGGTGCTGCTGTGGTGCTGTGCTGCTGTGGTGCGGTACTGCTGGGTCAGGCGGCCTGGCGCGGGAACGGCAGGGGCAGGCCCGGCAGGTCGCAGACCAGCGGCAGGTCGATCGGCAGGGCCTCGCAGAGCGGGCCGAGCAGCAGGTCGAGCGGGTTGCCTCCGCCGAGACCACCGGCAGCCGCGTCGCAGATGGCCTGCGGGAGACCCGCGTCGCACAGCGGCTGGATCGGGCTGTCCGCACCCGGCGCCG
The DNA here is from genome assembly GCF_030506255.1 of Nocardioides sp. Arc9.136. NCBI lineage: Bacteria > Bacillati > Actinomycetota > Actinomycetes > Propionibacteriales > Nocardioidaceae > Nocardioides > Nocardioides sp. Arc9.136. The sequence continues at coordinate 1,121,662 of NZ_CP113431.1, read as the reverse complement.
GGAGACCGCCGGCCGTGGCGTCACAGAGCGGCTGCAGGGGCGCAGCAGCGTCGCAGAGCGGCTGCAGCGGGCTCGCGCCACCGCCGCCACCCGGGGTCGGGATCGGGATGCTGGCGAACGCGTCGCAGATCGCCTGGGGCAGACCGGCGTCGCACAGCGCCTGGATCGGGCTGGCGCCCGGCGTCGTGGGCGTGCCGCTGTTCTGGCAGGCACGCAGGTTGCGCTGCGCGCGCGACTTGCGCTGCTTGGCCTTGCGGACCTGCTTGGCGAACTTCTTCTTCTTGACCTTGGCCTTCTTGACCTTGGTCTGGTTGCCCGAGCTCTTGGCCTTGCGGAGCTGCTTCTTGGCGGCCTTCAGCTTGGTCTGCTTCTTCTTGACCTGCTTGTTGGCCCGGTTGACGTCCGCCCGCTCCGCGGAGCAGTCGGCAGCAGCCGCGGCGGCCGACGAGGAGGCGGTGGTGGCGCTCGGCGCGCGAGTGACACCGGCACCGGCGCCACTGGTGAACCCCAGCACGAGCGCGACGGCCACGAAGGCCACCGCCACGGGCCGGAGGAGGGATCGGATCATCTGGGTGTCTCCTAAAGGGGGGTGAGGTCAGCGTGCGGTCGTCACGCGTTGCCTGTGGCGCACCGGCATCCGGACGAGGGAGTGCACAGCCGTTGCCCCGATGTCCCGAGGCGCGCGACTGCGCTGTTACCCCTCGCCGGCGTCGCCGGTGAACCCGTGTGCACCGTAACCCGCGGTGAGCCCGATCACACCTCGGATCCCGGATTTCGGGCTACCCGATCCCTCAGGAGGCGGAAAGACGCTCCGCGGCGGCGTCGATGCGCTCGTCGGTGGCGGTGAAGGCCACCCGGACGTGCTGGTCGCCGGCCTTCCCGTAGAAGGAGCCGGGAGCGACGAGGATGCCGCGCTCGGCGAGCGCCGCGACCGTGTCCCAGCAGCTTTCCCCGCGGGTGGACCAGAGGTAGAGCGAGGCCTCGGAGTGGTCGACGCGGAACCCCGCGCCCTCCAGGGCGTCACGCAGCACGCGGCGGCGCGCGGCGTACCGGGCGTGCTGCTCGGTGGCGTGGACGTCGTCGTCGAGCGCGGCGGCCATCGCCCGCTGCTGCGGCCCGGGCATCTGCAGGCCGAGGTTCTTGCGCACCGCGAGCAGCTCGCCGACCAGGGCGGCGTCGCCGGCGACGAACGCGCAGCGGTAGCCCGCGAGGTTGGAGCGCTTGGAGAGGGAGTGCACGGCGAGGATGCCCTCGGCCGACCCGCCGCAGACGTCGGGGTGGAGCACCGAGACCGGCTCGGCCTCCCAGGCGCACTCGACGTAGCACTCGTCGGAGACGAGGATCGTGCCCCGCTCGCGGCACCACTCGACGACCTTGCGGAGGTGCTCGACGGGCAGCACCCGGCCGGTGGGGTTGGAGGGCGAGTTGAGCCAGAGCAGCCGCGGCACCTCCGGCCCGAACGCCGTCAGCGAGTCCGTCGCGAGGGCGCGGGCACCGGCGAGGGCGGCGCCGACCTCGTAGGTCGGGTAGGCCAGCTCGGGGTAGCCGATCAGGTCCCCCGCACCGATCCCGAGGTGGACCGCCATCGATCCGATCAGCTCCTTGGAGCCGATCACCGGCAGCACCTGGTCGAGCCCCAGCCCGGTCACGCCGTGCTTGCGCTCCATCCAGTCCAGGCAGGCCTGGCGGGTCTCGGCGCGGCCGATCGTGAGCGGGTAGCCCGGCGAGTCCGCGGCGGCGCGCAGCGCCTGCTGGACGACCTCCGGAGTGGGGTCGACCGGCGTGCCGACCGAGAGGTCGACGATCCCGTCGGGGTGCCGACGGGCCTGCTCGGCGTACCTGACCAGGTGGTCCCAGGGGAAGTCAGGCAGCCGCGAGGAGACGCTCAGTGGTCCTGGTTCTGCGGCTCGAGCCCGGCGATGAACGGGTGGTCCTTGTCGATCTCACCCATCTTGGCCGCGCCACCGGGCGAGCCGAGGTCGTCGAAGAAGCCGACGTTCGCGGTGTAGTAGTCCTTCCACTGCTCCGGCACGTCGTCCTCGTAGAAGATGGCCTCGACCGGGCAGACCGGCTCGCAGGCACCGCAGTCGACGCACTCGTCGGGGTGGATGTACAGCATCCGCTTGCCCTCGTAGATGCAGTCGACCGGGCACTCGTCGACGCACGCGCGGTCCTTCAGGTCGACACACGGCTGGGAGATGACGTAGGTCACCGGTTCCTCCTGGGCGCAAAGGGATGCACGTACGGGCTCAACCCTAGTATCCGGTCGTGGCCGTTCCGTCAGAACCCCAGGATGTGGGCGTGGGCACTCCGGCAGCGGTGGGACAGCACCTGCTCGGCCCGCACGTCGTGGGCCGCCGCGTGGTGGTGCGCCGCGTGCTGCGCGGCGAGACCGGTCCGAGCGGCGGACCGGCGCTCACCGACCAGCTCGGCACCTGCCTGGCCTGGACCGGCGGTCCGGGCGGCAGCTGCCTGCTGCAGCCCGACGACCCCGCGGCCGCGCCCGTCCGGATCGCCCTGGCCGACATCGTCTCGGGCAAGCCGGTGCCGCCCCGCCCCAGCCACCGGCTCCGCGTGGACCCCCGCGAGGCGCAGCTGCGGGCCCTCGCGCTGTGGCCGGACCTGGTGACCGAGCCGGTGGGCGACTGGGTGCTGCGCCGCTCCCCCACCTCGACGGCCCGGCGCGCCAACTCCGTGCTGGCCTTCGGCCCCGCCGGGGTCGACCCGGTCGACCGGGCCCACGACCAGGTCGTGGGCTTCTACGCCGCCACGACCGGGCGGCCGGTCGCCGCGGTGCCGACCGACGGCGCCGAGGAGGCGTCCTTCCGCGCGCGCGGGTGGGTCGCGGAGAGCGGCGACGCCGACACGGTGTTCTCCGTGGCCGGGGTCGCCGCCGCCCGCCGCGCGCTGCGGGGAGCCGGCGCCACCGGCGACGAGGTCGAGCTGGTCGAGCAGGCTCCCGGGGTGGTGCGGGCACAGCTGCCCGGGGCGACCGGCGTGGCGGCGTACGACCGGGACTGGGTGGGGTTCCGCGGCATCGAGGTCGACCCGGAGCGCCGGCGGCAGGGTCTCGGGCTGCGGGTGATGGCCGCGCTGCTGGGCTGGGGCGCGGAGCAGGGGGCGACGACGGCGTACCTGCAGGTGCTCGCCGACAACGAGCCGGCGGTGGCGCTCTACGACCGGCTCGGGTTCGTCGAGCACCACCGGTACCGCTACCTGGCGCTGGACCTCAGCACGCGGGCCTGAATCCCTTGCGCGCGGGGCCCGGCCGGGTCAGCGCCTCGAGGGTCCAGGCGATCGCGGTGCGGCTGGTCGGGATCAGCAGGTGCTCGGCGAGGTCGCCGGGGCAGGAGTCCTGGATCGTGGTGTTGGTCGTGCGCGGGCCGGGTTCGAGGTACCCGGACAGGTGCGGCACGACGACCTCGTCGTACGCCGTGGTCACCTGCGTGTAGCTGACCCGCCCGTGCGTCTCGTCGCCGGCGTTGAGGCGGGTGAGGAACGGCGAGCCGACCGCCTGCTGGTTGCAGGACCGGCAGACCAGGTCGAGGACGGGGTTGGTGAGCAGGGCGAGCGCGGTCCCGCCGCTGAGGACGGTGCCGTGGTTGGACGGCGCGAGGCCGATGAGGTCGTCGACGACCTTCGCCCCGCCGAGGAACTTGATGTAGTGGCGGGGCATCATCCCGCCCTGGGAGTGGCCGACCATCGAGACCTTCGCGGCGCCGGTCGCGGCCAGCACGCGCTTCGTGAACCGCTTCAGCTGCTGCGCGGAGGTGGCGATGTCGCCGGTGGCGCGGTTGCCGTAGTCGAGGGAGTAGACGCAGAACCCCTTCGCCTTGACCGCGGCCGACAACGGGTCGAGCAGGCTCCGGCGGTCGCCGATCGTGCCGTGGACGAGGACCACCGGGGTGGGTCGCTCCGCGGTCGGGCGGCAGTCCCAGTCGTTGGCGCCGACCGGGTCGCCGGGCCCGCCCGGCAGCGGCAGGGGGAACCCCGACGGCGCTGCACCGGCCGGGCCTGCCGGTCCGACGATCGCGAGCGGGGCGAGCAGGAGCAGGAGGGCCGAGACGACGGCCGCGAGGGGTGCGCGCACGTCCGGACCAACGACGGGGACCGCCGGCGGTTACTTGCAGACGACCGTGTCGCTGGGGGTGTACGTCGTGTGGAAGGTCTCGCGGTGGTCCAGCTCGTCCTGGCCGGCCTTGCGGAAGTAGCGCACCACGTCGACCTGGAAGCCGGAGTACCCGGTGTTGGGGTAGCAGTCCGGGGTGTCGAGCGTCCGCGTCTTCGGCGGCGTGTAGGCGTACCGGTCCGAGGTGGTGGTGGTGATGTCCCAGACCTTGGTCGACCACATCGAGACCGTGACCACGCCTTGGCCACCGCTGCTGCTGCTCGGGGTGACCTTCGCGTCGATCAGCACGCCGTACGGCGTGTCGTTGCGGAACCGCAGGTCGACCGCTCCCCAGGCGACGGTGGCCTCGCGACCGACCGGGTAGCGGTCGATGTAGAAGGAGTGCGGCTTGTGCTCGACGTCCTCGAGGCCGGCGAAGAACATCGCGTTGAACAGCGTCGTGGCCATCTGCGAGACGCCGCCGCCGAGGTCCTCGACCAGGATGCCGTCGTTGATGACGAAGCCGTCGGTGAAGCCGTTCTCCTCGGTGCGCTCCCCGACCGTGCCGTTGAGCGAGAAGGTCTCCCCCGGCTTGAGCACGGTGCCGTCGACCAGCTCGGCGGCCCGGCCGATGTTGGTGTTGCGGTAGTCCGCGTGGGGGTAGTACGTCGTGAACGTCGAGACCTGCTCGGTGATCTGGAGCTTGCGGGCGTCGGCGGTGGTGAACTCCGGCTCGGCGACCTTCGCCCGGACCTCCAGCCTGCGGTCCTCCCCGGTGCGGGTGACCAGGTCGAGGAAGGTCTCGGTGACCTGCTCGGGGTCGTAGGTCACCCCGGGCTTGGCCGGCACGACCTTCGGCTTGCCGCCCACGAGGGCCACGGTCGCGTCGACCGGGGCGCCGTCGTCGCCGACCACGTCGCCGACGAGGTCCTCCAGCGCCGGCTCGTCGACCTCCGGCACCAGCTCGCCGCCCTCGGCGGTCATGGTGACGAGCGGCGCGAACTGGCGCGGGGACAGCCGCACCGGCGAGTCATCGAAGACGAGGGTGACCGGGGCCGAGACCGCCGGGTTGGCGAAGCCCTCGACGGCCTCGCGCAGGTCGGCTTCGTCGATCTCGGGCTCGGTCTCGACCAGGGGCACCTCGACCGTCGGCTCCTCGGAGAGGTACGCCGCCGCGAGCTCGTCGCGCAGCGCGTCCCGGTCGACCTCCTCGCCCGGGCGCGGGTCGGTCGTGACGACCCGGCTGCCCTCGAACCGGATCGCGCCGTCGCGGGCGGGCCGGACGACGTCCTCCTCGACCGGCGCCAGCGCCTCGGCGAGGGCCTCCTCGTCGACGACGACCACGGCGTCGAGGTCCTCGCCGTCGGTGTAGTAGGCCCACAGCCGCCGCGGGTCCCAGGACCGTCCGCCGCCGGCCTCGGCGACCGAGGCCCGGTGGTCGACGGCGACGCCGGCGGCCGCGGGGTCGACGTCCCACGTCCGGCCACCGGCGGTGAGGGTGAACGGCGCGTCGGCGCGTTCGGCGAGCCCGTCGCGCAGCGCGCGGACCGCCGCGTCGGGCTGCTTCCCGCCGATCGCCACGCCGGACACGGTCGTCCCACGCGGCACGCGGTCACCGGCCATCGCGTAGGCGACGACCCACCCGACGCCGACGAGCGCCACCAGTCCCAGCAGGACGAACAGGACGGCGCGGCCGCCGGCCTTGTCGCGGGACGGGGCCGCCTGCTGCTCGTTCACGCCGCCATCCTAGGAAGGGGGTGCCTGGCCGGGCCGGTCGGCGGCCCGGGCGGGGCGCGGGAGCGTGGCGAACGCCGCCACGAGCAGCACGAGCGCCAGGCCGAGGAGCAGGTAGCCGCCCCCGCCCGCAGGCACCAGGTAGTCGCCCTCGGGACGCTCCTGCAGCGCGGCGGCCAGCACGGCGGCCCACCCCCCGGCGTACGGCGGGCGCGTGCACCAGCGCGCGGGCAGCGCGACCAGGGCGGCGACGCCCGCGAGCGCGCCGAGGAGCAGCCCCCACCACAGCTGGTGGAGGGCGACCGTCGCCACCGCCACGGCCACGCCGGTCACCGCGCAGGCGACGAGCAGGCCGATCGCGGCCAGCACCCTCACCGGCGCGTCAGCTGCCGGCAGGGAGCCCGGCGAAGAGGTCGCTCTCGAGGCCGTCCTCGCCGACCGGGCCCTGCTGCCCCTTGGCGATCCGGTAGAACTCCAGGCCCCAGGCCGTCGCGCCGACGTTGTTGCTGAGCGCGAAGAACGGCCCGTCGGTGGTGACCTGGGTCGGGTATGCCTTGAGCGCGGCCATCTTGCGGTCCACGAAGTCGGTCGCGTCGATGCCCGCGGCGAGGTTCTCGTCGGGGGTGACGAAGTGCGGGAGCGGGCCGTCGGGGTCCATCCCCTCGAACGACGTGGTGTCGCCGGCCTCGCGGAGCATCCGCAGGCCCTGGCGCATCCGGCTCTCCGACATCGCGCCCCAGTAGATCTTGGCGACCTCCCACGGCTCGCCGAGCTCGGCCTTGTACGACGGCACGGCGGCGAGCTGCGCGGCGTACATCGCGACCCGGTGGGCCTGGATGTGGTCGGGGTGGCCGTAGCCGCCGAACTGGTCGTAGGTGACCAGGACCTGCGGCCGGACCTCGCGGATGATCGTGACGAGGTGGTCGGCGGCCTCGGTGAGGTCGGCGTTCCAGAAGGCGTTGGGGTGCTTGGCGATCACCTCGGGGTCGCCGATCGCGTGGCCGTCGGGGTGCCAGGCCATGCCGGAGTCGCGGTAGGTGCCGAAGCCGCCGAGCCACCGGTGGTCGGTGACGCCCAGCTCGCTCATCGCGTCGGCGATCTCGCCACGACGGTGCTCGCCGAGGCGGTCCTCCTTGTCGGCCGCGAGGTGCTCCAGCTCGGGCACCAGGATCTCGCCCATCTCGCCGGCCGTGCAGGTCACGAGCGTGACGCCGCGGCCCTCGGCGACGTACTTCGCCATGGTCGCGCCCTGGCCGATCGTCTCGTCGTCGGGGTGGGCGTGGACGAGGAGGAGGCGGTGCTCGGGGCGTTCGGGCATGGGGATGATCCTAGGTCTGGTGCTCAGGGGCGCTTGATCCGACGAGGTGAGGTCGGCAGGTCGAGGGGGGAACCCGCCGCCGGCCCGGTCTGTTCCGCGCCGTCCTCGTGGTCCAGCCAGCCGTCGTGCTCGTCGACCAGGAGCTCCAGCGCGACGACCGGGGCGTCGGCGAGCACCGCCCAGGGGTGGTCCTCGTCGTCGTCCTCGCCGGCGAGCCGCTCGCGCTCGACGTGGGCGTCGTACCCGTCGTGGCGGAGCCTGCGGGCGACCTGCACGGCGTCGTCCTCCTCGAAGAACACCGCCCGCAGGCTCGGCCCCGTCGACCGCAGCTCGTGGGCGACCTCGGCGAGGAACGGGCGGTCCGGCTCGAGCCAGTCCACCTCGTCGAGCTCGTCGGGCCCGAGCCAGCGGAGCCGGTCGTGGGTGTCGTCGCGCGGCTCGGGCTCCTCGACGTCGCCGCCGATCCGGACCAGGGCGGCGGTGAGCTCGCGGGTGTCGCTGATGGGCACGACGCCGGCGAGCCAGCGGACGACGTCCACCTCGACGCCGAGCTCCTCGGCCAGCTCGCGCTCGAGGGCGCTCTCGGGCCGCTCCCCCGGCTCGACCTTGCCGCCGGGCAGCTCCCACCGTCCGGCGGCCTCCGCAGGACGGGTACGGCGCGCCGCCAGCACCCGGCCGCCGCGGACGACCGCGGCGGCGACGACCTGTTGCCTCACCTGCCGAACTCTAGGGTCGGGGCATGCACGGAGTGCACCTGACCCGGACCACGGAGAACGTCGACGAGATCGAGGCGCTCGCCGCCCGCCTGGAACCCTCGGGCGGCGGGCGGGTGCCCGTCGGCCGGTTCCTCGAGGACCTCCGCGCCTCCGGCCGCCGCGGGCGCCGGTCGCCGCTGGGCCGGCTGCTGGGGCGGAAGGTGCGGCGGGCCTTCACCTGGGACGCCGCCGACCGGCGCGACCCGCTGTGGTGGCCGCAGGGCATCTCCTCCTCCGCGGACGCCTCGGACTCCACCGACCTGGTCGAGGGCCGCCGGGTGCTGGTGGTCTCCTGGTACGCCAAGGCCGACCAGGGCTCGCGGCTGACGTTCGTCGACCTCGACACGCTGCGCTACCGGCACGTGCTGCTGGTCGTGCCGACGGTCGCCGACGGCGCGGTGCACCTCGAGCCGCTTCGCGTCCACGCCGGGGGGATCGTGTGGCGCGGGCCGTACGTCCACGTGGCCGCCACGGCCCGCGGCTTCGTGTCGGTGCGCCTGGAGGACCTGATGTGGGCGCCGGTCGAGGGCGACTCGCTGTTCGGCTACCGCTACGTCCTGCCGGTGCGCTTCACCCACCGGGCCGCCGCCGACGAGGGGGTCGAGAGGCTGCGGTACTCCTTCCTCTCCCTGGACCGGTCCACCACCCCGCCCGGCCTGCTCGCCGGGGAGTACGGCCGCCGCAAGCAGACCCGTCGGTTCGCCCACTACCCGCTGGACGCCGACACCGGGCTGCCGGTGCTCGACGAGGCCGGGTACGCCCGCCCGGCCGCGCTCGACGACACCGGGCTCGCCGGCATGCAGGGCGCGGTGACGGCCGGCGGCGACTACCACGTGACCGCCTCGCACGGCCCCTGGACCTCCGGCTCGCTGCACGTCGGCGCCCCCGGATCGTTCCGCCGCCACCGGCGGGCGCTGCCGATGGGGCCCGAGGACATCTGCTGGTGGCCGCAGGACGACCTGCTGTGGACCGTCACCGAGCACCCGCGCCGCCGGTGGGTGGTCGCGGTGCCGCGGTCGTCGGTCCCGGCCTGAGACGCACGACGCCCCCGGACCGTCCGGTCCGGGGGCGTCGCGGTGCTGCTAGCCGGTCGTCACTTCACGGAGGTCTTGCCCGTGGTGTCGGCCTTGGTGCGGGCGGTCTTGGCGACCTTGGCGACGTACGTCGTCCGCGCGCCGCCGTTGGTGTCCTTGACCGTGAAGGTCTTGGCGCCCTTGGCGCTGAGCCTGCCGGTCGTCACGACGACCCGCTTGCCGTTGGCCTTGACCTTGTAGAGCGTGACCTTCGCGCCCTTGGCCTTCGCCGGCGCCTTGACCGTCAGCCGGTCCTTGCCGCCGGCGGCGTTGCCGCCGGTGAGCTTGGCGACGACCGCCTGCAGGCTGCTGCCGCCGGTGAAGGTGATCCGGTCGGTGCGCTGCGCGGCCGGGACCGTGTCGGCGGTCGCGGAGCCCTCGCGGGCGACCACGGTGATGGTCGCGGTGCCGGCCCGGCCGCCCTGGAAGACGTACTCCAGCTTGCCGTCCTGGCCGAGCAGGCCGCTGGTCTGGCTGCCCTCGCCGTTGCCGTTGCGGTCCGGCCCGCTGCGGAAGAACTGGACGAACAGGTCCGAGATCGGCTCGCCGTTCTGGTCCACCGCGGTGTACGTCGAGGTCACCGTGGAGCCGACCCGCTGGCTGTCGGCGCCGGAGTGGTCGAGACGGAACGTCGAGGCCGCGTGGTCGACCGCGTAGAAGCCGACCGTCCGCGAGCCGGTGACGGTCTCGGTGCCGGCCGTGGCGACCGGCGGGGTGGCCGAGCCGTACCGGTTGGACTCGGTCTGCCAGCTGGCCGTGACGACCGCGTCGCCGGCCGACCGGGCCGTCGCCGAGAAGTCGCCGTCCTTGGCGAAGTCCGACTGCGCCGTGGACGCCGAGAGCTGCGCGCCCGGGGCGTCCTCGGACAGGTTGACCGTCTCCCCGCCGACGAGGTTGCCGAACTGGTCCTCGGTGAAGAGGTCGAAGAAGACCTCGTCGCCGGTCGGCGCCTTCGGGAGCACGCCCGACTCCTGGGCGGCGTCCGGCGCGAACTCGACGCGGACCTTGCCACCGTTGACCGGGTTGGCCGAGGTCCAGTCGACGACCTCGGTGTCGCTCGACCCGCCGACGGTCGCGGTCACGGTCGCGTCGACCTTGCCGTCGTCGTCGAAGCCGGCGTCGCGCTCGATGGCGAGCGTGAACGTGGCGACGCCCTGCTCGTTGGTGCGGACGGTGATCGTCTTGCCGCTGTCCTTGACCTCACCGGCGTCGGCACCCGCGGCGGGGGCCGGGTCGGGCGTCAGCGCCGCCGCGGTCGCGGCGTACGGCGTGAAGAAGCCCTTGTCGGTGGTGAGGGTGACCGTCTGGTTGGCCAGCGGGGTGCCCTCGGCGCTGGTGACCGTCACCCGCGAGCTGACCGGCCGGCCGGGGGTCTTGCCGTCGGTGCTGAGCGCGGTCTCCGGGGCGATCTCCACCTTGCCGGCGGTGACGGACTTGAGGAAGTCCACGCCGTGGTCGTTGGCCGCGGCGTCGGCGTTCCCGGCCGGGGCGGCGTCGATGCCGCCGCCCTTCTCCTCCGGCTGCGGGTTCTCCGTCGGGTCCTTGACCGTGACCGAGAAGCCCCCGTCGGCGGCCGTGGTGACCGTCCGGCTGGTCGTGATCGCGCCGGAGGCGTCGGTGAAGCCGGCGTCCCCGGCCTGACCGGCGCCCGTGCCGGACTCGGTGCCGCGCTGGTAGGTCAGCGCGATGCTCCGGCCGCCCAGGCCGGTGCCGTCCTCGAGCTCGAGGGAGCCGTCGACGACCTCGGACCCGCCGGCGACCGCCTGCTCGGGGCTCGCGGCGTCGTACTCGACCGACGCCTCGCCGGCCTTGACCGTCAGCACCTTGCTGCTCGGGATGGCGCCCGTGCCGGTCAGGGGCGCGGGGGCGAGCTCGGCGAAGAGCTCGTAGGTGCCGGACTCCTGGCCGGTCGGCAACGGGATGCTCGCGCGGCCGTCCTCGTTCGTGGTGGCGGTCGAGGTCCCGGTCGCGGGCGACCGGACGGTGGCCGGCGAGCCGTCGAACGGGGTGATCTGCCAGTAGTAGCGGACCGTGCGCAGCGGCACCGCCTGGTCGTTGCCGTTCTGGTCCTGCACCTGGACGGCGATGTCACCGGTGGCTGACTCGTCGACGTCGAACGCCGGGCCGTCGGCCGAGCTGCCGGCCAGCTTCGCCGGGCTCGCGTTGTACTGGGTGACGGTGACGTCGGCGGACCGCTTGTCGCCGAGCGACTCCTCGTAGGCGTTGCCGGCGGTCGCGTTGGCGTAGTAGTACGCCGTGCCCGAACCCTGCTGGAACGTCGCCTGGCCGTCGGCGTCGGTGTACTCCGGCTGGGCGAGCAGCCCGCCCTCGGACGAGCGGACCTCGGCGCCGACGATCGGCTGGCCGTCCTGGTCCTTGACGGTGACGGTGACCGCGGCGTCCTGCCCGGCCGGCACCTGGGTGCGGTCGGCCGCGGCCGTGACGGTGGTGATGGTCTGCCGGTAGAGGGTGTAGCCCTCGACGTCGTCGGTGTCGCGGTCGGCGCCGAGCACGAGCTGGTCGACCGCGCCGGCGCCCTCGCCGTACGGGTATCCGGTGATGTCGAGGGAGCCCTCGAAGGTGCCGGTCGTCGCGCCCTGCGCTGCGGTCACCGGCGCGTTCGTCGTGCCCTGGGCGGCGCCCTCCCCGTCGAGGCGGGAGACGGCGACGTTGCCGGAGGTGGCGGACGTGGTGCCGCTGACCCGGACGAGCTGGCTGTCCTGCGTGAGGCCGTACGGCTGCTGGAACACACCGAGCCGCGTGCCCTGGGCGAGGTTGACGGTGTTCGCGGTGCCGCCCGGCGCGGACACCTCGACGCTGGCGCGGTCGGCGTTCACCGTGGTGCCGCCGACGCTCGCGCTGGCGCGCAGGGTCACGGTCGTGCCCTGCACCGAGGCGGGCGGCGTCCACTCGAAGGTGAACAGGCCGTCGTCGTTGCGCTGGCTGACCGTCGTGATGGTCTCGTAGCCGCCGCCGACCGAGTAGGAGAAGGTCACCGCCGACACGTCGTTCCCGGCGCCCGCGGCGAGCCGGATCGTGGAGTCCGTGCCGTCGGCACGCGAGCTCGCCTCGTTGCCGGAGCCGAACTGGCTGTACAGGACGACCTCGCCGGCGCCGACCTGCTCGGCGACGGTGGTCGCCCAGGCGGCCACCGGTACGCCGGTGACGGCGAGGGCGGTGACGGAAGCGGTCGCGAGACCGCGCGTGATGGTTCTGCGCATGCTGTGTGCACCTCCGAGTGAGCGGTTCGCCGAGAGGCTCTCGGCGACGTTCACAGGGCTCCGCTGCTGGTTCCCCATGTGGTTGCACGCCGATGCTGGCAGCGCGCACCGACGTTGCCCGTGACCATCCGGATGGAGGACATGCGTGTCGTCCGGTCTGGTCCACTCGGTGAAATGCAAAGGACGCCGTGCGTCGCACGGCGTCCTTGTCAGGGTCTCGCACATCGCGTGCCCTAGGGTGAGACAGGCGGTCCGGACCATTCTCGCGCAGCGGCAAACAGAGAATGGCCCGGACCGCGTCTGTGTGTCCCGACTATCGGTGGTACTGCAGCCCCGGGGGCTGCGGGAGCTAGGCCCCCGGTGGGAGCTCCTCCCCGGGCCCGAAGGCCCGGGGAGTCACCCGTGGTTCAGACGAACAAGGTCACTTGACCGAGATGGTCTTGGTCTTGTCCTTCAGGCTCGTCGCCGACTCGCCGACCACCGCGTAGTAGCGGGTGGCCTTGGAGCCGTTGAGGTCGGCGCGCTTGAACTTCGCGACGCCGTCCTCGCCCAGGGCCTTCTGCTTGACGCGCTTGGCCACGCCGTTCTTCACGCGGAAGAGCTTGACGTTGGCGTCGGCACCGGCGCGGCGAGCGTTGACGGTGATGACGTCGTACTTGCCCTTGCTCTCGCTCGTGATGCCGGCGTTGATCGTCACCTTGTCATCAGGGTCGGTCGGCTTGCCGTCGATCGTCGTGGTCGCGCTGGCGACGTTCGACGACACGGGGAGACCCTCGGCCGCACCGGCGGTCGAGCCCGGCGTGGCCTGGTTGGCGGCCGCACCGAACTGGTAGCCGAAGCCCTGGATGCCCTCGACGCGGACCGTGATCGAGCCCTCGGCGTTGTCGTCGACGTCGACGTTGATGTTGAGCTGACCCTGCGCGTTGGTCTGCGCGTCGCTGTCCTGGAACGAGCCCGGGCCGGAGACCTGGATGTTCAGGGCCTGGACCGGCACGCCGGCGACGGCGTTGCCGAACGCGTCGGTGACGACCGCGGTGTAGGTGATCTGCTCGGTGTCGGCGGGGGCCGTGGCCGGGCCGCTGATCGACACGTTGCGGGCGGTGGACTGGTCGTCCTGCGCCTCGACCGTGAGCTGCGCGGTCTTGGTGCGGCCGGCCGACGTGACGGTCACCGTGGTGAGGCCGGCCTTGGTGCCGACGATCTCGAAGGTGTCCGTGCCCACGACGCCGGTCGCCGAGGCGACGCCGTCGGAGAGGCGGGTGTCGCCGTTGACCAGGATGCGGGCGCCGTTGTCGACGGAGACGGTCACCGGGGCGCCGTTCTCGCCACCCACGATGCCGAGGTTCGCGACCTCGTCGCCCTGGGCGACGTTGCCGTCGTTGGCGACGGTGTCGGTCAGCGGCTCGATGGAGACGCTGGCCGGGTTGTACGCGGTGCCGGCGGTGTTGACGCCGTCGAGCGACAGCGTGAAGTCGGCGCCGAGGCCGTCCGCGGTGTAGCGGATGGTCGCGGTGTCGAAGGCGTCCGGCGTGGCGTCGAACTGGTCGGCGAACGCGCGGAAGGTGACCTCGGACGTCTGACCGGGAACCGCGTTCACGTCGGTGAACGTGAAGGTGGCCTGGCCGTTGGCGTCGGTGGTCTTGCGGGGCTGGAACGCCTCGGGCGAGTTGGCGCCGAGGGTGCGGGCCGCGTCGACCTGGGCGCCGGCGATCGGCAGACCGAACTGGTCGGTCGTGGTGACGGAGACGTTGACGCTGCCGTCGATGCCGGAGATGTAGACGTTCGCCGGGGCCTGGACCGCGGAGAGCTCCGCGCGCTGGAACTGGAAGTTCAGCGTGCCGAGGCCGGAGCCGCCGACGGTGAAGGTGTCGCCGTCCTGGATGGTGCCGGCGTCGGGGGTGATGGTGACCGAGCCGCGGCCCTGGGCGTCCAGGGTCGTCGCCACGGTCGCGGTCGGGCGGCCGCCGAAGGTCAGGCCGTTGCCCGGGCCCACGTCGGTGCCGTCGATGTTGAAGACAACGGTCGCGCCGCGGTCGGCCACGTCGTCGGACGCGATGTCGATGCGGATCGAGCTCTGGTCGACGCGGACGGCGACCGGGTTGTCGGGGTCGGTCGCGTCGTCGTCCACGTCGCCGAAGCCGGTCCAGCTGTCGGCGCCGGTGACGACGTCGATGTCGCCGGCGTCGAGCGTCGCGGCGGTGACGACGTCCAGCGTCGCGGTGTCGGTGCCGCTGATGCCGGCGCCGTCGGCGGCGACCGTGATGGTGCGCAGGCCGCTGGTGCCGGTGCCGGTCGCGGTGAAGGTCGCGGTGCCGGTGGTGATCTCGTCCTGGGTGATGGTGCCGCCGTCGGCAGCGTCGCCGAAGGTGGTCACGCCGCCGGCGGCGGTGACGTCGAGCTCCTGGGCGCCGGTGAGCTGGGTCGCGCGGCCCGCGGCGTCGCGGACGACGACGGTGTAGTCAGCGCTCTCCTGGCCGACCGGAGCGGTCTGGCTGGCCGGGGTGACGTCGATCTGGGCGACCGGGCCGGCCGTCTGGATCGAGACCTGCGAGCGGGACTCGGTGGCGTCGACAGCCGCGTCGCCGTCCTCGTCCTCGAAGATCGCGAAGTTGGCGGTGGCGCCCGCGGCCGGCGTGGTGACGGAGACGCGGACGGTGATCTGGTCGAGCTGGTCGTTGGGCGTGGTGTCGCCCGGGGCGCCGCTGGCGACGAGGGTCGGCGTGCCGACGATCGCGACGCTCTGGTTGGCGTTGTCCTCGGAGTCGGTCAGGTTCGCACCGATGACGGCGAGGTCCGCGGGGTCGATGCCGCGGGTGTTGAGGACGACGACCGCGCCCTCGGCGCCACCGTTGAGGGCGGGGCCGGTGGTGGCGACGGTCAGGACGTCACCGGGGGCGGCCGAAGCCGAGGTGGCGAGGGCCGGGATACCGGCCACCGCGAGAGCGGAGATCGCGGAAACCGCGAGACCCCGCTTGATGCCGCTGCTGTTCATGCGTGTGTTTCCTTCCGGAATGATTAAGTGTGGCGCGCAACAGCGCGCCGATAGGGGCCACCGATTAGGCCCCCGTGGCTCTGGACACGGATCCCTGAGCCGAGGTGAACATTAGGGAGGTGGCTTGGACCACCTCGTACTTGTTGCAGTCGCTCTTTACTTCTGCAATAAATGGGTGCCGACGACGTGAACCGGGTCATGGAGTCACTTCGACCCATCCGCCCGGAGAGGACCGCATGACAGGCACGGGCGAGGGCTCGGGCGCCGCCCGCCGACGCGGTCGCCCGCAGAAGCTCCCGGTCGACAGCACCCCGATCACCGAGCTCGGTGTGGGCGTCGACCAGCGGGTCGCGTGGCTGCTCAGCACCAACCGGCTGCTGGGACCGGACCCCGAGCTGGCCCGGCGCGACGGCTTCCTGAAAGTCCTCAAGGAGCGCGGGGTCCAGGTCGACAACACGCGCGTGTCGCGGTGGGAGTCCGGGCTGCAGCCGGTGCCGGGGCGGGTCGTGGCGACGTACGAGCAGGTCCTCGGGCTGCCCGAGGGTGCCTTGGTGTCGGTGGCCAGCGGCCTGCGTCGCGCCTTCGGCAGCGGTCCCCCGCCGCGCGAGACGGCGCTGCGCGAGGACGAGACGGTGACGCCCGGGTCGTTCGAGGGGATGCTGGACGCGGCCGAGCGGGGCGACGCCGGGGGCGCGCTGTGGCTGCGGCTGGCCGAGCAGCTGCACCGGTTCGACCGGGTCTTCCTGCGCAAGGAGGAGTGGACGCGGTTGTGCGGCCGGCTGGTCGAGGAGCTGGGCGTGGCGGTGGGGCCGGCGTACGTGCGCCGGTACGAGGCGGCGGCGACGATGCTGCGCCACAACGCGGCGCAGCGGCCGATGCTGCGGGCGATCGGCGGCTTCGTGGTGCATCCGGACGCACAGGTCGTCGCGCCGGTCCTGAACCTGCTGACCGAGCTGCCCGACGCGCCCGCCGGTGACCTGGTCCTGCGCCTGCTCGGCAGCGACGACGGCAACCTGCGGCGCGCCGCCGCGTCGGTGGCGGCGTACAAGATCGCGCGCGGGCACCTCAAGGCCGATGCGCTCGCCCAGCTCGAGAGCGCCGTGGTCGGTGCGCTGCGGCGGCACGACCCGCTCGACGGGCGGCTCGACTTCTTCGACCTCGCGGTGCACCTGCCGGACAGCTCCTGGGAGCGGGTGAGCGGCGGGCTGCGGACGAGGCGGGCGTTCGGCATGGTGACCCAGGCGCGCACGACGTCCGAGCTGGTCCCCCACACCCAGACCGTCGCGATCGTCGCCGAGCTGGCTGCGACCGCCCAGGCCCAGACGCCCACCCAGCACTCGCGCGAGCCGGACCCCATGCTGCGGCGGCTGCTGCGCGAGGCGCTGCTGCACGTGCACAAGGCGCGGCGGCACCACGCGGCGCTGGTGATCGCCGCCAGCCCGTACGCGCCCGCCGTCGCCGAGCAGTGCCTGCGGCTGACCGCGCACCCCAACGACCTGCTCTCCGCGCGGGCGTGGACGGTGCTGATGCGCGTGGGGCACGGCGACCGGCACGACAAGGTGGTGCGGCGCATCCACTCCGAGGAGCGGCCGACCATCCGCACACGGGCGCTGCTGAACATGGGGATGGCACGCACTGCGCTGGACCCGGCGGACGCCGCGACCCTCGCGGACTCAATCGCCGGCCAGCAGCGGCCGGCCGAGCGGCACGCGATGCTCTTCGCCCTCGGCATGCAGGGCGCGCCGGAGGTCAAGGAGCTCGCCGACCACGTCGCCGACGACGTGCGTCGCGCCGCCGCGTGGTGGCTCGAGCGCGGGCCCGCGATCCACGACTCCGACGTCGAGCGGGTCGGGTAGCTCCTCGGCCCTGCGCCCTGCCCTGTGCCCGAGGCCCTGCGTCCGTCACGGGGTCTCGACGACGCTCGCTGGCGCTCGCTGCTCGACCAGCGGTGGTCGCTGGCGCGCTGCTCGGGGCACTGCGCACGTCGCCGGGTCTCGACGACGCTCGCTGGCGCTCGCTGCTCGACCAGCGGTGGTCGCTGGCGCTCTGCCCGAGGCCCTGCGTCCGTCACGGGGTCTCGACGACGCTCGCTGGCGCTCGCTGCTCGACCAGCGGTGTCAGCGGGGCTGGCGGGCGAGCTGGCGGGACTGGGCGACGAGGCGGCCGGTGGAGTCCCACACCTCGCAGTCCTCCTCGAACATGCCGCCGGCCATGTTCCGGGTCGCGTGGCGGACCTTGAGCCAGCCGGGCGCGGGCACGGCGCGGACGTGGGCGGTCAGCTCGAGGGTCGGCGCCCAGCCGGGCATGCCGAGGTCGAAGGTGACCGGCGGGAGGGCGTCCGCGGCGAGGAGCAGCGAGACCGGGTCGGGCTCGCGGCCGTCGGCGAGCCGGAACCAGGCGGAGATGACGCCCGTGCGGCCGGGCTCGCCGACCGCCCAGCCCACGTGGTCGGGGTGGAAGCGCATGTCGAAGCGCTGCATGAGCGGCGCCGCGCGACGTACCTCCTCGGGCGCCAGCGAGGAGGGCACGCACTCCTCGACCGGTGGCAGGTGCGGCTCCTCGGCGGTGGTGCGGACGTCGTCGCCGAGCCGGGTGAGGTCGCCGTACGTCGCGAGCGCGGTGATCCTCGTCTGGTCTCCCTGCCGGAGGTCGGCGGCGACGGTCGCGATGCTGCCGCCGTCGCGGCGGACGTCGAGGGCGACCTCGGCCGGTCCGGCCACCGAGGCGGAGAGGTAGTAGGCGCTCACCGAGAGCGGGTGCGGCTTGGTGGGCAGGTGCGCGCTGATCGCCCGGCCGATGATCGCCAGGAGGTACCCGCCGTTGATGCCGCCGCCGACGTGCCAACCGTCGGACAGCTCGGCGGCGTACCGGCCGTCCCCGGTGGGCGTGACGGCGGTCTGGGCGTCGTACTCGTGCATGCCCGGGACGCTACCGATCCGGGCGTGCGCGATGATGCCCGGCATGGGCGTGTACGACGAGGGCGGGGAGCCGGACCCGAGGTACACGCTGGCCAACGAGCGCACGTTCCTCGCCTGGGTGCGCACGGCGCTGGCGGTGATGGCGGGGGCGGTGGCCATGGACTCGCTGGGGGTGCCGGACCCCGAGTGGCTCCGCCGCACGCTGGTGGTCGTGCTGCTCCTGCTCGGCGGCGGCACCACGGTGCTCGCCTACCGGCGGTGGTCGCTGGTCGAGCGCGCGATGCGGACCGGGCGGCCGCTGCCGCGGTTCGGGCTGGGCGTGGTGATGACCGGCGCGGTGCTCGTCGCGGCGGTGCTGCTGGCCGTGACGCTCGCGATCTGACGGGTGGCCGTCGGCTGGGCGAGACACGGCTGAAACAACCGTTCCCTACGGTCCGGCGGGTGATCCTGCAGCCCGGTGCCGGCCCGATCCGGTCCTCGACGTACCTCCCGGCCGCGCCGGACACCGTCTTGTGGGGACGGCTGCCCTGCGCCGGCGACGCGCCGGCGCTGAGCGTCCAGCCGGGGACGGAGGTCACCTTCGACACCGTCAGCCACGAGGGGATCCTCGAGGACCAGGGTCGCGACCCCGAGCGGTTCTTCGGCGCGCACGGCGCGGGCGAGGTGCTCCGGGACGCGGTGGCGATCGCGGCGAGCGACCTGCCGCGCACCTTCGGCGTGGACGGTCCGCACGTGGTCAGCCGGCCCGTCCGGGTCGAGGGCGCCCGGCCCGGTGACCTGCTGGCGATGACGCTGGTCGAGGCGCTCCCCCGGGTGCCGTACGGCGTCATCTCCAACCGGCACGGGCGGGGGTGCCTGGCCGGTGAGTACCCGCTCGAGGCCGCCGCCTGCTTCTCCGCCTTCGCCACCGTCAGCGAGGACGGGACCCACGGGCGGCTGCCGCTGCGGCCCGGCGAGGAGCCGCGGGTGTCGTTCCCGCTGGCGCCGTTCCTGGGGATCATGGGCGTCGCGGTGGCCGGCGACGACCGGCCGCACTCGGTGCCGCCCGGCCCGCACGGCGGGAACCTCGACATCAACCTGCTGACCGCGGGCTCGACGCTCTACCTGCCGGTGCAGGTCGACGGCGCGCTGGCCTACGTCGGCGACCCGCACTTCGCGCAGGGCTGCGGCGAGGTGTCGCTGACCGCCATGGAGGCCTCGCTGCGGGCGACGGTGCGGCTGGACGTGGTGCCGCGGGAGGAGGCGGTACGCCGCTTCGGCGAGCTGGCCGGGCCGCTGGCCGAGACGGGCGAGCACCTGGTGCCGACCGGGCTCGACGAGGACCTCGACGTGGCCGTGCAGAACTGCGTGCGCGCCGCGATCGCGCTGCTCGGCGCGGCGTACGGCATGGACCCGGCGCTGGCCTACGCCTACCTCAGCGCCGCGACCGACTTCGAGATCTCGCAGGTCGTGGATGTCGTGAAGGGCGCGCACGCGCGGATCCGGAAGAGTGACTTCTCGTGACCGACTCCCCCACGGCGCCCTCCGGCGCGGCCAAGCCCGTCCCGCCCGGCCTCGTCGAGGCCTTCCGGGCTTACGAGCGCGCGCTCATGGACGACGACCTCGAGGCCCTCGACCGGCTCTTCGCGCCCGGCCCCACGACCCTGCGCGGCGACGCGGCGGGGCTGCTCGTCGGGCACGACGCGATCAGCGCCTTCCGCGGGCGGCGCGGCGGCGCGCCCCGGCGGCGGATCGTGCAGACGCACGTGCAGACGATCGACGACGACCACGCGCTCGTGGTCGCGGTCACCGAGCTCGAGCGGGGCGGGCGCGGGCAGCAGACCCAGCTGTGGGCGCGGCTCGCCGACGGCTGGCAGGTCACCGCCGCGCACGTCGCCGCACCCGCGCCCGCGCTCGACACCCGCGTGTGGCGCGTCGTCGGCGACCCCCTCGTGCACGGCTCGGGCTCCGGCCCGCTGGCCGGGGAGTCGGTGGCGGTCAAGGACCTGTACGCCGTCGCCGGCCACCGCACCGGCGCCGGCAACCCGGCCTGGCTCGACGCCGCACCGACCGCCCGCGACCACGCGGACGCGGTGGCCCGCCTCCTCGCCGCGGGCGCCGACGTGCGCGGGATCGCCCGGACCGACGAGCTCGCCTGGTCGCTGGCCGGCACGAACGCGCACACCGGAGCGCCGCCCAACCCGCGCGCGCCGTACCGCGTCCCCGGCGGCTCGACCTCCGGCTCCGCCTCCGCCGTCTCGCTGGGCCACGCCACCATCGGCCTCGGCACCGACACCGGCGGCTCGATCCGGGTGCCGGCGGCGTACCAGGGCCTCTTCGGGATCCGCACCACCACCGGCGCCGTGCCGGTCGACGGACTGTTTCCCCTCGCCCCGTCGTACGACGCCGTCGGCTGGCTGACGCGCTCGGTGGAGCTGCTCGTGGCCGTCGGGGACGTGCTGCTGCCGCCGGCCACGGGCGGGTCCTCGGGCGGGTCCTCGGGCGGGTTCTCGGGCGGGTTCTCGGCCGGGTTCTCGGCCGGCGACGTGGTCGTGGTGCCCGGCCTGGTCGACCTGGCCTCGCCGGAGGTGGCCGCCGCCGTGCGGGCCGTCGTGCCGGCGGGCGCGGGCGAGGAGCACTGGCCGATGGCCGACCTGCCGGGGTGGCTCGACGCGTTCCGGACCGTCCAGGCCTGGGAGGCCTGGCAGTCCCACGGCGCGTGGCTCGAGGGCCGGCTGCACGTGCTGGGGCCGGACGTCCGGGCACGGTTCGAGCACGCCCGGACGGTCACGGACGGCCAGGTGTCGGCCGCGCGGGCGGTCGTGGCCGAGGCTCGTGCGGCGGTCCGGTCGCTGGTCGGCGCGCGGGTGCTGCTGCTCCCGTCCGCCTCCTCGGTCGCCCCGCTGCTCGGCGAGGACATGGAGCCGGTCCGCGCCGCCACCATGCAGCTGACCTGCCTGGCCGCGCTCGCCGGCCTGCCGGCCGTGTCGGTGCCGACCACCACCGCTCCCGGCGCCGGCGGTCTCCCCGTCGGCGCGTGCCTCGTCGCCGCGCCCGGCCGGGACCGGGACCTGCTGCGGCTGGCGGACGAGCTGGTGGGGTCACCGCAATCGCGCAATTGAACGATTGCGACGCCCGAACCGGCCGGTAACCAGTCACAACCGCGCAATTGAACGATTCGCGCGGCACCGAAACGCACGGGCGCGGACCGTAACGCCGCTGAAACGGCGGTTTCGATCCGGCGACACGCCAGCTGCCTAGCTTCAGCCGCTCCAGGGAGGAGCGGACGTGCGGATCGAGCAGCTGAACGCGATGGACGAGGCCGGGGCGGCCGAGGTGGTGCGGCCCTGCGCCGACATCGCCTCGTGGGTCGACGCGGTCGTCGCGAACCGGCCCTACGCGGGCGTCGAGGCGCTCGTCGCGCACGCGGAGGCGCTGACCGCGACGTGGACGGTCGAGGAGGTCGAGCGGGCCCTCGCCGACCACCCGCGGATCGGTGAGCGGCACGCCGGGAGCGGCGCGAGCGCGGAGATGTCGCGGCGCGAGCAGTCCCGCGTCGGCTCGGACGCCGGGGACGAGGCCGGGGTCCAGGAGCGGATCGCCGCCGGCAACGCGGCGTACGAGGAGCGCTTCGGTCGGGTCTTCCTCGTCCGGGCCGCGGGTCGCAGCGCCGGGGAGGTCCTCGAGCAGCTCGAGCAGCGCCTGGGCAACGACCCGGCCACCGAGCTCGAGGTCACGCGGGCCCAGCTCGCCGAGATCGCCGTGCTGCGGCTGAGGGGGCTGTTCTCGTGACCACCCTGTCCACCCACGTGCTCGACACCGGGGCGGGCGCGCCCCGCGCGGACCTCGAGGTCGTCCTCGCCACCGGCGCCGGCGCCGAGCTGGAGCGGGCGCGCACCGACGCCGACGGACGGATCCGGTTCGCGACCGTGCTCGACGGCGGCCACCACGCGCTGACGTTCGCCACCGCGACCGCCTTCCACCCCGTCGTGCGGGTCGACCTCACCGTCGACGGGGCCGAGCCGCACCACCACGTCGCGCTGCTGCTGAGCCCGTTCGCCTACACCACCTACAAGGGGAGCTGAGCGATGGCCACGGGCGACGTCGTCCTCGGGGAGAACCAGTACGGCAAGGCCGAGTGCCGCCTGGTCCGCGTCGACCGAGGGGTCTCGACGGGCTCGACCAGCGGGAAGCACCGGATCACCGACCTCACCGTCACCAGCCAGCTCCGCGGTGACTTCGCGGCCTGCCACACTCACGGCGACAACAGCCAGGTCGTCGCCACCGACACCCAGAAGAACACCGTGTACGCCTTCGCCCGCGACGGCATCGGGGCTCCCGAGGAGCTCCTGCTGCGGCTCGCCGAGCACTTCACGACCGGCTTCCCCTGGGTCGACGGCGGGCGCTGGGAGGCGCAGCAGCACTCCTGGGACCGCATCGAGGTCGGCGGCGAGCCGCACGACCACTCCTTCGTGCGCACCGGGCGCGAGACGCGCACGACGCTGGTGCAGCGCGACGGGGACGAGGTGTTCGTGCTGGCCGGCCTGCGCGACCTGACGGTGCTGAAGTCGACCGGATCGGAGTTCGCCGGCTTCCCCCGCGACCGCTACACGACCCTGCCCGAGACCGACGACCGGATCCTCGCCACCGACGTGACGGCCTGGTGGCGCTACGCCGAGCTGCCGCCGGGGTCGGACGGCTCGAACGGCTTCGACGCGACGTACGCCGCGGTGCGCGACCTGCTGCTCGAGACCTTCGCCGACCTGCACTCGCTCGCGCTGCAGCAGACGATCTTCGCGATGGGCAAGGCCGTCCTCGAGGCGTTCCCCGGCATCGCCGAGGTCCGGCTCTCGTGCCCGAACAACCACCACTTCCTCGTCGACCTCGCACCGTTCGGGCTGGACAACCCCGGCGAGGTCTTCCTCGCCGCGGACCGCCCCTACGGGCTGATCCAGGCGACGGTCCAGCGCGAGGGCGAGGCCCGCGAGCCCCGCGCGTGGGCCACGGTCGCGGGGTTCGCGTGAGCACCGGGGCCGGCACCGCGGAGCAGTACGCCGCCGTGCGCGCGCGGCAGGTGCTCGTCGACGCCGCGCTCCGGCCGGCCACCGTGACGATCGCCGCGGGCCGGGTCAGCGGGATCGAGCCGTTCGACCACCCGGTCGTCGGCCCGGTGCTCGACGTCGCGGAGGCGGCGTACCTCCTGCCCGGCGCCGTCGACACCCACGTCCACGTCAACGAGCCGGGACGCACCCACTGGGAGGGCTTCGCCACCGCCACGCGGGCGGCGCACGCCGGCGGCGTGACGACGCTCGTCGACATGCCGCTCAACTCGCTGCCGCCGACCACCAGCGTCGGGGCGCTGCACGCCAAGCAGGCCGCGGCGGCGGGGCAGCTCGCCGTGAACGTGGCGTTCTGGGGCGGCGCCGTGCCCGGCAACGTCGCCGACCTGGAGCCGCTCCACGACGCGGGCGTCCTGGGCTTCAAGTGCTTCCTGTCACCCTCCGGCGTGGAGGAGTTCCCGCCGCTGGACGCGGTCGGGTTCAAGACGGCGCTCGCGGAGGTGGCCCGGCTGGGCAGCCTGATGGTCGTCCACGCCGAGGACGCGGACGTCCTCGGCGCCGCGCCGCACCCGCCGAGCCGGGCGTACGCCGACTTCCTGCTCTCCCGGCCCGACGAGGCCGAGACCGCGGCGGTACGTCGCGTGCTGGACGGCGCGCGGGAGACCGGCGCCCGGGTGCACGTGCTGCACCTCTCCAGCGCCCGGGCCCTCGACCTGCTCGCCGACGCGCGCGCGGAGGGCGTCCCGGTCACCGTCGAGACCTGCCCGCACTACCTCTGCCTGGAGGCCGCGGCGATCCCCGACGCGGCGCCGGAGTTCAAGTGCTGCCCGCCGATCCGCGACGCGGCCAACCGCGACCTGCTGTGGCAGGGACTCCTCGACGGCGTCGTCGACGTGGTCGTCTCCGACCACTCCCCCGCGACCGCCGAGGAGAAGCACCGCGGCGACGGCGACCTCCAGCAGGCGTGGGGCGGCGTCGCCGGGCTGCAGGTCGGGTTCACCGCGGTCGCGGCGGAGGCGGCAGCGCGCGGCATCGGGATCGAGCGGGTCGCGGCGTGGATGTCGACCGGCACCGCCGACCTCGTCGGGCTCACCGGCAAGGGGCGGATCGCCGTCGGTGCCGACGCCGACCTGGTCGTCCACGACCCGACCGCCACGACCGACGTCCGCGCCGAGGCGCTGGCGCACCGCAACCCGATCAGCGCCTACGACGGGCTGTCCCTGGCCGGCCGGGTCGTCGCGACCCTGGTGCGCGGCCGCCCGGCGGTCGACCACGAGCACGGCCGGATGCTGCGGAGGAGCGCATGAGCGGCCAGGTCCACCCGCCGCCGCGGCTGCTGATGGGGCCCGGCCCGGTCAACGCCGACCCGCGGGTGCTCCGAGCGATGTCGGCGCAGCTGGTCGGCCAGTACGACCCCGCGATGACGGCGTACATGAACGAGACGATGGCGCTCTACCGCGAGGTCTTCCGCACCGCCAACGAACAGACGTTCCTCGTCGACGGCACCTCGCGCGCCGGGATCGAGGCGGCCCTGGTCAGCCTCCTCGAGCCGGGCGACCGGGTGCTCGTGCCGGTCTTCGGCCGGTTCGGCCACCTGCTCGTGGAGATCGCGGAGCGGTGCGGGGCCGAGGTGCACACCACCGAGGTGGCCTGGGGGCAGGTGGTCGCGCCCGAGCAGCTGGAGGCGGCCGTCGCCGCCGTCCGGCCCCGGCTCGTCGCGGTCGTCCAGGGGGACACCTCGACCACGATGTGCCAGCCGCTCGCGGACCTCGGGGAGATCTGCCGGCGGCACGACGCGCTGCTCTACTGCGACGCCACCGCGAGCCTGGGCGGCAACCTCTTCGAGGCCGACGCGTGGGGCGTCGACGTGGCCACCGCCGGGCTGCAGAAGTGCCTCGGCGGCCCGTCGGGCAGCGCGCCGATCACCGTCTCCGACCGCGCCGCCGCGGCGATCGACGCCCGCAAGCACGTCGAGGCGGGCATCCGCGCGGACGGCGAGCAGGGCCGGGGAGTGCGGATCGCCAGCAACTACCTCGACCTCGCGCAGGTGATGGACTACTGGGGCCCGCGCCGGCTCAACCACCACACCGAGGCCACGACCATGCTGTACGGCGCCCGCGAGTGCGCGCGCCTGCTCGTCGAGGAGGGGCTGGCGGCGGCCGTCGACCGGCACGCCCTGCACGGCCGCGCGATGCTCGAGGGCGTCCGCGGTCTCGGCCTGGCGGTCTTCGGCGACGTCGCCCACAAGATGCACAACGTCGTGGCGGTCGAGGTCCCCGACGGCGTGGACGGCGACGCCGCGCGCGCCGTCCTGCTCGAGGACTTCGGCATCGAGATCGGCACGTCCTTCGGCCCCCTCCACGGGCGGGTCTGGCGGATCGGCACGATGGGCCACAACGCCCGCCGCGACGCCGTCCTCACCACGCTCGCCGCGCTGGAGCAGGTGCTGCGCGCGGCCGGGGTGCCGGTCACCGCTGGCGGCGGGGTCGGCGCGGCGCGCGAGGTCTACGCGTGAGCGCCGAGCGGGCGCTGGCCCGCTGCGACGAGCTCGCCGCCCTCAGCAGCCGCCCCGACGCCGTCGAGCGGCTCCACCTCACCACCGAGCACGCCCGCGCCAACGCCCTGGTCGCCGGCTGGATGGAGGCGGCCGGGCTGCGGGCGTGGCAGGACGCCGCGGGCAACCAGTGCGGCCGCCGCGAGGGGCCCGTGCCGGGGATGCCCGCCCTGCTGCTCGGCTCCCACCTCGACACCGTCCCCGACGCCGGGAGGTACGACGGCCCGCTCGGCGTCGTCATGGCGCTGGAGGTGGCCGCGCGGCTGCGGGGCCGCGAGCTGCCCTTCGCGCTCGAGGTGATGGGCTTCGGCGACGAGGAGGGCGCCCGGTTCGGGACCGCCCTGCTCGGTAGCCGCGCATTGGCCGGCACCTGGGACCCGGCCTGGTGGGACCTGGTCGACCGCGACGGGACGACGCTGCGGCAGGCGTTCCACGACTTCGGCCTCGACCCGGCCCGCGTCGGCGAGGCCGGCCGGCGGCCCGAGGAGCTGGTCGGCTACCTCGAGGCGCACATCGAGCAGGGGCCGCACCTCGAGGCGGCCAACGCCTCGCTGGGCTACGTCACCACGATCGCCGGCGCGCGGCGGTTCGCGCTGACCGTGCTCGGCGAGGCGCGGCACGCCGGCGGGACGCCGTACTCCCGGCGGCGCGACGCGCTGGTGGGCGCCAGCGAGGTCGTCACCGCGGTCGAGCGGCTCGCGCGGGCGACCGGCGACCACGGCTGCATCGCCACCGTCGGTCGGCTCGAGGTCTCCCCCGGTGCGGTGAACGTCGTGCCCGGACGCGCCGACCTGACCCTCGACCTGCGCGCGGCGACCGACGCCGAGCGGGACGCCATGTGGGAGGTCGTGCGGGCCGAGGCCGAGGCGATCTGCACCGCGCGCGGCCTCTCCCTGCACGTGGTCGAGACCCACGCCGCCCCGGCCGCCCCGTGCGCGCCGTGGCTGCAGCGCGCGGTCGTCGCCGGGATCGCTGCCACCGGCGACACCGACCCGCTGGGGCTGTGGAGCCGGGCGGGCCACGACGCGATGGCGGTCGCGGCCGTGACCGGCGTCGGGATGCTCTTCCTCCGCTGCTCCGACGGGATCAGCCACCACCCCGACGAGGACGTGCGCGACGTCGACGTGGCGCGCGGCATCGACGCGCTGGAGCAGGCCGTCCTCGCGGTCGCCGCGGCCGTCGGCGAGCGGGGTGCCGCGTGAGGATCGACGAGCGGATCGCGCAGCACCACGGCGGGTTGTCGCCGCAGGAGCGCAAGGCCGCCGCCACCCTGCTCGAGCACCTCGACGACCTCGCGACGTACCGCGCCGCCGAGCTCGCCGCCCTCGCCGGCGTCTCCAAGGCCACGATGAGCCGGCTCTTCCGCAGCCTGGGCTTCGCCGACTTCGACGAGGTCCGCGAGCACCTGCGTGCGCTCCGCACCGCCGGCGAGCCGCGGCGCGTCGACGGCGGTCCCGACCTCGCCGTGCACGCCGCCGCGGAGGGCGACGCGATCATCCGGGCGGTGCACCAGCCGGCGCTGGCCCAGGCCGCCCGGGTCCTCGCGGGCGCCGGCCGGCTGCTCGTGGTCGGGTGGCGCAACAGCCACCCCGTCGCGCTGCACCTGCGCCAGCAGCTGGTCCAGGCCCGCTCCTCGGTCACGCTCGCGCCGCTGCCAGGCCAGGTGATGGGCGAGGAGCTGGCCGACCTCGGCCGCGGCGACGCCGTGGTGGTGCTCGGCTTCCGGCGACGGCCCCGCGGCTTCGCGGAGTTCCTCGAGGCGGCGTGCGCGACCGGCGCGACCGTCGTCCTCGTCGCCGACCCGACCGCGCTGCCGCTCGCCGGCCGTGTGGACGTCTGGGTGGAGTGCCCGGTGCAGAGCGGGCTGGCCTTCGACAGCTACGCCGCGGCGATGAGCGTGGTCAGCGTGCTCGCCGACGGCGTCCTCTCCGGCCGCGGACGACCGGCGCGGGAACGGGTCGGCGCGATCAGCCGCACCTACGACCTGCTCGGGGAGGTCGAGGCCTGATGGACCTGCACACCGTGACCTCCTTCCGCCGCCCCGCCGGTCGCGACGAGATCCGGCTCGCCCCCGGGGAGGCGCTGCTCGGCGGCGGCACCTGGCTCTTCTCCGAGCCGCAGCCCGCGACCACCGGGCTGGTGGACCTCACCGCGCTCGGGTGGCCGGCCGTCGAGCTGCTCGAGGACGGCACGCTCCGGGTGGGCGCCACCTGCACCGTCGCCGAGCTGGTCTCCTCCCCGCTGCTGGGTCCGCTCGCCCCGCTGGTGCGGTCGGCGGCGGACGCGTTCCTGATGTCGTTCAAGATCCAGCACGCCGCGACCGTCGGCGGCAACATCGCGCTCGCCCTCCCGGCCGGCGCGATGATCTCGCTGACCGCCGCCCTCGGCGGCACCGCGCTCGTGTGGACCCCGGACGGCGGCGCGCGCCGCGAGCCGGTGGCCGAGCTGGTCCGCGGCGTGCGCGCCACCTCGCTGGCCCCCGGCGAGGTCCTGCGCGCGGTCGACGTGCCCCTGGTCGAGCGGGAGGCGCCCACCGCGTTCCGCCGTGCCGCGCTCACCCCGCACGGCCGGTCCTCGGCCGTCGTCATCGGCGTCGGCGACCGGGTCACGGTCACCGCCGCCACCACCCGCCCCGTGGTGCTCGCCGCGGACCGGATCGAGGAGGGCCTGGCCACCGTGGACTGCTGGTACGACGACCCGCACGGCGCAGCGGACTGGCGCGCCGACGTCACCGCCGTGCTCGCCCGCCAGGTGGCCCGGGAGCTGGCCGGGGAGCCGGCCGGGGAGGTGCACCGGTGAACGTCGACGGCACGCCGGTCACCGGCGACCCCGCCCCCGGCCAGTGCCTGCGCACCTGGCTGCGCGAGCTCGGCAACACCTCGGTGAAGAAGGGCTGCGACGCCGGCGACTGCGGCGCCTGCTCGGTGCTCGTCGACGGCCGGCCCGTGCACTCCTGCGTCCACCCCGCCGTCCGCGCGGTCGGCCGCGAGGTGACCACGGTCCGGGGCCTCGGCACGCCGGAGGAGCCGGGGCCGGTGCAGCAGCGGTTCCTCGACGCGCAGGGCTTCCAGTGCGGCTTCTGCACCGCGGGGTACGTCGTCACCGCCTCCGCGCTCGCCGAGCCGGACGGCACGGTCGCCAGGGAGGACCTCGAGGCGACGTTCAAGGGCAACCTGTGCCGCTGCACCGGCTACCGGTCGATCCGCGACGCCCTCGCCGGGAAGACCAACGTCTCGCCGTGCGGCGGCGGCCGGGCCTTCGGCCGCTCCACCCCCGCACCAGCCGCCCGACGCGTGGTGACCGGGTGGGAGGACTACACCCTCGACCTGCCGCTCGACGGCGTGCTGCACCTCGCGCTGCTGACCAGCCCGCACGCCCACGCCCGGGTCGTCCGCATCGACACCGCCCGCGCGGCGGCGCTGCCCGGCGTACGCCTCGTCCTCACCCACCGCGACGTCCCCGACGTCCTCTACTCCACCGGACGGCACGCCAGCCGGCTCGACGACCCCGACGACACCCGGATGCTCGACGACGTCGTGCGGTTCTGCGGCCAGCGCGTCGCCGCGGTCGTCGCCGAGTCGGTCGCGGTCGCCGAGCACGCGGTCGCCCTGCTCGAGGTGGAGTACGACGTGCTGCCGGCCGTCCACGACCCCGAGGAGTCCCGACGGCCCGGTTCGCCGCTCGTGCACGGCGAGAAGTCGGCCACCCGCTCCCGGATCTCCGAGCCCGCCCGCAACGTGGTGGCCCAGACCCACGGCGAGGTCGGCGACGTGGCGGCCGGGCTGGCCTCCGCCGCCCACCGCGTCTCCGGCACCTGGCGCACCGGCCGGGTCACCCACGCGGCGCTCGAGACCCACGGCGCGCGCGGCTGGCTCGACGAGGACGGCCGGCTCGTGGTCCGCAGCAGCACCCAGGTGCCGTTCCTGGTGCGCGACGAGCTCGCGCACGTGCTGGGCCTCGAGCGGGACCGGGTGCGGGTGGTGACCGGCCGCGTCGGCGGCGGGTTCGGGGGCAAGCAGGAGATGGTCGTGGAGGACCTCGTGGCGCTGGCCGTCCTGCGCACCGGTGAGCCGGTGCAGCTCGAGCTGACCCGCGAGCAGCAGTTCACGATGGTGCCCGGCCGGCACCCGATGCGGGTCGAGGTCGAGCTCGGCGCCGACGCCGACGGGGTGCTGACCGCCATGCGGCTCGACGTGCTGAGCGACACCGGCGCCTACGGCAACCACGGGCCCGGCGTGCTCTTCCACGGCTGCCACGAGTCGGTCGCGCTCTACCGCTGCGCCAACAAGCGCCTCGACGCCGAGGCGGTCTACACCCACAACGTCCCCTCGGGTGCCTTCCGCGGCTACGGGCTCGGCCAGGTCGTCTTCGCGATCGAGTCGGCGCTCGACGAGCTGGCCCGGGAGGTCGGCCTCTCCCCCGCCGAGGTCCGGCGGCGCAACGTGGTGCGGCCCGGCGACGACTTCGTGGTCAACGGCGCGCCGGACACCGACCTGGTGTTCGGCAGCTACGGCCTCGACCAGTGCCTCGACCTCGCCGAGGAGGCGCTCGCCCGCGGCGACGGCGACCCGGCACCGGAGGGCTGGCTGGTCGGCGAGGGGCTGGCCGCCGCGATGATCGCGACCATCCCGCCACGCGGCCACCACGCCGACGCGACGGTCGCCTGCGAGCCGGACGGCACGGTCAGCATCGGCGTGGGCACGGCGGAGTTCGGCAACGGCACCGCGACGGTCCACGTCCAGCTGGTCGCCGAGGAGCTCGGCCTGGACCCCGCTCGGGTCCGGCTGCACGCCGGCGACACCGACGCGGCGGCGTACGACACCGGTGCCTACGGGTCGACCGGCTCGGTCGTCGCCGGCAGCGCCGTGCTCGCCGCGGCCCGCGACCTCCGGCGGCGCCTGGCCGCCGGCGAGCCGCCCGACGCCGACGGCCGCGTCGTCGGGCGCGGCGAGCACCACGGGTCGCCCCGCTCGGTCGCCTTCAACGTCCACGGCGTCCGGGTGGCGCTCGACCCCGCCACCGGCGAGCTGCGGATCCTGAGGTCCGTCCAGGCCGTCGACGCCGGCGTGGTCATCAACCCCGAGCAGCTGCGGGGGCAGGTGGAGGGCGGCGTCGCCCAGGGCATCGGCAGCGCGCTCTTCGAGGAGGTCCGGCTCGCCGACGGCGAGGTCACGACGCGGAGCTTCCGCAACTACCGGGTGCCGCAGATGGGCGACCTGCCCGAGACCGAGGTGCGGTACGCCGACACCCACGACGCGCTCGGCCCGCACGGCGCGAAGTCGATGAGCGAGGCGCCGTACAACCCCGTCGCCCCGGCGATCGCGAACGCCGTCCGCGACGCGCTGGGGGCCCGCCCGCACGAGCTGCCGATGAGCCGCGACCGGCTCTGGCGGCTCGCCCGCAACGCCCGTTCCAGCACCCGATCCCCCCAGGAGGACCCATGACCGACCAGGCCTGGCTCGACCGCGCCGTCGCCCTCGCCGTCGAGAACGTCGCGACGGGTGGCGGACCCTTCGGGGCCCTCGTCGTCCGCGACGGCGAGGTGGTCGCCGAGGGCACGAACCGGGTGACCCCCGACCTCGACCCGACCGCGCACGCCGAGGTGGTCGCGATCCGCCGTGCCTGCGCGGTGCTGCGTGACTTCTCGCTGGCCGGGTGCACGCTCTACACCTCCTGCGAGCCGTGCCCGCTGTGCGTCTCGGCGTCCCTGTGGGCGCGGCTGGACCGGGTGGCGTACGCCGCGGACCGCGACGACGCCGCCCGCGGCGGCTTCGACGACCGGGCGTTCTACGACCTGATGGGCGCGGACCGCGCGACCTGGCCGATGGCGGTGGCGGCGGTGCCGGTCGAGGACCGGTTCGCGCCGTTCGAGACCTGGCTCGGGCACGCCGCCCGGACCCACTACTGAGGCGCACGACCGACGGAACCAGCACTGAAACGAGCGTTTTAACCGCTGCGAAACCTGGAGCGTCCGACCGCGAAATCCCCCGCTCCTAGCGTCCTGCCCACCCGAAGCCGTGCCGGGACGGCGACCACCGCACCACCAGAGACGGAGCACCTCCATGACCTCACGCTCGCGCGCCACTCGTGCCGGGGCCCTCTTCGCCGCCGCGGTCCTCTCGCTGACCGCCTGCGGCTCCGACGACGGCGACGCCGAGGCGGCAGACGGCGGCAGCAGCAGCTCGGGCGGCGGCGACTTCGGCGCGGCGACCCTGCAGCTGTCGTGGATCAAGAACGCCGAGTTCGCCGGTGAGTTCTTCGCCGACAGCGCGGGCTACTACGAGGACGCCGGCTTCAGCTCGGTGACCATGGACCCCGGCCCGGGCGCCATCGAGACCCTCGTCGCGACCGAGGACGCCGACTTCGGCCTGAGCAACGCGGTGTCCACCGCGCAGGTCATCGCCGAGGAGGACGCGCCGCTGAAGATCGTCGGCACCAAGTTCCAGAAGAACCCCTTCACGATCCTCTCCCTCAAGGACGGTGGCGACATCGCGACCCCCGAGGACCTCGTGGGCAAGAAGATCGGCGTCCAGGCCGGCGGCAACGAGACCCTCTTCGACGCGCTGCTCGAGGTCAACGGGATCGACCCGGCCGACGTGGAGAAGGTGCCGGTCGAGTACGACCCCGCCCCGCTCATCGACGGCGAGGTCGACGGCTTCCTGGCGTACGTCACCAACGAGTCGATCACCGTCCAGGCCCAGGGCATGGAGGTCACCAACCTGCCCTTCGCCGACAGCGGGCTGCCGTTCGTCGCGGAGTCGGTCATCACCACCGAGCGGATGATCGAGGAGGAGCCGGACAAGGTGAAGGCCTTCCTCGAGGCCGAGATCCGCGGCTGGCAGGACGCGCTCGCCGACCCGCACGAGGGGGCCAGGATGGCCGTCGAGGAGTACGGCAAGGACCTCGGGCTGGACATGGACAAGGAGCTCGAGCAGTCCGACGTCCAGGCCGGCCTGATCGTGACGCCCGACGTCGAGGCCAACGGCCTGTTCACCATCACCGACGAGCTCATCGACCAGAACCTCGCCACCCTGGAGGCCGCCGGCATCGACATCGAGGCCGACGAGCTGTTCGACCTCTCGCTGCTCACCGAGCTGCTCGAGGAGAAGCCCGAGCTCACCGAGCTCCCCTCCTGACCCGCGCTGCTCCACCCCTCCGTCCACGTCGACGGCCAGCCACCTGAGAGGCACCACATGTCCGACGTCGCCCTGACGTCGACGGACACCGGTGCCGGGGAGGCCACCGCCTCCACCGGCACCGGTGTGCGCATCGACCACCTGACCAAGACCTTCCGGGTCGGCCGCCGCGCGGTCACCGCCCTCGAGGACGCGACCCTGTGGACCGACAAGGGCAGCTTCCTGTCCCTGCTCGGTCCCTCCGGCTGCGGGAAGTCCACGATCCTGCGCATCCTGGCCGGGCTCGAGCAGCCGACCTCGGGCACCGCGCTCGTCGAGGGCC
The DNA here is from genome assembly GCF_030506255.1 of Nocardioides sp. Arc9.136. Classification (NCBI taxonomy): domain Bacteria; kingdom Bacillati; phylum Actinomycetota; class Actinomycetes; order Propionibacteriales; family Nocardioidaceae; genus Nocardioides; species Nocardioides sp. Arc9.136. The sequence goes on along the minus strand of NZ_CP113431.1, from coordinate 1,088,492 downwards.
GCACACCCCTGGAGCTGCGCCGCGACCACGAGCTCGGCATCGCGTTCCAGGACTCGGCGCTGCTCCCCTGGCGCTCGGTCGTCTCCAACATCCGGCTGCCCTTCCAGGTCTCGGGCCAGAAGCCGGACGAGGCTCTCGTCGCCGAGCTGATCCGGCTCGTGGGCCTCGAGGGGTTCGAGAAGGCGAAGCCGGCCCAGCTCTCCGGCGGCATGCGCCAGCGGGTCTCGATCGCGCGGTCGCTGGTGGTCAAGCCGTCGGTGCTGCTGCTCGATGAGCCGTTCGGCGCGCTCGACGACATGACCCGCCAGCGGCTGAACGTCGAGCTGCTGCGGATCTGGACCGAGAAGCCGGCGACCACGCTGATGGTCACCCACGGGATCTCCGAGGCGATCTTCCTCTCCGACAAGGTCGCGGTGATGAGCGCCCGGCCCGGCCGGGTCAAGGAGGTCATCGACGTCGACCTGCCGCGTCCGCGCACGCCGGACCTGATGCGGACGCCGGAGTTCCACGCGCTGCACGACCGCGCCTCCGAGCTCCTCTTCGGGGAGGAGTGATGAGCGCCCCGGGCTCGGCCCGGTCCCTCGCGACAGGAGCCCTCGGGATCCTCGCCCTGGTCGCGCTGTGGTGGGCCGCCGCACTCACCGTGCTGTCCGGCGTACGCATCCCCACGCCGGACGGCGTCGTCTCCACCGCCGTCGACGACGGCTGGTCCTTCTACTCGCTGCACTTCGGGATGACGCTGCAGGAGGCGGCGGTCGGCTTCGCGTACGGCACGCTCGCCGGCCTCGTCGTCGCCTCGCTCGTCCTGCTGGTGCCGTTCGCCGAGCCGGTGCTGATGCAGGTGGCGGTGATCAGCTACTGCGTGCCGCTGGTGGCCATCGCCCCCGTGCTCTTCATCGTCATCGGCAACCCCGACGAGGGGCAGCGCTCGGGCACCGCGACCGCGCTCGCCGCGCTCTCGGTCTTCTTCACGACCGTCGTAGGCACCGTCCTCGGTCTCCGGTCCGCCGACCGCACCAGCCTCGACGTGGTGCAGGTGTACGGCGGCGGGCGGCTGCGCCAGCTCGTCACCGTCCAGCTCGTCGCGGCGCTGCCGTCGATCCTCGCCGCGCTGCGGATCGGCGCGCCGGCGGCGTTCCTCGGCGCGATCCTCGGCGAGTACGTCGGCGGCGTGCAGCGCGGGGTCGCGCTGGTCCTGAAGATCGCCCAGCAGAACGTCGACGTCGAGCAGGCCTGGGCCGTCGGCATCGGCTGCGCGCTGGTCGCGGGTGGGTGCTACGCCCTCATCGGACTGGTCGGTCGCCTGCTCACGCCGTGGTCGCAGGGGGTCGCCTCGTGAGCGCGCTGCTGCCCGGCGACCTCGGCGCCACGCCGGGGCGGGCCGGGTCCTTCCTGCGGTCGGTGGCGCGCCAGGTGGCGACGATGGCGTTCGTCCTCGTCGTGGTGGTGCTCCTGTGGATCGCCGCGCTGAAGATCTGGGACGTCTCGCCGTACGTCGGCAAGACGCCGTCGGAGGTGTGGACCAGCCTCTTCGGCGAGGACGACTCCGCGGAGCTCCGCTCGGAGATCTGGACGCTGCTCGCCCAGACCCTCACCGACGCCGGGATCGGCTTCGCCGCCGGCATGCTCACCGCGATCCTGCTCGCGGCGGCCATCGTGCGGTACCGCTTCCTGGAGGGCGCGGTCATGCCGGTCGCCCTCGTCCTGCAGACCGTCCCGCTGATCGCGCTGGCACCGATCCTGATCCTGCTGGTCGGCCGCGGGTACGCCGTCGTCGCGATCATGAGCGCCGTCGTCGTGCTCTTCCCGGCGCTGGTCAACATCGTGCTCGGCCTGCGCTCGGTCACCCCCCCGATGCGCGACCTCGTGCTCGTCTACGGCGGCTCGCCGTCCACGGTGCTGCTGCGCGTCGGCTTCCCGTCCGCCCTGCCGGCGCTCTTCGCCTCCGTCCGCATCGCCGTGCCCGGCGCCCTCACCGGAGCGCTGCTGGCCGAGTGGCTCGCCACCGGCAAGGGCATCGGGTACGCCGTGGTCTCGGCCGCGAACCGCTCGCAGAACGCCCGTGTCTGGGCACTCGTCGTCACCGTCACCGTCACCGCCCTGCTGCTCTACCTGCTCGCACAGCTCGTCGAGGCAGCCGTCCTCAGCCGCTTCGGCCGGACCGCCACCTCCGCCTGAGTCGCTGGTCGTCGTCGAGACCCGCCCCTGCTGGTCGAGCAGCGAGCAACAACGAGCGTCGTCGCACCCCGACCCGCTGGTCGAGCAGCGAGCGCGAGCGAGCGTCGTCGAGACCCGGTGAGGTGCGCAGAGCCTTAGGGGGGTCGTTGGGCCAGCTTTGCTGCTGGTCGAGCAGCGAGCCCTGGCGAGCGTCGTCGAGACCCGGTGAGGTGCGCAGGGCCTAGGGGTGGTCGCCGGGCCGCCGGGTGGGCTCGGCTTGGGGTCTCTTTTTCGAGTCGTGTGGTTGCGCGCCGCTGTGGTCGAGGTCCTGGGCGCGGTTGCTTGTCGGCTCACGCTCGGCGGGGGTCGACCGCTGTGGTTGCGGTGGACGGGGTGTGTTCGTTGGTTCGGCCTAGGGCCGTCGGTGGAAGGCGACCTTCCCGCCGGGCAGGTGTGTGGTCTCGTAGGCCGGGTCGTGGATCCGCGCGTGGTGCCTCGGGCAGAGGTTGCGGGCGTTGACCAGGTCGGTGGTTCCGCCGGCGGACCAGGGTTGGTCGTGGTGGGCGTGGCAGAGGCGGGCGGGCCAGTCGCAGGCTTCTGCGGTGCAGGCCGGTTGGGTGAGGTTGAGCGCCCGTCGTTGGGCTCCGGTGAAGAGCCGGGTGGTGCGGCCGAGGTCGAGCAGCTCGGACCTCGACCCGAGGACGGCGGGGATCAAGCCTGCTTCGCAGGCCAGTCGCCGGGCCGTGGCTGCGGAGATGGTGCTGCCGTCGTCGAGCACACCCGGTGCGAGGCCGCCGAGGAGCGAGGCGATGTCCATGGTCACCACGACGGAGGCGTTGAGGCCGCCGAGCTTCGGGACGGAAGCGGTGGGGATGCGTTCGAGGAGCTCGCAGAACGCGTCACCCATCCGTTCCGGCGATGGACGCCGCTCGGCCGGCTCGGGCGCGCCTGGTTCCTGGGTGGCGGCTTGGTGCTTGGGGGCGGCGAAGGCGAGGAGGGTCTTCTTGAGCATGGCGCCGTGGAGCTCGGGGATCTTGAACTTCCCGACGACCGACCCGCGTCCGTCGGGGCTCATGGTCAGCCAGGCGGTCTCCCGGGCCAGGCGCTCCTCGGCTTCGAGTGCCTTGGCGTCGCGGGCCTCGCCGATCTCGGGTGCGACGACGGTGAGGACGTGCTTGGCCAGGACCCGCAACGACTTGGGGTCACGGTGCCGCGCCTCGGCCAGCAGGTGCTGCTCCGCACGGAGCGGGATGGTCGGGTCGTCCAGGTCGGTGGGCAGCCGGTCGAGGCACTCGGTGATCACCCGCGCGTGGTCGACCGACACATCACCCTCCGCCAGGACTGCCGCCGTGAGGTCGTGGCGGTCCAAAGACTCGGCCAGCCGCATCCGGTGCTTCGCCGAGGGCCGGCTCTGGTGGGTCTCGGTCGCCCACCACGACGCGGTGTCGGTCGCACCGACGCGTTCGCCGGCGTGACGGCGGTCGGCCTCCGCGGCGAGCCGCAGTTCGAGGGCCTCGGCCTGCGCGCGCAACCGGGACGCCTCGACCAGGGTGTCGGTGACATCGTCGTCCGACATCGACCACAGGTGGACCTCGGCGGCCGAGCGCATCTGCTTGCGGGACTTCGCGACGGCGCGGCGAACCACGTGTGCGCTGCGTCGGGAGTCCTTGGCCATGGGTCTACTCAAGCACCGACCACCGACAGTCCCGGTCCTGTTTCCCCAGGTCAGACCACATCGTGGACTATGCATTCAGGCTCTCGCCGGCTGACGGGGGTGGCCGAGGCCCTGCGCACCTCACCAGGTCTCGACGACGCCTCGCCAGGGCTCGGCTGCTCGACCAGCGGGGGCGGACCCGGCAGCCGGTAGATCGCGCGACCACCCGCCATACCTCCTCGTAGCTGCCCCCCACCGCGACCACCTATGGCCAGGGAGTTGGAGGCGGGTCCCCGGGGCCCTGCGCACCTCACCGGGTCTCGACGACGCCTCGCCAGGGCTCGGCTGCTCGACCGGCGGAGCCCACCCGGCAGCCGGGAGACCGCCGCGACCACCCGCCGTACCCCTCCTGTAGCTGCCCCCACCGCAACACCCATGGTCCGGAAGCCGGAGACGAGTACCCGAGGCCCTGCGTCACTCGCCGGGTCTCGACGACGCCTCGCTGGCGCTCGGCTGCTCGACCAGCGGTGACCTCCGGCGGCCGGAGGCGCGCACCCAGGCCCTGCGCACCTCACCGGGTCTCGACGACGCCTCGCCAGGGCTCGGCTGCTCGACCAACAGGCCGACCCGACACCCAGGAACGACCGCAACCACCCATCGCCCGGCGGCCCGAGGCAGGCGCCCGCGCCCGCGCCCGAGCACCGTGCGCACCTCACCGGGTCTCGACGACGCCTCGCCAGGGCTCGGCTGCTCGACCAGCGGTGACCTCCGGCGGCCGGAGGCGGGCACCCCAGGGCCCTGCGCACCTCACCGGGGCTCGGCTGCTCGACCGGCGGAGGGCCTGGCTGTCGTCCAGGCGTGACAACCGCGTAACACCCGACTCCTACGCTCCTCGCCGTGAGCCTCGCGACCAGCGTCCACTCGACGCCCGTGCCGGCGGACCCGGCGATCGACGCGATGGTGGCGGCGCTGCCGAAGGTCAGCCTGCACTGCCACCTGATCGGCAGCGTCGCGCCGGAGACGGTGGCGGACCTGGCGCGCAAGCACGGCGTGCCCCTCGGGCGGTCGGCGGAGGAGCTCTACGACCACCACAGCTACGAGGACCTCGGGGAGTTCCTGCGGGTGCTCGACGTGGTGGGGTCGCTGATCCGCGACGCGGACGACTTCCACCGGGTGACCTACGAGTCGCTGACGGCCGGTGGGGCCGCCCACGGCGTGCTGTACCGCGAGATCCACCTCAGCCCGCCGGGCCACCCCGGCGTGCCGTACCCGACGATCCTCGACGGCGTCCTCGCCGGCGCCCGCGACGCCGCGACCGACACGGGCATCCGTGCGAACCTCGTCGTCGGCATCTGCCGCGAGCGCAGCGGCGGCGCGGCGGTGGAGCTGGTCGAGCAGGTCGTCGCCCACCGGGTCGACGAGGTGCTCGGGATCGGGCTGGACTACGCCGAGGTCAACGGTCCCCCGGGCCGGTTCGTGGAGGCCTACCGGCTCGCCGAGCGCCACGGCCTCCGGCGTACGGCGCACTCGGAGTCCGGCCCGCCGCACCACGTCGAGGTGCTGCTCGACGAGCTGGGCTGCAGCCGCGTCGACCACGGTTACCACGTCGTCGACGACCCGGCGATCACGCGGCGCTGCGTCGAGGAGCGGGTGGCGTTCACGTGCACCCCGGTCAGCAGCGACATCGGCCGCTACTCCGGCAGCGGCGACGGCACGCACCGGCGGATCGCCGAGATGGTCGACGCCGGCCTGCTGGTGACGATCGACTCCGACGACCCGCCGATGTTCGGCACCGATCCCACCCACGACTACCGGGTGCTCGCCCACGCGCTGGGCCACCGCCGCGACCAGCTCGCGACCTTCACCCGCAACGCCGTCGAGGCCTGCTGGCTCGACGACACCGACAAGGCCGCGCTCCTCGCCACCGTGGAGGAGCGGGTGGCCGCCACCCCCGACGCACCGACCTCGACCACCACCTCGGAGGCACCCTCATGACCGACTTCCACGTCCCCACCGTCGACATCAGCGCGTACGTCGGTCACGGCACCGCCGCGGAGCGCGCGGCGGCCGCGGCCGCCTTCGACGAGGCGGCCCGCACCGTCGGGTTCGTGCAGGTCGTCGGGCACGGGGTGCCGACGTCGGTCACCGACGCGTTCGCCGACGCCCTCGACGAGTTCTTCTTCCTGCCGCTGGAGGTCAAGAAGCAGTACCGCACCCCGCCGGAGGTCAACCGCGGCTACGCACCGCCGAAGACCGAGTCCCTCAGCCTGAGCCTGGGGCTGGCGCCCTCGAACCGGATGCACGACTTCTTCGAGGCCTTCAACGTCGGCGCCGCGGTCTCCGACCACCCCGGGCTCGACCTGCCCGAGGCGGACTACCCCGAGAACACCTGGCCGGCCGAGGCGCAGCACTTCCGGACCGCGGTGTCGGCGTACTTCGACGAGGCGGGCCGGGTCGCCCGCACGCTCACGACGCTGTTCGCGGACGCGCTCGACCTGCCCGAGGGGTTCTTCGAGCGCTACACCGACCACAGCCTCGACGTGCTGCGGATGAACAACTACGCGCTCGAGCCGGGCGAGCTCCAGCTCGACGGCGACCTGACCGGCATGGGCGAGCACACCGACTACGGCATCGTCACCGTGCTGTGGGCCGACCAGGTGGCGGGCCTGCAGGTGCTGGGGCGCGACGGCGGCTGGCACGACGTGCAGCCGGCCGACGGCGCCCTGCTCATCAACCTCGGCGACCTGATGGCGCGCTGGACCAACGAGCGCTGGATGTCGACCCTGCACCGGGTCAAGCCGCCCATCGTCGACGGTCGCGTCGAGCGGCGCCGCAGCGCGGCGTTCTTCCACGACGGCAACATCGACGCGGTCATCGAGACGCTGCCCACCTGCGTCGGCGACGGCTCGGCGTACGCCCCGATCACCGTCGGGGAGCACATCCGCGCCAAGCTCGCCGGCTCCCGGGCCGGCGTCGCCAACGCCGACGCCGAGCGCGAGGCCGCGCGCGTCCTCGCCGCCGCGCACCGGGGGGCCTGAGCCGAGCCCCAGATCACCCCGACGCTCGGGCGGAAACGCCCACGCCGGCTCGACCCAGCCCTGACAATGGCCGCGTGAGCGGTGCGCGGTGGACCTCCCAGGACCTGGTGAGGTCCGCGCTCCCCGCCGGCCTCCTGCTCCTCGCGCTGGCGGGCCTGGTGCTGAACCTCGCCGGCGGCTCGACGGTCGCCTACGACGCGACGTACGTCGTGGTGGTCTTCGGCGCCGCCCTCGTCGCGGGTCTGGGCGTCCGCGCCTCGGCGCCGGGCAGGCGGCTCGTGCCGGGGCTCGTCGCGGCGGGACTGACCGCGAACGCCGTCGCCGACCTGGTCTGGTACCTCTACGCCTGGACCGGCCCGGAGCCGGACGTGTCCTGGGCCGACGTGCCCTACTTCGCCAGCTACCTCGGGCTGGGTGCCGCCATGCTGGTGGTGCTCTGGCGGGTGCGGTCGCGGGGCCGGCGCGACGCCGAGGTCCTGCTCGACACCCTCACCGTCGTCACCGTCTGCGTGATGCTGCTCTGGAACACCTCGATCGCGGCGATCGCCCACGACCAGTCCCTCGACGCCGGCGAACGGCTGGTGCTCGCGGCGTACCCCGTCTGTGACGCCGTCCTCCTGGGCCTGGTGATCCGCGCGCTCGCCACGCGGACGACGCGGGACCGGATCGGGCTGGAGTTCGCCGTCGGCGTCAGCTGCTGGCTCCTCTCCGACCTCGGCTACCTCCTCTTCCCGCTCTCCGGCGCGACCGAGGCCTGGCTCGACCTCGGCTGGCTGGTCGGCGCGGTGCTCCTCGCCCGGTCGGCGTGCCCGCGCCCCTCCCGCTGCGGCTCCACCCGGGACGAGGCCTCGGCCGGCGACCACGCGCGCACGCGGATGGCGGTCGCGATCGTGCCGCTGCTGGCGCCCATCGGTGTCCTCGTCGTCGACGACCTGCTCGGCCGCGACTCCGACGTCCTCGTCGTCGCGGCCGCCGCGGCGGTCCTGGCGGCCGTCGCCGTCGTCCGGACGGCCCGCCAGCTGCGGTGGGAGGCCGAGGCGCTCGTCGCGGCCCGCGCCGCGTCGGAGGCCAAGTCGGCGTTCCTCGCCACGATGAGCCACGAGATCCGGACGCCCCTCAACGGCGTCATCGGGCTGACCGGCCTGCTCCTCGACACCCCGCTGACCGACCGGCAGCGGCAGTACGCCGAGGGGGCGCGCGGGGCCGGCGAGGCGCTGCGGACGATCATCGACGACATCCTGGACTTCTCGAAGGTCGAGGCCGGCAAGCTCGAGCTCGAGACCGTCGACCTGGACCTCGTCGCGGTCGTCGAGGGCGCCGCCGAGCTGGTCGCCGGCCAGGCCCGCGAGCGCGGGCTCGAGCTGCTCGCCTACTGCGCCCCGGACCTGCCCACCGCGCTGCGGGGCGACCCCGCCCGCCTGCGCCAGGTGCTGCTCAACCTCGCCTCGAACGCCGTGAAGTTCACCCACGAGGGAGAGGTGGTCGTCTCCGCGCACCTCGACGGGGACACCGACGACGGCGTGCTGGTGCGGTTCGAGGTGCGCGACACCGGGATCGGGCTCACCGACGAGCAGCGCGACCAGGTCTTCGAGCCGTTCTCCCAGGCCGACTCCTCCACGACCCGGGAGTACGGCGGCACCGGGCTCGGCCTGGCCATCTGCCGCCAGCTCGTGGGGGCGATGGGCGGCACCCTGGGCGTCACCAGCGAGCCCGCGGCCGGCAGCACGTTCTGGTTCCGGGTGCCGATGCGGCTCGCGACGGACACCCCCGCACCGGCGGCCCCGGCGCGCGGCGACCTGCTGACGGGCCGCCGCGTCCTCGTGGTCGACGACAACGCCACCAACCGGCTCGTCCTGGAGGGCCAGCTCGGCGCCTGGGGCGTGGAGGTCACCCTCGCCGCCGACGCCGACGCCGCGCTCGACCTGCTCGCCGGCGGCCTGCAGCCCGCGCTCGTCCTGCTGGACCTGTGCATGCCGGAGGTCGACGGCCTCGAGCTGGCCCGGCGCATCTCCGCCCGCGGGGACGCGCCGCCGATGGTGCTGCTCACCTCCGAGCCCGCCGTCGACCTCGACGACGCCCGGGCCGCCGGGATCGGCCCGGTCCTCGCCAAGCCCCTGCACATGGCACGGCTGCGCGAGGTCGCCACCGAGGCCCTCGCCGCCCCCGCCCCGGCCGCGCCTGCCCCGGACCGCCCGCGGACCGGCAGCGGCCACCTGCTGGTGGTCGAGGACAGCGAGATCAACCAGCTCGTCGCGGTGGGCATCCTCGCCTCCCGCGGCTACACCGCCGACGTCGCCGGCGACGGCGCCGAGGCGCTCACCATGCTCGCCGCCCGGGGGTACGACGCGGTCCTGATGGACTGCCAGATGCCGGTGCTCGACGGGTACGACGCGACGACCGAGCTGCGGCGCCGCGAGGGCGACGTCCGCCGGACGCCCGTCATCGCGATGACCGCGGGGGTCTCGGGCGAGGACCGGGACCGCTGCCTCGCGGCCGGCATGGACGACTTCGTCCCCAAGCCGGTGCACCCCGACGAGCTGCACGCCGTGCTCCGCCGCTGGGTCCACGCCAGCACCTGACCCCGGGACCGACCCCGCGCCGAGCGCCCCCCACCGCTAGAGGTGGTCGTCGGCGAGCACCGGGCGCCCGAGGGGCAGCGCGAAGGCGAACGTGCTCCCCCGGCCCGGCGCGCTGGAGACCCAGATCGAGCCGCCCATCAACGTCACCAGCTGCTTGCAGATCGCCAGGCCGAGCCCGGTGCCGCCGTACCTGCGGGTGATCGAGGAGTCACCCTGGCTGAAGGACTGGAACAGCCGGGCCTGCTGCTCGTGGGTGATGCCGATCCCGGTGTCCTCGACCCGCACCAGGACCTTGACGCTCGCCGGGCGCTCCTCGGCCACCTCCACCCGGACGCGGACGTCGCCGGAGCCGGTGAACTTCACCGCGTTGTCCAGCAGGTTGGTGAGCACCTGCGCGAGCCGCTCGGGGTCGCCGGTGAGCTCCCGCGGGACGGCGGGGTCCACCAGGAGCGTCAGCGTCAGGCCCTTGTCCTCCGCCTGCGGCCGGGCCAGCTCGACCACGTCCGCGGCCAGCGCCGGCAGGTCGAGGGCGACGTCGTGCACCGAGGCCCGTCCCGACTCGATCGCGCTGAAGTCGAGGATGTCGTCGACCAGTCGCAGCAGCCGCCGGCTGGAGCGCTGCACGACCTCGGCGAGGCGCTCCTGGTCGGGGTCGAGGCCGCTGTCGACGAGCAGCTCGGTGGTCGCCATGACGGCGGTCAGCGGCGTGCGGATCTCGTGGCTCACGTTGGCGAGGAACATCGACTTCGCCTCGTTGGCCTGCTCCGCGCTGCGCCGGGTGCGGGCGAGCTCGCGCTGCATCCGGTTGCGGGCGGTGATGTCCTCGGCGATGCCGTAGACACCGACCACCTCCCCGTCGACCACGATCGGCAGGCCGGTGACGCTCACCTCGGCCGTCGAGCCGTCGGGACGCACGACCGCCGTCTCGAGCTGCCGGGTCTCCCGGGCGAGGATCGCGAGGAACGCCGTGGCGACCGTCTCGACCTCCTCCGGCAGCAGGATCCGGGCGAACTCCATGCCGATCAGCTCGTCCGCGCCGTACCCGCTGACCCGCTCGGCCGCCGGGTTGGCCTCCACGAAGCGGCCCTCGAGGTCGAGGGAGAACACCGCACTGGGGTGGTACTCGAACAGCGACCGGTAGCGCTCGCTGGTCTCGGCCGCCCGCCGCTCGGTCTCCCGCAGCCGGCGGGTGACCGCGCGCGCACGTCGAGCGCGCGAGGTGAAGTACGCCGGCAGCGCGCGACCGCCGTCCGTCACCCTCCGTGATCGACGCACACCTGAGGGTACGGCGGACGGCGGCCCCGCGGGGTCAGACGACCGCGTCCGCGACGATCCGCCCGCCGCGGACGGTGATCTGGCGGGTCTCGCTCTCGCCCCCGTCGTAGGTCAGGTCCACCAGCACGGTCCCCTCGCCCTGCGGCTCCACCCCGTCCACGGTGACCGAGCCGATGGTCGACCAGAAGCCGGAGTAGGAGTCGTAGCCGAGCTCGCGCTGGTACTGCGGCGACAGCACGTCCCAGGCGGTCTCGTAGTCACCGGGCAGGAGCGAGTAGTAGTCCTCGACGACCTGCTGCTCGTTGCCGCTGCTGACCGGCGACGTGCCGGGGCCTCCGGTGTCCTCGGGCTCCTCGGCCGACTCCTCCTCCGAGGGCGTGGTCCCCTCCGTCGGGGTCGGCGTCGGGCTCGGCGTGGGGCTCGGCGTCGCGGACTCCCGGTCCGGCGTCCGCGAGGCCTGGCCGCTCGGCCGGTCGCCGGCGGTGCCGGGATCGTCCTCCTCGTCGCCGCCGAGGAGACCGACCAGCAGCGCCGCGCCCAGCGCGAGCACGAGCACCGCGGCCGCGGCCAGCAGCGCCACGGGCCGGCGGCGACGGTCCGGCTCCGCGGCGGTCGCCGCGGACGCGACCGGGGCGACCGGGGTGGGAGCAGGCGTGGGGTCCGGCGTCGGGTCGGGGTCGACCACCGCCGGGGCGACGGCCGTGGCGGCGAGCGCCTCGGTGGGCGCATCGTCGGCGAGCGCGGTCGTGCTGCCGGCGGCGATCGCACGCAGCGCGGCGGCGGTCTCGGCCATGCTGGGCCGCGCCTCGGCGTCGGTGTTCATCATCCGCCGGATCGGGCCGGTGAGCGCCCCCGCGTGCTGCGGCACCGGCGGCTCGTGGCCGACGATGTGCATGAGCATCGCGATCGAGTTCTCCTGCGCCGGCCACGGGGGCTGGCCCTCGACGGCGGCGTACAGGCTGGCGCCGAGCGCCCAGACGTCGTCCGCGGGCGTCGGCTGGCCACCGCGCGCGAGCGCCGGGGAGAAGTACAGCGGGGTGCCCGCCACCATCCCGGTCTGGGTCAGCTGCTCCTCGCCGAGGGTGCGGGCGATGCCGAAGTCGGAGATCTTCGCGACGTCGTCGTCGGTGACCAGGATGTTGCCCGGCTTCACGTCGCGGTGCACCACGCCCCGGGCGTGCGCCGCGGCGAGGCCGTCGGCGACCTGCGCGCCCAGGTGCGCCGACCGGCGCACGTCGAGCGGGCCGTCCTTGAGCAGCTCGGAGAGGGTCCGGGACGGGAGGTACTCCATGACCAGCCACACGTGGCCGCCGTCCTCGATCGCGTCGAAGATCGACACGACGTTGGGGTGGTTGAGCGCGGCCGACGAGCGGGCCTCGCGCAGCGCACGCGCCAGGTGGGGCGTCGACTCGCCGGGCAGGCCGCCGACCTGCTTGACCGCGACCTCGCGGCCCAGGGTGCGGTCGCGGCACAGCCAGACGGCACCCATGCCGCCACGGCCGACCTCGCGCACGACGTCGTACCGGCCGGCGATGGTCTCGGGCGGCATGGGTCCTCCTTCACCTCGCGGTCCCGTACCCCCTACCCGTGCAGGCCCCCCGCCAAGCACCAGGACCACCTCGGGACCACGTCACACCCGCTGGAGACCGGCCTCCAGCAGCGGCTCGACGGCCCGGGCGGCACTGTCGAAGCCCTCGCCGTGGGTGGCCCCGGCGCGGTAGCGGTGGTCGATCCCGGCGGCGATGACCGCCAGCTTGAAGTAGCCCAGGGCGAGGTGGCGGTCCCAGTCGACCAGCGGGACCCCGCCCGCCGCCTCGTACGCCGCGGCGAGGGCGTCGGGGGCCGGGAGCCGCTCGCTGGTCCACGCGGTCGGGAAGCCGAGCACCAGGTCGAGCGCGGCGTGGCGGTAGACGCACATCATCGCGACGTCGGCCACCGGGTCGCCGATCGTCGAGAGCTCCCAGTCCACCACCGCCTCGACCTGCGGCCCGCCGTCCTCGGGCGAGCGCAGGGAGAGCAGCGTGTTGTCGATGCGGTAGTCGCCGTGGACGACGCCGGTCGAGCGCTGCTCGAACCCGGCCGCCGCGAGCCGGCCGCCCAGCTCGGTCGCCAGCGGCGACAGCGCGGGGTCGCCGACGATGTCCCACTGGCCGCTCCAACGGCGCACCTGCCGCGCGGCGTACCCGTCGGGGCGGCCGAAGCCCTCCAGCCCGGCCGCGACGTGGTCGACCGCGTGCAGCCTGGCGAGGGTCTCCACGAGACGCGCGACGGTCGCCTCCAGCGCGACGTCGTCGAGGTCGTCGAGGTCGGTGCGCGACTGCACCGTCCGTCCCGGCACGAACGCCGCGACCGCGAACGGCAGCCCGATGGCGGCCTCGTCCTCGCACAGCACCACCGGCGGCGCGACGGGCACGCCGGCCGAGGCGAGCGCACTGGTCACCCGGAACTCCCGGGCGACGTCGTGCGCCGAGGGGGTGCGCCCGGACCGCGGCGGCATCCGCAGCACCCACGCGGAGGCCCCGTCGTCCAGGCGGTACGTCAGGTTCGACCGGCCGCCGGCGATCAGGCGGGCGGTCAGCGGCCCCTCGAGCTGCGCGCCGGCCGCCAGCATCCGCTCGCCGACCGCGGCGAGCTCGTCCGGCGACAGCTCCGGCGAGGAGGCGGCCGGCTCCCCGCTCACGACCCTTCCTTCTCGATCCGGCGCACCGCGCGCTTGGCGATCGACCAGCGGTGCACCTCCGAGGGGCCGTCGTAGATCCGGAACGGCCGGATCTCGCGGGCGATCCGCGCCACCGGCAGCTCGGTGGACACGCCCAGCCCGCCACACATCTGGGTCGCGCGGTCGACGACGCGGTGCAGCGCCTCGCCGGCGAACGTCTTCGCGATCGAGGTGCTCGCCGAGGCCCGCTCCCCCGCGTCGAGCTCCTCGCAGGCCGCCTTCAGCAGCGCACGGGTCGCCGCGAGGTCGATCTCGTTGTCGGCGACCATCTGCTGGATCATCCCGAGGTCGGCCAGCCGCGACCCGAACGCCTGGCGCCCGGCCACGTGCCGCACGGCGACCTCGTGGGCCCGGCGGGCGGCGCCGGTCCAGCGCATCACGTGGGTCATCCGCGCGGGCCCGAGGCGCACCTGGGCGTACCGGAAGCCCTCGTCGACCCCGCCGAGCACCTCCGAGTCCGGGACGAAGGCGTCGGTGAAGGTGACCTCGCAGTGACCGCCGACCATCGACCGGTCCACGGTGCCGACGTGGCGGACGACGTCGAGGCCCTCGGTGGAGGCCGGCATGAGGAACATCGTCGCCCCGCCCGAGCCGGCCGACCCGGCGCCGCCGGGCTCGCCGCTGGTGCGGGCCATCGTGATGAAGAACGACGCGCCGTCGGCGCCGGTGATGAACCACTTGCGGCCGTTGACCACCCACCCGCCGTCCACCTTGGTCGCGCGGGTCAGCAGCGCCGAGGGGTCGCTCCCCGCGCCGGGGGCGGGCTCGGTCATCGCGAACGCCGAGCGCACCTCGCCGCGCGCGAGCGGGGCCAGGTACGTCGCCCGCTGGGCGTCGGTCGCCACGTGGTCGAGCAGGTGCACGTTGCCCTCGTCGGGCGCGGCGATGCCGGTCGCCAGCGGCCCGAACAGGGAGTAGCCGGCCTCCTCGAAAACCGCCGAGCGGGCCACCATCCCGAGCCCGTGGCCGCCGAGGTCCACCGGCGCGTGCGGCGCGAACACCCCCGCGGCCCGTGCCTGCTCCTGCAGGCGCACCCGCAGCCCGTCGCCGCCCGCGGCCTCGACGTCGCCGTCGTGCTCGTCGTCCACCGGCAGCACGTGCTCGCGGACGAACGCCCGCGTCCGGGCCACGAGGCCGTTCCTCTGGTCAGTCATCGTTGCCTCCTCGGGCGGGCGCACGGTCGGCCGACCGATCGCTCGCTCGGTCAGTCTCGCAGCGGTCGACCCGGCCCGTCAACGCCGGAGGGGACGGTCAGGCGCCGACGAGCCCTCGCGCCAGCACCAGGTGCCGGTGGACCAGCTCGTCCGCCGCGAGCGGGCCCTCCTCGCGGTACCAGGACGCCACGCCCACACACAGCGTCGCCACCGCCCGCGCCGCGTCCAGCGGGTACGGCGTACCGAAGACCCCCGCCTCGGCCCCGCCGACGACGATGCGGTCCAGCATCCGCTGCTGCTCGTCGCGGCGCTCCACGTAGCGCGCCCGGTTCTCGGGCAGCAGGCTGCGGATCTCGCTGGACCCCACGAACGCCTGCCGCCGGCGGAACATGTGGAAGCGCAGGAGCGACTCGACCAGCGCGTCGAACTGGCCGGAGGGGTCCTCGGGCGCCGAGGCCAGCGCCGCGGCGCTGCGCTCGAGCAGCTCGTCCATCACCGCCATCATCAGCGCGAGCAGGATCTCCTGCTTGGACCGGTAGTGGTGGTAGACGCCCGGCACCGAGAGCCCCGCGTCGGCGGCGAGGTGGCGGATGCTCGTCCCGTGGTAGCCCTGCTCGGCGAACCGCTGGAGCGCGGCGTCCAGCACCCGCGGCAGGGCCGGCGCGTCGTAGGTGCGCCAGTCCGCCACTCCCGGAGCCGTCATGCCCCCACTCTAGGGAGGCCGGTGCCGACGGCTCCGGCTCGGCTCACCCGGGCAGGCGGGCCGTCGCCAGCGCCGGCCAGTGGTCCGAGCGGCCCAGCGCGAGCGGGAGGAAGGCGTCGGGGTCCATCGGGCCGAGGGGCACGCAGGTGGCCTTCATGCCGGTCTCCACGTAGACCGCGTCGCGCAGCTCGAGCACCTCGAGGTCGTCGAGCGGGTCGTGGACGGTGCCGGTCAGCCGCAGGACGGCCGGGCCCTTGCGGACGAGGGTCGTGCGCTGGGCGAACTCGGCCATCATCAGGGTCGGCGGCCCGGCGAGCGCGTCGCCGCCCGGGCAGAGCTCGTACTTGACGTTGAAGTTGCGTCCCACGACCTCGGTGGGTCCGCGGTCCGGCCCGAGGTCGGCCTCGATCTCCACGAGCCGGGTGCCGTGGCGCTCCAGGACGCCGGTCATGTGACCGTCGTTGCGCCAGAGCGTCGAGGTGCCGATCTTCTTCGGCTCGCCGTAGAGGTCGCGTCCGAAGAGCAGCGGCACGTCGTCGTCCATCCACATCGTCAGCACGTAGTCACCCGCGACGCCGCGGTGGCTGGCGCTGACGTAGACCGCGGACGCCGCGAAGTCGCCGACGCAGCTGCTGCGCCACCGGCTGACCTGCACGGTCACCCGCGGCTCGGCGCCCGGGTCGAGCTCGGCGGGCAGGATGTCGCGGACGACGTCGGGGCGGGTCAGGAAGTCGACGCTCAACGACTCCCCGCCGACGAACTCGACGTCGGCGAGGGTCGCGCGGACGGCGGCGAGCTCCTCGGGGGTACGGCGGTAGCCCATGGGGGCCTCCTTCTTCGGGGACGGGTGGACGGACGGGCGCGTGGGCGGGGCGGGCGGGCGCCGGCGCTCAGGGACGGGCGACCACGCGCCCGAGGGGTAGGGTGAAGTCGGTGAGCGCGGTGAAGGCGTCGAGCACGCGCAGCGGCGCGAACACGTGCCACGGGTCGGCGGCGCTGCCCGCGCCGAGCTCGACCCCGCCCCGCCCGCGCCACAGCTCCGGCCGCCCGTCGGCGCCGCGGTGCGACCGGGCGCGCACGTCCACGGCGACGAGCTCGTCGACCACCGGGCCGCGCCCCGGCTCGGAGGCCGGCAGCAGGCGGTGGCTCAGCGTCGGCAGCAGCTCCGCGGTCCGGAGCGAGACCAGCTCCTCGGGGCCGAGCAGCCGCTCGGGCAGCACCGACAGGGTCATCAGGCGCACGCCGCGCGGTCGCTCGACCGTCATCACCAGCTGCTCGGTGCCGGGCCCGCCGCCGTCGCGGCCGGACCAGGTGATCGCGGCCAGCTTCTTGCCGTACCCCCACAGCTCCCGGCCCGCCGCCATCGGCGCCTCGGCGTCGGTGACGATCACCGGCTGGTACCAGAAGCGCTCGTCGCCGACCCGGACGCGGACGACGAGGTAGGCCTCGAGGTAGGGACCGAACGTCGAGGTCGGGTAGTGGCACGCCCAGGCCGCGCAGACCGCCGGGTCGCTGTCCGGCTCGACGCCGGCCGGGAGGTACGCCGCGAGCGGGCCGGGGTCGGACTCGTAGACCACCCAGGTCTGCCGGGCGGCGCGGAACTCGTAGGGCGGCGGTGGGTAGAGCGGCGCGGCCACCGGCATGGAGACAGGCATGGAGACAGGCATGGAGACAGGCTCGGAGACAGGCATGGCGACCGGGGGCAGTGCGGGCGCGGTCACGCCGGCCCGTCCGGTGACCAGAGCGGCTCGGAGGTGTCGAAGCCGGCCGGCTCGCCCCACCGGTTGCGATAGGTGACCTCGTGCGCCGGCCGTCGCGGGGCGACGCCCCAGCGGCCGAGCGGGTAGCCCATCGCGACGGTCGCCGCGAGCGTCCACCCCCGGTCCGGCGGCACGCCGAGCACCGCCTTGGTGGTGTCGGGGCGGAAGACGTCCAGCACGTTGGTCATCGCGCTGCCGACGCCCTGCGCGCGGGCGGCGAGCATCGCGGACCAGACCGCCGGGTAGGTCGAGCTGCCGTCGCGGTCGCCGCGGGAGAAGGCGAAGAAGAGCAGCGGCACGTCCTCGAAGTGGTCGGCGAGGTGCTGGACGCTGGCCTGCAGGCGCCGGAACCGCACCGATGCCGCGGCCTCCGGCTCGGCCTCGGCCGCCGCCACCTGGCCGGCGTAGTGGCCGCGCCACAGCAGCGCGACCGCCTCCCGGTAGGGCACGGCGAGCCGGGCGAGCACCTCCCTCTCGTCGACGAGGAGGAACCGCCAGGCCTGGGTGTCGCCGCCGCTGGGGGCCCGGACCGCGGCGTCCATGATCCTGGCCTGCACCTCGACCGGCACGGGATCGGGCCGCATCCGCCGCATCGCCCGGGTCGTGTAGAGCGCCTCCCACACGCCGACGTCGGGCACGACGCTCATGCCGCGGTCCACCCGCCGTCGACGACCATGTTCGAGCCGGTCATGAAGCCGGAGGCGTCGGAGGCGAGGAACAGCGCCGCCGACACGATCTCCTCGGGGACGCCGAACCGGCCGAGCGGGATCTTGGAGAGCAGGTGGCCCCGCCACTTCCGGTGGCCGCGCAGCGCCTCGGTCATGTCGGTCTCGAAGTAGCCGGGCGAGAGCGTGTTCACGCGTACGCCGCGCTCGGCCCACTCCAGTGCGAGCGTGCGGGTGAGCGCGTCGATCGCACCCTTGCTGGCGGAGTACGCCGCCATCCGCTCCATGCCGACCTGGCCGTGGATGCTGGAGATGTTGACGACCGCTCCCCCGCCGCCCTCGAGCATCAGCTTCCCCGCCTCGCGGGCGCACAGGAACGACCCGGTCACGTTGACCTCGAGGACGTGGCGCCACTCCTCGTCGTCGACCAGCTCGGCGCGCTTGAAGATCGGGCTCACGCCGGCGGAGTTCACCAGGGCGTCGAGGCCGCCCCAGCTCTCCCGGACGGCCTCCACCGCCGCGCTGACCGCGGCGCTGTCGGAGACCGAGCCGACCAGCACCAGCGGCTTGCCGCCGAGCTGCTCGATCTCGTCGGCCACCTGCTGGACCGTGTCGGCCGACCGGGCCGTGAGCGCGACCCGGGCGCCGGCGGCGGCGAAGCCGAGCGCCATCGCCCGGCCGAGCCCCCGGCTGGCGCCGGTGACCCAGACGCGGTGGTCGGTGAGGTCGAAGGCCACCGAGGAGCGCGGCGGGCCCGGGACGGAGGTGGGGGTGGTGGGGACGGTCATCGGATCTCCTAGCGGCAGGTGCGGGCGGGAGCCGCGGCAGCGTGCCGGTTCAGGCGCGGGGGGCGGGTGGGGGCCGCCGGCGGCGGAGGCCGCCCGGCTGGTCGGGTGGGGTCAGGCGCGCGGCACGATCGCCGCCTTGACGACGTGGTCCTCCGGCCGGGGTGCGCCCAGCGCGCGGCCGGCCTGCTCCAGCGGGTAGCGGTGGGTGACCAGGTCGCCGAGCACGACGCGGCCGGCGACGATCAGGTCCACGGCGGTGGCGAAGTCGGCGTCGACGTACCCGAAGGAGCCGGTGAGCCGGTGGGCGCCGACCAGCCACGGGACCGGGGCGTCGTCCAGCCCGACGAGCACCACGGGGGCGGTCGGCGCGAGCAGGGGCAGGGCCGCGGTGACCGCGGCCGGGACGCCGGAGGCGTCGAGCAGTGCGTCGTGGGGCGCGCCCTCGGTGGGCTCGCCGGGCACCGAGACCGTCGCCCCGAGCCGCTCGGCCGCCTCGCGGCGGTGCTCGACGGGCTCGACGACGTGGACGGTGATCCCCTGGGCGATCGCCGCGGCCGCGACGGTCAGGCCGACGGCGCCGGCGCCGGTGACGAGCACCCGCTCGTTCGCGGTGCCCCCGGCGAGGCGCACGGCGTGCAGCGCGACGGCGAGCGGCTCGGCCCAGAGCAGGTCGAAGGGGTCGGTGCCGGCCGGCACGGGGACCACGTCGCGGCCGACCTCGACGTCCGGGAGGTGCAGCTGCTGGGCGAACGCGCCCTGGGCGCCGTAGCCGAGGGAGCGCCCGGCGGTGGCGCCGCAGAGGTGGGTGTCGCCGTCGCGGCAGTAGGCGCACCGGCCGCACGAGCGCATGGGGCGCACGGCCACGCGGGTGCCCGGCTCGAGGCCCGACAGCGCCTCCCCGGCGACGGCGACGGTGGCGGAGAGCTCGTGGCCCATCACCTGGCCCGGCTCGACGTAGTGCCCGTGGGCGTAAGAGGCCAGGTCGGACCCGCAGACGCCGCACGCCTCCACGTCGAGCAGCACGTCGGTGGGCCCGACGGGCGGCTGCTCGAGCGGTTCGGTGCGCACGTCCTGCGGGGCGTGCAGGACGACTCCCAGCGGGTGGGGCATCTCAGTGCATCTCCTGTCCACCGGTGACGTTGAGCGCCTCGCCGGTGACGAACGACGCGCCGTCGGAGGCGAGGTAGAGCGCTGCGGCGGCGACGTCCTCGGGCGTCCCGAACCGGCGGGCCGGGATCTGCCGGGCCAGCCGGCGGCGATAGTCCTCCTCGGTGCGGCCGGCCGCGCCGGAGAACGTCTCGTAGACGCCGCCCCGGACCGCCAGCAGCGGGGTGTCGATGGTGCCCGGGCAGATCGCGTTGACGGTGACGCCGTGCTCGCCGAGCTCCGCGGCCATCGACTGGGTCAGCCCGATGACGGCGAACTTCGCGGCGGAGTACGCCGCGAGCAGCGGCTGGCCGGTCTTCCCGGCCTGGGAGGCGATGGTGATGATGCGTCCGCTGCCCTGCGGCACCATCCGCCGGGCGGCCTCGCGGGCGCAGAGGAAGGCTCCGGTCGCCATCACCTCGAGGTTGACCCGCCAGTCCGCGAGCGAGAGCTCGGTGACCGGCGACAGGCCGATGGCGAGCCCGGCGCAGTTGACCAGCACGTCGACCCGCCCGTGCTCGGCGACCGCGGCGTCGAAGAGCGCGCGGACCTGCTCCTCGCTCGTCACGTCGCACGGCTGGGCGGTCACCGGTCCCAGCGCGGACAGCTCCGCAGCGGCCGTCGCCAGGTGGTCGGGCGGCGCCACCTCGTAGTCGGGGTGGCTGGCCAGGGGCGCCCCCACGTCGGAGAGCACCAGGGTGTCCCCCTGCCGGAGGAACGACTCCGCGATGGCCCGTCCCATGCCGCCGGCGCGGGCGCCGCCGGCGACGACGACGACGCGGGGCCGCTGCTGGCTCATCGGCGCCTCATCACCAGGAAGCTGGCGGCGAAGACGGCGAGCAGCAGGATGATGCCGCGGACGGCGTACTGCCAGAACGTCTCGACGCCCATGATCGACAGCCCGTTGTTGATGACGCCGATGAGGAGCACGCCGATGACCGTGCCGAGGATGTGGAAGCGGCCGGGCCGCAGCGTCGACGCCCCGATGAACGCGGCGGCGAAGGAGTCGAGGAGGTAGGTGTCCCCGACGCCCTGCGGGCGGCCGACGCCGAGGTTCGCGGCCACGATCATGCCGCCGAGCGCGGCGCAGGCCGCGGAGATGCCCAGCGCCAGGAGGGCGTAGCGGCGGACGGGGATGCCCGAGAGGCGCGCGGTCTCGGCGTTGCCGCCGATGGCGTACATGTGGCGCCCGAGCTGGGTCTGCTCGAGGAAGACGTAGAGGACGACGGCCACCACGGCGAGGAAGACGACCGGCGCCGGGACCGGCCCGATCTCGCCCTGGCCCATGACGAGGAACCCGTCGGGGATGCCGGAGAGGATGGTCTGGGAGTCCGAGACGCCCAGCACGACGCCGGTCAGGATCGAGCCGACGGCGAGGGTGACGATGAACGCCGACACGCCGCCGTACGCCACGACCACGCCGTTGAAGGCGCCGATCACCAGCGCCAGCGCCATGACCGCGACCACCGCGAGGACCGGGCTGCCGATCGTCCCCTCGGAGAGCCACTTGCAGGCGAGGAACCCGCCCAGGGTGGCCATGCCGGCCAGGCTGAGGTCGAAGAGGCCCTGGACCAGCGCGACGGTGAGGCCGAGCGCGATGATGCCGAGGATCGAGACCTGGTTGAGGATGTTGAAGAAGTTCTGGCTGGTCGCGAAGACGTCGGGCTTCAGCAGGCTGAAGATCGCGATGCACGCCACCAGGCTGGCGATGGTTCCGTAGCGGCTGACGACGTCGATGAGCTTGTCGCTCGTCGTCG
Organism: Nocardioides sp. Arc9.136; assembly: GCF_030506255.1. Lineage (NCBI taxonomy): Bacteria > Bacillati > Actinomycetota > Actinomycetes > Propionibacteriales > Nocardioidaceae > Nocardioides > Nocardioides sp. Arc9.136. The sequence goes on along the minus strand of NZ_CP113431.1, from coordinate 1,067,097 downwards.
TCTCCCGCCGGGGGCCGGTCGCGCGGGGCGACTCGGCCACTGCTGCTGAGCTAGACACTCTTCCTCCCGAAGGACAGTCGCATGATCGAGTTGACGGTGATGTCGTCGCCGGCGAGCTCGCCGACGACCGCTCCGTCGTGGAGCACGAGGACCCGGTCGCAGACGCGGACGAACTCCTCGAGCTCGGTGGAGGTGAAGACCACCGCCGCGCCGCCGTCGGCGAGGCTGCGGGCCAGGCCGTAGATCTCGGCCTTGGTGTGGACGTCCACCGCGGCGGTGGGCGAGTCCAGCAGGTAGACCTTGGCCCGCCGCAGCAGCCACCGGCCGATGACGACCTTCTGCTGGTTGCCGCCCGAGAGCGTGCGGACCTCGGTCTCGAGCCCGCCGCTCTTCAGGCTGAGCTGGGCCATGACCTCCGCGACCTCGCTGCGCTCCCGGCCCCGGCGCATGATGCGCAGGACGGGGTCGGTGCGGTACGACGCCGTGGACGCCAGCGTGGCGTTCTCCCGGACCGACAGCTCGCTGACCAGCCCCTGCGCGAGGCGGTCCCGCGGCACGAGCGCCATCCCCGCCGCGACCGCCTGCTGCGGGCTGCGGATCCGGCGCACCGTGCCCTCGACGAGGACGTCGCCCTGGGAGCGGCGGATGCCGTACAACGACTCCACGACCTCCCCGGCGCCCTCCCCGGGCAGGCTGGCGATGCCGACCACCTCGCCCGCACGTGCCCGGAGGTCGACACCGCGCAGGACGTCCCCGCGCAGGTCGCGCACCTCCAGGACCACCTCGCGCGGTGGCGCGGTCGCGGTGAACGCCTCGTGGGCGATCGCCTTCTCCGCTCCGACGAGCTGGTCGACGAGGCGGTCGTGGTCGAGCTCGGCGGCCGGCCACGTGCCGACCAGGCCGCCGTCGCGCATGACGGTGATCCGGTCGCAGACCTTGAAGACCTCGTTGAGCCGGTGGGTGACGAAGACGAACCCGATCCCCTCCTCGGCCAGCCGGCGCATCTGGGCGAAGAGGGTGTCGACCTCCGCGGGCTGCAGCGACGTCGTCGGCTCGTCGAGGATGATGACGCGCGCGTTGCTCGCCAGCGCCTTGGCCACCGCGACCATCGCCTGCTGGTGCGGCCCGAGGCTGTTGACCTCCCGGTGCGGGTCGAGGTCGGGCAGGCCCACCCGGTCCAGCAGCTCGCGGGTGCGCCGGTGGGCCCGGCGCCAGTCGACGAGGACGCCGGCGCGGCGGCCGAGTCCCTCGACCATCAGGACGTTCTCGGTGACCGAGAGCTCCGGCACGAGGTTGCCGTGCTGGTGCACCACCGAGACCCCGAGGGCCTGGGCCCGCTGCGGGCTCCGCACGTCGACCTCGGCGCCGTCGATCTCGACGGTCCCCGACGTCAGCTGGATGGCCCCGGCCAGGGCCTTGATGAGGGTGGACTTGCCCGCACCGTTCTCGCCGAGGAGGGCGTGCACCTCACCGGCGTCGAGGGAGAAGTCCATGTGGTCGAGCGCCCGCGTGCCCGGGTAGTCCTTGACCGCGTCGCGGACCGTCAGGAGCGGGCCGGGGCGGGCGGCAGGGTCCCGCCCCGGCTCGTGCTGTGTCGTCACGTCAGCTGCCTGTCGCCTGTGGTGGATGGGTCGGCCGGCTCAGATGTCGCCGGGGAAGAAGGCGCAGTTCTCCCAGTCGGGCTCCTCGCCCTCGGCCGGCACCGTCTCCTCGTTGACGAGGCACGGCTTCATGTAGACGACCTTGCTGGGCAGCGTGCCGCCGCCGACGATCGTCTCGATGGTCTCGACCGCCTTGGCGCCCATGAGCGGGAAGGGGTTCGCCGGCTCCATCTTGTACGGCGAGCCCTCCCGGATCAGGTCCCAGGCGAAGGAGTTGCCGTCGAAGCCGACCGCGAAGACCTTGTCCTCCAGCCCGGCCTCCTTGATCGCGCGCACGGCCGGCGGGGCCAGCTCGTCCCAGCCCAGCCAGATCGCGTCGATGTCCTTGTCCGACTGCAGCAGGTTGGTCAGCTGGGCGTAGGTGTCGTCGACCTGGCCCGGCACCTTGACCTCGATCTCCCGGACCACCTCGATGTCGGGGTTCTCGCTCATGACGGCGTTGAAGCCGGCGTCCCGGTCGCGCAGGGCCTGGAGCACGGTCCAGTTCAGCTTCACGACGCGGCCCTTGCCCTCGAGGCGGTTGGCCATCTCGGCGGTCATCAGCGCGCTGTTGATGAACTCGTTGGTGCCGATCTCGGCGTCCACGCCCTCGACGAAGCCGCCGTAGATCGAGACGAACGGGATGCCCGCCGCGTCGGCCTCCTTCATCACGCCGGTCATCTGGGCGTTGGGCGAGGAGTTGTTGACGATGACGTCGACGCCGCGGCTGATCAGGTCGCTGGCGGCGTTGTTCGTGGCGGCCTGGTCCCCCTGGCCGTCGAAGACCTCGACCGACCAGCCCTTCTCCTCGGCGGCCTCGACGAACTGGTCCTTGATGCCGTTGATGCTCGGGGAGTTGAGGTTGACCGCGACGAAGCCGACGGAGAGGTCCTCGACCGGGCCCCCGGCCTCGCCGCTGCTCCCGCTGTCGCCGTCGCTGTTGCCGGTGTTGTTGCTGCTCGGCTCGTCGTCGCTGTCCATGGAACAGCCGACGAGCGAGAGGGAGACCGCGAGGGCGGCCGCCGTCAGGCGGAGGGTGCGCTTCATTCCGTGCTCCTTCAGGGCAAGGTGGAACTGGGTCCAGGAGGTGGTGGTGTGGGTGGGGCGCCGGGCGGTCATGCGTCGGCGCCGCGGAGCTGGGACTTCACGACCTTGCCGCCGGGGTTGCGCGGCAGCTCGTCGCGGATCTCGACCGTCGCGGGCACCTTGAAGTGGGCGAGGTGGTCGCGGCAGAAGGAACGGAGCTCGTCGGGTGTGAGGTCCGATCCCGGCTTGGCGACGACGTGGGCCACCACGCGTTCGCCGTACTGCTCGTCCGGGACGCCGACGACGGCGGCGTCGAGGACTCCCGGGTGCTGGTGGAGGACGTTCTCGACCTCGAAGCTGAAGACGGACTCCCCGCCCCGCTTGATGACGTCCTTGAGCCGGTCTCGCAGGACCACGAAGCCGTCCTCGAGCACCGCTGCGTCGCCGGTGGAGATCCAGCCGTCCTCGTCGGTGAGCGGCGTCGGGCCGTCGGCGCCCCAGTAGCCGAGGGCGACCTGGCCGCCGCGGACGACGATCTCGCCGATCTCGTCGGGTCCGGCGTCCTCGTCGGTGCCCGGCCGGCGCAGCCGCAGCTCGGTGAGGGGCAGTGGCCGGCCGACGCTGTGCGGCATCCGCACGGCGTCCTCCCCGCCGACGTAGGTGATCATCGAGCAGGTCTCGGTCATCCCGAAGCCGTTGCCGAGGGTCGCCAGCGGCATGGCCGCGCGCATCCGCTGCAGCAAGGCGGTCGGCATCGGCGCGCCCCCGAAGAGGGCCAGCCGGAGGCCGGCCAGCGCGTCGTCGTCCCGCTCGGCGGCGCGCTCGAGCAGCCGCCACCACATCGTGGGGGCACCCACGGTGGAGGTGCAGGCGTGGTCGCGGGCCGCGTCGAGGGCCCGGCCGGCCTCGAAGCCGTCGAGGAGGTACGCCGTGGCGCCGAGCAGGACCACCGGGACCGTCTGGGAGCAGAGACCGGTGATGTTGAACTGCGGGACCATCACCAGCTCGACGTCCTCGGGGCGCCGCCCGATCACGGTCGTGCAGGTGACGGCGTTCTGGAGCGCGTTGCCGTGGCTGATGACCACGCCCTTGGGCCGACCGGTGGTGCCGGAGGTGTACATCACCGCCGCGGGCGCGTCCGTGCCGGGCGTGGCGGCGGGGAGGTCCCCGGCCGGCCGGCCCGCCAGGAAGCGGCCGTCGCCGTCGGTGCTCTCGACCCGCACCTCACCGGTCCCGGCGGCCGCGACCGCCCGCGCCGCGGCGTCCTCCAGGCCGTCGCCGACCAGGAGCAGGCGCGCCCCGCTGTCCTGCAGCAGCGCGGCGAGGTCCGTCGGCGTCAGCCGGTGGTTGAGCGGGACGGCGATCGCGCCGGCGGTCCACGTCGCCAGCACGGCGACGGTGAACGGCAGCCCGTTGCCGGCCAGGACGGCCACCCGGTCCCCCTCGTCGACCCCGGCGCCGCGCATCCGGCGGGCCAGGCCGTCGGTCTCCGCGCCGACCTCCGCCCAGGTCGCGGCTCCCCCGGGCACCAGGAACGCAGGGTGGTCGCCGCGCGCGGCGACCGTCCGTCGCAGCATGTCCACCAGGTCGGCCGGCAGCGGCACGTCGTAGTGGCGGATCCCGCGGGCGTCGGTGCGGGTCGCGACCGGCGGCGTGCTCACTCGGTCTGCCCCGTCGCCGCGAACAGCTCCCAGTAGCTGTCCCGCAGGGTCCGCTTGAGGACCTTGCCCGAGGCGTTGCGGGGCAGCTCGTCGACGTACACGACCGCCGAGGGCTTCTTGTACGACGCGAGGTCGGCGCGCAGGAACTCCAGGACCTCCTCGGCGGGCGGACGCTCCTCGTCCTTGGACACCACCACCGCGACCGGCGTCTCTACCCACCGCGGGTGCGGCACGCCGACGACGGCGACCTCCCGTACGGCGGGGTGCCGCTCGACCGCGCGCTCGACCTCGGCGGGGTAGATGTTCTCGCCGCCGCTGATGATCATGTCCTTGACCCGGTCGACCACGTAGATGAAGCCCTCGTCGTCCTGCCGGACGAGGTCCCCGCTGTGGAACCACCCGCCGCGGAACGCATCGGCCGTCGCCTCGGGCAGCTTGTAGTAGCCCTTCATCACCGTCGGGCCGCGGTAGACGATCTCGCCGACCTCGCCGCGGGCGACGTCGCGGCCCACCTCGTCGACGATGCGGACCTCGACGTTGACGGCCGGCAGCCCGACCGAGCCCATCTTGCGCACGGCGTCGTCGGCCTTGAGGAAGCAGGTGTTGGACGACATCTCGGTCTGCCCGAAGGCGTTGACGATGCCGACGGTGGGGAACGTCGCGACGAGCAGCTCGAGCGTGCTCGGCGGCGCCTGCGAGGCGCCCCACAGCGCGCGGCGCAGGTTGGAGGTGTCGATCTCGCGCGCCCGGGGCAGCTCGCAGATCTGCTGCCACTGGGTGGGCACGAAGTAGCACATCGACGGCCGGTGCCGCTCGAGGAGCCGCAGCGACTCCTCCGGGTCGAACCCGGTGGAGGGGGTGATGATGCAGGTGCCCGCCAGGTAGATGAACGGCAGCAGGCCGTTGACGCCGCCGATGTGGAAGAGCGGCAGGCCCGAGAGCCAGCTGTCCCCGGGGCGGGCCTCCATCTCGAGGATCCAGTTGACGGTGTTGCTGAGCAGGTTCTGGTGGGTCAGCATCGCGCCCTTGGGGCGGCCGGTCGTGCCGGAGGTGTACATGAGGAACGCGAGGTCCTCCTCGGCCACGTCGACGTCCGGCGCAGCGGCCGACCCGCTCGCGAGCAGCTCCTCGTAGGACTCCGCGCGCCCCTCCGGTGCACCGGTCGTCGCGACCAGCCGGACGGCGTCCAGGCCGGCGGTCGACTCCAGCGCGAGCGCGGTGAGCTCGCCGTCGGTGAGCAGCGCGACGGCGTCGGAGTCCTCGAGGACGTAGGCCAGCTCGCTGGGCGCCAGGCGGAAGTTCACCGGCACCGGGCAGGCGCCGAGCTTCTGGCAGGCGAAGAAGGACTCGACGACCTCGAGCCGGTTGTACATCAGCACCGCGACCTTGTCGCCGTGGCCGACGCCCCGGTCGGCCAGGGCGTTCGCGAGCCGGTTGGTCCGCTCGTCGAGCTCGGCGAAGGTCAGCGAGGCGTCCTCGAAGACGACCGCCGTCCGCGCCGGCGCCCGACGGGCGTTGCGCGCCAGGATCTCGCCGAGGACGAGCCGGCGGCTGCGGGAGAGCCCGCTGTCGTGGTGCGTGGTGTGCATGCGCTGTTCCTCAGGTGTGCAGGCGGTCCGGGAGAGGTTCGGGGTGCGGAGGGGGTCGGGCACGGGGTCGGGCACCGGGTCGGGCCGGCGGGAGACCGGCCCGGCCCGGGCGGCGGCTCAGAAGACCGCGACGGGGTTCGCCGGGGAGCCGGACGCGTTGGTGACGTTCAGCGGCGGCGCGGAGAGGAAGAACTCGTAGCGGCCGAGCTCGGCACAGGTCGCGGCGAGGTCCTCGAGCCACCACACCTCGCCGAGGGTGAGGCCGAGGTCGCGGATCAGGCGCGCGTGGAGCGGGTAGACGTGCTCGAACGGCTCCTCGTGCGGCTCGACCTCGACGGCGATGTTGTCCATCGCGAGGGACGCGACGTCCTTCTCGGCCAGCCAGTCCACGACGGCCCGCGTGATGCCCGGAGCACCGACCTTCCAGTACTCCATCTTGTCCTCGAGCTGGTAGTACCACGGCACGTGCCCGGTGCGGATGACGAGCATGTCGCCCTCGCCGATCGTCACGCCCTGGGCCTCGGCGCACGCGTCGAGGTCGTCGGGCGTGATGCCGTACTGCGGCTGCAGCCGGTCGAGGCCCTTGTGCTTGGGCAGGTCGAGCAGGACGCCACGGCCGACGAGGGTGTCCTTCATCTGGTGGATCGAGCCGCGCCGGGCGCCGGCGTAGGACTCGACGTTGCCGATCCAGAAGCCGTTGAACATCGTGTCCTTGTAGAAGAAGTGGGAGAGGCCGTCCCACTGGGTGCTGCCCTGCAGCGGCATGAAGATGTAGTCGTCGGTGCCCTGGAAGTTGGGGTAGTCCTGCCCGGCCTTGGTGCCGGCGACGAAGTCGGAGCCGGTGTAGCCGTAGAGGTGCACGACGCCGGTCCGCGTGGGGTGGACGGGGCCGGTGCTGTCCAGCGGGATCGCGCAGCTGACGACCTTCCCGGTCTCGATGAGCCGGGCTGCCGCGGCCACCCGCTCGGGGGTGAGCAGGTTCGCGGTGCCCTTCTCGTCGAGGTCGCCCCAGCGCCCCCAGTTGTTCGGGGTCCGGTCGTTGACGTAGCCGATGACCTTGCCGTTGGCGTCGACGGAGAAGACCGGCGGGGTCCACTCGTCCGACCACTTGCCATCTGCGGTGCGGCCCATGTGTTTCCTCCTGTGCTCGGGATCGCTGCGGGATTGCTGCGAGGGTTGCTGCGGGGACTGCTGCGGGGGTTGCTGCGGGGGGTGACGGTCCGGCCCGGCGTCGCGGTCGAGCCGCGTCAGGCGACGGCGATCGCCGCGCCCCAGTCGGGTGCGGCGAGCCGGTCCACCACGTCGGTGACCTGCCGGGGGGCCAGGAGGGTGACCTCGCGCTGGACGAGCTCGGTCACGCTCGGCCGGCTCGGCCCCGCGGTCGGCGACACGGGCGACACGGGCGGCACGCAGACGTGCCCCCCGCGACGTACGGCGCGGACGGCCGACCGGACATCGGCCCCGGCCACGACGACCGCGGCCCGCCCGGACGGCTCGCGGCCGGCGACCTGCGCCCGGACGGCGTCGTCGGTGAGACAGGGCGTGGCGAGCACGAAGCCGTCGACCAGACGATCGGCGAGCACCGCGGTCGGCGACCCGGGCTCGGTCACGACGAGCGTCGTGCGTGCGGCCGGCGCCTCCAGGAGGGCGGCGGCGGCGAGCACGGCCGTGCGCAGCCGCTCGGCGGCCGCGGCCGGCAGGTCGGGTCCGACGACGCGCCCGTGGTCGACCGGGGCCGAGCACCAGAGCCCCGCACCCGACCGGCAGGTCGAGCACCGCCCGCACGACCGGTCGACCAGGACCGCAGAGCCGGCGCCGCGTGCCGCGGTGCCGAACGAGACGACTGCTCGATCCATCGGTTGCCCCCTCGATCCACCCGACTCGTCGGTCGGTTCGCTGGGTGGGACGCTAGGTAACCCCGATCACACTGTCAAGGGGTTCTCGTGGCGCCGGTCACAAAATCTTCGAAGCCCACCGCCGCTTGACGCGCCCGGACCCCTGCGGGAACCATGGCCCGAGGCTCGCCGGCGGTCACCGACGCGTGACCGACCCGCGAGCCGACCTGAACCCGTCATTGGGAATCTCCCGACCAGCCGGTCGGTTGTCGCGCTGACGAGCACTACAGTCACACCTCGTCAGCCACGGAAGGACGCGCGCACGTGAAGACAGTGGACAGAGCGGCCCGACGCCGCATGTCGTCGACCGAACGACGTCAGCAGATCGTGACGAGAGCGGCCGGCCTGTTCGACCAGTCCGGGTACTCCAACACGACGATGGACGACATCGCGAAGGACGTCGGCGTCGCCAAGCCGACGCTGTACCACTACTTCCCGAGCAAGGACGACATCCTCCACGCCATCCACGGCGAGTTCATCGACCTGCTGATCGAGCGGCACGAGGCGCGCGCGGAGACCGGCCTGCGGCCCGAGCAGCTGCTGCTGGAGGTGATGGCCGACATCCTGGAGCTGATGGAGACGCACCGCGGCCACGTCCGCGTGTTCTTCGAGCACCACCGCGAGCTGCCGCCCGAGGCGCGGGGCCCGATCAAGGAGAAGCGGGACCGCTACGAGCGCATCGTGGAGGACCTGATCGCCGCCGGCATCGAGTCCGGCGTCTTCAGGTCCGCCGACGCCCACCTGGCCGCGCTCGCGACGTTCGGCATGTGCAACTGGGCCTACCAGTGGTACCGGCCGGGTGGCCGGCTGCGCTCGCGCGAGCTGGCGTACCAGTTCTGGAACTTCCTGGTCTACGGCCTGGGCACCGACCAGCTGCCGCCGCCGACCGCGCGGGCGACCCCGCCGGCCTGACGCCGGGCACTCCCGCGCCCGCGGCACGCCCCTCGTCCCGTGGACGGAGGGGCGTGCCGCACGCCCGGTCGCGGGTCAGCGGTACTCGTCGACGCCCCACGCCTCGAGCCGCCGCCGGATGTCGACGAGGCACCGGGTGGCGTCGGCTCCGTCGACCGCGCGGTGGTCGAACGTCAGCGCCAGCCGCAGGATCGGCCTGATCGCGATCGACTCCTGCCCGTCGGCCATCGTGACCACCCACGGGCGGCGCTGGATGGTTGGCATCCCCAGGATCGCGACCTGCGGCTGGTTGATGATCGCGGGCGCCGAGACCGCTCCCACCGAGCCTGGGTTCGAGATCGTGAAGGTCCCGGCCCGGAAGTCGTCGGGGCCCGGCCTGCCGTCCCGCAGCCGGCCGGCGAGGTCGGCGATGCCCTGACCGAGCGACTCCACGGTCATCTGCTCGGCACCCCGCAGCACCGGGACCATGAGCCCCCGCGGGGTGTCGACGGCGATGCCGAGGTTCACCTCGCCCCAGCGCAGCAGCCGCTCGGTCTCGAAGGTCGCGTTGAGGTCCGGGTGGTCGAGGAGCGCCGCGCAGGTCGCCCGGGCGACGAAGGGCAGGAACGACAGCTTCGAGCGTCCCTGGGCGGCCCGCTGGGCGTTGAGCCGGGCCCGGACGTCGGTCAGCAGCCCGAGGTCGACGTCGACCTCGGTGGTCATGTGCGCAGCCGTGCGCCGCGACCGTGACATGTGCTCGGCGGTCACCCGCCGGATGCGGCTGGTCGGCGCGGCGTCGTACGGCACGTCCTCGTAGCCGACCGGGAGGCCGTCCGGCCCGACCGGCGCCGGGGCGGTCGGCGCGGGGACCGGCGCCGCGACGGTCTCCACGGCGGCCGGGGCGACGGCGGGGACCGCGGCGGGCTGCGCGGCGTGCCGACGCACGTCGTCGCGCGTGACGTGCCCGGCCCCGCCGCTGCCGGCCACCGCGGCGAGGTCGACCCCGGCCGTCGCCGCCAGCCGCCGCGCGGCCGGGGAGGCCGGCGGGCGGCCCGAGCGCGCGATGGCGTCGAGGGTCCGCCGGACCGCCTGGTGGTGGTCGAACGGGCCGGGGCGCAGCCGGGCCGGCTCGCCCGGGACGGTCGGCCCGGCCGGCGCAGCGACCGCGGGAGCCCCGACGGCGGGCGCAGCGGGGACGGCGCCGACCGGCGCCGCGGCCGGCACGGCCGCAGCCGGCGCGCTCGCCGGCGCAGCGCCGTCCGCGGTCACGGTCGCCAGCGGCTCGCCGACCGCGACGACCTCCCCCTCGGCGTACAGCTGCTCGGCGAGGACGCCGGCGACGGTGCTCTCGATCTCGGTGTCGACCTTGTCGGTCGCCACCTCGCAGATCGGCTCCCCCACCTCGACCGGGTCCCCGACCTGCTTCAGCCAGGTCGAGACCGTGCCCTCGGTCACCGAGACGCCCAACCGGGGCATCAGCACCGCCGAGGCCGCGGCGGGCGGCGAGGTCGGCGCCGGGTCGGTCGGCACCGGGTCGGTCGGCGCCGGGGCCTCGCCGAAGGTGGCGGGGTCCGGGACGATCGAGGGCGGCTGGGCCGGCTCGGCGGGTGCCGGCGCCGCGGACGCGGGAGGCGGGGCGGCCGGGGCCTCGTCGGCGGTCGCCACGGTGGCCAGCGGGTCGCCGACGGCGACGACCTCGTCGACGGCGTACAGCTGCTCGGTGAGGACGCCGGCGACGGTGCTCTCGATCTCGGTGTCGACCTTGTCGGTCGCCACCTCGCAGATCGGCTCCCCCACCTCGACCGGGTCCCCGACCTGCTTCAGCCAGGTCGAGACCGTGCCCTCGGTGACCGAGACGCCCAGCCGGGGCATCAGGACGTGCGCCATGGGTGAGCTCCTAGATGGCCGCGAGCGCGAGCGCCGCGGTGACGATGTCGTCCGTCGACGGGATGCATGCCTGCTCCAGCTCGGGGTCCTGGGGCAGCGGGGTGTCGGTGCCGCAGACCCGCCACACCGGCGCGTCGAGGGCGAAGAACGCCCGCTCCTGGACCTGTGCGGCGATCTCCGCCCCGAAGCCGGCGGTGCGCGAGGCCTCGTGGACGACGAGCAGGCGGTGGGTCCTCTCCACCGAGGCGACGATGGTGTCGATGTCGAGCGGCACGAGCGTGCGCGGGTCGATCACCTCGACGTCGATGCCCCGGGGGGCCAGCTGCTCGGCGGCGGCGACCGCGCGGTCCACCATCAGGCCGGTCGCGACGACCGTCAGGTCGGCGCCCGGGCGCGCGATGCGGGCCGAGCCGAACGGCACCACGTGCTCGTCGGACTCCGGGACCGGACCCTTCACCCGGTAGAGGCCCTTGTGCTCGAAGAACAGCACAGGGTCGGGGTCCCGGATGGCGGCCTTGAGCAGGCCCTTGGCGTCCGCGGGAGTGGCGGGCACCGCGACCTTGAGGCCCGCGACGTGCATCGCGATCGTCTCCAGGCTCTGGGAGTGCTCGGCGCCGGCGCCGCCCACGACGCCCGAGGGCAGCCGGACGACGACCGGCATCGTGAACTGCCCGCCGTGCATGTAGCGCCACTTCGCGAGCTTGTGGAAGATCTCGTCGGCCGCCGTGAACAGGAAGTCCGCGAACTGCAGCTCCACGACGGGGACCGTCCCGGCGAGCGCAGCGCCGGCGGCGCCGCCGACGATGAAGGTCTCGTTGATGGCGGTGTCGCGGACCCGCAGCGGGCCGAACTCCTCGAGCAGGCCCCGGGTGAGCCCGAAGACGCCACCGAGGCGGCCGATGTCCTGGCCCATCATCCAGACGCGCTCGTCGCGCCGCATCTCCTCGGCGAGCGCCTCGTTGATCGCTCGCGAGTAGCCGATCACGCGGTCCGTCTCGGTGCTGGTCGCGGTGCCGGTCGTCGCGGTGCCGGTCGTCGTCATGCCCACACGTCCTCGAAGATCACCGAGCGGTCCGCGCGCGGCGCCGCCAGCGCCGCGTCGAAGGCCTGCTCGACCAGGGTCCGGGCCTCGGCCTCGATGCCGCGGCGGACGTCGTCGGCGATGTCCTCGCCGAGACGGTGCACCGGGTCGTCGGGGATCTCGTCGCCCAGCACGGGGTCGTCCCGGTAGGGCTGTCTGTCGCCCTCGTAGTGCCCCCGGATGCGGAGCGTCTTGGCCTCGACCAGCGTCGGGCCCTCTCCCCGCCGGGCTCGGTCGATGGCCTCCGACGTCACGTCGTGCACCGCCATCGCGTCCTGGCCGTCGACGACGACCCCGGGCATGCCGTACGCCGCGGCGCGGTCGGCGACGTGCTCGGTCGGGCTCTGCTCGGTGAAGCGGGCGGAGAGCGCCCAGCCGTTGTTCTCGCAGATCCAGACGACCGGCAGCTTCCACACCGAGGCCTGCAGGGCCGCCTCGTGCCAGGTCCCGCGCCCGGAGGCGCCGTCGCCGAAGAAGACGACCGTGACCCGACCGTCGCCCAGCAGCTGGGAGGCCGCCGCGGTGCCGGCACCCATCACGAAGCTGGAGCCGAGGGTGCCGCCCTGGCCCAGCACGTGCCGGGACGCGTCGGCGAAGTGGACGGTGCCGCCTCCCTTGCCCCCGGTGCTGCCCGTCCGCCGACCGAGGAGGTCGCCGAAGAGCGCCTCGAGCGCCATGCCCTTGGCGTAGGCGTACCCGAGCCCGCGGTGGGCGTAGTAGAGGTAGTCGTCGTCCTGCATGGCGCTCACCGCGCCGACCTGGAGGCCCTCCTGGCCGATGCCTGGGTGCCAGAAGCCCCCGAAGCCCTCCTTCTCGACGTGCTCGCGGATGCGCAGCTCGGCGAAGCGGATGGTCACGACCTGGCGGTAGACCTCCACGAGCAACGAGTGACGATCAGCAGCGGGCTGGCTCAAGGTCGCCTCCGGATCTCGACAGACCGACCGCTCGGTCGGTTCGCGTGCTGTGAAGGATGCCACAGCCGTCCCGGCGTGACAACGGTCAGCGGTGCGGCGGCCGACGAAGGGGTAGTCCGGCACACCGGGGCCCTTCCGACCCACGGGACGGGCGCGCTCGTGCCGGACTACCCCGCCCGGGACGTGCGACACCGACGCACCGCCACCGGGCAGCGGGTCACGCCCAGGCCGGTCCGGCGGACCGAGGGGTCAGCGGTGCCCCGCCCGCCCCGCGGGACGCAGGTCGTCCAGGGAGAACCCGGGCAGCGGCTCGTGGATCCGCACGCGGGCGATGGCGGCCTGCTTCTCGGTGTCGCGCAGCAGCGACTCGGCCGCCTGGGCGCAGGCGTGGCGGAAGGAGTCCTCGGGGAGCCGGTCGAGCGCACCGGGTGCGATGCCGACGGTGTAGCCCTGCTGGCCGACCGCACGCACCGTCACCGACCCGTCGTCGGACGTGCCCTCCGCGGCGAGCGACTCGAGCGCCGCGGCGTACTCCCGGTCGCGGCGGCCGAGCGGGATCCGCCGCTCGAAGACGCGACCGGTGACCTCCTTCTGCGCGACGGCGTGCTCGCGCAGGGCCGCGGCGAAGAGGAGCCGAGCGAGGGTCGAGAGCTCCCGCTCCAGTTGTGCGGGAGCGACCCGCGCGTAGTGACCGGGCGCGAACCAGACCTTGACCCGTCGCTCCCCCCTCACCTCCCCGAAGACCCGCTCGCTGGGGATGGAGACCGTGACCACCGAGTCCGCGATGCGGTCGGCCAGCCGCCGGGCGTTGGTCGCCACGTCGCTCACTCGCGACCCCCGAACGTGGGGTTGTCGGCCACCGAAGGCCGCGGCATCTTCACCGGCGACTGCCCGGGCTCCAGCGCGTAGGCGGCCTCGAAGTCGTCGGCGCTGTCGCTCAGCGCTCGGGCGATGTCGTCCTCCTTGGCGATGATGTCGTTGTTGAGCTTGGTCATCTCCGCACGCAGCGACTCGACGATCTCCCGGGGCGAGCTGCCGCTGATCGAGGAGGCGGTCTCCTCCGCCTCCGGGACGAACGCCCCGCCGATCGAGAGCCCGCCGGCGATGGCGGCGAAGGAGTAGGCGGCCACCAGGCTCCCGCCGGCGGTGAAGGGGACGGCCACGATCCCGGCGACGGCGCCGATCACGGTGAGGGCGGTCGAGACGCCCTTCGGGTCCTTGTCGTTGACGCTGCCCAGGGCGTCGATCGTCGCGTGCGCCAGCTCGTCGATCGACTTGCGGGCCTCGGTCCACAACGCCTCCTCCGCCTCGCAGGCGCCCTTGAGCACGTGGGCCGCCATCGAGAGGTTCGAGGTGACCGGGCCGAAGAGGCTCGCGAAGTTGGCGTAGCTGAGCGAGGTCCCGCTGGTCCAGCCCTGCATGAAGGCACCGGTGGGCTCGATCTGGCTGATGTTGTGCGAGGTGCCCGCGGCCCCGGCCCACTCGTTCGCGGTGGCGTCGTCGAGGTAGCTCGACGAGGCCAGGAACGGAAGCGCGGCGGCGATGTTCCCCGTGCCTCCGCCCAGCAGCCACGGGTCGGGGAGGTCGGTCCAGTCGTCGAAGATGGCCTCGACGCCTGCGAAGGTCTCCTCGGCCTGCCGCCGGACGATCGCCACGGCCGTGTCCTGGTCCGGGTCGCCGTCGAGGGCGTCCTCGATCTCCTCGACCGTCTTCTCGATGGCCAGGCGCTTGATCTCCTCCGCGTGGCTGCGGAGCTCCTCGTAGCTCACGGGTGGTCCACCCCTTCCATCTCGGCGCGGGCCCTGTCCATCCGCTCCTGGGCACCCTCGTCCTGCGCGAGGATGTCGGCCAGGAAGACCTGGATGGCGGCGGACGTGTCGTCGAGGTGGCCGATGCTGGTCTCGAGCGCGGCGTTGAGCAGCCCGGCGAGGCGTCCCCACTCGGCCGACGGGCCCAGCGGGTAGTTGCCGATCGGCCCCGACCGCTCGAAGGCCGTCGTCGAGCCCTCGTGGACCAGGCTCTCGGCCGAGCGGAAGTCGTCCGCCACGGCGGGGAGCCGTTCCTTGGAGATGATGTCGAGCTCGACCAGGTCGACGCCCTCGATGCCTTCGTAAGCCATGGTTCCTCCTGCAGGTGCGCCCCGGGAGCGGGGATCAGACGATGGGGGTGGTACGCCGGTCGGTCACTGCGCTGCGGTGTCGGGCACCTCCACCGTGGTGCTCGCCGTCGCGACCAGCTGCCGGGCGGCCGGCGCGCCGGCGCCCTGCTGCAGGCGCAGCTCGCCCCGCGCCCGCATCGAGATCCGGGCGCTCGGGGAGTCCGCCGGGACGGCGAAGACGTGCTGGCCGCTCACGCGGCCACCCCGTTCCGCGGCGTCGAGGACGAGGTCGGGCGCCTGCCCGTCGGCCTCGACCGCCAGGTCGACCGACGCCACGGCGTACGTCGCGCCGTCGACCTCGGCGCCGGGCAGCTCGAACCCCGCTCCCACGACGAGCCACGCCGTGCCCTCGGCGGCCCAGCCCAGGTCGGGGACGTAGGGCAGCGCGCGGACGGCACCGACCTCGCAGCGCAGGCCCGCCACCGTCGCGCCCGCGGGCCGCAGCCGCGGCTCGCAGTCCTGGGTCGGCAGCGAGGACGGGTCGGGGGTGTCCTCGTAGAGCGCGTCGGCGGGACCGGCGGTCCGCTCACCACCGGGCACAGACACGGTCTGGGTGAGGCCGTCGTAGCCGACCTCGAGGGTCAGCCCGTCGGCCAGCTCCTCGGGCGTGCCGTCGACGGCCACGACGAGGTCCTCCGGCGCCCGAACGGACCCACCGGCGTCCGTGCCGTCGCCGTCACGGACCACGCCCAGCCCGTAGTCGCGGTCACCGGCACCGAGGGCGAGCTCGACGGCGCGGGCGGCTCCCGCGCGGCCGGCGAGGTCCCACACGTCCGCGCGGCCCAGCCCGTCCCGGAACCGGGTCGCCACGCGGACGAGGCTCCCCCCGTCCGGCGCACGCAGCTCGCCGATCTCCTCGGCGGGCTCGGTCACGACCACCTCGAGGGTGCCGACGGGCACGACGACGGAGACCTCGGTGCCGGCGGGCGTCCCGCTGGTGTACGCCTCGACGTCGCCGACGTCCACCGCGTCCGCCGAGGAGCAGGCGGCCAGGCCGGAGAGGGCCACGGCCGCGAGCGCGACGAGTGCTGCTTGACGGCGGGAGGGGGCGCTCACGCCTCCTGACCTGCCCCGCGAGCGTGCCCGCCAAACGGACGGGATCAGACGTTGAAGCGGAACTCCACCACGTCGCCGTCGGCCATGACGTAGTCCTTGCCCTCCATGCGGACCTTGCCGGCCTCCTTGGCCTTCTGCATGGAGCCGGCCTCGACGAGGTCGGCGAAGGAGACGATCTCGGCCTTGATGAAGCCGCGCTGGAAGTCGGTGTGGATGACGCCGGCGGCCTCGGGGGCGGTCGCGCCCTTCTTGATCGTCCAGGCCCGCGTCTCCTTGGGGCCGGCGGTCAGGTAGGTCTGCAGCCCGAGGGTGTCGAAGCCGACGCGGGCGAGCACGTCGAGGCCGGGCTCCTCGACGCCCATCTCGGCCAGCATCGCGCGCGCCTCGTCGTCGTCGCCGAGCTCGACCAGCTCGGACTCGAACTTGGCGTCGAGGAAGATCGCCTCGGACGGGGCGACGATCTCGCGCATCCGGTCCTTGAGCGCCTCGTCGGCGAGCTCGTCGGCGTCGCAGTTGAACACGTAGATGAACGGCTTGGCGGTCAGCAGCGAGAGCTCGCGGACGAGGTCGCGGTCCACCGAGGTGGCGATGACCGGCGTACCGGCCTCCAAGTGGCCGAGGGCCTCCTTGGCGGCGTCGAGGTTGGCCACGAGGGACTTGTTGCCGCGCGCCTCCTTCTCCAGGCGCGGGATCGCCTTCTCGACCGTCTGCAGGTCCGCGAGGACGAGCTCGGTCTGGATCGTGGAGATGTCGTTGGCGGGGTTGACCTCGCCGTCGACGTGGGTGACGTCCTCGTCGCGGAAGACGCGCGTGACCTGGCAGATCGCCGCGGACTCACGGATGTGGGAGAGGAACTTGTTGCCCAGGCCCTCGCCCTCGGACGCACCGCGGACGATGCCGGCGATGTCGACGAACTCCACGGTGGCCGGGAGGATCTTGGCGCTGCCGAAGATCTCGGCGAGCACCGGCAGCCGCTCGTCCGGCACGCCCACGACCCCGACGTTCGGCTCGATCGTGGCGAACGGGTAGTTCGCCGCGAGCACGTCGTTCTTGGTCAGGGCGTTGAAGAGGGTGGACTTGCCCGCGTTGGGGAGACCGACGATGCCGATGGTGAGAGCCACGGGCGGGCAGTCTACGGAGACGCGAGGGACCCGGCCGAATCACCGACCGGGTCCCTGACGGGGCGTGACGTCCTAGCGGAAGCGGCGCAGCAGGCCGCGGACCCCGCGCCCGACCGCCTCGTCCTGCGGCCGGCGCCCGGTGCCCGGCGTGCGCCGCCCGGTCCCGATGCCTCCCGTGCCGGCCCCGCCGGTCCGCGGCGTCCGCCTCGCACCGGCCGCCACCCGGCTCACCACCTGGTTCAGCTTGCTCATCTCGGTCTCCCTCCTCGACGTGCTGGACTGCTCCGGTGCCCGCCTCCGGGTCGCCGCAACCGGCGCCACGCCGGGGGTGGCAGCATCGCCGCGTGGACGTCGACCGGACCCGTGCCTGCTTCCCCGCCCTCGACCTCGGGGTCGCCCACTTCGACGGGCCCGGCGGCTCGCAGGTGCCGCGCCAGGTGGCCGAGGCCGTGGCGGGCGCGATGACCGCCGGCCTGGGCAACCGGGGCACCACCACCGAGGCCGAGCGGCGCACCGAGCGGGTCGTCGCCGAGGCCCCCGCGGCCGTCGGGGACCTGCTCGGCACCGACCCCCGTGGCGCGGTGTTCGGCCGCTCGATGACGCAGCTGACCTTCGACCTCGCCCGCACGCTCTCCCGGTCGTGGGGCCCCGGTGACGAGGTCGTGGTGACCCGGCTCGACCACGACGCGAACATCCGGCCCTGGGTCATCGCAGCCGAGCGCGCCGGCGCGACCGTGCGGTGGCTGGGCTTCGACCCGGTGACCGCCGAGCTCGACGACGTCGCACCCCTGCTCTCCGAGCGCACGCGGGTGGTCGCGGTCACGGCCGCGTCGAACCTCCTCGGCACCCGCCCCGACGTACGTCGCGTGGCCGACGCCGCGCACCAGGTCGGAGCGCTGGTGCACGTCGACGGGGTGCACCTGGCGCCGCACGCGCCGGTCGACCGGGTGGCCCTCGGGGCCGACGTGCTCGTGTGCTCGCCGTACAAGTTCTTCGGCCCGCACCTCGGCGTCCTGGCCGCGGACCCGGCCCTCCTGGAGACCCTGCACCCCGACAAGCTGCTGCCGTCGACCGACGCGGTGCCCGAGCGGTTCGAGCTCGGCACGCTCCCCCACGAGCTGCTGGCCGGCGTCACCGCCGCGGTCGACTTCATGGCCGGCCTCGAGCCCGGGACCGGCAGCCGACGCGAGCGGCTGACCGCCTCCATGGGCGCCGTCGAGGCCCACGAGGCCGCGCTGCTCGAGCGGCTGCTCGGCGGGCTGCGCGCGATCGACGGGGTCGCGCTCCACGGCGCCCCGGCCCGGCGCACCCCGACGGTGCTGCTCACGGTGGAGGGGCACGCGCCGGCCGACGTGAGCCGGCACCTCGCCGCCGCGGGGGTCAACGCCCCGGCCGGACACTTCTACGCGATCGAGGCGTCGCGGCACGCGGGCCTGGGCGACGCCGGCGGCGTGCGCGCCGGCCTGGCTGCGTACACCTCGGCCGGGGACGTCGACCGCCTCCTCGCCGCGCTGGAGGACCTCGCCCGGCGGTGACGCGCCCGGCCGGCCCTAGGCGAGGAGCGTGACCGCCGCGACGACCCCGGCGACCAGGACGGCGGCACGCAGCACCGACGCGGGGAGGCGCCGGGCGATCCGAGCGCCGAGGTAGCCGCCACCCACCGAGCTGAGGGCCAGCACGGCGACGACCGCCCAGTCGACGTCGGCGACGACGGTGAAGGCCAGCCCGGCGACGATGTTCGAGGCCATCAGGGAGGTGGTCCGGATGCCGGCGATGACGCCGAGGTCGACGTCCAGCCCGAGGGCCAGCACCGCGATCATCATCACGCCCGCCCCGGCACCGAAGTAGCCGCCGTACACCCCGGTGAGGACGACGAACACCGTCGTGGGGGCCGAGAGCCGCAGGCGCGGCGCGCGCTCCTCCGGACCGTGCCTGGCGCGCAGCGCCGCCGAGATCCGCGGCTGCGCGGCCACCAGCACGCAGGTGCCGAGGATGAGCCAGGGCACGACCGTCTCGAAGACGCTCGAAGGGAGCGCGAGCAGCAGCGCCGCCCCGCCGAGGCCCCCGAGGGCGGAGAGCACGATCACGCGCGCGGTCAGCCGGGGGTGGACGGCCAGCTCGCGGCGGTACCCGACGGCACCGCCGGCGCCGGCCGGGACGAGCCCGACGGTGTTCGACACGTTCGCGACCACCGGCGGCAGGCCCACGGCGAGGAGCACCGGGAAGCTCAGCAGGCTCGCCACGCCGACGGTCGAGGTCAGCAGGCCGGCGCCGAAGCCGGCGAGGGCCACCCAGACGTGCTCGAGGACGCCGTCCACCGTTCCCGCCCTCCGTCGACCGCGCGCTCCGCCTGGCGCGGACTGGCCGGACCACTGAACCACAACCCCGCCTCGCTCCTCGGGCGGGGCGGGTGCTCAGGCGTCGAGGATGCCCTGGCAGGCCGTGGCCGCGGCGGCGGCGTCGCCGCGCAGGACCGCCTCCGCGAGCCGGTCGAGCCGGGCGTGCACGGCCGGGGAGTCCGGCGGGCCGGGGGCGTGGGCGGCCAGCACCTCGTCCAGCTCGGCCAGCAGCCCGTCGCCGGAGAGGCGGCGGACGCACCGCCAGGTGTGGTCGAACGAGCGCTGCCGCCCGTCCGGCGCCAGCATCGCCATCCGCAGCGCGCTGTCGGCACCGGCGGCCACCCGGGCCATGCCGGCGAGGACCGCCTCCCGGGCGACGAGGACCTCCGAGCGCGGACGCTCCCCGATCCGGTCGGCCCACCCCGGACCCGCCGGGGCGCCGACCGGCTCGGGCTCGCGGACGAGCGCACCGACGCCGTGCCGCACCTCGATCCGGCCGCGGGTCTCGAGCGCGGCGAGCGCCCGCGACAGGGTCGCCCGGCTCACCCCCAGCTCCGCGGCGAGCTGGCGCTCCGGCGGGAGCCGGTCGCCGCCCACCAGCCCCTGCGCCTCGATGAAGTCCGAGATGTGCGCGGCCAGGCTCTCGTAGAGGCGCTCGCGCCGCAGCGGAGGGAGGCGGCGCGACTCATCACCGGACATGCCGCGAGTCTAGGCACGGGTGGCCCGGTTGTCAGGTGGCCTAGCCACTGACATGATCGACCGATCTGCGCATGACGCGCGTCACACACCGAGGAGAAGTGAGTGTCCACCGAAATCGTGTCCCTGGCGGTCCTCGTGATCGTCTTCCTGGTGGCGACCGTGCGCGGCGTCAACATGGGCGCCCTCGCCCTGGTCGCGGCGTTCGTCGTCGGCCTGGCGGTCTACGACCTCGAGGTCGACGGCGTGCTGGCCGGCTTCCCGAGCGACCTGTTCGTGATCCTCGTCGGCGTCACCTACCTCTTCGCGCTGGCGAAGAACAACGGCACCGTCGACTGGATCGTGCACGCCGCGGTCCGGGCGGTGGGCGGCCGCGTGGCGCTCGTCCCCTGGGCGATGTTCCTCGTCTGCGCGGCGGTGACGGCCATCGGCGCGGTCAGCCCGGCCGCGGTGGCCATCGTTGCGCCGGTCGCCATGGGCTTCGCGCTGCGCTACCGGATCAACCCGGTGATGATGGGGATGATGGTCGTGCAGGGCGCGACCGCGGGCAGCTTCTCCCCCATCGGCGTCTTCGGCAGCATCACCAACGGCGTCGTCGACCAGAACGACCTGCCGGGCAACCAGCTCGTCCTCTTCCTCACGACCTTCACCGCGGCCGCGACCATCGCGGCGATCACCTACGTCGCGTTCGGCGGCCGCGCGCTCCTGGCGCGCGGCAAGGAGACCGAGACGGTCGCCGCGATGGGCGCGGAGGCCGAGGCCGCCAGCCACGCGGTCATGCGCGAGCGCTCCGCCGGCACGCCGCACTCGGCCGTCGAGGCCGGCCGCACCGCCCGCGGCGCCGGCCCGGGCTCCGGCGACGGCACCGGCGACGGCACCGGCGACGGGGCGGACGCCGAGAAGCACACCCTGAACGCCCAGCGCATCGTGACGCTCCTCGGCCTCGGCGCGCTGATGGTGGGGGCGCTCGGCTTCGACCTCGACGTCGGGTTCACCGCGCTGACCATCGCGGTGGTCCTCACCCTCGTCTTCCCCGACTCCGCCAAGGGCGCCGTCGAGAAGATCAGCTGGGGCACCGTGCTGCTCATCGGCGGCATCGTCACCTACGTCAACCTGCTCCAGGACCAGGGCGTGGTCGACTGGCTCGGCGAGCAGGTCGCGGAGGTCGGCGCGCCGCTCGTGGCCGCGCTCCTCATCTGCCTGATCGCCGCGATCGTCTCCGCCTTCGCCTCGACCACCGGCATCATCGGCGCGCTGATCCCGCTCGCCGTGCCGTTCCTGCTGACCGACCAGGTCAACGCCATCGGGCTGATCGCCGCGCTCGCGATCTCCAGCTCGGTCGTCGACTGCAGCCCGTTCTCCACCAACGGCGCGCTCGTCGTCGCCAACGCCGACGCCGCCGACCGCGAGCTGGTCTTCAAGCGGCTCATGCAGTGGGGCATGTCGATCGTGCTCATCGCCCCGCTCGTCGCCTGGGCGGCGCTGGTGGTCACGACCACCTGAGGCACCCCTGCGGCGACGGCTCCTCAGAGGGCCGCGACCGCCTCGGCCAGGGCCGCGGCGTCCGTCACCTCGACCGGCGGCCGCGGCCCTGCGTCGTCCACGACGTGACCGGGCCGGGCCAGCCGCACCGTCGCCAGGCCCGCCTCGAGAGCGCCCCGGACGTCGCGCGCCGACGCCGCGACGTGCACCAGCCGCTCCGGCGCCACGGCCGCCGCCGCCGCGGCGTACAGCTCGGGGCTGGGCTTGTAGGCGCCGAGCCGCTGCGAGGTCAGCACCAGCCCGGGGTCGACCAGCGCGTGGGCGCGCGTGCGGCGAGCGAGCGCGTCGTCGACGTTCGAGAGCAGGCCGACGCGGTGGTCCCGCGCCACGGCGGCCACGCCCGCGGCGACGTCGGGCCACAGCGGCCACTCGGCGACCGACTCCTCGAGGGTGGCCAGGTCGCCGTCGACGTACGACGCGTCGACGCCCAGCTCGTCCCAGGCGCGCGCCAGCGCCTCGCGGGAGAGGTCGTGGAAGGTCAGCGGCGGCCGCGCGGTCCGCTGCAGCGCCTTGTTGTGGCCGTCCCAGCGGTCGTAGAGCTCCTCCCCCGACTGCGGCCAGCCCCGCTCGGCGGCGAGGCCGCCCAGCACGAGGGCGGCGCCGGACCGGCTGTCGGTGAGCGCGCTGAACAGGTCGAAGGTGACGATCACCCGCACGACCGTAGCCGCGACCCCCTCCCTAGGCTGACGGGCGTGCGCCTCGCCACCTGGAACGTCAACTCCCTCCGCTCCCGCATCGGCCGCGTCGAGGCGTTCCTCGAACGGCACGACGTCGACGTCCTCGCCCTGCAGGAGACCAAGGCGCGCGAGGAGCAGGTGCCGCTGATGGGCCTGCAGTCGATGGGCTACGAGGTCGCCTACGCCGGCACCAACCAGTGGAACGGCGTCGCGGTGCTCAGCCGCGTCGGCCTCGAGGACGTCGAGGTCGGCTTCCCGGGACAGCCGGGGTGGGGCGACCCGGCCGAGTCCGAGGCGCGCGCCGTCGGCGCCACCTGCGGCGGCGTGCGCGTGTGGTCGCTCTACGTCCCCAACGGCCGCAAGGTCGACGACCCGCACTACGTCTACAAGCTCGACTGGCTGGCCCGGCTGCGCGACGCCGCGCAGCCGTGGCGCGACACCCCGACCGCACTGGTCGGCGACTGGAACATCGCCCCCACCGACGAGGACGTCTTCGACCCCCGGCAGTTCGCGACGTCGACGCACGTGACGCCCCGCGAGCGGGCGGCGTTCCAGGGGTTCCTCGACGACGGGTACGTCGACGTGGTCCGCCCGCACGCGCCGGGTCCGGAGGTCTACACCTACTGGGACTACTACCGGCAGCGCTTCGAGCGCAACCGCGGCCTGCGGATCGACTTCGTGCTCGGCTCCGGGCCGTTCGCCGAGCGCGTGACCGGCGCGTTCATCGATCGCGAGGAGCGGGCCGGCCAGGGCGCCTCGGACCACGCGCCGGTCGTCGTCGACCTCGACTGACGCTCCTCCCCGCGCCGGGCACTGCTCCCCGCTCGGCCCTTCTGCAGGGCACTGTCGGTGGGCGGCACCATGCTGGCGGCCATGCAGACGGTGACGTTCTTCCTGGCGCTCGCGGTGGGCCTGGCGCTGGGCGCGGTGCTCGGCGTGCTGTGGGCGCGCTCGCGCCCCGCGGTGGTCGAGGGTGCGCTGGAGTCCGCGGAGGTCATGCAGGGCCTGGACCGGCTCAGCGACCAGCTGCACCACCTCGACCTGCAGCGCGAGGGCTGGACCGGCCGGCTCCACCAGCAGGTCGACGACCTGCGGCGGGAGACCCAGTCGCTGAGCACGGCGCTGCGCAAGCCGCAGGTCCGGGGGCGCTGGGGCGAGCTGCACCTGCGCCGGGCCGTC
The DNA here is from genome assembly GCF_030506255.1 of Nocardioides sp. Arc9.136. Taxonomy (NCBI): domain Bacteria; kingdom Bacillati; phylum Actinomycetota; class Actinomycetes; order Propionibacteriales; family Nocardioidaceae; genus Nocardioides; species Nocardioides sp. Arc9.136. The sequence goes on along the minus strand of NZ_CP113431.1, from coordinate 1,043,745 downwards.
GAGCTCGCCGGGCTGGTCGACCGCTGCGACTTCAGCGAGCAGGTGCGGCTCGAGGACGGCGCCCTGCGGCCCGACCTCGTGGTCAACCTCGTCGGCGGACGACGGGTCGTGGTCGACGCCAAGGTGCCGCTCGACGCCTACCTCGACGCGAGCGCGGCCGACGACGAGGACGAGCGCCGCCACCACCTGGCCCGGCACGCGCGCCAGCTGCGCACCCACGTGGAGCAGCTCGGCTCCAAGGCCTACTGGCGCTCGCTGCCCGAGACGCCGGAGTTCGTCGTGCTGTTCGTCCCCGCCGAGTCGTTCCTGGCGGCCGCGCTGGACGCCGACGGCGCGCTGCTCGAGCACGCCGCGAGCCGCCAGGTCGTGCTCGCCTCGCCGACCACCCTCATCGCCCTCCTCCGGACGGTGGCCCACGGGTGGAGCCACGAGGCGCTCGCCGAGCAGGCCCGCGACATCCACCGGCTCGGGCGCGACCTGCACGCCCGGCTCGGCACGCTCGGCGGTCACCTCGACTCGGTCGGCCGGTCCCTGAACGCCGCCGTCGGCCACTACAACTCCGCCGTCGGGTCGCTGGAGTCCCGGGTGCTGGTGGCGGCGCGGCGGTTCCAGGACCTCGCCGTGACCGACGAGGAGCTGGCCACCCCGCGGGCCGTCGAGCTGCGGGCGGTGGACCGCGGTGACCGGCGCGGCGCCCCCGACGAGGCCGACCGCGGCCCTACCGTGGCCTGAGTGGCCGCTGCACCGGCGGCGAGGAGGAGTCGTGGAGCGTTCCCGGACGCTGTGGGAGGAAGGGCGTGAGCCTGCCTTCCAGGTGGTCGCCCTCGGGCTCGCCGTCGCGCTGACCGCGGTGGTCGTGGACGTCTGGCTCTTCGAGGACCTCGGGCTGCTCTTCGACCTGTGCTTCGTGGCCCTGTGCGTGGTGATCGCGCTGCGCGTGCGCCCGCGCGACTTCTTCGTGGTCGGCGTCGCCCCGCCCCTGCTGATGCTCGGGGTCTTCGTGCTGCTGGGGACCACCGGTCCCGACACCATCGCCGAGGCGCACGACGGCACGGTCCAGGCGGTCGTGTCCGGCCTGTCGACCCACAGCCTCGCGCTAGTGGTCGGCTACCTGCTCTGCCTCGCCTGCCTCTACGTGCGCCAGCGGGTGCTGGCCGGCCAGGGCCAGCACACCGACCTGCTCGGCTCCTGAGGGGTCAGGCCTCGAACCGGTCCGGGTCGCCGGCGCCGCGGCGCAGCACCTGCGGCTCGCCCTCGGACCAGTCCACGACCGTCGTCGGCTCCGACGGCGTCTCCCCGCACTCGACGACGACGTCGACGTCGTGGTCGAGCTCCTCCTTGATCTCCCAGCCCATCGTCCGAGCCTCGGTCTCGCCGGGCAGGATCAGCGTGCTGGACAGCAGCGGCTCACCCAGCTGCTCGAGCAGCGCCTGGACGAAGACGTGGTCGGGGATCCGCACGCCGACGGTCTTCTTCTTCGGGTGCAGCAGCCGCCGCGGGACCTCCGGCATCCCCGGCAGGATGAACGTGTACGGGCCGGGGGTCGCCGCCCGGATCGCCCGGAACGCCGCGTTGTCGACGTGGACCAGCTGGCCGAGCTGGGAGAAGTCCCGGCAGACCAGCGTGAAGTGGTGCCGGTCGTCGAGCCCGCGGATCCGCAGGATCCGGTCGCGGCCGTCCCGGTTGCCCACCCGGCAGCCGAGGGCGTAGCCGGAATCGGTCGGGTAGGCGATCAGCGCGTCGTCGTGGAGCGCGTCCACGACCTGCTGGAGCAGGCGCGGCTGCGGGTTGTCGGGATGGATGTCGACGAAGCGGGCCACCCCGCGAGCCTAGTCCCGTCCAGACCGGACGCGCGCGGGGCGTTTGACCGGCGCCCGCGCCGGGGATGCTCCCCGGGTCCGTGAGCCAGGACTGGGGGGTGCGCGCTCGTGGGAACAGGTCTGCGTCGGAGCAGGTACGGCATCGCGGTGGCCGCGACGGCGCTCGCCGTCGGGACCCTCGGACCGCTGGCCGCCGCCCCACCCGCGTCCGCCGCCCGCGCCGACCTGGTGGGCACCCTCGACACCCGCGCCCAGCAGACGTCCACGGTCCTGGTCCCCGTGCCCGACGGGGTGCGGCCGCGCTGGGTCACCGGCGCGCTCACGGTCGGGGACGACGCGAGCGGCACCGTCCTGCTCCTCGTCGACGGTGCCGTCGCCGCCTCGGTGCCCGCGAAGCCCTCGCAGCGGGTCGCCGTGCCGGTACGCCGCAGCGACGTCCGGCCGGACGGCACGGTCGAGCTCGGTGTGCGGTTCCGCCCGGAGGGCGACCGGAGCGGCTGCCGCCCCGCCCAGCCGTACGACGTACGGCTGGCCGACCTGACGCTGCTGCACCGGGGCGCCGAGGCCGTCGACCTCGACCCGGCCGGGTTCCTGCCCGACGCCGCCTCGCGCGTCGACGTGGTCGTCCCGCGCGCCGCCCCCGACGACGTGCTCGCGGCCGGGCTGGCGACCGTGGCGGCCCTGGCCGCCCGCTACCCCGCCGACGTGCCCGTCGGCCTCACGACGGCGGACGTGGTGCTGCCCCGCACCGGCGCCGGCCAGCGCGTCCTCCGCATCTCCCCCGGCGACGGCGCGCCGACCACCACGACCGCCGTCCGCCACGGCCTCCCGACCGCGACGGTGACCGGGTCCGGCGAGGAGCTCCGCGGGGCGGCGGTCGGCCTCGTGGGCGTCGAGGCACCACCGGCCCGGCCGGCGGCCGGCGCCGGCGGCACCGCCCGCCGCACCCTGACCGACCTCGGCGCGACCGGCGCCGACACCACCCTCACCGGATACGGCCGCTCCGTCTCCGCCCTCGAGCTGCGGCAGGACGCCTTCGGCGGCTCGGTCGACCGGCTCGACGTCGACCTCACCGGCACCACCTCGGCGGCGCCCGCCGGCACCGGTGCCCGGCTGGACACCTACCTCGACGGGCGCCTGCTGGACTCCCGCCCGCTGGCCGAGGGCGGGCCGTTCCGGGTCGCCGCCACCATCCCGGGCTCCCGCCTGGGCGCCGGCTCGGAGCTGCAGGTGGTGCTCACCGCCGTCCCCGAGGACGGCTGCACGGCCGGCGACCTGCCGCCGCTGGAGGTCCGCATCGACCCGGAGGCGTCCGTGCTGACCGGGCGCCTCGACCCCGAGCCCGAGAGCGGGTTCGCCCAGTTCCCGCAGGTGCTCGCGGGCGTGCTCCCCGTCGCGCTCCGCGGCGACGGCCCGGACCGCACCGCCGCCGCCACCGGCGCGGCGCTGCTCGTGGCGAGCCTGCAGCGCGCCGCGTCCCACCCGCTCGAGGTGGGGCTCGTGGAGCCGGCCGACCTGCTCGACGGCGACCGCTCCGGGCTGCTGGTCGGCGCGACCGCCGAGGACTCAGCCGCCGCCGGGACCGCGCTGCTGCCCGACCCGGACGGCGCCCCGGGCGCCGCCCTCCAGGCCGGCGACTCCGACGGCCTGCCGCTGCTGGTCCTGGGCGACCTGGGCCCGGACTCGGGGGGACTGGCGCTCCGGCTCGCCGAGCAGGCCGACCGGGACGGCTGGGAGACGCTCACCGGCGACGCCCTCGTCAGCGACGGCGGCGCCGGCCGGCCGGTGGCCGACCTGGACCCGTCCGCCCTGCCCGGCGTGGCCGCCGCTCCCGGGGCCGACGGCACGGACGCCGGCGACCAGCGGTCCTGGGCGCGGTGGCTCCTCGGTGCGGCGGCGGCGCTGGTGCTCCTGCTGGTCGGGCTGCTCGCGACCCGGCTGGCTCCGGTGCTCCGGCGACGCCGACCGGCCCGCCCGGCTCGGCCCGCCCGTACCGAGGAGACACCGCGCCCCAGCGGGGCCGTCGGACCGACGACCGTCGGGCCGGCGGCCGAGCCGGCGATCGGCACGGCCGCCGACCGCAGGGCGGCCGAGCGGAAGGCTCGGGCGCGCCGGGTGGCCGGCCTCAGCGGGCCTGCGCGGCCGCGGCCTTGAGGTCGCGGCGCAGCTCCTTGGGCAGCGCGAAGATCAGGCTCTCCTCGGCGGTGTGCACCGCCTTGGCGTCCGGGTACCCGCGCTCGGCGAGGTAGGCCAGCACGCCGTCGACCAGCGACTCGGGCACGCTCGCGCCCGACGTCACGCTCACGGTGCGGACGCCGTCGAGCCAGGACTCGTCGATCTCCGAGGCGTCGTCGACGCGGTAGGACGCCTTGGCGCCGGCCTCGAGGGCGACCTCGACCAGCCGGACGGAGTTCGAGGAGTTGCCCGAGCCGACCACGATGACGAGGTCCGCGCCGAGGGCGATCTCCTTGACGGCCAGCTGGCGGTTCTGGGTGGCGTAGCAGATGTCGTCGCTCGGCGGGTCCAGCAGCAGCGGGAACCGCTCGCGGATCGCGGCGACGGTCTCGAGCGTCTCGTCGACGCTGAGGGTGGTCTGGGACAGCCAGGCGACGCGGGCCGGGTCGCGCACGACGATGCCGGCGACGTCCTCGGGGCCCTGGACCAGCTGGATGTGCTCCGGCGCCTCACCGGCGGTCCCCTCGACCTCCTCGTGGCCCTCGTGGCCGATCAGCAGGATGTCGTAGTCCTCGGCGGCGAACCGCTTGGCCTCGTGGTGGACCTTGGTGACCAGCGGGCAGGTCGCGTCGATCGTCTTCAGCTCGCGCTCGGCGGCCTGGCGGTGGACCTCGGGGCTCACGCCGTGGGCGGAGAAGACCACGGTCCGGCCGCTGGGCACCTCGTCGAGCTCCTCGACGAAGATCGCCCCGCGGCGCTCGAGGTCGGCCACCACGTGCTTGTTGTGGACGATCTGCTTGCGCACGTACACCGGCGCGCCGTACAGGTCCAGGGCCTGCTCGACGGTGACGACCGCGCGGTCGACACCGGCGCAGTAGCCCCGCGGTGCCGCGAGGAGGACGGCCTTCTCGGCCTCCTCCGGCGACAGGATCGGGGGCATGCCCATGTCGGTGCTCATGCCACCAGGATAGAGACGTCGGTGGCATCCCCTAATCTCGCGGCCATGGCCCTGGAGACCTCCCCTGCCGCACCGGCACCGGTGCGGCAGATCGCGAACGCGATCGCGGGCTGGGTCGACCGGCTCGGCGCGGTGTGGGTGGAGGGCCAGGTCGCCCAGGTCAACCGCCGCCCCGGCATGGGGACGGTGTTCATGACGCTGCGCGACGCGGTCGCCGACATCTCGGTGCCGGTCACCTGCTCGCGCGTGCTGTTCGACGGGCTCAACCCGCCGCTGGTCGAGGGCGCGAGCGTCGTCGTGCACGCCAAGCCGTCGTACTACGCCAACCGCGGCAGCCTGTCGCTTGCGGCCCGCGAGATCCGGATGGTGGGGCTCGGCGAGCTGCTGGCCCGCCTCGAGCGCCGCCGCCAGCTGCTCGCCGCCGAAGGCCTCTTCGCGTCCCACCTCAAGCGCCCGCTCCCCTTCCTGCCCGGCTGCGTCGGCCTGGTGACCGCGCCGGGCAGCGCCGCCGAGCGCGACGTGCTGGAGAACGCGCGCCGCCGCTGGCCCGCCGTCCGCTTCGAGGTGGCGTACGCCGCGATGCAGGGCCCGCGGTCGTGCGCGGAGGTCATGGAGGCGCTCGACCGGCTCGACCGCAACCCGGAGGTCGACGTCGTCGTCATCGCCCGCGGCGGCGGCTCGGTGGAGGACCTCCTGCCCTTCTCCGACGAGGCGCTCGTCCGCGCCGTCGCGGCCGCCCGCACGCCGGTGGTCTCCGCGATCGGCCACGAGCCCGACCAGCCGCTGCTGGACCTCGTCGCCGACGTCCGGGCCTCCACCCCCACCGACGCGGCCAAGCTGGTCGTCCCCGACGTGGTCGACGAGCTCCGCGGCGTCACGGCCGCCCGCGAGCGGCTGCGCTCGCTCGTCGCGGGGTTCCTGGCCCGCGAGCAGGCCGGCCTGGACGCCCTGCGCTCCCGACCGGCCCTGGCCGACCCGCGGTCGCTGGTCGACGCCCGCGTCGAGGAGGTGGCGCAGCTGCGCGCCCGCGCCCGCCGCACCCTCGGCCACCGCCTCGACCGGGCCACCGACGACATCGGCCACCAGCGGGCCCGGGCCCGGGCGCTGTCGCCGCTCGCGACGCTGGAGCGCGGGTACGCCGTGCTCCAGGACGCCGACGGGCACGTCGTCACCTCGGTCGCCGGGCTCGCGGCCGGTGCATCGATCAGCGTGCGGGTCGCCGACGGCCGGGTCCACGCCACCACCACCGGGGTCGAGGCGGACCCCCTCGAGACGACCGGAGGAACCGATGGCTGAGAGCAAGCCCGACCAGGACCTGTCCTACGAGGCCGCCCGCGAGGAGCTCGTCGACGTGGTGCGGCGGCTGGAGGCCGGCGGCACCACCCTGGAGGAGTCGCTCGCGCTGTGGGAGCGCGGCGAGCAGCTCGCGACCGCCTGCCAGCGCTGGCTCGACGGAGCCCGCGAGCGGCTCGACGCCACGCTGGAGGACGGGGACGGGGGCCGGGCCTAGCCCCGGGACGCGACCGGGTCGGTGGTCAGCAGCTCGACGAAGGTGCGCAGGTCCGCCTCGGACGCGGAGCCGTAGACGAGGACCGTCTCCTCGCCGAGCTCCGCGGCGTACGCCGTGTCGCCGCCCTCGTCGGCATAGGCCTCCCAGGTCGGCGCGACCGAGCCGTCGACCTCCAGGGGCTCCTGCTCGTCGGTGCTCTCGTCGACGTGCTCCTCCAGCAGGTCCTCGAGGCTGTCGTCCTCCTGCCGCAGGCCGACGAAGCGGCCGTCGTCGGTGAGCACCGCGAGGAAGAAGCTCGGCTCCTGCCCGGTGGCGGAGACCTCGACGTTCGTGGCGATCCAGCCGGCGGGCAGCTCCGACGGGTAGGCCAGGTCGCGGCCGGTCGTCTGCACGGCTCCGACGGCGTCGAGGTAGTCGACCGGCTCCGGCTCGACCTCGAGGTCGTTGCGGAACACCGAGCGGAAGACGACGAAGGCGATGACGAACAGGACCGAGACGATCATGCTGGCGATCAGGCCGTTCGTCGTGCGCTGGTAGCGGCCCGGCCTGCCCGTCTCACTCACGGGTCCATCCTCGCAGCCCCGTTCCGCCGACCGGCATCCCGCGCCCTCTTCCCCCACGCGAGTGCCGCACGTGCGGTCGTTCCTGCGCAGATCAGCCGCAGGTGCGGCATGATCGCCCCATGACGACGTACCGGGTCGCGGAGGCGGCCGACCTGCTGGGGGTCAGCGACGACACGCTGCGGCGGTGGGTCGAGGCCGGCCGGCTGTCCACGACGACCGAGGGCGGTCGCACGGTGGTCGCCGGGGACCAGCTCGCCGCGCTGGCCGAGTCCCTGGCCAACCACCCCGACCGGGAGCAGACGCGCGCCTCGTCGGTCAGCGCGCGCAACCGGCTGGCCGGCATCGTGACCCGGGTCGTGCGCGACCGGGTGATGGCGCAGGTGGAGATGGTCTGCGGGCCCTACCGGGTCGTGTCGCTGATGAGCGCCGAGGCGGCCGACGAGCTCGGGCTCGAGCCCGGCGCCCGCGCGATCGCGTCGGTGAAGTCCACCAACGTCGTGGTGGAGCGCCCGTGAGGCGCGCACCGGCCCTCGCGGCCGCCCTCCTCCTGGGCGCCGGCGCGCTCACGGCGTGCGGCTCGGGCGGCGGCTCGGACGCGTCGGCCGGACCAGGTGGCGGGACCGTCCTGCGGGTCTTCGCAGCGGCGTCGCTGACCGGCACGTTCGAGCAGCTCGCGGCCGACTTCGAGCGGCAGCACGAGGGCGTCGAGGTGCAGCTGTCCTTCGGTGGCTCCTCCGACCTCGTGGCGCAGGTGCAGGAGGGCGCCCCGGCCGACGTCGTCGCCACCGCCGACACCGCGAACATGGACCAGCTGGTCGGCGACGACCTCACCGCCGACGCCCCGGAGGTCTTCGCCACCAACACGCTGCAGCTCGCCGTGCCGCCGGGGAACCCCGCCGGCGTCGACGGGCTCGACGACCTGGGCGGCGACGTCCGGCTCGTGGTGTGCGCGCCCGCGGTCCCGTGCGGGGCGGCGGCGGAGCGCCTCGCCGAGGCGGCCGGCGTCGACCTGGAGCCGGTCAGCGAGGAGCAGTCGGTGACCGACGTCCTCGGCAAGGTGGTCTCGGGCGAGGCCGACGCGGGGCTGGTGTACGTCACCGACGTCCGCGCCGCGGACGACGCGGTGGAGGGGATCGAGGTGCCCGAGGCCGACCAGGTGGTCAACGACTACCCCGTCGCCGCCCTCGCCGACAGCGGCGAGCCGGACCTGGCCGGTGAGTTCGTCGACCTGGTGCTCGGCGCCGAGGGCCGGCGCGTGCTGCGCGACGCCGGCTTCGGCCTGCCGTGACGCCGGGGGTCCCGCGCTGGGTCCTGGCGCCCGCGGCGCTCGGCGCGGCGTTCGTGCTCCTGCCGCTGGTGGCGATCGTGGCCCGGGTGCCCTGGGCGGACTTCGGCGAGCTGGTCACCTCGGAGTCCTCCCGCGACGCCCTCGGGCTCAGCCTGCGCACCTCGGCGACGAGCACCGTGCTGTGCGTGCTGCTCGGCGTGCCGATGGCGACCGTCCTCGCCCGGACGTCGTTCCCGGGCCAGGGGCTGCTCCGTTCGCTCGTGCTGCTCCCGCTCGTGCTGCCGCCGGTGGTCGGGGGCCTGGCCCTGCTCTACACCTTCGGCCGCCGGGGCCTGCTGGGCGAGTCGCTCGAGGTCGTGGGCATCCAGGTGGCGTTCTCCACCGCGGCGGTCGTCATGGCGCAGACCTTCGTCGCCCTGCCCTTCCTCGTGGTCAGCCTGGAGGGCGCGCTGCGCACGGCCGGGGAGCGGTACGAGGTGGTCGCCGCCACCCTCGGCGCCCGCCCGAGCACCGTGTTCCGGCGCGTGACCCTCCCCCTCGTGCTGCCCGGCCTGCTGTCCGGCGCGGTGCTGTCCTTCGCCCGCGCACTCGGCGAGTTCGGCGCGACCGTGACGTTCGCGGGCAGCCTGCAGGGCGTGACGCGCACGTTGCCCACCGAGATCTACCTGCTGCGCGAGACCGACGTCGACGGCGCCGTCGCGCTGTCGCTGGTCCTGGTGGTCGTCGCCGTCGTCGTCATCGGCGTCGCCCGGCAGCGCCCCGGCCGGTCGGGGGCGTTGCTGTGACGCTCGAGCTCTCCGCGACCGTGGCCGCCCGGGACGTCGAGGTCGCCCTGGATGTCGCCGACGGCGAGACCGTCGCGCTGCTGGGACCGAACGGCGCCGGCAAGTCGACGGTCCTCGCGGTCGCCGCCGGCCTCTTGCGACCCGACGCGGGTCGCGTCGTGCTGGACGGGGAGGAGCTCACCGGCCGTCGGCAGGTGCCGCCGCACGCACGACGTACGGCGCTCCTCGCGCAGGACCCGCTGCTGTTCCCCCACCTCTCCGCCGTCGACAACGTCGCCTTCGGCCCGCGCTCGGCCGGCGCGCGTCGCCGGGCGGCCCGCGACCGCGCCCGCGGCTGGCTGGCCGAGGTCGGCGTCGACGACCTCGCCGACCGCCGGCCCGGACAGCTCAGCGGCGGCCAGGCCCAACGGGTCGCGGTGGCCCGCGCGCTGGCCGCCGAGCCCCGGCTGCTGCTGCTCGACGAGCCGATGGCCGCGCTCGACGTGGCGGTGACGCCGGCGCTGCGCCAGACCCTGAGGCGGGTGCTCGAGGGCCGCACGACGCTGCTGGTGACCCACGACGTGCTCGACGCCCTGCTGCTGGCCGACCGCGTCGTGGTGCTCGACCAGGGCCGGGTCGTCGAGGACGGCCCGAGCCGGGACGTCCTCGCCCGGCCGCGCAGCGCGTTCGCGGCGCGCGTCGCCGGGCTGAACATGGTGGCGGGCCGCTGGTCCGCGGGCGCGGTCCGCGCCGCGGACGGCCGGGTGGTGGCCGGCTCCCCCAGCGGTCCGGCCCTGGCCGAGGGTGACGAGGCGGTGGCGGTCTTCCGCCCGAACGCCGTCTCGGTGTTCGGGGGCGCCCCGGGCGGCAGTCCGCGGACGGCGCTGGACGTCGTGGTCACCGACCTCGAGCCCCACGGCGACCAGGTGCGCGTGCGGGCCGGGGACCTCGCCGCGGACGTGACCGCCCACGCCGCGGCGGAGCTCGACCTCGCCCCGGGGACGGCCGTCACCTTCGCGGTGAAGGCCACCGAGGTCTCGGTCTACGCCCGCTGACCGCCGACCCGTCCCCGGTCCCCACCACCAGGACGGCGCCCGGGCCGCGCCGTTGCCCAGGCGCCGGTCGGGTGGTGCCGGCAAGTGGAGCAGACCACTAGGGTTCAGGGCATGAGCCTGGACGTCGCCCCGGAGTCGCCCGACCGCAACCTCGCCCTCGAGCTCGTCCGCGTGACGGAGGCGGCCGCCATGGCGGCCGGTCGCTGGGTCGGCCGGGGTGACAAGAACGGCGCCGACGGGGTCGCGGTCAACGCGATGCGCGTGATGATCTCGACGATCGGCATGCAGGGCGTCGTGGTGATCGGCGAGGGCGAGAAGGACAACGCCCCCATGCTCTACAACGGCGAGGAGGTCGGCGACGGCACCGGGCCCGAGTGCGACGTCGCCGTCGACCCGATCGACGGCACGACGCTCACCGCCAAGGGCATGACCAACGCGGTCTCGGTGCTCGCGGTGGCGCCGCGCGGCACGATGTACGACCCCTCGTCGGTCTTCTACATGGACAAGCTGGTCGCCGGCCCGGAGGCCGCCGAGGTCGTCGACATCCGGCAGTCGGTCGCCGACAACGTCCACGCGGTGGCCAAGGCCAAGGGCAGCAGCGCCAGCGACGTCACGGTCGTCGTGCTCGACCGCCCCCGGCACGCCGAGCTGGTCGAGGAGATCCGGGCGACCGGCGCGCGGATCAAGTTCATCAGCGACGGCGACGTCGCCGGCGCGATCATGGCCGCCCGCCCGGACACGGGCATCGACCTGCTCCTCGGCGTCGGCGGCACCCCGGAGGGGATCATCACCGCCTGCGCGATGAAGTGCCTCGGCGGCACCATCCAGGGCAAGCTCTGGCCGACCGACGACGCCGAGCGGCAGCGCGCCGTCGACGCCGGGCTGGACCTCGACGCCGTGCTCACCACCGACGAGCTGGTCACCGGCGACGACTGCTTCTTCGTCGCCACCGGCATCACCGACGGCGAGCTGCTCCGCGGCGTCCGCTACCGCTCCGGCGGCGCGACGACGCACTCGCTGGTCATGCGCTCGCGCAGCGGCACGATCCGCTCGATCACCAGCGAGCACCGCCTGGAGAAGCTACGCGCTTACTCCGCGATCGACTTCGACCGCTGACTCGACGGTCCGCCGGCGCAGCACCGAGGCCACGTGGTCGATGACCCGCGGGTCGACGGCCAGGCCAATGTGCGAGGCCGTCACCTCGATCGGCTGGGCCAGCGGGTCGATGCAGGCACGCCAGTCGACGATGCCGTCGCGCTTGGAGTAGATCGAGGTGAAGGCGACGTGCTCGGCCAGCGGCATCCGGCTCTCCTCGAACGACTGCCGCGCGCAGTCGCCCGCGACGCAGTCCTCCGACATCAGCCCCGGCAGGCCGGCGCGGCTCAGCCGGACCAGCAGGTCCACGCTGCGGGTGAGCACGCCGTGGTGCGCGCCGGGCGCCATGACCGGGCTGCCCATGGTGACGACGCTGGAGACCAGGTCGGGGCGGCGGGCGGCGACCCCGCGGGCGAGCATCCCGCCGAGGCTGTGGCCCACGACCTGCACCCGTGAGCCCCGGCGGGCGGCTATCGACTCCAGCCGCGCCTCGAGCTGGCCGGCGGCGTCGAGGGTGCAGCCGATGTTGGCCCGGATGTTCGAGCGGTAGGTCCGGTAGCCCTGCGTGCGCAGCGCCCGGCCCATGAACGACAGCGACGTGTCGCCGGCGAGGAAGCCGGGCACGAGCAGCACGGGGTCGGCCAGGCGCGCCGGGACGCGACCGACGTACGGCGTGGCGCGGCGGGCACGCCGCTCGGTGCGGCTGCGCAGCGCGTAGCGGCCGGCCTCGCTCACGAGGCTGCCCTCGCGCAGGAGGGCGACGAGGGGCGGGGGCGCGAATCCCTCGGGGAGCAGGAAGGCCCCCAGTGTCGGCTGGCTCACGTGCCGACGTTACCCACAAGTGACCTGGCTCACCCGCCAAACCGGACGACCGGTGTCCACAGGTCCTCTGGTTCACTGACAGGCATGTCTGCCAGATCCTCCGACGTTCCCGAGGTGGCCGTCTCCCCCGAGCTCTTCGCACCGGTCCGCCCGGACGTCGAGCTGTGCTACCAGACCTTCGGCGACCCCGACGACGACCCGTTGCTGCTGGTCATGGGGCTCGGCGGACCGATGACCTGGTGGAACGAGGACTTCTGCCGACTGCTGGCCGCGCGCGGCTTCTACGTCGTCCGGTACGACAACCGCGACGTCGGCCGCTCCTCGCGGATGGAGGGGCGGGTCACCCGGGCGGCGCTCGTGCGCGCCTTCACGGGCCGGCGCGTGCGCGCGCCGTACACGATGGCCGACCTCGCGGCCGACGCCTTCGGGCTCCTGGACCACCTCGGCATCGACGCGGCGCACGTGGCCGGGGTGTCGATGGGCGGGATGGTCGTGCAGACCATGGCGATCGCGGAACCGCGCCGGGTGCTCTCGATGACCAGCATCATGTCGACGACCGGCAAGCGGACGGTCGGCTGGCAGCACCCGAACCTGCTGCCGGCGCTGGTGGGCAACAAGCGCGCGTCGCGGGAGGCCTACGTCCGTGCCAGCCGGCAGATGTGGCGGCTGATCGGCTCGCCGGGCTACCCCGAGCCCGAGGAGGAGACGCGCAGGCGGGCCGAGGAGACCTGGGACCGCGGCATCAGCGCCGCCGGCACCATGCGGCAGATGATGGCCATCCTCACCCAGCCCAACCGCAGCGCCCGGCTGCGCAGCGTGCGGGTCCCCACCACGGTGGTCCACGGGCTCGCCGACCGGATGGTGCACGTCTCCGGCGGCCGCGCCACGGCCGCGGCCGTGCCCGGCGCCGAGCTGCTGCTCATCGACGGGATGGGGCACGACATGCCCCCTGCGCTCCACGAGACGTTCGCCGCGGCGATCCGGCGCACCGCCGACCGCGCGAGCGCCTGACGCCCGACGGCCTCGCCCTGGCGCGACGAGACCCCCGGCCGGCGGCCGGGGGTCTCGTCGCACGCTGGTGGCTCAGTCGGAGAGGCGCTCACCGGTGTCGGTGTCGAAAACGTGCACGTTCTCGGGGTCGGTGGTGACGTGGATCGTCTCCCCCTTGTGCACCTTGTCGCGGCCGGAGACGCGGACGATGATGTTCGCCGGCGTGCCCTCCACGTCGCTGGTGCCGTAGACGAACGCGTCGGAGCCGAGCTCCTCCACGACCGTGACCCGCACGGGCAGGCCGCCCTGCTCGGCGGAGACCACGCGCCACGCCTCCGGACGGACGCCGACGGTGATCCGGCCCTGCATGACCTTGGCGGCCGTCGGGTCGACCGGCACGAGGTACTCGCCGATCTGGGCCCGGCCGTCGACGGCCGTCGCCTCGATGAGGTTCATCTGCGGGGAGCCGATGAACCCCGCAACGAACAGGTTGACCGGCTTGTCGTAGAGGCGCAGCGGGCTGTCGACCTGCTGGAGGACGCCCTCCTTCATCACCGCGACCCGGTCGCCCATCGTCATGGCCTCGACCTGGTCGTGGGTGACGTAGACGGTGGTGACGCCGAGGTCGGCCTGGAGCTTGGCGATGTCGGTGCGGGTCTGGACGCGCATCTTGGCGTCGAGGTTCGACAGCGGCTCGTCCATGCAGAAGACCTGCGGACTGCGCACGATCGCGCGACCCATAGCCACGCGCTGGCGCTGGCCGCCGGAGAGCGCCTTGGGCTTGCGGTCGAGGTACTCGGTCAGCCCGAGGATCCGGGCGGCCTCCTCGACCCGCTTGCGCCGCTCCTCGGTGGGGACCTTGGCCATCTTCAGGGCGAAGCCCATGTTGTCGGCCACGCTCATGTGCGGGTAGAGCGCGTAGTTCTGGAACACCATCGCGATGTCCCGGTCCTTCGGCGGGGTGTGGGTGATCTCGCGGTCCCCGATGAAGATCTTGCCGGCGTTGACCTCCTCCAGCCCCGCGAGCATGCGCAGGGTGGTGGACTTGCCGCAGCCGGACGGGCCGACGAGCACCATGAACTCGCCGTCCTTGATCTCCAGGTCGATGCCCGGGACGGCGGCGCGGTCGGCGCCGGGGTACCAGCGCTGGGCGCCTTCGAACGTCACTGTTGCCATGTTCTCCTCAATCTCCTTCACCGGCAGGTACGTGCCGGACGATCCGTAGTGAAGTGACGCGGCACACAGTAGTGCCCCGGGCCGGTCCCGTCCCGCTGGGGCCCGCACGGGGCGCACCGGGATTCCTCCCGGACGCAGGTGTGACGACCAGCAGGAACGGGCAAGTGATGTGGACCACATCCCGAGCGAGGCGCCCATGCACCGATTCGATCCCCCCGGACCGCGCCGCCGACGTGCGCTCGCCGGTCTCGCGACGCTGGTCTGCACGGCGGGCCTGCTCAGTGCGTGCTCCGGCGACGACGGCGGCCGGACGACGTTCAACTGGTACATCAACCCCGACGGCCAGGAGACCCTCACCGCGATCGCGGAGGCGTGCAGCACCGACGAGTACGACATCGAGATCCAGCTGCTTCCCACCAGCGCCACCGACCAGCGCACGCAGCTGGCGCGCCGGCTCGCGGCCAAGGACTCCTCGACGAACCTGATGAGCCTCGACCCGGTCTTCGTCCCGGAGTTCGCGAACGCCGGCTGGCTGGCGCCGTTCGAGGGCGACCTGGCCGACCAGGTGGTCGACGAGGACGTGCTCGCGGGCGCGGCCGAGACCGTCGAGTGGGAGGGCGACGTCGTCGCCGCCCCGCAGTGGGCCAACACCCAGGTCCTCTGGTACCGCAAGTCCCTCGCCGAGGCCGCGGGCCTGGACATGGAGCAGCCGGTGACCTGGGAGCAGGTCATCACGGCGGCCGCCGACGAGGGCGCCACGGTGGGCGTGCAGGCCGACCGCTACGAGGCGTACGTCGTGTGGATCAACTCCCTCGTCCAGGGCGCCGGCGGCTCGATCGTCGAGGACACCGAGGCGGGCCGGGACGCGAAGGTGACCATCGACTCCGACGCCGGTCGCGCTGCCGCGGCCGTGATCCAGCAGCTGGTCGACTCCGGCGCGACCCAGCCGGGCCTGTCGACCTCCAACGAGGGCAGCAGCCTCGGCGCGATGTACGAGGGTCCCGGTGAGTTCATGACGAACTGGACCTTCGTCTACAAGAACTACGAGGGAGCGGTCGGCCAGCCCGGCGGCCCGGCCGACGAGGAGCAGTTCCGCGACCTCGGCTGGGCCCGCTACCCGCAGACCGTCGAGGGCGAGGAGTCCCGGCCCCCGGTCGGCGGGATCAACATCGGCGTCGGCGCCTACACCGAGGAGCTCGACCTGGCCCAGGAGGCCGCGGTGTGCGTGACCTCCCCGGAGGCGCAGGGCCAGCTCGCGGTCACCGACGGCCTGATGCCCTCGCGCGGATCGGTCTACGACTCCCCCGAGCTGCAGGAGGCCTACCCTCCGGACCTGCTCACGCTCTACCGCGAGAGCGTCGACACCGGTGGCCCGCGCCCCAAGAGCGCCTACTACAGCCAGATCTCGAGCGCCCTGCAGTCGGTCTGGCACTCCCCGACGGGGGTCGACCCCGACTCCACGCCCCAGGAGTCGGCCGAGTTCCTCCGTGCCGTCCTCGACGGGAAGGCCCTGCTGTGACCACCTCGACGGTGCAGACCGCCACGGCGAAGAAGCCGCGCTCCACGCCGAAGACCCCGGACTCGGACCGGGCGAAGGCCGAGAACGCCCTCGGTCGCAAGCTCGTGGCCCCGGCCATCGTGCTGATGCTGGTGGTCACGGCGTTCCCGATGATCCGGGCGCTCTACCTCTCGCTGTTCGACTACAGCCTCACCGACCCCGACGAGCGCAGCTTCGTCGGGCTGCAGAACTACGTGACGGCCCTGACCGACAGCCTCTTCTGGCGCGACACCGCCAACACCGTGATGGTCATGGTCGTCACGGTCGCGGTCGAGCTGGTGATCGGCTTCGCCTTCGCGATGGTGATGCACCGCGTGATCTTCGCCCGCGGCCTGATCCGGACCTCGATCCTCATCCCGTACGGCATCATCACCGTCGTCTCGGGCTTCGCCTGGCAGTTCGCGTTCTCCGCCGACAACGGCTTCGTCAACGGCTGGCTGCCCTTCGTCGGCGCCGACTTCGACTGGTTCGGGGAGTACGGCTCCTCGATCGTCGCGATCATGGTCTCCGAGATCTGGAAGACCACGCCGTTCATGTCGCTGCTGCTGCTCGCCGGCCTGGCGCAGGTCTCGGAGGACATGATCGAGGCCGCCAAGGTGGACGGCGCGACGTGGTTCCAGCGGCTCTACAAGGTGATCCTGCCCAACATGCGGGCCGCGATCATGGTGGCGGTGCTCTTCCGCGCGCTGGACGCCTACCGCATCTTCGACAACATCTACGTGATGACCGCCGGCGCGAACGGCACGGAGTCGATCTCGTTCCTGACCTACCGGCAGGTCATCGAGCAGTTCCAGCTCGGCATCGGCTCGGCGCTCTCGGTCCTGCTGTTCCTCTCGGTCCTCGTGGTGGCGTTCTTGATCGTCAAGGTCTTCCGCGTGGACCTGTCCTCGGCCCGGCAGGAGGGATGAGCGCCATGAAGCAGAAGGTCGGCCTCACGATCGGGCTCGTCCTGATCCTGCTCTGGTGCCTGCTGCCGGTGGCGTGGATCATCTCGCTGTCCTTCAAGTCCCAGACCGCGATCACCAACGGCAGCGAGGGCTTCCTCCCCCAGGCCGGGGGCGGCGCGGGCTGGCAGAACTACAGCGACGTCCTGCAGGACGAGCAGTTCCGGCGGGCGATCCTCAACTCGATCGGGATCTCGCTGATCGCCACCCTGCTCTCGGTGGTCATCGCGACGCTCGCGGCGTACGCCATCGCGCGCCTGGAGTTCCGGGGCAAGAAGTTCGTGCTCACCACGGCCCTGGTGATCGCGATGTTCCCGGTGGTCTCGCTCGTGGGGCCGCTGTTCGACATGTGGCGCACGCTCGGGATCTACGACACGTGGCCGGGGCTGATCATCCCCTACATGTCCTTCACGCTGCCGCTGGCGATCTGGACCCTCTCGGCGTTCTTCCGGGAGATCCCGTGGGAGATGGAGCAGGCCGCCCAGGTCGACGGCGCGACCTCCTGGCAGGCGTTCCGGAAGGTGATCGTGCCGCTCGCCGCACCGGGCGTGTTCACCGCGGCGATCCTGACGTTCTTCTTCGCCTGGAACGACTTCGTCTTCGGCATCTCGCTCACCTCGACCGAGACCGCCCGCCCCATCCCGGCGGCCCTGTCCTTCTTCGTGGGGCCGGACCCGTTCAGCCGTCCGGCGTCGCTCCTCGCGGCCGGCGCCGTCGTCGCCACCATCCCGATCGTCGTCATCGTCCTGCTGTTCCAGCGCAAGATCGTCGCCGGCCTCACCTCCGGCGCAGTGAAGGGTTGACCCGCCATGGCTGCCATCACCATGAAGCACATCGTGAAGAAGTACGGCGACGGGTTCCCGGCCGTCAACGACGTCTCGATCGACGTCCAGGACGGGGAGTTCATGATCCTCGTCGGCCCGTCCGGCTGCGGGAAGTCGACGCTGCTGCGGATGATCGTCGGGCTCGAGGACATCACCGACGGCGACATGATGATCGGGGACCGCCGGGTCAACGACCTGGCCCCGCGCGACCGGAACCTGGCGATGGTGTTCCAGAACTACGCGCTCTACCCCCACCTGACGGTCTACGAGAACATCGCCTTCCCGCTGCGGCTGGCCGGCGCCTCGAACGACGAGGTCGACCAGAAGGTCCGTGAGGCGTCCCGGACGCTGGAGCTCGACGAGCACCTCGAGCGCAAGCCGGGCAACCTGTCCGGCGGTCAGCGCCAGCGCGTCGCGATGGGCCGGGCGATCGTGCGCGACGCCGACGCGTTCCTCTTCGACGAGCCGCTGTCGAACCTCGACGCCAAGCTCCGCGGGCAGATGCGCACCGAGATCTCCCGCCTGCAGAAGCGGCTGGGCATCACCACCGTCTACGTCACCCACGACCAGACCGAGGCGATGACCCTCGGCGACCGGGTCGCGGTGCTCAAGCGGGGCGTGCTGCAGCAGCTGGCGTCGCCGCGCGAGCTCTACACGAACCCCGCCAACCTCTTCGTGGCCGGGTTCATCGGCTCCCCGCCGATGAACTTCCTGCCCGCTACGGTCCGC
The DNA here is from genome assembly GCF_030506255.1 of Nocardioides sp. Arc9.136. Classification (NCBI taxonomy): domain Bacteria; kingdom Bacillati; phylum Actinomycetota; class Actinomycetes; order Propionibacteriales; family Nocardioidaceae; genus Nocardioides; species Nocardioides sp. Arc9.136. Next base: position 1,025,474 of record NZ_CP113431.1, on the reverse strand, counting down.
GGCACCTCCGTGGAGCTGCCGATCGGGACCGTCGAGCTGCCGCGGGAGAAGGCCGCCCTCGTGCCCGAGGGCAAGCTGCTCATCGCCGGCATCCGCCCCGAGCACTTCGAGGACGCCTCGGTGGTCGACGACGCGCGGCGCGGCCGTGGCTCCACCTTCACCACCACCATCGACGTCGTGGAGTGGCTGGGCAACGAGGCCTACGCCTACATCCCCTTCGAGGCCGAGGGTGCCGTGCAGGAGCAGCTGACCCAGCTCGAGCGCGACCTCGACGGCGACACGATGCGCAGCCAGCTCGTCGTCTCCCTCGACGGCGCCAGCCGGATCAGCGAGGGCGACGAGGCCGAGATCTGGGTCGACTCACGCCAGATGCACCTCTTCGACCCCGAGACCGGCGACAACCTCACCATCGACCTGGAGCGGGCCGGCCGGGTGCCGGCGAAGGAGGACCCCGCGGCGGCGCAGGCCGCGGAGCACGCCGCGGAGGACGCCACCGCGCACTGACCCACCCGGCCGCTGGTCCGCCGCTGGTCCGCCGCTGGGTAAGCCGCTGGTCAGCCTGGTCAGTGCAGCCGTGGGTGCCCGCCGCCACCGAGGCGGCGCCGCGGCTTCGGCGGGCCCTTCCGGGTGACGGTGACGCCGGCCATCAGCGCGACCCCCTTGACCCGGACCACCGGCGAGTCGGCGTCGAGGCGGGCCTCGACCTTGTCGCGGGCCTGCTCGAAGGCGCCCATGATGCCGATGCCCTCGACGACGACCTGGGTGCGCTCGTTGACGACGATGTCGATGCCCGACCAGAACGCGCCGCAGGTGATCACGGTCTCCCGGCTGGTGAACACCGCCTCACGCAGGTCGATGAGGACCCCGCCCATGACGGCGTAGGCCTGGTGCGTCGGCCCGACCTGCCAGACGCCCTTGCGGTCGCACCCGCCCATGATCGCCACCGAGGTGTCGAACCGCTGACCGGCCACCGGGACGCCGGGCGGGCCCGGCGCCGCGGGCGGCCGCGCCGCGTGCGGGACGGCCGGGGTGGCGGGGTCGCCACCGGGCAGGTCCATGACGAGCGGGGCGAGGTCGGCGTAGGTCTTGGCGGCGTACGCCGCCTCCAGCCGCTCGCCGAGCTCGTCCATGTCGAGCCGGCCCTCGCCCGCCGCCTCGCGCAGGACCTCCGCGGTGCGGTGCCGGTCGGCGTCGGAGACGCGCAGCTGCGAGGGGTCGGTCACGGGCTCCCGGCCCGAGACGGGACGCTGCTCCGGGGTGCCGTCCATGGGCCCAGCCTAGAGCGCCGGCCGGTGCTCCGCGCCCGCCCGGAGCGGCGTACCCTGCCGACCTGTGTCGAGCGCTCCCGAGTTCCGCTACTCCGACCTGCTGCCCCTCGGCCCGGACCGCACGCCGTACCGGCTGCTGACCACCGAGGGCGTCTCCACCTTCGAGGCCGACGGGCAGACGTTCCTCAAGGTCTCCCCCGAGGCGATCCGGCTGCTGACCCGCGAGGCGATGCACGACATCAGCCACTACCTGCGGCCGGCGCACCTCGCGCAGCTGCGGCGGATCATCGACGACCCCGAGGCCTCGGGCAACGACCGCTTCGTCGCGCTCGACCTGCTCAAGAACGTCAACATCTCCGCCGGCGGCGTGCTGCCGATGTGCCAGGACACCGGCACCGCCATCGTCATGGGCAAGAAGTCCGAGGGCGTCCTCACCGGCATCGACGACGGCGAGGCGGTCAGCCAGGGCGTGTACGACGCCTACACCCAGCTGAACCTGCGCTACTCCCAGCTCGCGCCGCTCACGACGTACGAGGAGAAGAACACCGGCTCGAACCTGCCGGCGCAGGTCGAGATCTACTCCACCCCCCAGACGAGCGGGAAGCCGGAGTACAAGTTCCTGTTCATGGCCAAGGGCGGCGGGTCGGCCAACAAGTCGTTCCTGTTCCAGGAGACCAAGGCGGTCCTCAACCCGCAGCGGATGCTGCAGTTCCTCGACGAGAAGATCCGCTCGCTCGGCACGGCCGCCTGCCCGCCGTACCACCTGGCGGTCGTGATCGGCGGCACCAGCGCGGAGTACGCGCTCAAGACCGCCAAGTACGCCTCCGCGCACTACCTCGACGACCTCCCGACCGAGGGCTCGCTGAGTGCCCACGGCTTCCGCGACCTCGAGCTGGAGCAGCAGGTCTTCGAGCTGACCCAGTCCTTCGGGATCGGCGCGCAGTTCGGCGGCAAGTACTTCTGCCACGACGTCCGCGTCGTCCGGCTCCCCCGCCACGGCGCGTCCTGCCCCGTCGCGATCGCCGTCTCCTGCTCGGCCGACCGGCAGGCGCTGGGCAAGATCACCCCCGACGGCGTCTTCCTCGAGCAGCTCGAGACCGACCCCGCGCAGTACATGCCCGACGCCGGGGTCGCCGAGGACATCGCCGGCGGCGAGGTCGTGCCGATCGACCTCACCCTGCCGATGGACCAGATCCTCGCCGAGCTGCGTCGGCACCCGGTCAAGACGCGGCTGTCCCTCACCGGTCCGCTGGTCGTGGCGCGGGACATCGCGCACGCCAAGATCAAGGAGCGCCTCGACGCCGGCGAGGACATGCCGCAGTACCTCAAGGACCACCCGGTGTACTACGCCGGCCCGGCCAAGACCCCCGAGGGCATGGCGTCAGGGTCCTTCGGCCCGACCACGGCCGGTCGCATGGACTCCTACGTCGAGCAGTTCCAGGCCGCCGGCGGCTCGATGGTGATGCTCGCCAAGGGCAACCGCTCCAAGGCGGTCACCGAGGCCTGCCACGCGCACGGGGGCTTCTACCTCGGCTCGATCGGCGGCCCCGCCGCCCGCCTCGCCCAGGACTGCATCAGGTCCCAGGAGGTCATCGAGTACCCCGAGCTGGGCATGGAGGCCGTCTGGCGGATCGAGGTCGAGGACTTCCCCGCGTTCATCGTCGTCGACGACCAGGGCAACGACTTCTTCACCGACCCCTCCGGCACCACGACCGTCCCGATCACCGGCCTGCGGGTGCGCTCGGCCCAGTAGTCGGCGCGGTTGTCGGCGCAGTGGTCGGCGGCCGTGCGGCGTCCCCGAGCGGTCGGGGACGCCGCACTGCGACCGTCACTCCGTCGAGTCGCGGGCGGACTCCACGTTGGCGCGCGGCTTGGCGTTGGGGCCCGCCTCGACGCCCTCGCCGTCCCGGCCGACGGGCTGGTCGGGGTTGCCGGCGACGCCCTGGTCGTCGGAGATCGGCTGGTCCTGCGCGGCGGGGTCCATCGAGGCGGCCTCGGAGACCTGCCCGCCGTCGACCTCGGTCTGGACGCTGGTCGGCTTGTCGTCGCTCATGGGGTCCCGGTACCCGGGCCCGAGCGGGCCTAGCCCGTGCGGAGTGCCACGATGCCTCTCGTGGACACCAGCAGCCCCGGGCCGACGGAGCCCGAGCACGTGGAGGTGGCCCGCGCGGAGTCCGAGCGCGGCGAGCTGGTGCTGCGCGAGCGGCGCGGCGGGACCGGTCCGACGTCGCTGGAGCTGCGGGCGAACGGCGTCTTCGTGATGGACACCCTCGAGACCAGCACCGAGCGGGCGCTCGCGACCGCCGCCCTGGCGCTGGTGGAGGACCCGCGGGCGGTCGTGGTGGGCGGCCTCGGGCTCGGGTTCACCATGCACGAGGTGCTGGCCGACTCCCGGGTCGAGCGCTGCGCGGTCGTCGAGATCGAGGAGGCGCTGGTCGGCTGGATGCGCGACGGGACGGTCCCCCACGGACCGGCCCTGCTCGCCGACGAGCGGGTGCACGTCGTCGTCGCCGACGTCGCCGTCGCGCTCGCCGAGGCCCGCCCGGCGACGTACGACCTGGTGCTGCTGGACGTCGACAACGGCCCCGGCTACCTCGTCCACGACGCGAACGCCGCGCTCTACCGGGAGCCCTTCCTCCGCACCGTCCGCGAGGTGCTGCGGCCCGGGGGTGCGCTCGTGGTCTGGTCGGCGGCCGAGGCCGCTGACCTCGAGGCGGCGCTGCGCACGGCGTTCGGCGGAGCCGAGGGCCGCCCGCACGACGTGCGGCTGCAGGACCGCGACGAGCGCTATTGGCTCTACGTCGGTCGGGTACCGGGCCCCGCGTGAGCGACGAGAACCAGACCGGGTACCGCACCGAGCACGACAGCATGGGCGAGGTCCAGGTGCCCCGCGAGGCCCTCTGGCGGGCCCAGACCCAGCGCGCCGTGGAGAACTTCCCGATCTCCGGCACGCCCATCGAGCCGGCGCTGGTGCACGCGATCGGCCTGGTCAAGGGGGCCGCCGCGACCACGAACGGCGAGCTCGGGGTGCTCGACCAGGACAAGGCCGACGCGATCGTCGCCGCCGCCGGCGAGGTGGCCGAGGGTCGTCACGACGGCGAGTTCCCCGTCGACGTCTTCCAGACCGGCTCGGGCACCAGCTCGAACATGAACGCCAACGAGGTCATCGCCTCGCTGGCCGCCCGGGCCGGCACCGACGTGCACCCCAACGACCACGTCAACGCCAGCCAGTCCAGCAACGACACCTTCCCGACCGCGATCCACGTCGCCGCCGCGCTCGCGGTCACCGACCAGCTCCTCCCCGCTCTCGACGTGCTGGCCACCAGCCTGGAGGGCAAGGCCGAGGAGTTCGCCGGCCTCGTGAAGTCCGGCCGCACCCACCTGATGGACGCGACCCCGGTCATGCTCGGGCAGGAGTTCTCCGGCTACGCCGCCACCATGCGGTACGCCGCGGAGCGGCTCGAGTCGGTCCTCCCCCGCGTCCGCGAGCTGCCGCTGGGCGGCACCGCGGTCGGCACCGGCATCAACACCCCTCCCGGCTTCGCCGCGCGGGTGATCGAGGTGCTCGGCGAGCGGACCGGCCAGCCGTTCACCGAGGCGCGCAACCACTTCGAGGCCCAGGGCACGCGCGACTCGCTCGTCGAGCTGTCGGGCGTCCTGCGGACGATCGCGGTCGGCCTGACCAAGATCTGCAACGACCTGCGCTGGATGTCCTCGGGACCGACGACCGGACTGGCCGAGATCCACCTGCCCGACCTGCAGCCGGGGTCGAGCATCATGCCCGGCAAGGTGAACCCGGTCCTGCCCGAGGCCACGCTCATGGTGTGCGCCCAGGTCGTCGGCAACGACGCGGCCGTAGGCTTCGCCGGCGCGAGCGGCAGCTTCGAGCTCAACGTCGCGATGCCGGTGATGGCGCGCAACGTCCTGGAGTCGGTGCGGCTCCTGGCGACGTCCTCGACGGTGCTCGCGCAGCGGTGCGTCGACGGGATCACCGCCGACGCCGAGCGGATGCGGCAGTACGCCGAGTCCTCGCCGTCGGTGGTCACGCCGCTGAACAAGCACATCGGCTACGAGAACGCCGCGAAGGTGGCCAAGCAGGCGCTCGCCGACGGCGCCACGATCCGCGAGACCGTGGTGCGGATGGGTTACCTCGAGCGGGGCGAGCTCACCGAGGCCCAGCTCGACGAGGCGCTCGACGTGGAGTCGATGACCCACCCGTGAGGCCGCCGCCCGCATCGTGCTGCCCAGCGCGCGCCAGGGCGCGCGGTGGGCAGCACGAGGCCGGTGGGCTCAGTACCAGTTGTTGCCCTGCTTGAACGACCAGGCGTTGCAGGGCGAGCCGTAGGAGTCGCGGATGTAGTCCAGGCCCCAGCGGATCTGTGTCTCGGCCGACGTCATGTAGTCGGCCGGGAGCTCGTGGAGCTGGGTGAGCGCCTGCGGGATGCCGTACGCCGAGGACGAGGGGTTGTCGGCGTCGATGCGCCAGTCGCTCTCGCTGACCCACAGCGAGTCCAGGCAGGAGAACTGGTCGGAGGAGAAGCCGTACTCGCCCAGCATCGCCCGCGCGATGTCGCGGGGGTCGGCGTCGGAGAGGTCCTCGGTCCGGGTCATCGCCTGGGTCGCTCCCTCACCGAGCGAGACCTGCTTGGCCGGGACCGCGCTCTGCCGGCGGTCGGAGGAGCGCGTCGCCGCGCCCGACCGCTCGAAGGCGAGCGCGGAGCCGGCCGCCTCCGTGGTGGCCGGGTCGGCGTCCGTGCCCGTGGCGCTCAGCCGGGCGTCGGCGGTCGCGGCGATGTCGCCCGCGGCGGCGCTGACCGGTGTGGGGCCGTTGACGACCCCGCCGGCGACGGCGGCGCCGGTGGTCGCGACCGCGACGCCGGAGAGGACGGCCGTGGTGCGCAGTGCCTGACGGGGCGCGCGGGTGAGGCGGGGCTCGGGTGCGCGACGGTGCTTCGGGACGTGCTTCACGTGCTTGGTCACAGGGGAGGTATCCACGGGGTAGAGGCCGGGGGACCGGGACACCATGCACGACCTCCCCCGGCGGCCGCAAAAGCGGCTCGCCGGGCCCCGTCGGGATCCGGCGGGACAGGTGGCACACGCGCCACATCCGCCCCGCCGGCCCCAACGGTCCAGACCGGTGTCTACAGCGTCACGTTCTCCAGCATCTCGGTGACGAGCGCCGCGATCGGCGAGCGCTCGGACCGGGTCAGCGTGACGTGGGCGAACAGCGGGTGCCCCTTGAGCTTCTCGATCACCGCGACGACGCCGTCGTGGCGGCCCACCCGCAGGTTGTCGCGCTGGGCGACGTCGTGGGTGAGCACGACCTTGGAGTTCGCACCGATCCGGGACAGCACGGTCAGCAGGACGTTGCGCTCCAGGGACTGCGCCTCGTCGACGATGACGAAGGCGTCGTGCAGCGACCGGCCCCGGATGTGGGTGAGCGGCAGCACCTCGAGCATCCCGCGGGCGAGCACCTCCTCGATCACCTCGCGGCTGGTCACCGCCCCGAGGGTGTCGAAGACCGCCTGGGCCCACGGCCCCATCTTCTCCGCCTCCGAGCCCGGGAGGTAGCCGAGCTCCTGCCCGCCGACGGCGAACAGCGGCCGGAACACGACGACCTTCTGGTGCTGGCCCCGCTCGAGCACCGCCTCCAGGCCGGCGCACAGCGCCATCGCCGACTTGCCCGTGCCGGCCCGGCCGCCGAGGGAGACGATGCCGACCTCGGGGTCGAGCAGCATCTCCAGGGCGATCCGCTGCTCCGCGGAGCGGCCGTGGACGCCGAACGCCTCGCGGTCCCCGCGCACCAGGTGGATCCGCTTGTCCGGACCCACCCGGCCCAGCGCGGTGCCCCGGTCGGAGAGCAGCACGAGGCCCTGGTGGCAGGGCAGGTCGCGGGCGACCTCGAGGTCGAGCACGCCGTCGTCGTACAGCTCGTCGAGCTCGGTGGCCGCCACCTCGAGCTCCGCCATCCCGGAGTAGCCGGTGTCGGAGTCGCTGACCGCCTCCGCGCGGTACTCCTCGGCGTCGAGGCCGACCGCCGAGGCCTTGATCCGCAGCGGGAGGTCCTTGGAGACCAGGGTGACCGTGTGGCCCTCGTCGGCGAGGTTCTTGGCCACGGCGAGGATCCGCGTGTCGTTGTCGCCGAGCCGGAAGCCCGACGGCAGCGACTGCGGGTCGGTGTGGTTCAGCTCGACCCGGACCGTGCCGCCCTCCTCCCCCACCGGCACCGGCTCGTCGAGCCGACCGTGGGTGATCCGCAGCTCGTCGAGCATCCGGAGCGCGCTGCGGGCGAAGAAGCCCAGCTCCGGGTGGTGCCGCTTGCCCTCCAGCTCGGTGATCACGACCACCGGCAGCACGACCTCGTGCTCGGCGAACCGGCGGATCGCGCCCGGGTCGGCGAGCAGGACGCTGGTGTCGAGCACGTAGGTACGGGTGGTGGACCCCCTGGCTGCGGTGGTCCGGGACTTCTTGGCCGTCGTCGTCGGCACGGTGCACCCCTCACGGACCGGCACGCGCACTCGACGCCCCGGTCCTAGCTCACGCGGTTGGACCGGGACCGGGCCCGCAGGCCGGAGTGCCGGCCCCCTCGCGCGCAGCAGGACCCGACCTGCTGTGCACTGCGGTCGTGATCGCTCACGAGCGGACCTCCCGACGCGGCCGGCTTCCCCACCGGCCACTGCTGCCGAACGTACGCCCGCCGAGGGACCGCCGGCGGCGACACGCCCGTCCGCAGGGGTGAACGTCGGTGAACAACGTGTGACGGGCTCAGGACCCGAACCGGCGCTCCCGCTGGGCGTAGGCGCGGATCGCGCGCAGGAAGTCGACCCGGCGGAAGTCGGGCCAGTAGGCCTCGCAGAAGTAGAACTCCGACTTCGCGCTCTGCCAGAGCAGGAAGCCGCCCAAGCGCTGCTCGCCGGAGGTGCGGATGACCAGGTCGGGGTCGGGCTGGCCCTTGGTGTAGAGGTGGTCGGCGATGTGCTCGACGTCGATCTGGCCGGCCAGCTCCTCGAGGGTGGTGCCGCGCTCGGCGTGCTCCTGCAGCAGGGAGCGGACCGCATCGGCGATCTCGCGGCGCCCGCCGTACCCCACGGCCACGTTGACGAGCATCCCGTCGACCTCGCGGGTCGCCTCGGCGGCGGCCTTGAGCCGCTCGGCGGTCCGGGCCGGCAGCAGGTCGAGGGCCCCGACGGGGTGCAGGCGCCAGCGCTGCTGGGCGGCGAGGCTGTCGACGGCGTCCTCGATGATCTCCAGCAGCGGGGCGAGCTCGGCGGCCGGCCGGTTCAGGTTGTCGGTCGAGAGCAGCCAGAGGGTGACGACCTCGATGCCCACCTCGTCGCACCAGCCGAGCAGCGGCTCGATGTTCGCCGCGCCGGCGCGGTGGCCGTGCGCGGTCTCGCGCCCGACGGCGCGCGCCCACCGGCGGTTCCCGTCGAGCATCACCCCGACGTGCTTGGGCAGCTGCTCGGTCGGCAGGCGGCGCAGCATCCGGGCCTCGTAGGCCGGGTAGAGCACCCGTCGCACGCCCCGCTTCCAGTCCGCCACGGGCAGCAGGGTACGCCGCCGGGCCGGTCCCCCGGACCCTCCGGACGGTCCCGTCCGCAGGTGACGTCGACCGTCACACCCGGCACCCGACCGGGTCACTCCCGCCGGCCGGTAACTTCGTGGCATGAGCCGGAGCAACGACGTGCGCGCAGGACTGGAGCACCGACTCGAGCACCTCGGCGAGTCGATCCACGACACGATCGCCGAGATCAAGCCGAAGCTGCGGGGCTGGCTGCACCTGGCCAGTGCGCCGATGACCCTGGCGGCGGGCATCGTGCTGGTGGCCCTCTCGCCCGACGCGACCACGCGCATCGGGTCGGCGGTCTTCACCGCGACCGCCCTGCTGCTCTTCACGGTCTCCGCGATCTACCACACCGGGACCTGGTCACCGCGGACGTGGGCGTTCCTCCGCCGCTTCGACCACTCGAACATCTTCCTGCTCATCGCCGGCTCCTACACGCCGTTCGCGCTGATGCTGCTCGACGGCCTCGAGCGGACCGCGCTGCTCACCGCGGTCTGGACCGGAGCGCTGCTGGGCGTGGGCTTCCGCGTGTTCTGGACCGATGCCCCCCGCTGGCTCTACGTCCCCATCTACATCGCCCTGGGGTGGGCGGCGGTGTTCTTCATCCCGAGCCTGCTCGACGGCGCGCTCGACCTCGGCATCGGCATCGGCGTCGCGGTGTTCGTGATGATCGTGGCCGGCGGGATGCTCTACACCCTCGGCGGCGTCGTGTACGGCTTCAAGCGGCCCAACCCGTGGCCGCGCTGGTTCGGCTTCCACGAGGTGTTCCACACCTTCACGATCCTGGCCTTCGCCGCGCACTACGTGGGCGTCTCGCTCGCGACGTACTCCCTGCGCTGACCCCGTCGGAGGTCCGTCGGGGTCCGTCGAGGTCCGGCCGGCCGGTCAGCCGAGCGGCGGCCCGGTCGTCGCGCGCAGCACCAGCTCGGTCGGGAGCACGACGTCGTCGGGGACCTCCTCGGTCACCTCGCCGAGCCGGGCGAGCACCTGCCGGGCCGCGGTGCGGCCCTGCTGGTCGACCGGCTGCCGGATCGTGGCGAGGTCGAAGAACGACGCCGCCTCGTGGTCGTCGATGCCGATGACCGACAGGTCCCCCGGCACGCTGCAGCCGGTCTCCCGGGCCGCGCGCAGCACCCCGATGGCCATCTCGTCCGAGGCCGCCAGGACGGCCGTCGGCGGCCGCTCGGAGGCCAGCAGCCGTCGGCCGGCGGACAGGCCGCCGTCCATGGTGAACAGCCCCTCGGCCTCGAGTGCCGGGTCCGCCGCGATGCCGGCGTCCGCGAGCGCCGCCCGGTAGCCGCGGCGGCGGGCCGTCGGCACGGCCAGGTCGAACGGCAGGTCGTCGCCCAGGCCGCCGACGTACCCGATCCTGCGGTGACCCAGCGCGACCAGGTGCTCCACGGCGGTGCGCGCGGCCGCGTGGTCGTCGATGCGCACGCTCGGCCAGCCCTCGACCGAGGAGCCCACCAGCGCGACCGGCCGGCCAGCCCGCTCGAGCTGGCGCACCTCCTGGGCGGTCGGCGTCAGGCCGAGCACCAGCATGGCGTCGGCCCGCTTGGTGAGCAGGCCGCGGCCGAAGACCCGGTCACGGGCGTGGGTGTCGCCGGCGAGGTTGTAGAGCAGCAGGTCGTAGCCGCGCTCGCGCAGCACCTGCTCGGCGCCGTGCACGACGGTGCCGAAGAACCACCGCGTCACGAACGGCACCACCACCGCGACCGTGCGGGTGCGGCCGGTCGCCAGCCCCCGCGCGCTCGCGCTGGGCACGTAGCCGAGCCGGACGGCCGCGTCGACGACCCGCTGCCGGGTCTCCTCGGAGACCCGCGGGAGCCCGCGCAGCGCGCGGGAGACCGTCGCGGTCGAGACGCCGACCTCGCGGGCGAGGTCGTCGATGCTGGTCATCGGGCCCCCACCCGCGGGCCGGTCACCCCTTGACGCTTCCCGCGAGCAGGCCGCGGACGAAGTAGCGCTGCAGGGCCAGGAACACCACGAGCGGGACGATCAGCGACACGAACGCGCCCGCGGACAGCAGGTACCAGTCCTGCCCGCGCGTGCCCGAGAGCTCCGCGAGCCGCACCGTCAGCGGGGCGATCTCCGGGTTGCTGCCGAAGACCAGCGCGACGAGCAGGTCGTTCCAGACCCACAGGAACTGGAAGATGCCGAACGCCGCGATCGCGGGCGCCATGAGCGGCAGCATGATCTTGGTGAAGATCTGCACGTGCCCCGCGCCGTCGACCCGGGCGGACTCGATGAGCTCGCCGGGGATCTGGTTCATGAAGTTGTGCAGCAGGTAGATCGCAAGCGGCAGCGCGAAGATCGAGTGCGAGAGCCAGATCGTGTAGAGCCCGCCGCCCGGCGCGTCCGAGCCCGCGAGCGGCTGCAGGTTGAACGGCGGCTGCACGTAGAGCTTGAGCAGCGGGATCATCGTGACCTGGATCGGCACGATCTGCAGCGCGAAGATCGCCACGAACAGGAAGTCGCGGCCGGGGAACTTCATCCACGCGAAGGCGTAGGCCGCCATCGTCGCGATGCTGATCGGGATCAGCACCGAGGGGATGGTGATGACGATCGAGTTGATGAAGTACGTCGCGAGGTTGGTCGTGGAGCCGTTGAGCACCTCGTCGTAGTTGTCGAGGGTGAACCCCCAGTTCCACAGCGACGTCCACCAGCCGCTGCTGGTGATCTCCTCCTCGGGCCGGAAGGAGGTGACCAGCAGGCCGAAGGTCGGGATGGTCCACACGACCGCGATGACCACGGCCGCCAGGGACGCCCACGGCGAGCTCAGGCCCCGCTTGGCGCTCGAGGCCACGGACTCCTGGGCGACGATCGCCTCGACGCCCTTCTCCTCGGGGATGACGGTCATCGTGCCTCCAGCTTGCGCATCTGACGGACGTTGTAGATCACGATCGGCATGACGAGCACGAAGATCAGGACGGCGATCGCGGTGGCCGTGCCCTGGTCGTAGGAGCGGAAGTACTCCACGTAGAACTGGTAGGCCAGCACGCTGGTGTCGTAGTTGCCACCGGTCGTCGTGCGGACGATGTCGAAGGCCTTGAGCGTGGTGATGCTGATCGTGGTGAGCACGACGATGAGCGAGGGCCGGATGCTCGGCACGGTGATGTGGCGGAACATCTTCATGCCGCCCACGCCGTCGAGCCGGGCCGCCTCGATGATGTCCTCGGGGATCGCCTTGATGGAGGCCGAGAGGATCGTCATCGCGAAGCCGGCCTGGACCCAGATCAGGATGACGATCAGGAAGACGGTGTTCCAGGGCTCGGTGAGCAGGAACCGGTAGGAGTCGATGCCGACCCAGTTGAGCAGCTGGTTGGCCAGGCCGATCTGGCCGCGGCTGCTGTCGCGGTAGTCGTAGACGAACTTCCAGATGATCGACGCGCCGACCAGCGAGATGGCCATCGGCAGGAAGATCAGCGCCTTGGCGAACTTCTCGAACCGGGAGCGGTCGACCAGCACGGCGTACACCAGGCCGACGAGGGTGGAGACGACCGGCACCAGGATCACCCAGGCGGCGGTGTTGAGCAGCACGCGCACCTGGTCGGAGTCGGTGAAGATCGTCTGGTAGTTCTCGAGCCCGACGACCTCGTCGCCGGTGTTGTCGAGGAACGACTGGTAGATGCTGGTGATGGCCGGGTAGAGCAGGCCGAGGGCGATCAGCAGGACCGCCGGCAGCACGAAGGCGGCCGACTGCACCAGCTCGCCGCGGCGCGACCGGAGACGTTGGGTCAGCAGCAGGATCAGCCCGACCACGGCGAAGAACACCGCGACCGCGATCACCATCTGGGTGAACTTCTCACCGGTTGACATGGGGCACTCCGGAGGGCTCGGGCCGGGCGCGGACGCTCACCGGCCGGGTCGTACGACGGGGGCAGGACGACAGAGGCCTCCCGGCCGGTCGTCACGACCGGCCGGGAGGGTCCTCAGTCACTCCTCCCAGGACTCCTCGATCTTGGTGAGGGAGTCCTCGGTGCTCTGGTCCTGCGCGATCCAGGCCGTCATCTCGGTCCAGAAGGAGCCGGCGCCGACGGCACCGGGCATCTGGTCGGAGCCGTCGAAGCGGAAGACCGCGTCGGGGTCCTGGAAGATCTCCGCCGACAGCTGGTCGATCGGGCTGGAGAGGTTGGAGATCTCCAGGCCGGTGTTGGCGCTGACCCAGCCGCCGCCCGGGGTGGCCTTGGCCTTCTCGTTGGCCCACACGTCGCTGGACAGGTAGGTCTGGAAGGCCTGGACCTCCGGCTCGTCGGAGAACGCCGCGACGAACTCGCCGCCGCCGAGGACCGGGCTGCCGAAGTCCTCACCGATCGCCGGGAGGTAGAAGGCGAAGACGTCGCCGTCCTCGGCGATCTTGGTGCCCTCGGGCCAGTTGGCGGCGTAGAAGCTCGCCATCCGGTGCATGGCGCACTCCTCGTCGAGGATCGGCAGGCCGCCCTCCTGGAAGGGGGTCGTCGCGATCGACTTCACGTCGCCGATGCCGCCGTTGACGTACTCCTCGTTCTTGAGGATCCCGCCGACGGTGTCGAGGCCCTCGACGACCGCGGGGTCGTTGAAGGGGATCTCGTGGTTGACCCACTGGTCGTAGACGTCCGGGCCGCCGGTGCGCAGCAGGACGTCCTCGAGCCAGTCGGTGGCCGGCCAGCCGGTCGCCTCGCCGGACTCGATGCCGGCGCACCAGGGCTTGATCTTGCCGTCCTGGGCGATCTGGTCGGACAGGGCGATCATGTCGTCCCAGGTCTCGGGGATCTCCCAGCCGTTCTCCTCGAACATCGACGGGGAGTACCAGACGAACGACTTGACGTTGGCGCCCAGCGGGGCGGCGTAGAACTTGCCGTCGACGCTGCCGTAGCCCTTCCAGTCCTCGCCGAAGAACTCGTCGACGTTCGCCTCGGTGCCCTCGGGCGCCTCGACGACCTTGCCGGTGCTGACCAGGTTCTTCAGCAGGCCCGGCTGCGGGACGTAGGCGATGTCCGGCGGGTTGCCGGCCTGCACGCGCACCTGCAGCTGCGCCTCGAACTCCTTGGAGCCCTCGTACTTGACGTCGGCCCCGGTGCAGTCCTCGAAGACCTTCCAGGAGTCGATGTGCGGCTGGTCCTCGGGGGCGACGATCGAGGTGTAGACCGTGACGTCGCGACCGCTCAGGTCGCCGAACTCCGTCAGGCCCTCGCACTCGGCCTTGCCCTCGCCGGGCGAGGTGCCGCCGGCGCTGCCGCCGCCGCCTTCGCTGTCGTCGGCGCACCCTGCGAGCACCGCGCTGGCGGCGAGCAGGACGGCCGCGCCTGCGAGGCCGGATCTCTTCAGTGAACGCATGCGTTCTCCCTATCTTGTCCCGTGGTCGGTCGCCTGCGTCGGACTCGCGGCGACCGTGCCGCAACAGATGCAAGCGCTTGCGCACCCTGTGGTCAAGGTCACCGGCGGGGCGTCGCGTCACGATTCTGTAACACGACCGTCGCCTCGCGGTCCCCTGGGTGGAAACGCTTCCACTGGTCTGGACCAGCGCCGTGCCGAGTCGTCGCCCGGAGAGGTCGGCAGGGCGGTCGTCGGCCCGGTCCGGCCGTCACCCGGCGCGTCGTACCGTTGAGGCATGGCGACCATCGAGCTGACCGCTGCGAACTTCGAGCAGAACGTCGCGGGGAGCGACATCCTCCTCGTCGACTTCTGGGCGAGCTGGTGCGGCCCGTGCCGCCAGTTCGCGCCGACCTACGAGGCGGCCTCCGAGCAGCACTCCGACATCACCTTCGGCTCGGTCGACACCGAGGCCCAGCAGGAGCTCGCCGCAGCGGCCCGGATCACCTCGATCCCGACGCTGATGGCGTTCCGCGAGGGGATCCTCGTGTTCGCCCAGCCCGGTGCGCTCCCGCCGCAGGGCCTCGAGCAGCTCATCGGCGCGGTGCGCGAGCTCGACATGGACGACGTGCGTCGCCAGGCTGCCGCGGCCGGCCAGGACACCGCCGGCGCCTGACCCGGCGCGCGGCGACCCGGCGTGCTTGGATCGGGCGGTGGACGCCGAGGACTGGGACGAGCGGTACGCCACCAGCGAGCTCGTCTGGTCCGCCGGGCCGAACGTGTTCATCGCCGAGGCCTGCGCCGACCTGCCCCCGGGCCGCGCGCTCGACCTGGCGGCCGGCGAGGGACGCAACGCCCTCTGGCTGGCTCACCGCGGCTGGTCGGTGACCGCGCTCGACTTCTCCCCGGTCGCGCTGGACAAGGGCCGCCGGCTCGCCGGCGACACGGCCGTGGAGTGGGTGCTGGCCGACGCGACCACCTGGCGCCCGCCGGCCGGCACGGCGTACGACCTGGTGGTGGTGGCCTACCTGCAGCTGCCCGCCGTCGAGCGCCGCGCCGCCGTCGCGACGGCGTACGACGCACTGGTGCCGGGTGGCACGCTCCTGCTCGTCGCGCACGACAGCAGCAACCTCGCCGAGGGCACCGGCGGCCCCCGCGACCCCGCGGTGCTGATGACCGCCGAGGACGTCCTCGGCGACCTCGCCGACCGGCCGCACGAGGTGGTGCGGGCCGAGCGCGCCGCGCGCACCGTCGAGCCGGGTCACGGCGGGGAGGCCGAGCGGACGGCGTGGGACTGCGTCGTTCAGGTCCGGCGCGCGAGCGCGCCGCCGGGGGCTAGCCCAGCGGGCTGATCGTCACCGTCGCGTGGATGAACGCGTGGTCGGTCGCGGACCGCACCGGAGCGCCGTAGTCGACGACGTGACCGCTGAAGGACACTCCCCCGACGCCCATGATCTTGTCGATCTTCACGGGCCCGGCACCCACGCAGGACGACGGCGTCGCGCCGTTCGAGCCGACCATGCCCGTCGCCGCGGCGACGCGGCAGCCGAACTCGGTGTGCTCGTTGGTGTCACCCATCAGCAGCACCGGGTGGCCGCTGGCGCGCAGCCGCTGGACCAGCGCGATCTCGGCGGCCGTGGCGCTGTCGCGGTCGGCCTCCTGGTCGCGCGGGGAGTTGTGGACGTCGATCACCCAGAACTCGCCACCGGTCGCCAGGTCGCGCAGCAGCACGTACGGGATCGGGCGCTGCTGGTGGTCGAACGTGGTCGTGATGGAGCCGCTGTCGACGAGCGTGAAGAGGTCGTTGCGCCAGCCGATCTGGAGCCGGACGCCCTGGTTCCCCAGCGCCTGGCCCGGCCAGATCGTCCAGCCCGGCAGGCGGCCCTGCAGGACCGCGAGCTGGTCGTCCTGCACCTCCTGCAGCCCCACGAGGTCGACCCCGCGGCCGAGGATCGTCGTCGCGTGCATCGCGGCGCGTCCGGTGCCGTTGGCGCGGTGCTGGCTGCCTTGGACGTTGAGCGTGCCGATGTCGAAGGTGAACGGCGCACCGCTCGCCTGCCCGGTCATGGCGGTGGTCCCGGACTCCACCGCGTCCACCAGGCCGGCGGCCGACCGCACCGAGACCTTCGGCAGGCGGCGCAGCGGGGCGCCGGCCTCCTCGAGGCGGTACGGCGGGGCGGCCGGCGCGACGAGGCCGGAGACTGCTGCGACGCGGCCACGGGAGGCCTCGGCGGCGCGGCCCGCGGACCGCGAGACCTGGTCGGCACGGGCGACCACGCGGGCTCCGCTCACCTCTGCCGGCGTGCCGACCGCGATCGGCACGCGCACCTCGCGCGGGGCGAGGGTCAGGCCGGCGGCAACCGCGAGCCCGGTGAGGATCGCGGCCACCACGAGGACGACAGGGACGGTGGGACGGCGACGCACCGCAGCAGGGTACCGGTCCTGCACGTCTCCGTGTCCTTCCTGCGCGAGCTGGTCCCGCGGGTCAGCGCCCGCGCGCCGGGCGCACGCGCACCCGGGCGTGGATGAGCTCGTGGTCGCTCGACTTCCGGACGCGGGGGCCGCGGTCCTCCTGGTAGTGGCTGAACTTCACCCGGCGGCCGCCGAGGACCCAGTCGATGCGCAGGCGTCGCTTCGGCGGCTTGCAGCCACGGGCGCCGGGGTTGCCGCCGTTCGCGGCGCGCAGGTCGGTGCGGGCGGTGAGCTTGCAGTAGAACTCGCGCTTCTCGTTGGCGTCGGCGGTCAGGAACACCGGGTTGCCCTTCCTCCGCAGCCGCTGGACGAGCCGGACCTGCTTGGCGGTGGCGGAGTCGCGCTCGCCCTCCATGCCCCTGGGCGAGTTGTGCACGTCGATGACGAAGAAGCGGCGGTCGGTGCGCCGGTCCCGCAGGCGCACCCACGGGATCGGGCGCCGCTGGCGGTCGAAGCGGGTCACCACGGAGCCGTGGCCGACCATCTCGAACTGCCGCTTGCGGAAGGCGATCTGCAGCCGCACGCCCTGGTTGCCCAGGCTGGTGCCGGGCCAGATCCGGTAGCCGGGCAGCCGGTTGCGCAGCACGCGCAGCTGGTCCTTCTGCACCTCCTGCAGGCCGATGACGTCGATCCCGCGCTTCTGGATCGAGCCGGCGGTCCACCGGGCGCGCTGGGTGCCGGGCGCGAAGCCGCCGCGGCCACGCGTGTGCTGGCTGCCGAGCACGTTGAAGGTGCCGATCTTGAAGCCGAAGCCGGTCGGCTTGCGCGCCGACTCCACGGCAGCGCGCGCGGGCGCGCCCACCAGGAGGCTGGCGGCGAGGGCCATCACGAGCGCGAGGGTGACGGTGACCGTGTGGGTGCGGGCCGGTCGCTGGGGGCCCTGGGCGTGGGTGACGGACGGTGCGGTCGTGACTCGGGGCATCCGGGGACGGTAGTCAGGACTGGTCCAGACCAGCAAGTCGCCTTACCTTCGCGGCACCGCCCGCGGACCGGGCCGTCGCGTCAGCGGCGACGCGCCCGCATGGTGACCGACGCCCGGACCAGGGCGTGGTCGCTGGCCACCCGCACCGAGGACCCCTCCAGGACGCCGTAGCCGGAGAACCTCATCGGACCACCGCCGAAGATCCAGTCGATGAGCAGGCGGCCCGGCGGCGGGCTGCACTCGCGTGGGGAGGCGGCCGACCCTCCGTTCGCGGCGACGAGGTCGGTCCGGCCTACCAGCGAGCAGAAGACCTCCTCGTGCTCGTTCATGTCGCCCACGACGAAGACTGCCCGACCCGTGGCGCGCAGCTCGCGCACGAGCCGGACCACCTTGCGGGTGGCCGAGTCGCGCTCGGCCTCCAGGCCGCGGGGGCTGTTGTGCACGTCGACGACGTAGAGCTTGCGGCCGGTGCCGCGGTGCTCCAGCAGCACCCACGGGACCGGTCGCCGCTGCCGGTCGAACGCCGTGGTGACGCTGCCGTGGTCGAGCAGGCGGAACATCCAGGACTTCCACGCGATCTGGAGCCGGAGGCCGCCGCCGCCGAGCGACGTGCCCGGCCACACGGCGTACCCGTCGAGCCGGCGCTGCAGCACCTGCAGCTGGTCGGCCTGGACCTCCTGGAAGCCCACGACGTCGAGGCCCTTGCGCTGCACCAGGCCGGCGGTGACCCGCGCGCGCATCCGCCCGGGCCCCCAGCCGCCCTTGCCGGCGGTGTGCTGGCTGCCGAGCTGGTTGAAGGTGCCGATGTCGAAGGTCGGGCTGATCGGGCGGGCGGGCTCCGCACCCGCCGGGGGCAGCAGCGGCGCGGCGACCGGTCCGGTCGCCAGGACGGCCGCCACGAGGGCGGTCACGCAGCAGGCGACGAGGGCGCGGACGCGTCGTCCGGGCGCGGGGCTGGAGGAGGGCACTGCGCGACCCTAGGCAGGACGGGTGCCCCGACCGAAGGGTCCGGACCCAGATGCAGCCGTCCGCGCGGAGGAATGGCCCGTGCGGGCCATCCGCGCCCTCTCAGTCGGTGGAGGGGCCGGGTGACCCGGGCGACTCCGGCGCGCCGGGCGACTCCCGCCGCATCTCCTCGGCACGCGCCTGCGGCTCCTCCGAGCGCGGGCGGCGGTCCGAGGGGTCGTACCGGCCGGCGTCCTCGGAGGACTGGGCGTTGCGCAGCCGGTGGGTCAGGCTCCACCCGAGCAGGCCGACCGCGACCGCGAGCGCGATGAAGATGCCGAAGGCCAGCCAGCCGGCCTTGACGTCCTCGGGCTCCGGCGCCTGCTCCGCGGCACGGACGAGCGCGTCGGTGAGGAGCGGGACGAGGTCGAGGGCCATGGTGCCCATCCTCTCAGGCGGGGTCGGTGATGCCGGCGAAGAGGTCGCTCTCGGGGACCTCGGAGGGGACGTGGCTCACGACGAGCTCGAAGTCCTCGGTCGGCCACACCTCCTCCTGGATCTCCCGCGGCACCGCGAACCACATGCCGTCGGGGTCGATCTGGGTGGCGTGGGCGAGGAGGGCCTGGTCGCGGACGCCGAAGTACTCCGCGCAGGGCACCCGGGTGGTGATCCGCGCGTCCCAGTCGGGCTCGGGCTTCCAGTCCGCGAGCCGCTCGACGTACGGCGACTCCAGCCCGTGGGCCAGCATCGCGTCGTGGATCGCCTGGGTCTTGGGGCGGTTGAAGCCGTGGTGGTAGTAGAGCTTGAGCGGCTGCCACGGCTCACCGAGGTCGGGGTACCGCTCGGGGTCGCCGGCCGCCTCGAACGCCGCGACGGTCACCTCGTGGCACTTGATGTGGTCGGGGTGGGGGTAGCCCCCGCGCTCGTCGTACGTCGTGACGACGTGCGGGCGCAGCTCGCGGATCAGCCGCACGAGCGGCGCGGCCGCCTCCTCCAGCGGCACCAGCGCGAAGCAGCCCTCGGGCAGCGGCGGCTTCGGGTCCCCCTCGGGCCAGCCGGAGTCGACGAAGCCGAGCCAGTCCTGGGTGACGCCGAGGATGTCGCGGGCCCGCTCCATCTCCTGGCGCCGGATCTCGGTGATGTTCGCCGCGATGTCGGGCCGGTCCATCTTCGGGTTCAGGATCGAGCCGCGCTCGCCACCGGTGCAGGTGACGACGTGGACGTCGACCCCCTGGGCGACGTACATCGCCGTGGACGCGGCGCCCTTGCTCGACTCGTCGTCGGGGTGGGCGTGGACGTGCATCAGCCGGAGACCCGACCGGGGCTGCGGTGACCCGTGGTGCGACATGGGGCCGATCCTAGGTCGCCCGCCCCCGGCCACCGGACGGGTGGGACCATGGGAGCCATGAGCACCGACGTCCTGGCCGAGCGGTACGGCGCCCCGGCGCCCTGGCGACGTCGGGCGTCGGTGGTCGCGGCGGTGGTCCTGGGGGTCCTCTTCCTCGGCTGGCTGGCCTGGACGGCGTGGGCGCACTCGACCCCCGAGGTCACCTCGGAGCTGGAGACGTTCGAGGTCGTCGACGAGCACACCGTCGACGCGGTGGTGGTCGTCGACCTGCGCGACGACGGCGTGGAGGCGGACTGCCTGCTGCGCGCCTTCGCCGAGGACCACACCACGGTGGGCGAGCTGGAGTTCCGGCCCGACCCGGCCCTGGGGCAGCGCCAGGAGCAGTCGGTGCGCACCGACCGCCGCGCGACGTCCCTGGAGCTGCTCGGCTGCAAGGCCGACGGGCAGACCCGCTATCGCTGACCTGCGGAACCGGTGGCCGCTTGTTACAGTGGCCGATCTGACTGTCCCGCCCGGGCCGTCCAGAGGAGGGCCCGAGACGCCGGCCCACGGCGTCAGCACCAGTGCCGCGGCGTACGAGCACACCCTCGGCGCACCCGATCGGGACCAGTTCCACGCACGCAGGGCGGGCACCCCCCGCCCCACCCGTTCGCACCATCAGGAGTTGCCATGACCCAGTCGACCGAGCAGGGCACCGTCTGGCTGACCCAGGACGCCCACGACAAGCTCGCGGCCGAGCTCGAGAACCTCAAGGGCCCCGTCCGCCAGGAGGTCATCGAGCGGATCGCCGCCGCCCGCGACGAGGGCGATCTGAAGGAGAACGGCGGCTACCACGCCGCCCGTGAGGAGCAGGGTCGCGTCGAGGGCCGGATCCGGCAGCTCGAGGACATGCTGCGCCGCGCCGAGATCGGCGAGACGCCTCCCGACGACGGCATCGTCGAGCCCGGCATGATCGTGACCTACAAGTTCGTCGGCGACGACGACGACGAGACCGAGACGTTCCTCCTCGGTGCCCGCGAGATCGAGCCCGAAGGCCTCACGGTGTACTCCCCGCAGTCGCCGCTCGGCTCGGCGATCAACGGCAAGAAGAAGGGCGACACCGTCGCCTACGAGGCGCCGAACGGCAAGACCCTCGAGGTCGTCATCGTCGACGCCACGCCGTACACCGGCTGACGCGCCTCCACCCAGCAGGAGCCCCACCAGCAGCGCCCCCGGCCGGTCGGCCGGGGGCGCTGCTGCGTCCTGGGGGCGTCGCGACGCCGCGCCGGACGCCGCGCCGGCTTGCAACGCGCTGTCCAGAGGTCTACCGCGCCGACGGGTCGGCGCGGTAGACGCTCGACCGGCGCGGTAGACGCTCGACCGGCGCGGTAGACGCTCGACCGGCGCGGTACACGCTCGAACAGCGCGGTAGGCCACCGGACGACGCGGTGGATGAGCGAACGGCGCGTTGCATCCCGCGACGGCTCAGGAGCGACCCTCGGCGACGCGGTAGCCGCGCTCGCGGAGCCGGGCGACCACCCGCTCGGCGTGCGGCGCGCCCCGGGTCTCCAGCTGGAGGTGCACCTCGACCTCGTCGAGGTGCAGGGTGGGCGAGATCCGCTCGTGCACGACCTCGAGGACGTTCGCGCCCGCGGCGCTGACCTCGACCAGGAGCTGGGCGAGGCCGCCGGGGACGTCGGGGATCGTCAGCGTCAGGTTGACGTAGCGACCGGCGGCGGCCATGCCGTGCCGGATCACCTTGCCCAGCAGGAGGGGGTCGATGTTGCCGCCGGAGAGCACCGCGACCGCGGGCGTCGGGAAGCCGGCCGGGTCGTCGAGCAGCGCCGCCACGGCGGCGGCACCGGCGGGCTCGACGACCATCTTGGCCCGCTCGACCAGCGCGAGGAGGGCGCGCGATAGCGAGTCCTCCGAGACCGTCCGGATCTCGTCGACGTGGTCGCGGACGGCGGCGAAGGTGAGGTCGCCGGGCAGTCCGACCGCGATGCCGTCGGCCATCGTCTTCATCGTCTCCAGGGCGACCGGCCGGCCCTGTTCCAGCGAGGCGGGGTACGCCGCGGCGCCGGCCGCCTGGACGCCGACGACGCGGACGTCGGGCCGGGCCGCCTTGACCGCCATCGCGATCCCGGCCAGCAGTCCCCCGCCACCGGTCGGCACCAGCACGGTCCGCACCTCGGGCGCCTGCTCGAGGACCTCGAGCCCGGCCGTGGCCTGCCCGACCACGATGTCGGCGTGGTCGAAGGGGTGGATGAGCACCGCACCGGTCTCGGCCTCGAAGCGGCGGGCCGCGACCAGCGACTCCTCGAGGAAGCGGCCCTCGAACACCACTTCCGCGCCGTACCCGCGGGTCGCCTTCTCCTTGTTGATCGGGGCGCCCTCGGGCATGAAGACGGTGGCCTTGGTGCCGAGCATCCGCGCGGCCAGCGCCACGCCCTGGGCGTGGTTGCCGGCCGAGGCCGCGACCACGCCGCGGGCGCGCTCCTCCTCGGAGAGCCGCGCGATCCGGACGTAGGCGCCGCGGGCCTTGAAGGACCCGGTGCGCTGCAGGTTCTCGCACTTGAGCAGCACCGGCCCCCCGGCGAGGTCGGAGAGCCAGCGCGACTCCTCCATCGGCGTGCGCACGGCCACGCCCTCGAGCAGCTCGCGGGCGGCCTCGATCTCGGCGAGGGAGACGGGCCCGGTGGTCACAGCGGGCTCTCCGGGTCCTCCGGCACCTCGACCTGGGCACCGGTCTCCTCGTAGTCCTCCTGCAGCTCCTCGACGGGATCCGCGTCGGGCGCGGTGTTGGCGGCCAGGTGGGCGACCACCGCGTTGCCGGCGGCGGCGAGCGGCACGGCGACCAGGGCACCGGCGACGCCGGCGACGACGACGCCGCAGGCGATGGCGACGATGACCGCCAGCGGGTGGACCGAGACCCAGCGACCGAGCAGGAACGGCTGCAGCACGTGTCCCTCGACCTGCTGGACCACGATCACGCCGGCGAGCATGAGCAGCGCGGTGATGGGTCCCTGGTCGACCAGCGCGACCAGCACCGCCACCGAGCCGGCTATGGTCGCACCGATCATCGGGACGAACGAGCCGAGGAAGACCAGCACGCCGATTGCCAGCACGAACGGGACGCCCAGCACCGCGGCGACGATCGCGATGCCGATGGCGTCCACGAGCGCGACGATCACCGTCGCCCGCACGAACTGGGTCAGCGAGACCCAGGCGACGCGGCCGGAGCTGTCGACGTGCTCGCGGGCGGCGCGGGGCGCGATCCGGACGAGGAACGCCCAGATCCGCTCGCCGTCGGCCAGGAAGAAGTACGTCGCGAACAGCACGATGAAGAAGCCGGCGAACACGTGGGTGACCGCCGAGCCGACCTCGCTGACCTGCGAGACGACCCCGCCGTTGCGCGAGCCCTCGGTGATCGCCTGCTGCGTGGCGTCGATGTAGTCGTTGATCTGGCTGTCGCTGGCGTTGAGCGGCCCGTCCTTGAGCCAGGTCTTGATCTCGCCGAGCCCCTTGACGGTCTGGTCGGCGAGGTCGGTCGCGCCCGTGGCGACCTGCTGCCCGGCGAAGGTCAGCAGCAGCGCCACCAGCCCGAGCCCGCCGATGACCACCGAGATCGACGCCAGCCCCCGCGGCAGGCCGAGGCGGTGCAGGCCCGCCACGATCGGCGAGACCAGCGCGGCGACGAGCAGCGCCACCGCGAGCGGGATGCTGATGACCGAGAAGAACCCGACCAGCCGCAGCAGCAGGTAGCTGGCCGCACAGATGACCAGCAGCCGCCAGGCCCACGCCGCAGCGAGGTCGACGCCCCAGGGCACTTGGGCCCGCGAGAAGTTCGACGGCCCGGTCGGGATCGGCGCCGGCGCCGGGCGGCGGTCCACGCGCATCTGCGCCCACTGCTGGGCGAGCCGCTGCGCGAGCCCGTCGTCGTCGTCGGCGATCCGCGGCAGCCGCAGCGCCAGGCGCCGGCGGTGCTCCTGCTCGGCCCGCTCCCGGCCGCCGCCTCCCGCCGTGCCCGCCGGCGGGCCTGCCGCCGGACCGCTGTCCGGGCTCTCTGCGGGGCCCTTGCCCGGCTGCTCGTCCACCTCGTCGACCTAGCCGCGCGTCCCGAGCGCCTGGGCCAGGTCGGCGACCAGGTCCTCGGCGGTCTCGATGCCGACGCTGAGGCGGACCAAGTCCGCGGGGACCTCGAGATCGGTGCCCGCGACGCTCGCGTGGGTCATCCGGCCCGGGTGCTCGATGAGCGACTCGACGCCGCCGAGGGACTCACCGAGGGTGAATACCCGGGCGCGCTCGCAGACCTGGAGCGCCTGCTGCTCGCCGCCGGCGACGCGGAAGGACACCATGCCGCCGTACCGCTTCATCTGCCTGCTGGCGGTCGCGTGGCCCGGGTGCTCCTCGAGGCCGGGGTAGATCACCTGCGTCACGTCGGGGTGGCTGCTGAGGAACTCCACGACCCGCTCGGCGTTGTCGCAGTGCCGCTCCATCCGCAGGGCGAGCGTCTTCAGCCCGCGCAGCACCAGCCAGGAGTCGAACGGGCCGGCCACCGAGCCCATGGCGTTCTGGTGGAAGGCGATGCTCTCGGCCAGCTCGAGGTCGCGGACGACGAGCGCACCGCCGACGACGTCGGAGTGGCCGCCGCAGTACTTCGTCGTCGAGTGCACGACCACGTCCGCGCCGAGCGTGAGCGGCTGCTGGAGGTACGGCGAGGCGAAGGTGTTGTCGACGACGAGGAGCGCGCCCGCCTCGTGCGCCACACCGGCGAGCGCCTCGATGTCGGCGATGTTGAGCAGCGGGTTGGTCGGCGTCTCGATCCAGACCATCTTCGTGCGGCCCGGCTCGATCGCGGCGCGGACCGCGTCGACGTCGGAGACCGCCGCGGTGGTGTGGTCGACGCCCCAGACCTTGACGACCTTGTCGAAGAGGCGGTGCGTGCCGCCGTAGGCGTCGTCGGGGAAGACCACGTGGTCGCCGGCCTTGAGCGCCGAGCGCACGAGGGTGTCCTCGGCCGCGAGGCCGGAGGCGAACGCGAAGCCTCGCTCCCCCTCCTCCAGCGCGGCGATGTTGCCCTCCAGCGCGGTGCGCGTGGGGTTGCCGGACCGGCTGTACTCGTAGCCGCCGCGCAGTCCTCCCACGCCGTCCTGCTTGTACGTCGACGTCGCGTAGATGGGCGGGATGACCGCACCGGTCGCGGCGTCGGGCTCGTAGCCCGCGTGGATCGCCCGCGTCTCGAACCCTGCCTTCTGCTGCTGTTCGCTCACCCCGTGAGGTTACCCACGACCGGCGACGTCCAGCGGGGCGGGAACGTCTCGACCGGCCGCGGTGTTGGACCTGGTGCCAGGATCGGGACGACCCCCAGGAGGCCCACGTGTTCTTCGCCCGCAAGCAGACCCAGCTGATCGACGCCGAGCAGACGCTGCCCGGACGCACCGAGCGCTGGTTCGACCTGACCGACAAGCACCTGGTGCTGGGCACGCCGGTCGTGACCGACGAGGCGCCGGCCGGCCTCGAGGTGGCGGTCTTCGGGCTCGGCTGCTTCTGGGGCGCCGAGGAGATCTACTGGCAGCAGCCCGGCGTGTGGTCGACGTCGGTCGGGTACGCCGGCGGCACGACGCCGCACCCGTCGTACGAGGAGGTGTGCTCGGGCGCGACGAACCACACCGAGGCCGTGCGCGTCGTCTTCGACCCCGCGGTCGTCTCCTACGCCGACCTGGTCAAGATCTTCTTCGAGGTCCACGACCCGACCCAGGGCATGCGCCAGGGCAACGACGTGGGCACGCAGTACCGCTCGGCGCTGTACTTCACCAGCCCCGAGCAGGAGCGGGTCGCCCGCGAGCTGACCGAGGTGTACGGCGCCGAGCTGCGCCGCCGCGGGCTGGGCGAGATCACCACCGAGATCCGCGAGGTCCCGACGTACTACTACGCCGAGGACGTGCACCAGCAGTACCTCGCGAAGAACCCGCACGGCTACCGCTGCCACGCCAACACCGGCGTGAAGTTCCCGCAGACCGCCTGATCGACCGACGACGGGCCCCCGCCTCGCAGGCGGGGGCCCGTCGTCGCTCGCGGGCGGGGCTCAGGAGAGCCACTCCACGAGGTGCTCGGTCGCGGGGCCGTCGTCTGCCCCGGGCTCCACGCCCGGCGCCGGCTCCCCACCCACCTCCTGGATCGTGCTCCACAGCGTGAGGTCGGACCCGTCCGGCACCGGCTCCCGGCTGGTCCAGAGCGACGTCGCGGCCCCCACCGCCCACAGCTCCCCGCTCACCGGGTCCAGGACGTAGGGGCCGCCCTCGCCGCCGGAGACCACCGCGACCCGGCCCCCGTCGCCGATGTGCCCGCCGACGCCCGCGTCGTCGATGGTGAGGACCCGGTCCCCCTCCGTGGTGACGACCTGCAACCGGTCTCTCGAGCGGCCGCAGACCTGGCCGAGCAGCAGCCGGTCCCCGATCCGCTCCAGCGCCTGGACGCCGCAGCCCGGGTCCAGGTGCGGGTCGATCGACTGCTCCTCCCCGGAGACCAGGTCCCGCACGTGCACGCGGGCCGCCGTCCCGGTCGACCCGTCGGACCAGGTCAGCTCGTCACCGGTGACGTCGAGGTCACCCACCACGGTCGCGTGCTCGTCGCGGACGTCCGAGCTGTCGTCGAGCGACACCGACCAGAGCTCGTGCTCGGCCTGCCCCGGCTCGGTGTAGAGCGTGAGGTAGAGGCGCCCGTCGTGCTCGGTCGGGCTGTACGCCTGTGCCGGGGGCAGCCCGGGCCAGCGCATGGTCGACCAGGTGCCGGCGGCGCGGTCGAGGACGCGCACGGCCAGCCGCTCGTCGGACCAGTGGCTCTCGCGGAAGACCAGGCGGTCCTCGCCGAGAGCGATCGTCGAGGTCTCGTCGAGGGGCTGGGGACCGCCGGGCAGCCAGCTCGTCGCGCCGTCGGACGGGTCGACGATCCCCACCGGCGTGCGACCGCCTCGCCCGGTGGACGCGCGGAGGACGACTCCCTGACCGTCGTCGGTGACCCCCACGAACCTCTCGGCCCGTCGGCGGTCCTCCAGGCGGCTGGCCAGCACGCGGTAGTCGGTGCCCTCGACCGCGGGCCGGGCCTCGTCGAGCGTCACCGACGGGCCGGCGGAGCCGTCCGTCGCGGGCGCCGGGCCGTCGGGTCCCGGCCCGCCGACGGTCGCACCGACCACGGCCACCATCGCCGTGGCTGCGGCGACCGACGCGACCGTCGCCGCGCGGCGGTGGCGGCGCCGGCGTCCCCCGAGCCGCACCACCTCCGTGAGGTCGAGGTGGTCGGGCGGCTCGGTGGCCGACGTGTCGTGCAGCAGCTGCCTGAGCTCGTTCACGGGTACCTCCGGGTGCCGGGGATGGCGAGCTCGTCGGACGACGCGCTCTCGAACATGTCGCGCAGCGAGGCGATGCCTCGGGCGGTCTGGCTCTTGACCGTGCCCTCGCGGCAGCCGAGGACCGCCGCGGTCTCGCGGACGTCGAGGTCCTCGAAGTACCGCAGGACGACGCAGGCCCGTTGCCGCCGCGGCAACCGGCCGAGGGCCGCCATCAGCGCCGCCCGGTCGGTGACCGCGGCGGCGACGTCCTCACCCGACGCCAGGGTGACGTCGGCCTCCACCGGTCTCTCCCGGCTCGAGCGGCGCCGGCTCGCGTCCAGGAACGCGCTGACCACCGCGCGCCGCGCGTAGGCCATCTCGCCGCCCTGCCGCTCCAGGCGGGGCCAGTTCGTGTAGACCCGGACCAGCGCCTCCTGGACGTGGTCGGAGGCCCGGTCCCAGTCGCCGCACATGAGGTACGCCGTACGTCGGAGCCGGCCGCGGGCGGCCACCGCGAACTCGGTGAACCCCTCGTCGGTGCGGTCCCGTCGCCCGGTCACCGGTCGCTCCTGCTCAGCTGCACGCCCCATGAACGAGGTGGGCGGCGGATCGGTTGCACGCCCACGGCCAGGTCGTGCTCCCGGCGACGCCACGCCCGGACCGCCCCGACGGGTGCCCACCCCGACGGCATGATGGAGCCATGACCGAGCTCCCGCGCAAGGCGGTCGCCCGCACCGCTCGGCTGGCGGCCCTGCCGCTCGGCTTCGCCGGGCGCAACGCACTCGGGCTGGGCAAGCGCCTCGGCGGCCGGCCGGCCGAGACGGTGATGACCGAGATCCAGCAGCGCACGGCCGAGCAGCTCTTCCGCACCCTCGGCGAGCTCAAGGGCGGGGCGATGAAGTTCGGGCAAGCGCTCTCGGTGCTCGAGGCGGCCCTGCCCGACGAGCTCGCCGGTCCCTACCGCGAGCAGCTCACCCTGCTGCAGGACTCCGCTCCCCCGATGCCCACCTCCACCGTCCGAGAGGCGCTCGCCCGGGACCTCGGCCCCGGCTGGCGCGAGCAGCTGGTCTGGCTCGACGGCGGGCCGACCGCGGCCGCCTCCATCGGCCAGGTCCACCGCGGCCGCTGGCACGACGGGCGCGAGGTCGCGGTCAAGGTGCAGTACCCCGGCGCCGGCGACGCCCTCCGCTCCGACCTGCGCCAGCTCGCGCGGCTCGCCCGCACCGTGGGCTCGGTCGTGCCCGGCGTCGACATCAAGCCGCTGGTCGCCGAGCTGCAGGCGCGCGCGGTCGACGAGCTCGACTACCGGCTCGAGGCGGAGGCGCAGCAGGTGTACGCCGACGCGTTCGCCGGCGACCCCGACATCGCGGTCCCGGGCGTGGTCGCCGTCGGCGAGACCGTCCTGGTCACCGAGTGGCTCGAGAGCGAGTCGTCCCTCGCGGCCGTCATCGCCGGGGGCACCCGGGAGGACCGCGACCGCTTCGGCGAGCTGTTCGCCCGCTTCCTCTTCGCCGGGCCCGAGCGCACCGGCATGCTGCACGCCGACCCGCACCCCGGGAACTTCCGCGTCGTCCGGGACCCCGACGGCGGACCGGCGAGGATGGGCGTGCTCGACTACGGCGCCGTCGCCCGGCTGGAGACCCAGGGCCTGCCGGAGGCCATGGGCACGCTGATCCGGCTCGCCGCGGCCGGCGACACCCAGGGACTGGTCGAGGGCCTGCGCGCGGAGGGCTTCCTGCGCCCCGGCATCCAGGTCGACCCCGAGCTGGTGCTGGAGTACCTCGCGCCGTTCGTCGAGCCGACCCAGGTCGAGCGGTTCCGGTTCTCCCGGGAGTGGATGCGCGAGCAGTTCCAGCGGATCAACGACCCCCGCTCCCCGACGTACACGCTGGCGATGAAGCTGAACCTGCCGCCGTCGTACCTGCTCATCCACCGCACCTGGCTGGGTGGGATCGGGGTGCTCAGCCAGCTCGAGGCCGAGGCGCCGTTCCGCGCGATCCTGGAGGAGCACCTGCCCGGGTTCGCCGGCTGACTCAGGCCGGCGGCGGCACGTCGGGCACGCGGTCGGTGATGCAGTACGCCGGCCCCACGGGCGGCCGCAGCACGGTCCACTCCTCGTGGACGCCCGCCACCTCCGCGCCGAGGGCGACGTGCCGCGCGGTCTCGGCGGCCCGGTCGGTGGTGGCGAGGTCGAGGTGCGCGGTGACCTGCTCCTGGTCGTCGTCGAGGCGCTGGACGAGGACCTGGAGCGGGAGCTGCGGCGGGCGCGTGAGCCGGTGGAACTCCGAGCCCGACGACTGCACCGGCCAGCCGGTCACCGCCGACCAGAAGGCGAGCTCCGCGTCGTGCAGCCGCGGCGGCACGTCCAGGCACACCTGGTCGACCGCCGAGGTGTGCCCGCCCCAGTCGACCGGTGCGGGTCGCACCACCGCACGGTGGGTGACGAAGCAGAACGGCAGCCCTCCGGGCGAGCGGAGGACGGCGTAGTCCCCCGACCGCACGAGCGTCGCACCCTCGGCGACCGCACGCTCGACGGCCGGGCCGACCTCGGCCACGTGGAGGTCGAGGTGGATGCGGGAGGGACCCTCGCCGAGGCGCTGGACCCGCAGGTGGTCGTCGCCGTCGGCGGGCAGCAGCGTGGCGAACTCGCCATCGTCGCCGCGGGTGGTGGAGACCCCGTAGCCGGTGACGGCCGCCCAGTGGGCGAGCCCGCGCTCGAGCTCGTCGGGGGCCAGGTCGAGGAACGCGCTGAGCCAGGACGGGTGCACGCCCACCAGCCTAGGGAACGTCGACCCAGCGCTCACCGGCGTTCCGGGCCGACGCCGCCCCGTGGGTCAGCTCGGCCAGGAGCGCGTGCAGCCGGTCCTCCTCCTGCGGGGCGACCCCGACGGTCAGCTCGACGGTCGCGGCGTACGCCGTGCCGAGCACCGCCACGCCGCGCGTGCGCAGCTCGGTCTCGACCCGTCCGGCGTCCGCGTGGGCGACCTCGACGACCAGCTCCCGGCGCAGCTCGCGGCGCAGGGTGCCGGCCGCCTCCAGCCCCGCGCGCACCGCGTCGCCGTAGGCACGGACCAGGCCGCCCGCACCCAGGAGGGTCCCGCCGAACCAGCGGGTCACCACGGCCACCACGTCGGAGACCTCGTTCCCGCGGAGCACCTCCAGCATCGGCGCGCCGGCCGTGCCGGCGGGCTCGCCGTCGTCGCTGGACCGCTCGACCGGGACCGGTGGCGGGCCCAGGACGAACGCGCTGCAGTGGTGCCGGGCGTCCCAGTGCTCCTTGCGCAGCGCCTCGACCACCGCCCGGGCCGCCGGCTCGTCCTCGACCCGGCGCAGGGTGCACCGGAAGCGCGAGCGCTTGACCTCGATCTCCGCCTCGGCGGCACGGGCGAGCGTGCGGTAGCCGCTCAGGACCACAGCCCGAGCACCTCGCCGCCGATGCGCACGACGAAGGCGGCGACCACCAGCACGAAGAAGACCCGGACGAAGCCCGAGCCGCGGCTCACGGCGGTGCGCGCGCCGAGGTACCCGCCGACCAGGTTGCACACGCCCAGGACCAGGCCGGTGCGCCACAGCACGGCGCCCTGAGGCACGAACAGCAGCAGCGCACCGAGGTTGGTGGCCCAGTTGGCCAGCCGCGCCTTCGCCGACGCCTCGAGGAAGCCGTAGCCGAGCAGGCCGACCAGCGCGAAGACGAAGAAGCTGCCGGTGCCCGGCCCCAGGGCGCCGTCGTAGAAACCGATCACGAAGCCCACGAGCATCGCCAGGCCGACGTGCTGGTGGCCGCTGAAGCGCAGCGCGGTGGCCTCGCCCAGCCGCGGCTTCGCGAGCACGTAGGCGCCGACGAGCACCAGCACGACCAGGACGATCGGCTCGAACGCCTCCCGTGGGACCTGCGAGGCCGCCAGCGCTCCGAGGAACGCACCGGCCAGTGCGAGCGCCATCATCGGCAGGAACGTCCGGGGGTCCGGACGGACCCGTCGGTAGTACGTCGCGGAGCTGACGGTGGTGCCGCAGACCGAGCCCAGCTTGTTGGTCGCCAGGATCTCGACCGGCGAGGCGGCCGGGAGACCCACCAGCAGCGCGGGCAGCTGGATGAGTCCCCCGCCGCCGACCACCGCGTCCACGAAGCCTGCGGTCAGCGCCGCCAGCCCGAGGAGGGCCAGCACGGTCAGCGTCGGGTCCTCCACCGGGAGGACGCTAGTCGCCGGCCGGTCAGGCGGTGTGGGCGGCCTTCTTCTGCCGGCGGCCGGTCAGGACCAGGGCGATGCCGGCCAGGACGCACAGCGCGCCGCCGATGAACCCGACGAGCGGCACCGTCTTGGTGAGCAGGTCGACGCTGGCGATGTTGTCCTTCGTGTCGGCGACGTTGTCGGCGACCTCCTCGTCGGTGTACTGCATCTGCAGGTCCAGCACCTCGGTGCCGTCGGCGAGGTAGCGCTGCTGGTCGATGACCTGCTTGATGATCGCGCCGGTGCGCGGGTCGACGGAGTACTCCTTGCGGTCGGAGTAGAGGCCGTCGATGTCGCTGCCGAGGTCGATCGGGGCGCGCTCGGTCTCGGTGACGTAGACGTTCACGTCGAGGCCGTCGATCTCCTCGGTGCGGTCGAAGCGCGCGGTGACCGGCTCGTCGATCACGTTGTCGTAGACCTCGTAGTCCTTCTCCTCGGCGTCGAAGGGCCACTTGTTGACCAGGCCCTCGAAGGGCTCGACGTCGTCGGGCAGCTCTGAGCCGTCGACCGCCAGCGCGGTCTCCCGGTCGGTGGCGAAGGTCTCCTCGCCGGCGGAGATCAGCCGGTCGTCGTCCTCCGCGACGCAGTCGGGCGTCTCCCCGTCGACCTCGACCAGGCAGGTGGCCTGCTTGAAGTAGACGGTGTCGTCGTCCGAGGCGTCGGTGTCGGACTTGGTGGTGCTGGTGTACCTCACCTCGAGCTCCCGGGTCTCCCCGGTCGAGGTGTTCAACCGCTCCGCCGTGCCGGTCAGGTCGGTCTTCTGGTCGACCTCCACCGGCGTCTTCTTCACCGCCCCCGGCGCCCAGGCGACACCCAGGATCCCGGCCACCAGCAGAAAGGCGCCCAGCCCCAGCAGAACTCGTCCCACGATCACACGCACGTTTGCTCCCGTACCTCTCCCTAGAACCCTCGGGCGGAAAGTTACCGTGTGGTAGCCGTCACGCCCGAATCGGGTGTGACCTGGACCTCCCACCTAGGGTCCGAGGCATGCGCATCGTCTCCCTGCTCCCGTCGACCACGGAGGTCCTCTTCGCCCTCGGCGCGGGCACCGACGTGGTCGGCGTGACCTTCGAGTGCGACCACCCGCCCGAGGCGCGGGACCGCCCGATCGTCTCGACGTCGGCGATGCCACCCGGGCTCCCGCCGGCCGAGATCGACGCGTACGTCGCGCGGGCGGTGGCGGCCGGCGAGGACCTCTACCACCTCGACGAGGGCGCGCTGGCGGGGCTGGACGCCGACCTGGTCGTCACCCAGGACCTCTGCGCGGTGTGCGCGGTCGACGTCTCGGTCGTCGACGACGCGCTGGCCCACCTCGGCTGCACCGCGGACGTGCTGACCGTCGACCCGCACACGCTGGAGGAGGTCCTGGACTCCTTCCTGCGGCTCGGCGCGGCCACCGGGCGCACCGCCGAGGCCGGGGCGCTCGTCGCCGCCACCCGCGCCCGGCTGGCGGCCGTGGCCGCGCACGTGGCCGGCCGCCGACGGCCCCGGGTCGCGGTGCTGGAGTGGACCGACCCGCCGTACGCGCCGGGCCACTGGATCCCCGAGATGGTCGAGCTCGCCGGCGGCACGTGCGTGCTGGGCGCGGCCGGGAAGAAGTCGGAGCGGGTCACCTGGGAGACCGTCCGCGCGGCCGAGCCGGAGGTGTACGTCGTCGCGCCGTGCGGGTTCGACCGGGCCGGCGCGCAGGCGCAGGCCGACGCCCTGCTGGCCGCCGGGCTGCTCCCCGCCGGAGCCCGCGTGCTCGCCGTCGACGCCGACGCCTCCTGGGCCCGCCCCGGCACCCGGCTGGTCGACGGCGTCGAGGAGCTGGCGGGTTTCCTGCACGGGTGGGGCGCGACGCAGGGGTCCCCGGTCCACCGGTGACTCCCTCGCTTCCCGGGGCAGATCTGCCCCGGTAAGCGAGGGACTGCCCCGGGAAGCCGCCGCTCGGCACCGTCGGTGGTCGCCGGTAGGACGGTCCCCGTGCGTGCCGAGTGCCTCGTCTGCTTCACCACCCGCCAGGTCCTGCTGGAGGGGTGCGACCACACACTGCGGTGGGTGGGGACGTTCCGGGAGCTGCGGTCGCCCACCGCCACGGGCCTGGAGAAGCGGGTCGCGTCGTGCGACTGCGCCACCCTCGAGCGGTGGACCCTGGGGCGGCACCTGCTCGTGCGCGACGTGCGCACCGACGAGCTCGAGCAGCCGCCCGAGGCGCCCCGCTGCGCCGGGGTCGGCGCGACCTCGACGCACCCCTGCGCGAACTGGGAGCGGGTACGGCGTCAGCCGACCCAGAAGCCCCGCCCGCCGAACCAGCCGCCCAGGTCCCCGGAGCCACCGGCCCCGCCGGACGAGCCGCCCCTGCTGCCGAGGTAGGAGCCGACCACGGCCGCGCCGAGGTCGTCGAGCTCCGGCGCGACGACCCGGCCGTCGACCCGGCGGGCCATCGACTCGATGAAGCGGGCCAGGCCGGGGTCCTCGCCGAGGCGGAAGAAGGTGGTCTGGGCACCGAGCCGCCCCGCGTTGTCCAGCTCGCGCACGGCGTACGCGACGGTCAGCGGGTGCGGCGGGTAGCTGAACCACACCTCGCCGCCGGGCTCGAGGTGGGAGGTCGGCTCGCCGTCGGTGACGATCAGCAGCACCGGCTGGGCGTTGGGGTGCTTGCGGAAGTGGCGGTTGGCGAGCAGCAGCGCGTGGTGGAGGTTGGTCCCCTTGTCCCACATCGCGTCCAGCGCGGTGAGCTGCTCGATGCCCATGACCTCCGCGTGCCGGCCGAAGCCGATCAGCTGGAGGTGGTCGCCGCGGAAGCGGGAGCGGATCAGCGTGTGCAGCGCGAGCGCGGTGCGCTTCATCGGCACCCACCGGCCGTCCATCGCCATCGAGAACGACGTGTCGACCAGCAGCGCGACCGCGGCCTGCGTCCGGGCCTCGGTCTCCTGGACCTCGACGTCGCCGATCTCGACCAGCGGTCCGCCCGGGTCGCCGGCGCGCCGCAGGACCCCGTTGAGCACGGTGCGGGTGACGTCCCACGGCTCGGTGTCGCCGAACGCCCACTCGCGGGTGGCCCCGGAGCGCTCGCCGGCAGCGCCCGCGCGGTCCATGTCGCGCTGGCCCTGGCGGCCCGAGAGCCGCTGGGCCACGTCGCGCAGCAGCGCCTTGCCGAGCTGGCGCATCGCCTTCGGCGTCAGCCGCAGCTGCCCGGAGGAGTCGCGCTTGAGGGTCCCGGAGTCGCGCAGCGCCTTCTCCAGCTGCTGCAGCGTCCGGGCGTCGACGGCGGCCTGGTCCCCGAGCTGGCGGGCCAGCTTGTCGAGGTCCAGGTCGTCCATCCGGGCGCCGCCGTAGGACTGCGAGAGCTGGTCGGACAGCTCGTCGAGGTCGGCCAGGTCCTGGAAGACCCCGGTGCCGTCGCCGAGGCCGAGTCCCTCCTCGCCGTCCATCCGCTCCGAGCCGCCCCAGTCCTCGTCGGGACGCAGCGCCTGCAGGTTCGAGTCGAGCTGGGACAGGGAGTCCATCAGCTCGGGGCTGCCGAAGGCCTCGGCCGCGAGCGCGTCGAGCTCGTCGCGCTGCTCCTGGGTCATCGAGTTGCGCATCCGCTGGGCCGCGGCCGCGCGTTGGGCGAGGGAGTCGAGCAGCTCGTCGACGTTCGAGGGACCCTCGGGGAAGAAGTCCCCGTGCTTGTCCATGAACTCCGCGAACTGCTCGTCGGTGTCCTCACCACGGCGGTGCGCGTCGAGCAGCCGGTTGAGGTCCTGCAGCATCTCGTTGACGCGCGCGCGGTCCTCGTCGGTCGCGCCCTCGAGCGCCTGCTTCATGCCGGCGAACCGCTGCTCCAGCATCTCCCGCCCGAGCAGGTCCTTGATCCGCTCGTAGTCCTCGCGCGCCTGCCGGCTCTGCCAGTCGTACGACGACAGCTCGCTCACCGCGGCCGCGGGACTGCTCGGCAGGTTCTCCAGCTGCATCTCCCGGAAGGACCGGTCCGCGTCGTCCATCATCGCGTCGCGGGCCAGCTGCTTGCGCTCCTCCAGCACCGCCCGGTCGAGCAGCTCCTTGACCTCCTGCAGCGTCCCGTCGAGGTTGTGCCGCTGGAGCAGCTCGCGCCGCCGCTCGGCCACCCGCCGCGCCAGGTCGTCGAGCCCGCGCTGGTCCTGCCCGCCGCGGCGCAGGAACTCCTGCATCGCCCGCTCCGGGGAGTAGCCGGCCATGACGTCCTCGCCGATGGCGTCGAGCGCCTCGGCGAGGTCCACCGGCGGCGCGAGCGGGTCACCCCCCTCGTAGCGCCGGAACCGCGTGCGGTCCTTCATCAGCCGTAGACCGTCTCGGAGCCGTCGGTGTCCTTGCCGACCTTCCGCGCGAGGTAGAGGCCCTCGAGGGCGAGCTCGATGGCACCGGCGCGCTGGCCGTCGTTGGTGGCCCCCAGCCGGTCGCAGATGTCGTCGTACAGCTCGGACTCGCCCAGCACCGGCAGGCCGGTCAGGAAGTCCCGGGCCGTGACCCGCTCGCCGGTGGTGACCATCGCGCCGTTCTCGATCGCGTCGACCAGCAGGCTCATGTCGAGCCCGCGCAGGTGGGTCCGGACGGTCTCGGCGGTGGCGGTGCGCAGCAGGTGCGTCAGCACCTCCTCCTCGCGGCCCTCCTCGCCCGACTCGAACTCGACCTTGCCGCCGAGCACCTCGACCGCGGTCTCGAGGTCGACGACCCGGGCGACCGCCTCGTCCTCGCCGCGGCTGGTCGCGCGGTGGATCGCGGCGGCGGCGATGGTCTCGGCGCCCGCGATCGCGAAGCGGGCGGAGACGCCCGAGCGCTGGTCGACGGCGCTGGACTCGCGCAGGTTGCGGGTGAAGCGGGCGAGGATCTCGACGAGGTGGTCGGGGACCTCGGCGACGAGGTCGGCCTCCTGCCGGATGACGGCGACTTCGTCCTCGAGCGCCGTCGGGTAGTGGGTGCGGATCTCCGCGCCGAAGCGGTCCTTGAGCGGGGTGATGATCCGGCCGCGGTTGGTGTAGTCCTCAGGGTTGGCGCTGGCCACGACGAGCACGTCGAGCGGCAGCCGGAGCACGTAGCCGCGGATCTGGATGTCGCGCTCCTCCATCACGTTGAGCATCGCGACCTGGATGCGCTCGGCGAGGTCGGGCAGCTCGTTGATCGCCACGATGCCGCGGTGGCTGCGCGGGATCAGCCCGAAGTGGATCGTCTCGGGGTCCCCGAGGCTGCGGCCCTCGGCCACCTTCATCGGGTCCACGTCGCCGATCAGGTCGGCCACGCTGGTGTCGGGGGTGGCCAGCTTCTCGGCGTACCGATCGTCGCGGTGCCGCCACTCGACGGGCAGGTCGTCGCCGAGCTCGGCGGCGCGGCGCCGGGAGACGTGGGTGATGGGGTCGAACGGGTGCTCGCCGAGCTCGGAGCCGGCGATGACCGGCGTCCACTCGTCGAGCAGGCCGACCATCGTGCGCAGCAGGCGGGTCTTGCCCTGGCCGCGCTCGCCGAGCAGGACGACGTCGTGGCCGGCGATGAGCGCCCGCTCGAGCTGGGGGACGACGGTGTCCTCGAAGCCGTGCAGGCCGGGCCAGGGGTCGCGGCCCTCGCGGAGGGCGGCGAGCAGGTTGTCGCGGATCTCGACGCGCAGGGGCCGGTGCACGTGGCCCGACGCGCGGAGCTCGCCGACGGTGGAGATCGTGGGAGCAGAAGTCACGCTTTCACGCTACTCAGCAGGCAAACCCGCGACCCCGGCCCCCGTACCGTCGGCACGTGAGCGCCCCGCCCCTGCGACCCCTGTGCCCCTGCGGATCCGGCGAGGCGTACGACGCGTGCTGCGGCCGGCTGCACCGCGGCGCCGCGCAGGCGGCGACGGCCGAGGAGCTGATGCGCTCGCGGTACGCCGCGTTCGCGCTCGGCGACACGGCGTACCTCTGGCGCACCTGGCACCCGCGCACCCGCCCCGACGACCTCGTCCTGGACGCCTCGCAGACCTGGACCGGTCTCGCCGTGCTCGGCTCCGGCGAGGACTGGGTGGAGTTCGTGGCGTCCTACGACTCCCCGGCGGGGCCGGGCGAGCTGCGGGAGCGGTCCCGCTTCGAGCGGCGCGGCGGTCGCTGGGTCTACCTGGACGGGGTCGTCGGGTGAGCACGGCGGGCGTGGTCGTCCGGCCACGCCGGCCCGACGACGTACCCGTCCTGGTGGAGGTGCTGGCCGAGCAGCAGCCCGGCTCGCGCTACCCGATGCGGTGGCCGCTGCCGTTCCCCGTCGAGCGCTTCCTGGTCCGAGGGACCGAGGAGGCGGCCTGGGTCGCGGAGCTGGACGGCCGCGTCGTCGGCCACGTCGCCGTCTGCTCGGTCCCCGACCCCGAGGTCTTCGGGGTCCCCGGCGACCTGGTCTCGGTCGCCGTGCTGTTCGTCGGCCTCGCCGTCCGCGGCACCGGCACCGGCGGGCTGCTGCTCGACACCGCCGTGGCGTGGGCCCATGAGCACGAGCGCTTGCCGGTGCTCGACGTCGTCCCCCGCCACTCCCGCGCGATCGCGGTCTACCGCCACCGCGGCTGGGTCGAGGTCGGCCGGGTCCGCCCTGACTGGCTGCCGGCCGACGAGGACGACGTGGTCCTGATGACCCTGCCGCCCGGGCCTGTGGAGAGAGGCGGGCGAGCGGTGCCCGCCTGAACCAGACTCGGCCGCGTGCCGGACGTCGTCGAGCTGCTCGCCGACCTCGGCGGGGTCGCCCGCCGGGGAGTGCTGCTGGCAGCCGTCGACCGAGGGATGCTGGAGGCCGCCGTCTCCGCCGGCCGGGTCGGCCGCGTCGGGCGCGGTCTCTACGCGCTGCCCGGGGTCGACGAGTCGGTCGAGGTCGCGGCGCGCCTGGGCGGCGTGGTGTCCCACACCAGTGCGGCGCTGCGCCACGGCTGGGGCGTCGCGACCGTGCCCACCCGGCCGCACGTGACCGTCAGCCGAGGGCGGCGCCTCGGGTCGAGGGCCGGCGCCGCGACGGTCCACCGCGCCGAGCTCGCCCCCTGCGAGATCGAGGACGGCGTGACGAGCCCCGCGCGGACCCTGCTCGACTGCGCCCGGTCGCTGCCGTTCAGCGAGGCGCTCGCCGTGGCCGACTCCGCACTGCGCGAGTCCGGCTGCCACCAGCTGCTGCAGCAGGTCGCGGACCGGGCCCAGGGGCCGGGCTCACGACGGGTGCGGGCCGTGGCGGAGCAGGCGACGGCCCTGGCGGCGAACCCGTTCGAGTCGACGCTCCGCGCCGTCTGCATGGACGTGCCGGGCCTCGCGGTGCGTCCGCAGGTGACCGTCACCGACGGCGCGTTCGCGGCCCGCCCGGACCTGGTCGACGAGCGGCTGCGCATCGTGTGCGAGGCCGACTCCTTCGAGTGGCACGGCGGGCGGTCCGCGCTGGCCTCCGACGCCCGCCGCTACAACCGGCTGGTGGTCGCGGGCTGGATCGTCCTCCGGTTCAGCTACGAGGACGTGATGTTCCACCCCGACGAGGTGCGCGCAGTGCTCCTGCGAGCGGTAGCGCTCGCCGCAGTGCTGAACCAACGAGGCCCGGGGGGACGGGACGCCGCCTGAGCGAGTCGTGGACCGCGACGTTGGTTCAGCACTTCGGCGTGAGCGCCGGCCTCAGCGCGGCCTCGGTGCGGGCTCAGCGGGTGAGCACGACCGAGGACCCGTGGCCGAAGAGACCCTGGTTGGCGGTGATGCCGACGCGGGCGCCCTCGACCTGGCGGCCCTCGGCCTGCCCGCGCAGCTGCCAGGTGAGCTCGCAGACCTGCGCGAGCGCCTGGGCAGGGACGGCCTCGCCGAAGCAGGCCAGGCCGCCGGACGGGTTGACCGGGATCCGGCCGCCGATGGTGGTCTCCCCGGCACGCAGCAGCTTCTCGGCCTCGCCGGGCCCACACAGCGCGAGGTCCTCGATCCAGTCCAGCTCCAGCGCGGTGGAGAGGTCGTAGACCTCGGCGACGTCCACGTCCGCCGGTCCCACCCCGGCCTCCTCGTACGCCGCGTGGCCGATGGAGGACTTGAAGGTCCGCTCGGGCTCGCCCGTGGCGACGGTGGAGTCGGTGGAGAGGTTCGGCATGTCCATGACCGTGTTCGGGAAGGTCGGGGTGACCGTGGAGATGCCGGCGATCCGGACCGCGTCGCCGAGGCCGTGCCGCTGGGCGTACTCCGTGCTGGTCACCAGCACCGCGGCGGCGCCGTCGGAGGTCGCGCAGATGTCGAGCAGGTGCAGCGGGTCGGAGACGACCGCGGACCCGAGGACGTCCGCGACGGTGACCTCCTTGCGGTAGCGCGCGTAGGGGTTGGCCAGGCCGTGGCGGGCGTTCTTGACCTTCACCTGCGCGAAGTCCTCGCTGGTGGCGCCGTAGAGGTCCATCCGGCGGCGGGCGTAGAGCGCGAAGTAGGCCGGGTTGGTCATGCCGAGCAGGCGGAACCGCAGCCAGTCGGGGTCGTCCCAGCGCTCGCCGGCGTTGGGGGCGAGGAAGCCCTTGGGCGTCGTGTCGGCACCGACGACCAGCGCGACCTCGGAGAGCCCGGCGAGGATCCGTGCCCGGGCGGTGTCGAGCGCCTGTGCGCCGGTCGCGCACGCGGCGTACGACGTGGCGACGCGGGCGCCGTTCCACCCCAGCGCCTGCGCGAACGTCGCGCCGGCGACGTACCCGCCGTAGCCGTTGCGGACCGTCTCGCCGCCGACGACGAGGTCGACGTCGCCCCAGGCGACGCCGGCGTCGGCGAGCGCGGCGCGGGCGGCGTGCACGCCGTACTCCACGAACGGCTTGCCCCACTTGCCCCAGGGGTGCATGCCCACCCCGAGGACGCTGACCTGACCTGCGCTCACTGCTCGGCCTCCTCGCCCAGCTCGGTCACGGGCTTCCAGCGCCAGATCGACCGCTCGCCCGTCTCGTCGGTGTAGAGCGTCTCGACGACCAGCTCGGCCTCGGCACCCACCCGCAGGTCGGCCACGCCGTAGCCCTCGGCGACCTGGCCCAGGACCGTCAGGCCCTCGGGCAGCTCGACGGCGGCGAGGGCGAAGGGCACGTAGGGGTCGGTGGCCGGCACGTACGGCGGCGGCGGCTGGTACTGCGCGTCGGTGTAGGACCAGATGGTCCCCCGCCGCGAGAGCTCGACCTGCTCGAACTCCTCACCCGAGCACGCCGGGTTCCGGCAGAAACCGCCGGCGGGCGGGAAGTACACCGTGGTGCACGCGGTGCAGCGTGATCCGACGAGGGCCGGCTCGGCCCCCGTGGTGAACCACCCGTCGATCGCGGGCGTGGCGGTCGTCGTCATCCGGCCTCCGAAACTAGAACGTGTTTCGACCCTAGCGTCGTCGGCCCGATGACGGCCCGTGGAGTCTCAGGCGCCGGCGAGGAAGCTGAGCAGGTCCTGGCGGGTGACGACGCCGACCGGCTTGCCCTCCTCCTGGACCAGCAGGGCGTCGGCGCCCTCGAGCAGCGCGACGGCGTCGCGGGCGTCGGCGTTGGCGCCGATCGTCGGCAGCGCCGGCGACATGTGCTGCTCCACCGGGTCGGTCAGCTTGGCGTGGCCGGCGAAGAGCGCGTCGAGCAGGGTCCGGGACGACACCGACCCCGCGACCTCCGCGGCGACCAGCGGCGGCTCGGCGCGGACGACGGGCATCTGGGACACGCCGTACTCCTCGAGGATCTGCACCGCCTCGGCGAGCGTCTCGCCGGGGTGGGTGTGCACGAGGTCGGGCACCCGGCCGTCCTTGCCGCGCAGGACCTCGCCGACGGTCTGGGCGGCCTGCTCGCCGCCGAAGCCGTACTGCGAGAGCCACTCGTCGTTGAAGATCTTGCCGAGGTAGCCGCGGCCGGAGTCCGGCAGCAGCACCACGACCACCGCGTCGGTGCGGCCCGCCGCGGCGAGCTCGGTCGCCAGCTGCTTCGCGGCGTACGCCGCCATCCCGGAGGAGCCGCCGACGAGCAGCGCCTCCTCACGGGCCAGCCGGCGGGTGAAGGCGAAGGAGTCGGCGTCGGAGACCTCGATGACCCGGTCGGCGACGCTGCGGTCGTAGGTGTCGGGCCAGAAGTCCTCGCCGACGCCCTCGACGAGGTAGGGCCGGCCGGTCCCGCCGGAGTAGACCGAGCCCGAGGGGTCGGCGCCGACCACCT
Organism: Nocardioides sp. Arc9.136; assembly: GCF_030506255.1. Lineage (NCBI taxonomy): Bacteria > Bacillati > Actinomycetota > Actinomycetes > Propionibacteriales > Nocardioidaceae > Nocardioides > Nocardioides sp. Arc9.136. The sequence goes on along the minus strand of NZ_CP113431.1, from coordinate 984,029 downwards.
GGATCTCGGGGTTCTGCTCCTTGAGGTAGCGGCCGACGCCGCTGATGGTGCCGCCGGTGCCCATGCCGGTGACGAAGTGGGTGATCCGCCCCTCGGTCTGCGCCCAGATCTCCGGACCGGTGGTCTCGTAGTGGGAGCGGGGGTTGTTCTGGTTGGCGTACTGGTTCGGCTTCCACGCGCCCGGCTGGGAGGAGAGCCGGTCGGAGACGTTGTAGTAGGAGTCCGGGTGGTCGGGGTCGACGGCGGTCGGGCAGACCACGACCTCCGCGCCGTACGCACGCAGCACGTTGCGCTTGTCCTCGCTGACCTTGTCCGGGCACACGAAGACGCACTTGTAGCCGCGCTGCTGGGCGACCATGGCCAGGCCGACACCGGTGTTGCCCGAGGTCGGCTCGACGATGGTGCCGCCGGGCTGGAGCTCGCCGGAGGCCTCCGCCGCGTCGATCATCCGCGTCGCGATGCGGTCCTTCACCGACCCGCCGGGGTTGAGGTACTCGACCTTGGCGAGCACGAGCGGGCCCTCGGCGCCGCCCAGGTCGTCGAGCGTGCGACCGAGGCGGAGCAGCGGGGTGTTGCCGATGAGGTCGAGGAGCGAGTTCACGTACTGCACCGAACCAGGCTAGAGGCGGTCGTCACGCCCGTCTAAACCCCGCGCTCATCCCCGCACCCACCCGGCGAGGGGCATCCGTAGAGTGCACGCGTGGGGAAAGCAGCTGCAGCACGGAAGCTCGCCGGCGCCGCGGCCTTCGGAGGGGGCGGGGTGTCCGCGCTGGGCGCCGCGCTCTACGGGGTGATGCGCGTCGAGGCGAAGCTGGCCCGCAAGACGATCGGCGAGCCGCGCGACGAGCCGCCCCCGGACGCGACCGGGTGGTACGGCCGGGGTCGTCCCGGACCGGCCGTCAAGGTCGCGCTGCTCGGTGACTCCAGCGCCGCCGGGTACGGCGCGGAGCGGGTCGAGGAGACCCCCGGGGCCCTGCTCGCCAGCGGCGTCGCGGAGCGCGCCCACCGGCGCGTCTACCTGCGCAGCTTCGCCGTCGTGGGGGCCAAGTCCTCCGACCTCGACGAGCAGATCACGCGCGCGCTGCCGATCGAGCCGGACGTCGCGGTGATCCTCGTGGGCGCCAACGACGTCACCCACACCGTGCTGCCGTCGCACTCGGTCCGCCACCTCGCCGAGGGCGTCCGTCGCCTGCGCGAGGCCGGCGTCGCGGTGCTCGTCGGCACCTGCCCGGACCTGGGCACCCTCAAGCCGATCGCTCCCCCGCTCAAGCAGGTCGCCCGCGCTTGGTCGCGGCGGCTCGCCGCCGGCCAGACGATCGCCGTGGTCGAGGAGGGCGGGCGGACCGTCTCGCTGGCCTCGATCCTCGGCCCGGAGTTCGCCGCGGCGCCGGCCCTGCTCTTCGGGCCCGACCAGTTCCACCCCTCCGCGCAGGGCTACCGCTCGCTGGCCTCGGTCCTCCTCCCCTCGACGCTCGCCGCGCTCGGCCTGCTCGCCGTCGGCGACACCGACGTCGAGCCGTACCGCGGCGAGGGCGTCCTGCCGATCACCGCGGCCGCGCTGCAGGCGGTCAACACGCCGGGCACCGAGCTCGGCGGCACCGAGGTCGGCGGCAACCGCCGCGGTGTGCGCGGCCTCTGGGTCGAGCTGCGGCACCGCCGCCGCCACCCCTCCACCGACGGCACCGCGCCCGAGCAGGCCGACGACGAGGCCGGCGACCAGTCGGCCACGGAGACGGAGCCCGCCCAGACCTGAGCGGGTCCGGACGCACGACGGCCCCGGACCGAGGTCCGGGGCCGTCGTGTACCGCGCCGACCGTTGCGGGGGTCGGAACCTGGGGGTCAGTCCTGGCTGAAGATCGCCAGGAGGCGCAGCAGGTTGGTGTAGATCCAGACGAGGCTGACCGTCATCGCGAACGCCGCGCGCCACGACTCACGCTCGGGGACGCGGTTGGCGACACCCTGCTCGACGAAGTCGAAGTCGAGGATCAGCATGAAGACACCGAGCACCAGGCCGGCCAGCGAGAACAGCAGGCCCACGCCGCCGAAGCCGTAGAGGCCCAGCGAGGGGCCGAAGAACCCGAGCACGAGCTCGAGCAGGCTCAGCGCCACCATGCCGAAGACGGCGGCGACGACGAAGGTGCGGAACTTCTGCCCGACCTGGATGTTGAAGAACTTGTACGCCGCGAGCGTGCCCGCGAACGCCGCGAAGGTGCCGATGACCGCCTGGGTCACGATGCCGCCGCCGAACTGGGCGTCAAACACCTTGCTCAGGCCGCCGAGGGCCACGCCCTCGAGCGCCGCGAACGCCAGCACCAGGGCCGGGCTGATCACGCGCTTGAAGGAGTTCACCATCGAGAGGAGGAAGGCGCCGAGGGCACCGATCGTCACGGCGGCGTAGAGGCCGCTGAGGTCCTCGGCGGTGGTCGCGGTGTCGATGGCCGGGGTCAGGACCCAGGTCAGGAACGCGAACACGATGACGGTGCCGAGCGTGATCGCGGTCTTCTGCACCGTCGAGTCGATCGTCATCGGGCCGCCGGTGGCCTGCGGGGTGGTGGGGGCACCCGGGGTGCCCACGCCCCACTGGGACGGGTCGGAGCCGCCGGGGTAGGAGGCTCCTCCGGCGTACGTCTGGTTGCCGTAGGTGTTCGCGCCGCCGCGGTTGAACTCCTCCGAGCGACGGAACACCGGGTTGTTGCTCTGCATGGTCTCTCCTTGGAGGCCGTGGAACTGGTGGGCCCACCCTAGTGGGGCCTGTGCAGGTACAACGCCCGGCGAGCGTCCCGCGTTCCCGTCCCGGCGCGTTTCCCTCAGGAGATCCGCACGGCCCGGACAACGGAGTCGTGGACGGTGACCTCGCGGCCCTCGACCAGCTGCCGGCGCGCCTGCACCTCGGCCACCCGGACGTCCCAGGTGGCGGGGTCCAGGTGGGCGACGACGTCCTCCGGCGTGGGCATCAGCGGCAGCATCGCCGCGTGCTGGTCGCGCGCAGCGAGGTCCTGGGGGTGGTGACCGACGTACAGCAGCGTGCCGCCGACGGTCACCGCCGCGCCCAGCCGGCGCAGGACGTCGCCGCGCAGCTCGACCGGCGGGTGCAGGAAGTGCGCCGAGACCAGGTCGTACGTCGCCGGGAGCCCCTCCCCCGCGACCAGGTCGACCAGCGCCCACTCCACCGTCACCCCGGCCGCGGCGGCGTGGGCCGCCGCCTTCTGCAGCGCCACCGGGGAGACGTCGACCCCGGTGACCTGCCAGCCCTGCTGGGCCAGCCAGACGGCGTCGGCACCCTCGCCGCACCCGACGTCGACCGCGCGACCCGGCGCGAGGTCGGCGACCTGCTCGACCAGCCGCCGGTTGGGGTTGCCCGACCAGACCGCGTCGGTGGCGCCGTACCTCTCGTCCCAGAAGCCGGCGGTCCACATGGCCGGGTCGATCGGCCGGCTCGGGTCGTGGTTATCAGAGCCGTGCCGGTGGGTGTGCTCGGGACTGTGCGTGTGCTCGCTCATGTCGAGGAGCCTGCCGCTTCAGGTCGACCTGAAGTCAAGCGTGCCGGACCCGACGGTGCCCCCGGCGGGACTCGAACCCGCAACTACCCGCTTTTAAGGCGGTCTCCTCTGCCGGTTGGGACACGGGGGCCCGCAGCCACGGCGTGGCTACAGGTAAGTCTTGCGCGGGTGGATCGCGTGCGCGCCGGCGACCCGGTCCACGAACAGGAAGCCGTCGGTGTGGTCGATCTCGTGCTGCAGGGCCCGCGCCTCGAAGGCGTTGGCGGTCACGGTGACCTCCTCGCCGCTGCCGGGGAGCTGCCCGCGGACGACGACCCGGGAGGCGCGCTTCACGTCGCCGGTGAGGTCTGGGACGCTCATGCAGCCCTCACGGGCCTTCTCGTTGCGGCTGGACTCCACGACCTCGGCGTTGCACAGCACGAACGTGCCGTGGTGGTCGCGGGTCTTGGGGTGCTCGGAGACGTCCACGCAGAAGACGCGCGCCGACACCCCGACCTGGTTGGCGGCGAGCCCGACGCAGCCGGGGCTGACCCGCATGGTGGCGACCAGGTCGGCGGCGAGCCGGACCGTTGCGGCGTCCGTGGGGTCGACGTCGGCCCCACGGGTCGACAGCACCGGGTCCGGCGCGCGGACGACGTCGAGCACCCGCCCCTCGACGCCGAGCTCCCGCTCCGACCAGCCGAGGACGGTGTCGTTGACGCTCACAGGTCGTCTGCCTCCACCGCACGCAGGGTCGCGCCGACGCCGAGCTCGGCGGCGGCCGCGCCGACGGCGGCCTCGAGGGCCGGCACGTCCGCACCCGCGGGCAGGTCGATCTCGGCGACGAGCAGGTAGAGGTCGCCGGCCAGGCGGGTGGTGAGGTCGGTGATGTTGCCGCCGACCGCGGCGACGCGCGCCACGACCGACGAGACGATGCCGGGCCGGTCACCGCCGTGGACGGTGAGCACCCACGAGGTGCCGGCCGGACCGGCGGCGTCCTCCTGCGGCACGTCGCGGACGGTGACGGTCAGGGTGCCGTCGGCGGTCAGCGGCTGCAGCGCGGCCTCGATGGCGGCGACCTCGGCCGGGCCCGCGCACAGCAGCATCATCGCGAAGTGACCCCGCAGCAGGGTCATCGTGGAGTCCTCGAGGTTGAGCCCGAGGTCGGCCAGCCGACCGGTGGCCTCGGCGATGATGCCGGGCCGGTCGTGGCCCAGGACGGTGATGGCGTGCAGGGGTGCGGGGGTGGTCACCCGGGCATTCTCGCAAGGGCCGCCGCACGGCCGAGCACCTCGTCCAGCATCGGCTCGGTCAGGGTGCCCGTGAAGGTGTTCTGCTGGCTGGGGTGGTAGCAGCCGAGCAGGGTCACTCCCCCACCCTCCGCGGGAAGCTCGACCTCCGCGCCGTGCCCGAACCGCGGCTTGGGGACGGGTACGGCGTGCCCCGCCCGACGGTAGGTGCGCAGCGCGGCGTCCCAGCCGAAGGAGCCGAGGGCGACGACAACGCGGACCGAGTCGGCGACCAGCGCCACCTCGCGGTCCAGCCACGGGGCGCAGGTGTCGCGCTCCTCGGGGGTCGGCTTGTTCAGCGGCGGTGCGCACCGGACGGTGGCCACCAGCCGGGTGTCGACCAGCGCCAGCCCGTCGGCCGCGTGCACGCTGGTCGGCCGGTTGGCGAGACCCACCCGGTGCAGGCTCGCGAACAGCCAGTCCCCGGAGCGGTCGCCGGTGAAGACCCGACCGGTCCGGTTGGCGCCGTTCGCGGCCGGTGCCAGGCCGACGACCAGGATGCGCGGGTGCCCGGCGCCGAAGCCGGGGATCGGGCGGCCCCAGTAGGGCTCGCCGGCGAACGACGCCCGCTTCGTGTGCGCGACGTCCTCGCGCCACCGGACGAGCCGGGGGCAGGCCCGGCACACGCTGACGCCGGCCCCCAGCTCGTGGAGGCCGGCGTCGCGGGCGGTGCGGCGTACCTGTGCCGGCGTGGTGGCCACCGGGGTGGCCGCGTCGGCCGGGTCCCCCGGCCAGCCCGTGCCGGGCGGCACGGGCGAGGCGAACAGCCGCCCGGTCGCCGGGTGCGGGAGGAGGCTGCCGGTGTCCTCGGTCAGGGCGCGGGCTGGATCGAGGTCTCGCGGCGGGCCTTGTCGGCGACGCTGGAGGCGGCCTCGGTGGCCTTGTCCTTGGCGGCCTCGGCCACGGCGGCGGCCTGCTCGGTCGCCTTGGCCGCGGCGGTCTGCACGGTCGGGTTCTCCGCGACCTTGCTGGCGCCGGCGCGGATCTGCTCGTAGCGCTCGCGCCCGGCCTTGGAGCCCAGGACGTAGCCGATGGCGATGCCGGTCAGCAGGATGAGCTTCTTCACGGTTGCTCCTCGAGGGTGGTGCGGTGGATGGACAGGTCTGCGGGTCGGTGGGCCGGGGTCAGCGCCGGGAGCGCCGGGAGCGCCACACCTTGAGCACGACGACGAGGAGGACCACGCCGCCGGCGGCGCCCAGGACGACCGGCGGGCCGCCGAGCTCGTCGACCTTGCGGCGTGCCCGGGTCTTGACGTCGAGCTTGGCCTGCAGCTCGGTGACGGTCCCGGCCAGCTCCGCGCGCTGGCGCGCGATGTCGGCCTCGATCTCCTCCGGCGTCTGGCTCATGACCGGGCTCCCTTCACCGTCGCGACGTCCTGCTTGACGCCCGCGACCGCTCGCTCGGGAGCCGCCGGGGTCGCCTGCTGGACCTCCTTCTTGCCGACCAGCGCGGCGATGCCCGCGCAGACCAGCAGGACCGCGGCCACGATCAGCGCGGCGGCCCAGGCGGGCAGCACGAGGTCGAGCGCCAGGACGGCGGTCGCGACGAGCGTCGCGAGGCCGAGGAACCCGAGCAGCCCGGCCACGCTGAAGAGGCCCACGCCGAGACCGGCCTTCTTGCCCTTCTCGGCGAGCTCGGCCTGGGCCAGCCGCATCTCGCTGCGGATCAGGTCGGGGACCTGCTCGCTCAGCCGGTGCACCAGCGCGCCGACCGTGGTGTCGTCCCCCGGCTCGTCCCGGGGAGGGCCGGCGTGGCTGCCGTGCGCCGTCGTCGAGTGGCTCATGCCTGACCCGGTTGCCCGAGGCGCGAGCCGCAAACGGTCACGGCCCGGTTGCGGCGCTCAGTCGACCAGCGACCAGGCGATGCCGTCGAGGATGTCGGACTCCGAGACCACCAGCCGGCCGACGCCGGAGCGGCGCAGCACCTGCCGCAGGACGATCGCCCCCGCGCCGACCACGTCGGCCCGGCCGGGGTGCATGAACGGCAGGGCGCGCCGCTGCTCGACGGTCATCGCGACGAGCCGGTCGACGGCGGCGTGCACGTCCGCGACGTCCAGCACCTGCTGGTCGATCGCGCCGGCGTCGTACGCCGTGAGGTCCAGCGCCGCCGCCGCGACCGTCGTGATCGTGCCGGCGACCCCGACGACCGTCGCGGCCCGGGCCGGGTCGACCGGGCAGGCGTCGAGCGCGGCGTCGACGTCGCGGGCGCAGGCGTCGACCTCCGCCGCCGTCGGCGGGTCGGAGAATGCGTGCCGCTCGTGCAGGCGCACCGAGCCGACGTCCATCGAGTGCCCCTCCGGCGGCCCGTCGGGGCCACCGAGGACCAGCTCGGTGGAGCCGCCGCCGAGGTCGACCACGAGGACCGGCCAGGCCGGCTCCTCGCGCAGCCCGCGGGCGGCGCCGGCGAACGACAGTGCGGCCTCCTCCTCGCCGGTCACCACGTCGGGGTCGATCCCCAGGCGCTCGCGGACGCCGGCGGCGAACACCTCGGCGTTCGCCGCGTCCCGCGTCGCCGAGGTCGCGCAGAGCCGGACCCGGGCCGCGCCGTGCTCGCGGACCAGCGCGGCGTACTCGTCGAGCGCCGCGAAGGTCCGCGCCAGCGCGGCCTCCGACATCCGACCCGTCGCGTCGATGCCCTCCCCGAGCCGGACCACGCGCATCTCGCGGACCACCGGCCGGTGGGGGGTCTCGCAGACGAGCAGGCGGATCGAGTTGGTCCCGCAGTCGACCGCGGCGATCACGCCGACGGGGCCTCGGGCGTCACGCACGGGCCGGCCGCCCACCACTCGCCGAGCAGGTCGAGGACCTCGTCGCCGAGCGGGTTCACCCCGCGTCCCTGGGCCAGCGACTGGCCCGCGAGCACGTGCAGGCACTTGACCCGGTCGGGCATGCCGCCGGCCGAGATGCCCGCGATCTCCGGCACGTCGAGCCCGGCCTCCCGGCCGATCGCGTCGCGGGCCTCGAGGTAGCGCTCGTGCGCCGCGGCGTACTGCTCGGCGAGCGCGGGGTCCTCGGCCAGCCGCTCCTGCATCTCCTTCATCAGCCCCGAGCCCTCCAGGGTGCCGATGCGGGAGGCCGCGCGCGGGCAGGTCAGGTAGAACGTCGTCGGGAACGGGGTCCCGTTCGGCAGCCGCGGCTCGGTGGTCACGACGTCGGGGTTGCCGCAGGGGCAGCGGTGCCCGACCTCGTGGATGGCTCGCGGCTCACGTCCCAGCTGCGAGGCGATGGCCGCCTCGTCGCGGGGCTCGATCACTCGGTCTCCTCGTTCTCTTCGGCGCTGCCGTCGATCTCGGCGGCCGGGGGTGCGCCGTCCTTGGGTGGGTGGCCGGCCAGCTCGACCGACTCCCAGGCGCCGACCCACCACGCCTCGGGGGCCTGCTCCGGCAGGTCGTCGGGGTCGCTGAGGCGAGCTCCGGTCGTCAGCGGCTCGTCGTCCTGGAGCACGACGAACGGCGTCTCACCGGGCAGCACGTAGCCGAGCTCGGCCCGAGCCCGGGACTGCACGAACGCCGGGTCCTGCCAGCGCTTCTTCTCCCGCTCCAGGTCGTCGATCGCGGCCTTGCGCTCGGCGATCTGCGCCTTGAGCTCGGCGATCTCGCCCCGCTGGTGCAGGAAGGCCCGCATCGAGGAGGCGTAGGAGACCGCCAGCACGGCGAGCACCAGCACGAGCACCGCCGCCCGGCCGGTGAGCCGGGGGCGGCGCCGCGCGGGTGCGTCGTCCGGGCGGCCGGGCCGGGTGCCGCGCGCCGCTCCGGCAGCAGCACCGGCGCTCGGCCGGCCAGGCCCGGTGCGCCCCCGCGGGCGTCGTGCCCCACGGGGGTCGCGTCGGTCGTCGGCCATGGGCCAAGCCTGCCCGACGATCAGCCCTGGTAGCGGGGGAACGCGCCGGGGCCGGCGTAGCGGGCTGCGTCACCCAGCTCGTCCTCGATGCGCAGCAGCTGGTTGTACTTGGCGACGCGCTCGGACCGGGCGGGGGCGCCGGTCTTGATCTGGCCGCAGTTGGTGGCCACGGCGAGGTCGGCGATGGTGGTGTCCTCGGTCTCGCCGGAGCGGTGGCTCATCATGCAGCGGTAGCCGTTGCGGTGCGCGAGCTCCACGGAGTCGAGGGTCTCGGTGAGCGAGCCGATCTGGTTGACCTTGACCAGCAGCGCGTTGGCCTGGCCGCCGGTGATGCCGCGCTGCAGCCGCTCCACGTTGGTGACGAACAGGTCGTCGCCGACGAGCTGGGTCGTCGCACCGAGCTGGTCGGTGATGGCCTTCCAGCCGTCCCAGTCGTCCTCGTCGAGCGGGTCCTCGATGGAGACGATCGGGTAGGAGGAGACCAGGTCGGCGTAGTAGGCCGTCATCTGCTCGGCGCTCTTCTGCTGGCCCTCGAAGGTGTAGGAGCCGCCCTCGCAGAACTCCGAGGCGGCGACGTCCAGCGCGAGGACGACGTCCCGGCCGAGCGTGAGGCCGGCGGCCCCGACCGCCTCGGCGATCAGGTCGAGCGCGGCGCGGTTGGACTCCAGGTCCGGCGCGAAGCCGCCCTCGTCGCCGACGCCGGTGGCCAGGCCGCGCTGCTTGAGCACCGACTTCAGCGCGTGGTAGACCTCCGCGCCGGTGCGCAGCGCCTCGCGGAAGGTGGGCGCGCCGATCGGCGCGATCATGAACTCCTGGATGTCGACGTTCGTGTCGGCGTGCGCGCCACCGTTGAGGATGTTCATCATCGGCACCGGGAGCAGGTGGGCGTTGGGGCCGCCGACGTACCGGTAGAGCGGGAGGCCGGCGGAGTCCGCAGCCGCGCGGGCGACGGCGAGGGAGACACCGAGGATCGCGTTCGCGCCGAGCGTCGCCTTGTTGGGCGTGGCGTCCGCGTCGAGCATCGTCTGGTCGACGACGCGCTGGTCGTCGGCGTCGAGACCCTCGATGGCGGGGCCGATCGTCTGGATCACGGCCTCGACGGCCTTCTCGACGCCCTTGCCGAGGTACCGGTCGCCGCCGTCGCGCAGCTCGACCGCCTCGAAGGCGCCGGTGGAGGCGCCGCTGGGGACCGCGGCGCGGGCGAACGCGCCGTCGTCGAGGAGGACCTCGACCTCGACCGTGGGGTTGCCGCGCGAGTCCAGGATCTCGCGGGCGCCGACAGCTTCGATGGATGCCACGTTGGGTTGTCTCCTACGGTTCTCGGGGCGGAACGGGCCGTGGCCGACCCTAGTCCCGCGGCCCCTCCGCCTGCCGCAGTGCCCGGCGTACGGCGTCGCGCAGCGCCTGCTCGGGGTCGGTGCCCGCCGCGCGGGACTCCGCCACGAGCGCGAGCAGCCGGTCCCCCACGTCGTCGCCCCGGCTCGCGGCGACCGGCGTGCCGGCCCGCTCGAGCCGGTCGAGCACCTTGTCGGCGTAGAGCAGCGCGGGGAGCCCGGGCGGCAGCCCCTCGGTGACCGAGGAGCGCTGCTTCTCCGCGGCCTTGGCGGCCTCCCACGCCTCGTTCACCGCGGCCGGGTCGTCGGCGTCGACCCCTGCGGCGTCCGCGGCGGAGCCGAAGACGTGCGGGTTGCGCCGGTGCATCTTCGCGGTCACGTCGGCGGCCACGTCGTCGAGGGTGAACGCCCCGCGCTCCTCGGCCACGACCGCGTGGAAGTAGACCTGGAGCAGCAGGTCGCCGAGCTCCTCGCGCAGGTGGGACCAGTCGCCGGTCTCCTCCCCCAGGTCGATCGCCTCGAGCGTCTCGTGGGTCTCCTCGAGCAGGTGCCGGGCCAGGGTGCGGTGGGTCTGGGCGCGCTTCCAGCCGCACTCGGCCCGCAACCGGCGCATGACGGCCAGGAACTCCAGCAGCGGTGCCCCGTCGGTCTGCGGGTCGGTCTGCGGGTCGGACTGCGGGTCGGGCATGCGGTCAGCCGCAGCGCTGCGACTCGGGCAGCGTGGCGGCGTACTCCGCGTCGGGCGACTCGGCCATCGCGGCGGTGGCGACGTCCCCGACCGCGACCGAGGTCGAGGTGTCGGTGTCCACCGGCTGCCCGCCCTCGAGCGTCACGCCGTAGCGCGGGTTGACCTCCACGTCGTGGTCGTCGATCCAGGCGGCGAGGGCCTCGTTGCCGAGCTGGGCGACCTGCTCCTCGGAGGCGTCGGCCAGGCCCTGGTCCTCGGCCAGCCGGCGGCCGACCCCGATGACGAGGTCGCTGACCAGGCTGCCGGCCGACTCGACCTCGACGACCGCCTCCTGCTGGTCCTCGGGGAGGTCGGCGACGGCGGACTCGAGCTGGGCGACCTGCCCGGAGTACTCCGCACCGGGCTCGACGCCGTTCTCCTCGGCCAGCTGCTCGGCGGCCGCCGCGAGCGTCAGCTGCCCGGCGACGCCGCTGGTCAGGTAGCTGTTCGGCAGCACCTGCCCCTCGAGCTGCGGCGTGATCGCGTCGCAGTACGACGCCGCCAGCCCGTCCACCCGGTCGACCGTGATGTCGGTGTCCCCGACCGAGGCGGCGACGCCCGGGGAGAACCCGGTCCCCGCCACCCCGCACCCGCTGAGCAGGCCGGAGGCGAGCAGGGTCGAGGCGGCGGCGAGGCCGAGGAGGGGACGGGCTTGCTTCACGGCGTCTCCTGGAGGTGGACCGGGGCGGTCAGCTGGTGGTCTCCGGCGGGTCGATGATGGCGTCGATCACACCGTGGGTCCATTGAAGCAGGGCGATGCCGGCGATGGGCTTGCCGCCCACGACCGCGGTCTGCGGTCGCGGCACCAGGATCGTGTCGAGGGCCGGCTTGACGATCGACTTCGGGTACATCCGGTTGAGCCGGACCACCCGCGACTCGGGGAGGCTGACCGGCGCGAAGCGGATGTTCTTGCCCGCGGCCGTCACCTCGCCGACCCCGGCCTTGCGGGCCCGGGCCCGGAAGCGGGCCACGAGCAGCAGGGACGTGACGACCTCCGGCGGCTCGCCGTACCGGTCCACGAGCTCCTCGCGGATCTGGTCGACGTCGGCGTCGCTGCGGACCTCGGCCAGGCGCTTGTAGACCTCCAGCCGCAGCCGCTCGCTGGGGATGTAGTCGTGGGGCAGGTGGGCGTCGACGGGCAGCTCGATGCGCACCTCGTTGAGCTCCGGCTCGGCCTCGCCCTTGAACTCGGTGACCGCCTCGCCGACGAGCCGCACGTAGAGGTCGAAGCCGACGTCGGCGATGTGCCCGGACTGCTCGCCCCCGAGCAGGTTGCCGGCGCCGCGGATCTCGAGGTCCTTCATCGCGATCGCCATGCCGCCGCCGAGGTCGGAGTGCTGGGCCAGCGTCGCGAGCCGCTCGTGGGCGGTCTCGGTCAGCGGCTTCTCGGCGGGGTAGAGGAAGTAGGCGTACGCACGCTCGCGCGAGCGCCCCACCCGGCCGCGCAGCTGGTGCAGCTGGGAGAGCCCGAGGGTGTCGGAGCGCTCGATGATCATCGTGTTGGCGTTGGAGACGTCCAGGCCCGACTCCACCAGCGTCGTGCAGACCAGCACGTCGAAGCGCTTCTCCCAGAAGTCGAGCATGACCTGCTCGAGCTGCTTCTCCCCCATCTGGCCGTGGGCGGTCGCCACCCGCGCCTCGGGGACGAGCTCCTTGAGCTTGGCGGCGGCCTTCTCGATGGAGTTCACCCGGTTGTGGATGTAGAAGACCTGGCCCTCGCGCAGCAGCTCGCGGCGGATCGCGGCGATCACCTGCCGGTCCTCGTAGGCACCGACGTACGTCAGCACCGGGTGCCGCTCCTCGGGCGGGGTGGTGATCGTCGACATCTCGCGGATGCCGGTGATCGCCATCTCCAGGGTGCGCGGGATCGGCGTCGCCGACATCGAGAGCACGTCGACCGAGGTGCGGAGCCGCTTCATCTGCTCCTTGTGCTCCACGCCGAAGCGCTGCTCCTCGTCGACGATGATCAGGCCCAGGTCCTTGAACCGGATGTCGGGGTTGAGCAGCCGGTGGGTGCCGACCACGATGTCGATGCTGCCCTCGGTGACGCCGGCCATCACCTCGGCCGCCTCCTTGTCGCTCTGGAAGCGCGAGAGCGCCTTGAGCACGACCGGGAAGCCGGCCATGCGCTCGGCGAACGTCGAGAGGTGCTGGGTGACCAGCAGCGTGGTCGGCACGAGGACGGCGACCTGCTTGCCGTCCTGGACGGCCTTGAACGCCGCCCGCACCGCGATCTCGGTCTTGCCGTAGCCCACGTCGCCGCAGATGAGCCGGTCCATCGGCATGGTGCGCCGCATGTCGGACTTGACCTCGTCGACCGTGCTCAGCTGGTCGGGGGTCTCCTGGAACGGGAAGGCGTCCTCGAGCTCGCGCTGCCAGGGCGTGTCCGGGCCGAAGGCGTAGCCCTGGGTGGCCTGCCGCGCGGCGTAGAGCTTGATCAGCTCCGCCGCGATCTCCCGGACCGCCTTGCGGGCCCGGCCCTTGCGCTTGGCCCAGTCCGCGCCGCCGAGGCGGTCGAGGCTCGGCTGCTCGCCACCGACGTACCGGGTGACCTGGTCCAGCGCGTCGGCGGGGACGTAGAGCCGGTCGGCGGGGCCGCCGCGCTTGGAGGCGCCGTACTCCAGCACGAGGTACTCGCGGACCGCGCCGCCGACCTCGCGCTGCTTCATCTCCACGAACCGGCCCACGCCGTGCTGCTCGTGGACGACGAAGTCCCCGGCCTTCAGCTCGAGGGGGTCGATCTGCTTCTTGCGGCGCGCGGGCATCTTCCGCATGTCGCGCGTCGAGGACTTCTGGCCGGTGAGGTCCTCGCCGGTCAGCAGGACGGTGCGGCCGATCTCGTCGACGAACCCGTGCGCGGCGGAGGCGCAGGTGACCGTGACGACACCGGTGGCCGGCGGCTCCCCGAGGTCCTCGACCAGCCGGGCCGGCACGTCGTGCTCGCCGAGCACCTCGACCATGCGCTGCGCCGGGCCGTGGCCCGGGTGCGCGACGACGGTGCGGTAGCCCTCGGCCACCCAGGTGGCGATGTCCTTGACCGCGCGCTCGAGGTCACCGCGGTAGGCGTCGACCGGTCGCATCGGCAGCCCGCGGCTCGGGACGGCGCCGTCGATCGCGTCGACGTCGGTGACGGGGCGGGCGCCCTCGCCGTCGTCGCCGATGCCGAAGGGGCTCATCGTCCACCACGGCTTGTGCTGGTCCAGGGAGTGCTCGCGGACGTCGGAGAGCGAGCGGTACGACGCCGCGCCCAGGTCGATCGGAGCGGTCCCGCCGCTGGCCGCTGCGGCCCAGCTGGCGCCGAGGAACTCCTCGCTCGTGGCCACCAGGTCGTGGGCCCGGCTGCGCGCGCGCTCCGGGTCGAGGACGAGCACGTGGGTGTCCGGCGGCATGAGGTCGACGAGCAGCTCCATCTCGTCGACGAGCACCGGGGCGAGGGACTCCATGCCGTCGACCGCGATGCCGGCGGCGATCTTGTCGGTCAGCTCGACCAGCGTCGGGTGCCGGCGGCCCAGCTCGGCGGCCCGCTCGCGGACCTCGTCGGTGAGCAGCAGCTCGCGGCACGGCGGGGCCCAGAGCCGCTCGGCCGTGTCCAGGGTGCGCTGGTCGGCGACGGAGAACGTGCGGATCTCCTCGACGTCGTCGCCCCAGAACTCCACCCGGAGCGGGTGCTCCTCGGTGGGCGGGAAGACGTCGACGATCCCACCGCGGACGGCGAACTCGCCGCGCTTCTCGACCAGGTCGACTCGGGAGTACGCCGCGTCCGCCAGGCGACGCACGACGTCGTCGAGGGGCGCGGTGTCACCGGGGACCAGCTCGACCGGTGCGAGCTCACCGAGACCCTTGACCTGCGGCTGCAGCACGCTGCGGACCGGCGCGACCACGACCTGGAGCGGGCCGTTGGTGGCGTCGTCACCCGGGTGCACCAGCCGGCGCAGCACCGCGAGCCGCTTGCCGACGGTGTCGCTGCGGGGGCTGAGCCGCTCGTGGGGCAGCGTCTCCCAGCTCGGGTAGTAGGCGATGGTCGCCGGGTCGAGGAAGCAGCCCAGCGCGTCGACGAGGTCCTCGGCCTCGCGCGCGGTCGCGGTGACCGCGAGGACGGTGCGGCCCGCGCGGACCAGGCCGGTCACGACGAAGGGGCGCAGCGCCTCGGGACCGGTGAGGTCCAGGGCACGCACGGCGCCGCCCCGCGCGTCCTCGACGGCGGCGGAGAGGGTCGGGTCGGCGAGGACGGCGTCGGCCAGGCCGGTGAGGCTCACGGTGCTCCTGTGGGGGTGTCTCAGCAGTGCTGTGCAGCACGAACGCCCCGGGTCGGGACGACACGGGGGCAGTACCCCATCCTACGGACGCCCCGGCTACCGCTCGTCGCCGAAGGCCGCCTCGCGCAGCAGGGCCAGCTCCGGCCGGTCGCGGTAGTAGGCGCGGCCGTCGGCACCGACCTCCTCGAGCCAGTCCGCGCGGGCGGCCAGGTGCGCGACGTAGGCCCCGCGCTGCTCGCGCAGGCCGCGGTGGACGGCGAGGACGTCGGCCCCGCGGCAGGTGGCGAGCGCCTCGCGCACCGCGGGGACGGCCTCCCGGGCCTGCTCGGCGACCAGGTCGTAGAAGCCGTCCTGGCTGCTGCCGGCCGGTACCGAGAGCAGCGCCGGCTGCACGTAGGCCCGGATCATCGCCATCGAGCGGTCGGTGCGTCCCGTGGCCGCGACCGCCTGCTCGCGGCACGCGGCGACCGCCTGCTCCTCCTGTCCCCGGAGGCCGTGGTCGACGGCCCAGGCGCCGGCGAGGACGAGCGCGCCCGCCCCGAGCAGCGCCCAGGTACGCCGCCGCACCGGCGCGCGGCCGGGCTGGTCGAGGACCTCCGGCTGGGGCTGGCCGTGCTGGTCGGGCGGGTCGGGCGGGTCGTGCGGGTCGGGCGGGGCCACCCGTCCAGTGTGCGCCGGGGTCGGTCAGCCGACGCCGTTGCGCTTGACGAAGTCCACGATCTGCTCGGCCAGCTCGGGGCGGCACACGATGAGGTCGGGGAGGTAGACGTCCTCCTGGTTGTACTCCAGCGGCGTCCCGTCGACCCGGCTGGTGAACAGCCCCGCCGCGCGGGCCACCGCCACAGGCGCGGCGGAGTCCCACTCGAACTGGCCCCCGGCGTGGACGTAGGCGTCGGTGACGTCGCGCGCGACGCTGATGACCTTCACGCCCGCGGACCCCATCGCCACCAGCTCGGCGTCGAGCTCGGCGGCCAGCGCGTGCACGAACTCCGGCGGGCGGCTGCGCGAGACCGCGATCCGCGGCCGCTCGCTGGTGCGCGGCGGCACCACCGGCGGCTGGCCGGTGTTGAACGTCTCCCCGAGGGCCGGCTGCGCGACGGCGCCGGCGACGAGGTCGCCGTCCTGCCAGAGCGCGACGTGCACCGCCCAGTCCTCGCGCGGCACCTCGGAGAACTCCCGGGTGCCGTCCAGCGGGTCGACGATCCAGACCCGGGCCCGCTGCAGGCGCGCCTTGTCGTCCTTGCCCTCCTCGGAGAGCACCGCGTCGTCGGGCCGGTGCTCGGCGATCAGCCGCATCAGCAGCTCGTGCGCGGCACGGTCGCCGGCGTCCTTGAGCTCCTTGCCCTCGAGCCCCTCGCCGCGGACCTCGAGCAGCCGCTCGCCGGCCACCGTGGCCAGCCAGGTCGCCAGGACGTGGTCGTCGTGGGCAGCGGACTCGGGAGGGGAACCGGCGTCGAAGGTCACGGGCGCCACCCTAAGGCTCGGCGGGCCCGTCAGATCGGGAGGCCCTCGGCGCGCAGCCGCTCCCGCAGCGCGTCCGGTCCGTCGTCCACGGCCCACACCACGCCGCGCAGGCCGGCCGCCCGGGCCGCCTCGACGAAGCGGTCCTTGTCGTCCACGTGCAGCACCTCGGACGGCTCGAGGCCGAGCTGCTCGACGACCCGCCCGAAGAAGGCCGGGTCGTCCTTGGTGACGCCGAGCTCGCAGGAGGTGAACGTCGAGTCGAGGAGGTCGCCGTACCCCAACTCCTCGCGCATGTACGCCGTGCGCAGGTCGTGCTGGTTGGTGGCGAGGTGGACCGGCACGCCGGCCCCGCGCAGGTCGCGCACCACCTCGGCGGTGTCGGAGACGACCTCGATGTGGTGGTAGTGGTCGACCAGGTCGTCGGCCCGCTCCGGGGCGCCCCAGTGGTCGAGCACCTCGGCGACGACGTCGCGGAAGGACCGGCGGCCGGTCATCGCGGCCTGCTCGGCCTCGAAGAGGTGCTCGCTGAACTTCTCCCCCGACCCCGCGGGGACCAGCGCCTGCAGCGTCTCGAGCCACCCGGGCGGGTTGACCTGCAGCACGCCGTCGGCGTCGAGGAGGACGGCCCGGACGGCGGGGCGACCCGCGGGCATCAGGAGTTAAACTTCTGCTGGGTCCGCTCGAGGCCCTCGAGCACCAGGCACTCCACGGCGTCCGCGGCGGTGTCGACCTGGAACGGCAGCACCTTGCGCTCGGCGGCGGAGTAGTTCGACAGCACGAAGTCGGCGACCTCCTGCCGACCCGGCGGCCGGCCGATCCCCACGCGGACGCGGTGGAAGTCGCCCGTGCCCAGCGAGGAGCGCATCGACTTCAGTCCGTTGTGCCCGTTGTCGCCGCCGCCGAGCTTGGCGCGCATGGTGTCGAAGGGGATGTCCAGCTCGTCGTGGATCGCCACGACCCGCTCGGGCGGCACCTTGTAGAAGGTCGCGAGCGCCTTGACCGGGCCGCCGACCTCGTTCATGTACGACCGCGGCCGGGCCAGCACCACCCGGGCCTGGTCGGAGCCGGGTGCGCCGAACCGGCCCTCGACGACGTCGGCGCGGCCCGACTTGTGGGCTCGGAACCCCGAGCCCATCCGGCGGGCGAGCTCGTCGGCCACCATGTAGCCGATGTTGTGCCGGTGACCGGAGTAGGAAGGGCCGGGATTCCCGAGGCCGACGACGAGCCACACGGGGGTAGCGGTGTCGGTCACGGGTTCCCGGCCCTTCCTGGATCCGAGCAGGTGCACGCCGTACGACGTGCCCCGCTCGGGGTTGTCTTGCTCGGAGCCTTACTCGGAGTCGGCGGCCTGCGCGTCGCCCGCGGCGTCCGCCTCGGCACCGGCCTCGGCGGCCTCGCCCTCGGACGCGTCGGACTCCTCGCGCTCGATGCCGGCCTCGGCCTCGGCGTCGGCCAGCTCGGCCTCGAGGGCCTCGGCGGAGACCTGCTCGGTGATGTTCACGACCAGGGTCTCGCCGTCGACCAGGAGGGTCGAGCCGGAGGGCAGCTCCAGCTGCGAGGCGAGGATCTGGGTGCCGGCGGGCAGGCCCTCGACCGAGACCTCGATGGACTCGGGGATGTGGGTGGCCTCGGCCTCGAGAGAGACGGTGGCGTTCTCGGTGACGACGAGCGTCTCGCGGGCGGCCTCGCCGGTGACGAGCACGGGGACGTCGACGGTGACCTTCTCGCCGCGGACGACCGCGACGAAGTCGACGTGCTCGAGGTGACGCTTGATCGGGTCGATCTGGACCTGCTTGGTCAGCGCGAGCTGGGTGTCGCCGTCGATGTCGAGCTCGAGGAGCGCGTTCGCGCCGCCGTGCTTGAGCGCGAGCATCGTGGCGTGGCCCGGCAGGGTCACGTGGATCGGGTCGTTGCCGTGGCCGTAGATGACGGCCGGCACCTTGTTCTCGCGGCGGATGCGGCGGGCGGCGCCCTTGCCGAACTCGGTCCGCTTCTCGGCGGTGATCTTCTCGGTGGCCATCGTGGCTTCTCCTCGTGCGTGCTGGCTGGAACGGTTGCGTCGGGGGCCTCGGCTCGACGGCGCGGCACACCCGGAGGCACAGCCAGCCCTGTCGATCACGGAGCGGGTCCACAGCCGGTGCGGCCGGACACTCCCTCGCCGAGGCAACCGCAGCAGTCTAGGCGCGGGCGCCCCGCGGGGCCAATCGGGGTGCGGTCCGGGGTGCGGTCCGGGGCAGCCGGTACCCGTGCTCGACGGACGTCGGGAGGGTCAGGCGTGGCCGTCGAACATCGAGGTGACCGAGCCGTCCTCGAAGACCTCGCGGATGGCGCGGGCGACCAGCGGCGCGATCGACAGGATCGTCAGCTTGTCGAACTCCCGCTCCGGGGCGATCGGCAGGGTGTTGGTGACGATCACCTCGACCGCCGGGCTGTTCTTGAGCCGGTCGACGGCGGGGTCGGAGAGGATGGCGTGGGTGGCGGCGATGATCACGCCGGCCGCGCCGTCGGCCATCAGCGCCTCGGCGGCCTTCACGATGGTGCCGCCGGTGTCGATCATGTCGTCGGTCAGCACGCACATCTTCCCGGCGACCTCACCGACGACGCGGTTCGCGACGGTCTCGTTGGGGCGGTCGGTGCGGCGCGTCTTGTGGATGAAGGCCAGCGGCACGCCGCCGAGCTTGGCCGACCAGCGCTCCGCGACCTTGATCCGGCCGGCGTCCGGGGAGACGACGCACAGCTGCTCGTGGCCGTACTTCTCCTTGACGTGCTCGGTCAGGATCGGCAGCGCCATCAGGTGGTCGACCGGGCCGTCGAAGTAGCCCTGGATCTGGTCGGCGTGGAGGTCGACCGAGATCAGGCGGTCCGCGCCGGCGGTCTTGAACAGGTCGGCCATCAGGCGCGCGGAGATGGGCTCGCGGCCGCGGTGCTTCTTGTCCTGACGGGCGTAGCCGTAGAACGGCATGACCACGGTGATCCGCTTGGCGCTCGCCCGCTTCAGGGCGTCGACCATGATCAGGTGCTCCATGATCCACTCGTTGATCGGAGCGGTGTGGCTCTGCAGCACGAAGGCGTCGCAGCCGCGGACCGACTCCTCGTAGCGGACGTAGATCTCGGAGTTCGCGAACTCGTAGGCCGACGTCGGCACGAGGTCGGTGCCGAGGATCCCGGCCACCTCCTCGGCGAGCTCGGGGTGTGCCCGACCACTGAAGACCATCAGGTTCTTCTCGGTGGTCTTCTTCATTCCGGTCATCGTGGGGCTCCCTGGTCGCCGGAGGTGGGTGCGATCAGGATTCTGCCCCCGTCGAGGGGGTCTCCCCAACCCGAGTCCCGTCGCCCTGAGATGTTTTGTGAGCCGTGTCTCCCACGGGGGTGCCCACCGGGCTCCCCGTCGATGCCCCGGCCGCCTCCGCGGCGGCCGCCTGGGCGGTGCCGGGGCGCCGCTGGAGCGTCCACCCCTCGAGGTTGCGCTGGGGACCGGCGCTGACCGCGAGCGCGCCGGCCGGCACGTCGCGGCGTACGACGGCCCCGGCGCCGGTGCCCGCGCCGTCGCCGACGGTGACCGGCGCGACGAAGGTGTTGTTCGAGCCGGTGCGCGCCTGGCGCCCGATGGTCGTGCGGTGCTTGGCGACCCCGTCGTAGTTGGCGAAGATCGTGCCCGCGCCGATGTTGGTGCCCTCGCCGACCTCGGCGTCGCCGACGTAGGAGAGGTGCGGCACCTTCGCGCCCGCGGCGAGGTCGGCGTTCTTGGTCTCCACGAACGTGCCGATCTTGCCGCCCTCCCCCAGCTTCGTGCCGGGGCGCAGGTAGGCGAACGGGCCGACGTTCGCGCCGTCCCCGACGACGGCCAGCTGGCCGTGGGTCCGGACGACCCGGGCGCCGACGCCGACCTCGCAGTCCTCCAGCGTGGTGTCCGGCCCGACGACCGCGTCCTCCCCGACGACCGTCGTGCCGAGGAGCTGGGTGCCGGGCAGGATCGTGACGTCCTGGGCCAGCACCACGTCGGACTCGATCCACGTCGTCGCGGGGTCCATCACCGTCACGCCGGCCCGCATCCAGCGCGTGACGATCCGTCGGTTCATCTCCCGACCGAGCTCGGCGAGCTGGGCGCGGTCGTTGGCGCCCTCGGTCTGCAGCACGTCCGCGAGCGGGTGCGCCCCGACCGTGAGCCCGGCGTCGCGCGCCAGCTGCACGGTGTCGGTCAGGTAGTACTCGCCCTTGACGTTGTCGTTGCCGATCCGCGGCAGGGCCTCGGCGAGGAACGCGCCGTCGAAGGCGAGGATCCCGGAGTTGATCTCGTAGATGTCCCGCTGCGCGGGGGTCGCGTCCTTCTCCTCCACGATCGCCAGCACGTCGCCGTCGGCGTCGCGGACCACCCGGCCGTAGCCGAAGGGCTCCTGCAGGATCCCGCTGAGGATGCTCACGGCCCGCTCGGCCGCCTCGTGCTCGGCCACGAAGGCGCGCAGCGACTCCCCCTCCAGCAGCGGGGTGTCGCCGTACGCCACCAGGACGGTGCCCGACGTGCTGCCCGCGGCCTCCATGGCGATCCGGACGGCGTGCCCCGTGCCGAGCTGCTCCTCCTGGACGGCGAGCACGACGTCGGGGAGGTGCTCCTGGACGTGCGGGGCGACCTGCTCGCGCTGGTGACCGACGACGGCCACGACGCGCTCCGGCTCGACGGCGGCCACCGCCCTCAGCACGTGGCCGACCATGCTACGTCCGCACACCGGGTGAAGCACCTTGGGGGTCTTCGACCGCATCCGGGTACCGCCACCGGCCGCGAGCACGATGACCGTCAGGTTGTTCGTCATGCTCCCCGGGTAGGAGTCGAACCTACGTCGCTAGTCCTGATTCAAAGTCAGGCGGGCCCTGCCGGCAGACCAACCGGGGAACGTCCCCCGTGGAGGACCGGCCCAGCCTAGATGAGCGCCAGCCGGTCGAGCAGCGAGCGCCGCGCACTGTTGGTCGAGCAGCGAGCGCCGCGCACTGCTGGTCGAGCAGCGAGCGCCGCGCACTGCTGGTCGAGCAGCGAGCGCCAGCGAGCGCCGTCCACCGCTGGTCGAGCAGCGAGCGCCAGCGAGCGCCGTCCACCGCTGGTCGAGCAGCGAGCGCCAGCGAGCGTCGTCGAGACCCCCGCACCGACGCACGACCTCAGCCACCCGCACCGGCTCCGGAGACCGGTGGCGGCCGGCGCCGCCCACGGGCCAGCGCCGGCAGGTCGTCCACCCGTCCGTCGATCAAGGCCTGGCGCTTCGCCCTGCTCCACCCCTGCACCTGCTTCTCGAACGCGTACGCGTCGTCGATCCGGCCGAGCTCCGCGCACCAGGCGAGCCGGACCGGCCGTCGGCGTCGCGGGCGGGTGTACACCGCGCCGAGCCCCAGGTCGTGCTCGCTCAGCCGGCGCTCCATGTCGGTGGTGCTGCCGACGTAGAAGCTGCCGTCCGCGCACTCGAGGATGTAGGTCCAGGGCATGGGCGCCTCCTGCCCGGTGGCCCCGAGTGCCACGCACGGCGGTCGGCGAGCTGTGGACGACGCGGCCTCACCGCCCACCGCTGGTCGAGCAGCGAGCGCCGTGCACTGCTGGTCGAGCAGCGAGCGCCGTCCGCTGCTGGTCGAGCAGCGAGCGCCGTCCGCTGCTGGTCGAGCAGCGAGCGCCAGCGAGCGTCGTCGAGACCCCCGCAACCCACCCACCACCGCCACCACCATCGACCGACCACCACCAGACCGCAGGCACCTCACCGGGTCTCGACGACGCTCGGCGCTGGCGCGCCTCCCTGCTCGACCAACGAGTAGCCCAGCGAGCGTCGTCCGCTGCTGGTCGAGCAGCGAGCGCCAGCGAGCGTCGTCCGCTGCTGGTCGAGCAGCGAGCGCCAGCGAGCGTCGTCGAGACCCCCGCAACCCACCCACGGCCGTCACCACCATCAACCGACCACCACCAGACCGCAGGCACCTCACCGGGTCTCGACGACGCTCGGCGCTGGCGCGCCTCCCTGCTCGACCAACGAGTAGCCCACCGAGCGTCGTCCGCTGCTGGTCGAGCAGCGAGCGCCAGCGAGCGTCGTCGAGACCCCCGCAACCCACCCACG
Organism: Nocardioides sp. Arc9.136; assembly: GCF_030506255.1. Lineage (NCBI taxonomy): Bacteria > Bacillati > Actinomycetota > Actinomycetes > Propionibacteriales > Nocardioidaceae > Nocardioides > Nocardioides sp. Arc9.136. The sequence goes on along the minus strand of NZ_CP113431.1, from coordinate 961,558 downwards.
GCCGTCACCACCACCGACCGACCGCGACCAGACCGCGGGCACCTCACCGGGTCTCGACGACGCTCGGCGCTGGCGCGCCTCCCTGCTCGACCAACAGGGACCGCAGGCACCTCACCAGGTCTCGACGACGCTCGGCGCTGGCGCGCCTCCCTGCTCGACCAACAGACCGCAGGCACCTCACCGGGTCTCGACGACGCTCGGCGCTGGCGCGCCTCCCTGCTCGACCAACAGGGACCCCAGGCACCTCACCAGGTCTCGACGACGCTCGGCGCTGGCGCGCCTCCCTGCTCGACCAACGAGTAGCCCAGCGAGCGTCGTCCGCTGCTGGTCGAGCAGCGAGCGCCAGCGAGCGTCGTCGAGACCCCCGCAACCCACCCACCACCGCCACCACCATCAACCGGCCACCACCAGACCGCAGGCACCCCACCGGGTCTCGACGACGCTCGGCGCTGGCGCGCCTCCCTGCTCGACCAGCGGGAAGCGCTGGCGCGCCTCGCTGCCCGACCAGCGCCATGACGTCCCTGGTCCTCGCTAGGTTCGGGAGCGTGGACCTGCCCGTGATGCCGCCCGTCCAGCCGATGCTCGCCAAGTCGGTCGCCGGGGTGCCCGACCCGGCCAAGCACGGGGGCGGGCTGCTCTACGAGCCGAAGTGGGACGGGTTCCGCTGCCTCGTGTTCCGCGACGGCGACGAGGTGGAGCTGACCAGCCGCAACACCAAGCCGCTGACCCGGTACTTCCCCGAGGTGGTCGAGGCGGTCAAGGAGCAGCTCCCCGAGCGGTGCGTGCTCGACGGCGAGCTGTTCGTCGCGGTGGGCGACCGGCTGGAGTTCGAGGTCCTGCAGGAGCGGATCCACCCAGCGAAGTCGCGCGTCACGATGCTGAGCGAGACCACCCCGGCCGGCTTCGTGGCGTTCGACCTGCTGGCCCTGGGTGACGCGTCGTACCTCGACCGCCCCTTCTCCGAGCGGCGGGCGGCGCTGGAGGAGGCCCTCGGACACCTCGTCGGCGGCCGGGGCCCGTGCCACCTCACCCGCGCCACGACCGACCCCACCGAGGCGGAGAGCTGGTTCACGCGGTTCGAGGGCGCAGGGCTCGACGGCGTGGTCGCCAAGCCGCTCGACGCGGCGTACGTCCAGAACGGGCGCACCATGCTCAAGGTCAAGCACGAGCGCACCGCCGACGTCGTCGTCGCCGGCTACCGCGAGCACAAGACGAGCACGCCGGAGCGGCCGCTGCTCGGCAGCCTGCTGCTGGGGCTGTACGACGCCGACGGCTCGCTCCAGCACATCGGCGTGAGCGCCAGCTTCACCGAGAAGCGGCGCGCCGAGCTGCTCCAGGAGCTGCAGCCGCTCGTGTGTCCGCCCGAGGAGCACCCGTGGGGCGCCTGGAGCGAGATGGCCGTCGCCAACCCCGATCGGGTCCCGGGCACGCAGAGCCGGTGGAGCGTCGGCAAGGACCTCTCGTTCACGCCGCTGCGCCCCGACCTGGTGCTGGAGGTCAAGTACGACCACATGGAGGGCCGACGGTTCCGCCACACCGCCCACTTCAAGCGGTGGCGGCCCGACCGCGACCCCACCTCCTGCGGCTACGACCAGCTCGAGGAGCCGGTCCGCTACGACCTCGCCGAGGTGCTCAGCGCCGCCCCCGCCGACGACCCGACCGGACTAGGGTGACCGCCATGCCCGACTACGACGTCGTCCTGCTCGTCGAGCAGGCGCTCACGCCCGCCGACGCCGCCCAGGTCCGCTCCCTGCACGAGGGCATCGAGGAGCCGGTGACCTACCACGTGCTGCTGCCGATGGAGGACGCCGCGGCCCGCGTGGAGGCCGCGATGGGGTCGCTCTCGGGGGGCGAGCTGCTCGCCTCGCCGGCGATGGCGATGTCGGAGGTCGACCTCGACGCGGTCCGCCAGGACTGCCAGGACCGCTCACGCGCCGACCTGGCCGCCACCCTCGAGGCACTGCACGGCGCCGGCGCCACCGCCGTGGGCGAGGTCGTCACCGACCCGCCGATCCACGCGCTCGCCGAGAAGGTGCGCGCCGTCGACGGTCGCGAGGCGATCATCCTCACCCGCCCCCACGTGGTGGCGGAGTTCTTCCACGTCGACTGGACCTCCCAGGCGCGCCGCAAGATCGGCGTGCCGGTGCTGCACCTGCTCGAGCACGAGAACTTCGACGAGCAGGCAGGCGGCCCCGAAGGCATCTCGGGCGCCTGACGTGCGACTCCACCTCCGCCGGTCGACCGAGGCCGGTCCCGCCGACGAGCACGCCCCCGACCTGACCCTCGAGCGACCGCCCCGGCCCACCCCGCCGCACGGCCGCCCGACCGCGGCGTACGCCGCCGTCCTCGACGGCGAGCACCTGTGGCTGGCCGTCGACGCCGCGCCCGGCACGCTCGCCCTGCGCGACACCGGTTCCGGCGAGGTCGTGGCCCTGGTCGGCGACCACGAGGACACGCCGACCTACCGCTCGGTCCGCGCCGACCTGCTCGCGCTGCCCGGCACCGGCCCCGCGACGTACGACGCCGTGCTGGTCGGCTCCGGCGGCCGCGCGCCCCGGGCGGTCTGGACCCCGCCGCTCACGGAGGTGGGACCGGCGGTCGGGCCCGACGGCGGGCCGACGGCGGTGCCGACGACCCGCGACGGCTCGGCCCGGTTCGGCCTCGAGCGGGCCGAGGACGGCACCCTGCGGCTGCACCGACGACCGGTCGAGCGGCCGCTCCCCCGGCTCGTGTCGGTGACCAGCACCGGCGACGCCGTCGAGCTGCACGTGGGCGGCGTGGCCGGCGGCGAGCTCCACCTGCGGGCGGGCGGGCGGGACGGGGACGTCGTGGCGACGGTGTCGGTCCTGGAGGGTCGGGCGCGGATCGCCCGCGACGACGTGCCGCTCGACCGCGGCCGGCGGCTCGACATCACCGTCGCAGCCGCGGGGGCCGCGCGCCCCCTCGCCCGCGACGTCAACGACCTGCGCCAGCCCGGGCCGGCGACGCTGCTGCCGCTCCTGCTCGACGAGGCAGACCGGCCGCTGTGGCGTCTGGTGTGGTTCCCGGACGCGACGCTCGGGGTGCGGGTCCCGCCCCGCGACGACCACCCCGACGACCAGCAGGACGACCACCAGGACGACCACCAGGACGACCAGCAGGAGGAGCGCTCGTGAGGATCGCCTGGCTGGTCACCGACCTCGACGGGATGACCGGGCCGACCCGGTCCGCCATCACGCAGGCCAACGCGCTCGCGCCCGACCACGACGTCCGGCTGGTCAGCGTCACCCGCACGGCCGACCGGCCCTGGTACGAGGTCGACGACCGGGTCACGGTGCAGTACCTCGCCGACGTCCGCGAGGACCGCGACCCGGCGCGAGCGGCCGTCGCGGGCCTCGCCCCGCAGGCTGCCACGGCTCTCGCGGACCGCGGGTCGGCGCTGGTGCCGGCGCGGTGGGACGCGCAGTTCTCCGCGCTGACCGACGTGGCGATGGGGGCGGCGCTGCCGGCCCTCGACGTCGACGTGGTGGTCACCGTGACCCCGGCCCTCCTGGCCTCGGCCGTCCAGCTGCTGCCCGACCACGTCACGGTGGTCCACCAGGAGCACCGCTCCTCCTCCGACCGCGCCTCGGGACTCGAGCCGCTGCTGGCCCACGCCCCGCAGGCCGACGTCGTGGCCCTCCTGACGCCGTCGGCCGAGACCTGGCTGCGCGAGCGCCTCGGCGAGGTCGCCCCCGAGACGGTCGTCGTGCCCGACCCGCTCCCGATCGGGTTCGTCCCCCGCTCCCGGCTGGACCGCAGGACGATCGTCGCCGCGGGCCGGCTCGTCCCGGAGAAGCAGTTCACCAAGCTCGTCGCCGCCTTCGGCCTGGTCGCCGACCGGATGCCGGGCTGGCGGCTGCGGATCTGCGGCGAGGGCCCGCAGCGCAACGAGATCCTGCGCCAGGTCCGCAAGGACGGCCTGTGGGACCGCGTCGAGCTGCCCGGCGCCGTCCCCGACATGCGCGGCGAGTGGGCCAAGGCGAGCATCTCCGCGGTCACCTCCCGCGCCGAGGGGCTCCCGCTGGTCGCCCAGGAGGCGATGGCCGCGGGTGTCCCGGTGGCCAGCTTCGACTGCGGCTCCGGTCCCCGCGAGCTCATCGAGCACGAGGTGTCCGGGCTCCTCGTCGGCCCGGAGTCCGTGGCCGGCATGGCCGCTGCCCTGCTCCGGCTCGCGTCCGACGACGAGCTGCGCCACCGGCTCGGCGCGGGGGCGCACCGCGCCGCCCGGCAGTACGACGCGCACGCGCTCGCCGAGCGCTGGCTCGGGGTCTTCGCCGACGCGCGGGCCCGCCGGGCGGGGCGGGGACGGCTCGAGGCCCGCGCCCTCGCCAAGCCCCCGCGGCGTCGCCGCTCCGCCGACCCCGTGACCGCCCCGGGGGTGACGCCCCTCGAGGCGCGCCGCACCGCGCTGCGGCTGGCGGTCGACGCCGCCCGCGCCGCCAGCGACGCGTGGTTCGTGGTCCCGCCGGACGGGCCCACCCCGCCGGTCGTCGCGGTCCCGATGTCGGCCCGCCGGTCCGTCCTGGACCACCTGGCGGCCGCCGACGTCCCGGCGTACCTCTCCCTGCGCGACCCCGCCCAGCACGGCTGGCACGAGCGCCGCGCACCGGTCGCCGAGCTGGCCCGTGACCTGCGCCGCGGGATGACCACCCAGGTCTCGCTCGAGCCGTGGCCCGAGGACCCCGCCACCGGACGCCCCGGCCTGCTCGCGCACGGCGGCACCGTCGACCTCCAGTTCTGGGAGTCGACGGTCGACGGCGACCTGGTCGCGCCGCGCCGCAACCGCTGGGTCCAGCGCGTGCCGCCCGGCACCGTGCTCGTCGACCACGACGTCGACGGCGTCACCGTCCGCACGCTGCCCCTGATGGCCGAGCCGACGTTCGACCAGTGCCGCTTCCCGGTCGACGTCGTCTACACCTGGGTCGACGGGAACGACCCGGAGTGGAACGACGCCCGTGCCGCGAGGCTGTCGCAGGTCACCGGCACGGCGACCACCCGCGAGGCCAGCGGCCGCGCGCGGTTCGTCCACCGCGACGAGCTGCGGCACTCGATGCGCAGCGTGCACCTGTTCGCGCCCTGGGTGCGCCACATCTACCTCGTCACCGCCGGCCAGCGGCCCGCGTGGCTCGGCGACCACCCGCAGGTCACCGTGGTCGACCACCGGGAGATCCTCCCGGCGGACGCGCTGCCGACGTTCAGCTCGCACGCGATCGAGACCGCGCTGCACCGCATCCCGGGGCTCAGCGAGCAGTGGGTCTACCTCAACGACGACGTGTTCCTCGGTCGTCCGGTGCGCCCCGAGCAGCTGTTCACCCCCGCCGGGCAGAACGCGGTCTTCCTCTCCACCACGACCGTCGGACCCGACGACGACCCCGGCGCGCCGGCGTACCTCCGCGCCGCCTGGAACAACCGCCGGGTGCTGCGGGAGGCCTTCGGCGCGACCACGACCAGCACCCTGGCCCACACCCCGCACCCGCACCGGGTGTCGGTCCTGGAGGAGATCACCGAACGGTTCCCCGAGGAGCTGGCCCGCACCGCCCGCTCGCCGTTCCGCTCCGAGACCGACGTGTCGGTGCTGAGCTCGCTGGCCCAGCACTACGGCCTCGCGACCGGCAGCGCGTACCTCGGCTCCGCCGAGCACTCCTTCGTCAACGTGAGCAACAGCGACGTGGCCTGGCAGCTGCAGCGGCTGCTCGACCGGCAGCAGGACTTCTTCTGCCTCGGCGACCACCACGACCACGCCGCGACGGCCACGCGGCTCGACCGGCTGCTGCGCGAGTTCTACGCGGCGTACTACCCGGTCGCGGCTCCCTGGGAGCGCTGAGCCCGCGACCGGCGAGCGTCGGTCAGCCCGACCGGGACGCGAGGTAGGCGGTCACGACGTCGGCGATCCGCTCGCCCGCGTGGCCGTCCCACAGCGGCGGCACCGGCCACTGCTCGGGCCGCCCGGCGGCGAGGGCGGCGGCGACGGCGGTGGCCAGGCCGGTCGCCTCGACGAGCCGGTTGGTCCCCTGGGTGATCGTCACCGGGCGCTCGGTGTTGGGCCGCACCGTCAGGCACGGCACCCCGAGCACGGTGGTCTCCTCCTGGATCCCACCGGAGTCGGTGACGACCAGGGCGCTGCCGTCGACCAGGCTGAGGAACTCCAGGTACGGCAGCGGGTCGACCGCGTGCACCGCGGGGTGCTCGAACAGCCCGGCGCGGGTGAGGCTGGGCCGGCTGCGGGGGTGGACCGGCAGCACGACCGGCACCTGGTCGGCCGTCGCGTGCAGGCCCTTGACGAGCTCGACCAGGGCGTCGTCGTGGTCGACGTTCGCCGGCCGGTGCAGGGTCGCCACGGCGTACGACGCGGGCAGGTCCGGCAGGCCGGCCAGGCGGTGCGGACCGAGCTCGGCGCGGTGGCTGAGCAGGGTGTCGATCATCGGGTTGCCCACGAGGTGGACCGCGTCGGGGTCCACGCCCTCGCGGGCCAGGTGCGCCACGGCGTCGACGCTCGTGGCGAGCAGCAGGTCGCTGAGGCGGTCGGTGACCAGCCGGTTGACCTCCTCCGGCATCGTCCGGTCGAAGCTGCGCAGGCCCGCCTCGACGTGGGCCAGCGGGATGCCCATCTTGCTGGTGACCATGGCCGCGGCGACCGTCGAGTTGACGTCCCCGTAGACCATGACGAGCGCCGGCCGCTCCGCGGTCCACAGCTCCTCCAGGCGCGCCATCACCGTGCCGACCTGGACCGCGTGCGTGCCGGAGCCGACCCCCAGGTTGAGGTCGGGACGCGGCAGGTCGAGCTGCTCGAAGAAGACCGTCGACATGTTGTCGTCGTAGTGCTGCCCGGTGTGCACGAGCCGCTGGCGGTGACCGTGCCGCGCCATCGCGCGGAGGACGGGAGCCGCCTTCGGGAAGTTCGGCCGGGCACCGGTCACGTGCCAGATCTCGGCGGGGGGGACGGGCATGCGAGACGTCCTGGGGTTAGGGTCTGGGGCTGCCAGAACCTAGCAGCAGGGCACTCCAGGAGAGGAACAGGACATGGGCGACCTCGTCGTCGTGGGGCTCGGGTACGTCGGGCTCCCACTGGTCGCGGAGGCTTGCCGCGCCGGACTCTCCGTCACCGGGCTGGACGTGTCCCGCGGCGTCGTGGACGGCCTCAACGCCGGACGCTCGCACGTCGACGACCTGGACGACGCCGAGATCGGCGAGCTCCTCGCGACCGGCTTCACCGCCACCGACGACGCCACCTGCGTCGCCGAGGCCGACGCGGTCGTGATCTGCGTCCCGACGCCGCTGAGCGCCGAGGGCGGCCCGGACCTCGCCGCGGTCGAGGGCGCCTGCCGCGGCATCGGCCCGCACCTGCGGCCCGGCACGCTGGTGGTCCTCGAGTCCACCACCTACCCCGGCACGACGGCGGAGGTCGTCCGGCCGCTGCTCGAGGAGCTCTCGGGCCTGGGTGCCGACGAGCTGCACGTGGCGTACAGCCCCGAGCGGATCGACCCGGGCAACGCGACGTACGGCCTCAAGAACACGCCCAAGGTCGTCGGCGCCGACGACCCCGCCGCCCAGGAGAAGGCGCGGGCGTTCTACTCCCGCGTCGTCGACACCGTGGTCGTGGCGTCGGGCACCCGCGAGGCGGAGTCGGCCAAGCTGCTCGAGAACACCTACCGGCACGTGAACATCGCGCTGGTCAACGAGATGGCGCGCTTCTTCCACGAGCTCGAGATCGACTTCTGGGAGGTCGTCCGGCTCGCCTCGACCAAGCCGTTCGGCTTCCAAGCCTTCACCCCGGGCCCCGGCGTCGGCGGGCACTGCATCCCGATCGACCCCAACTACCTCAGCCACCGGGTGCGCACGCAGCTGGGCTACGGCTTCCGCTTCGTCGAGCTGGCCCAGGAGATCAACTCCTCGATGCCGGCGTACGTCGTGAGCCGGATCGCCTCGCTGCTCAACGACCAGGAGAAGGCGGTGCGCGGCAGCACCGTGCTGCTGCTCGGCGTCACCTACAAGCCCGACATCGCCGACCAGCGCGAGTCGCCGGCCGTCGACGTGGCCAAGCGGCTGCTCCAGCTGGGCGCATCGGTGCGCTACCACGACCCGCACGTCGCCTCGTGGGACGTCGCGGGCACCACGTCGGCCGGAGAGGACGTGCTCGCCGCGGCCGCCGACGCGGACCTGACCGTGCTGCTCCAGCAGCACAGCGCCTACGACCTCGACGCGATCGAGGCCTCGGCCCGCTGCCTGTTCGACACCCGCGGGCGCACGACCGGCGAGAGCACCCACCGGCTCTGACCACCGCGCCGCCCCCGTGGTCCACGGGGGCGGCGGGGGGCAGCGCGACCGTCGGGGTGTCAGCCCCGACGCATCACCACCGCGCCCTTCTCCAGCGGGAGGCTGCGGACCTCGAAGTCCGGCAGCAGGAGCGCCCAGCGCTCGGTCACCTCGAGGTCCGAGGCGCGGGTGGTGTCGTCGACGACGATGGTGCAGCGGGCCGCGAGGCGGTCGCGCAGCAGCGGGACCGCGGGGTACCGCGCGGCCGGGCCGGTCGCCGTCGGGGGGCCGTCGACGACGAGCATGCCGACGTCGTGGAGGTCGGCGATCGCCGCCTCGTCGTACCAGGGGGTCAGGTGGCCCGGCACGTGGGTCCGGGCGAGCGGCGCCCAGCGGACCTCCGCGCGGTCGGCCACGCCGTGGCGCTCGAGCAGCTCCCGGGTCTGCGCGGCGTAGTGGGCGTCGTGGTCCAGCGACACGATGCGCGTGTCGAGCCCGTGCTCGCGGGCGGCGAGGGCGAGGAGCAGCGTCGAGACGCCGCTGCCTGCCTCGACGACCAGCCGCGGCCGCTGCTCGAGCAGCCGGTCGACGACCTCGACCGCGAAGTCGGGTGAGGCGGCCCAGCCGCCCAGCGCCGGGACGCCGGCGCGCATCGGCGCCATCTGGCTGAGGTTGACGAGCGCCTGCACCTGGCGCCGGACGGTGAGCCCGTCGTTCTGCACGGTCCGGGTGAGGTGGGCGGGGACGGCGTCGACGGCGCGCTGCACCTTGCGCAGCCGGCGGCCCTGGCGCCGGGCGCGGTCGCGGGTCTCCTCGACCACGGCGAGCTGGCGCCGGCTGCGGCCGCGGGCGTCCCGGCCCTGCCGGGCCACGACACGCTCCAGGTGCGCGAGCCGGGCGGTGGTGGACCGCTGGGCGAAGGCGACCACCGCGGCCAGCGCGGCCAGGCCGAGCAGGAGGACGCCGAGCGCGAGGCCGACCACGACGCCCTCCGCGCCCGCGACGAGGCCGAAGACGACGGCCGGCAGCACCAGCGCGAGCAGCGCCAGGACGGCGGTCACGAGCAGGCCCGCGCGAGGCCCGCGGCCCACGCGGCGACCCACGACGGCGAACAGGCTCCTCGCCGAGGCCGCGGGCCCGGCCGGGCGCGCCTGCGCCTGTCCCTGGGGCGCCGGACGCTTCTTCTGCCCGGGGCCGCGACCACCTGCCGGGCGGGTGCGGGGGCCGTCCCGCCGGTCACCGAGCTGCTGGCGGGCCTCCGCCAGCTCGGCCCGGACCCGCCGGAGCTGCTCCTCCTTGCGCTGGAGCTGGGCCGCCGCGGCGGCCCGCTCCCACTCCGCGGCGACCTGCTCCTGGTGGCTGGTGCGGGCGTCGGGGGCCGTCGTGCCGGCCGTCAGCACCGCGTCGAGCACCCAGGCCGGGTCGGCGACCGGCGCCGAGGGACCGCCGAGCACGACGCACGGCCGGTCGCGGAAGCGGCGTACACCGGTCAGCGCCGGGGCCGCCGGGTCCGTGAGCCGGGCGCGCAGGTGGTCCAGCGCGTCGAGGTCCCAGGGGATCTCGACGGCGAGCACCGGCGGCTCCTGGCCCGTCCCGCCCGGCTGCCTCACGAGCGCGAGAGCGGCGTCGACCGCCTGCTGCATCCCGGGTCCCGCCGCGACACCGACGAAGACGAGCGGGTCCGTCGTCGGCGCAGCGACGGTGGGGTCGTGCTCGGCGGCCAGGTCGGTGGCCAGCTCGGTAGCCAGGTCGGCCGCCATGTCGTCGTACGTGGTGACGACGACGCGCTCGAGCGCACCTCCGAAGACCTGCGCCGCGCCGGGTCGGTCCACGCCGACGATCAGCGCCCGTCCGGTTCGCGTATCGTCCGGTCCCGTTGTCGTCACCGGGCGTCCCTCGTCTCGAGAGGCCCCGGCACGAGCCTGGGGAAGGTCGAAGGGATCGTCAGCATGAGCGGCAGTCTGCCACCTGATATCTCGGTCGTCGTGGCCACCCGCGGGCGCCCCGAGATCGTCGGCGAGGCCCTCTCCTCCCTCGCCGCGCAGACCCTCCCGGCCGACGCGTTCGAGGTCGTGGTCGTCGTCAACGGCTCCTCCGACGGCACCTACGAGGCGGTCGAGGAGGTCGCCCGGCAGCAGACCGACATGCACGTCCGGGTGCTCCGCTCCGAGCGCCCGGGTGTCGCCCACGCGCGGACCGTCGGCCTCTGGGCGGCGCGCGGGACCCACATGACGATCGTCGACGACGACGACCGGGTGACGCCCCACTACCTCGAGGACCTGCTCGCCGCGGTCGAGCCCGGCATCGTCCCGCTCGCCTGGCTGGCCGACGTCGAGCCGGACGCACCCGACGCCCCGGACTTCGCCAACTACTACTCCGACGCGCTGACCGCGGCCCTCGCCATCCCCGGCGCCGCCGAGGGTGCGCCCGTGCCGGTCGTGCGGCTGCCGCAGGCGATCTCCCTGAACGTCGGCAAGCTGGTCCCCGTCTCGCTCGCCCGGACCGTGGGCTACGACTTTTCCCTCCGCGGCGGCTCGGACTTCGTCTTCTGGACCAAGGCCTTCGCCCACGAGCAGTTCTCCTTCCGGGTCCTGCCCGACCGCCGCGCCTGCTACCTGCGCACGAAGGTGCCGGACTCGCTCTCGCGCCAGGAGCCGGGCTACGACTTCTCCATCACCCAGCGGCTCGCCTGCATCGGCAGCCTCGAGAGCATCCCCGACTCCACCGGCGACGTGGAGCGGCTGACCCGGCACATGGTCCGCAGCCAGCTGGTCCACGCCCAGCGCTTCCTCGGCCGCAACCCCGACCAGCGCACCACCGTGATCGAGGACGTCGAGAGCCGCCGCCTGCGCCGGATGTTCTGGTCCACGGTGAACGAGGGTGCGGCGCAGAACCTGGCCCTCCTCTACTGCTTCACGCCCTGGGTGGGCACCGCGGGCATCGTCGCCGCCCGGCGGCTGCGCGAGCGCGGGGTCCTCGTCGACGTCGTCTGCAAGGACCTCGACGAGATGCGCGACCGCGACACGTCGTTGAAGGTCATCGCCGACCCCTGGGTCGCTCGGGTCGCCGCGCTCGGCGGCCCCGCCGACTTCAGCTCCTGGGGCTCGGTGGAGTCGTGGTCCGGCGGTGTCTTCGCCCAGCTGGAGGAGTGGGGCACCGACCACCGGTCGGTGTACTCCCGAGCGATGTGGGTCGCCAGCCACCTGGTCGCCGCGCAGTACAAGCTGCGCAACCCCTCGGTCCCGTGGACCGCCGAGTTCTCCGACCCCATCAGCCGCACGATCCACGGCCGCCGCCGGCCGGGACGGGCCCGGGAGGGTGCCCTGCTCGAGGAGCTCCGGTCGGGGATGCGCGCCGCCGGGTTCGAGCCACCGGGCCACCACGACACGTTCGAGTGGGCGGAGGTCGCGGCGTACGCGCTGGCCGACGAGGTGCTCTTCACCAACGAGAACCAGCTCGAGTACATGCTGGACTACTGCCCCGACCCCGCGCTGGCCGAGCGCGTGCGCGCGGTCGCCACGGTGCGTCCGCACCCGACCCTGCCGCCGCGGTTCTACGACCTCGCGGAGCCGGACTACGTCCTCGACGAGGGCGTCGTGAACCTCGGCTACTTCGGCGCGTTCTACCCCACCCGCGGGCTCACCGAGGTGACCGGCGCGCTGGAGGGCCTCCCGGCGCACGTGCGGTCCAGGGTCCGCCTGCACGTCTTCACCCAGGACCCCGCCACGATCCGCTCGGCGGTCGTCGACGCGGGCCTGGCCGACTGCGTGGTGGTCAACCCCTACGTCGGGTTCCTGGAGTTCCTCGCCCTGACCCGCCGCTTCGACGTGCTCGTCGTCAACGACGCCGACTCCTCCGAGCACGGGCCCGGCGGCAACCCCTACCTGCCCTCGAAGCTCTCCGACTACCTCGGCAGCGGCACCCCGGTCTGGGCGATCGTCGAGCCCGGGAGCGTGATGTCGCGCCGGTCGCTCGCGCACACGACCCTGCTCGGGGACGTGGCCGCCGCCGCCGAGGTGGTCACCGGGCTGGTCGCGGCCCGGGCGGCAGGACCGGTCGGGGCCTCAGCCGACCTGTGAGGGCGGCACGTCGTCCACGGTGATCTGCTCCACGGGGGTGCGGGCCACGCCGGCCTCGCTCAGCTCCCGGTGCAGCATCGGCGTCAGCGTGCGGACGAAGGTGTCGGTCAGGTGCGACCCCTGGCGCAGGACGAGCACGCCTCCGATCGCGGACGGGCACGCGCCCTCGCCGGGGCAGATCCAGCGGTCGAGGTCCACGACGGGCAGGTCGAGCCGGTCGGCCAGGAGCGCGAGCGTCTCGCTGCCGTAGCCGTCGACGTCCTCGCCGCGCGGGGTGTCGCAGCGCCCGTAGCGGCCAGGGTTGCGCTCCACGCACCGGTAGGTCGCCGCCCGCCGCGGCGAGGGGTTGTCGTCCACGACGACGACGCGCGTCCCCATCGCCATCAGCTCCTCGAGGGCCTCGCGGTGGCCCTCGAGCAGGCCCGGCTCGTCCGTGGGGCTGCCCTGCGACACGAACGCCACGTCGGGCGCGCCGTCGGCGGCGTAGGCGTCGAGGACGTTGCGGGCGTACGGCGCGCAGTCCTCCTCCAGGCCCTGCAGGGTGAAGGAGCAGGCCGACTTCAGGCGCAACTGCAGGCGCCAGCCCTCCTCGCGCGCGATCGCGTCGAAGGCGGTGAACCACTGGCCCATCTTCGAGTCGCCGAGGAGGGCGACGGTCGTCGTGCCGTCGGTGTCGCCGTACTCGCAGGGGCGGACCTCGGTCTCGCCGGGGCTGAGCTGGCAGTCGTCGTCGTAGTAGGCCGGCACGTCCTCGGTCGCCACCGCCGGATCGGGCGTGAGCGGCCCGCGCCGGGTGAAGAACCGCGCGGGACGGTCCACGACCTCCCACCGGTCGGCCGAGGGCTCGGCGACCAGCGCGGTCGCGCCGCGTCCGGTCGCCCCGTCCAGGCGGGGCGCGCCGGCCCAGAGCAGGCCGGCGACCACCAGGCACAGCGCCATGGCGGCGCCGCCGGCCGCGAGCGCCCGCCCCGGTCGTGCCCCGAGACCGCGGTGGAACCGGACGGGGTCCTCCACGAGGTGCCGGGTGAGCCAGGCCAGCGGCACGGCCAGGAGCGCGAGGCCCAGCGAGGACCAGGTCCCCAGGTCCCACACCGAGCCGCCGATGACGAGCAGCGGCCAGTGCCAGAGGTAGACGGCGTAGGAGAGGCCGCCGAGCCACACGAGCGGGCCGAGCCCGAGCAGCCGGCCGGCCCAGGACGCCGGGTGCGCGCAGCCCGCGCCGATCACCGCCGCCGCGCCCAGGGTCGGGAGCAGCGCCGCGACGCCCGGCCACGGGGTCGCGGAGTCGAGGGTGAGGGCCGCCACGACGATGGCGCCCAGGCCGGCCGCGGCCAGCACCTCCGCGGCGGCGCGGGACATCCGTGCGGCCGGGGTGGCCAGGCAGGCCAGCACCGAGCCGACCGCGAGCTCCCAGACCCGGGTGTGGCTGGTGAAGTACGCCGCGGCGGGGTCGCTCGCCGTGCGGAGCACGCCGAGGAGGAACGAGACGCCCAGGACGGTGGCGGCGGTGGCGAGGAACCACCGCTCGACGCTGCCCCTCCGGCGGCGCGTGAGGGCGAGCACCACCAGCATCAGCAGCGGCCACACCACGTAGTACTGCTCCTCGACCGACAGCGACCAGTAGTGCTGCACGGCGGAGGGCGTCGCGGCCTCGGCCAGGTAGTCGACCGAGCGCGCGGCCAGTGTCCAGTTGACGGCGTACACCGTGGCGGACGCGACGTCCGTGGCGAGGTCGGCGTGGGCCGAGCGCGGCAGCAGCGCCCAGCCGGCCAGCGCGGTCACCACCAGGACGAGCGAGGCCGCCGGGAGCAGGCGGCGCGCCCGCCGCGCGTAGAAGTCGACCAGGGAGATCCGCCCGTCGCGGGCGGCCTCCCGCAGGAGGAGCGAGGTGATGAGGAACCCGGAGATGACGAAGAAGACGTCCACGCCGACGAAGCCGCCCGGGAGCAGGGAGCTGCTGGCGTGGTAGAGCAGCACGGTCCCGACGGCGACGGCCCGCAGGCCCTCGATGTCGCGCCGCAGCCGGGTGCGTCCGTCGGGGGCCGGTGCCGCGCCCGGCTCGGCGGCCGGGTGCTGCGAGGGGCGGCTCGTCGTCGTCACGGGCGCCGACCGGCGATCCGGGTCAGCACCTCGGTGGCGCCGGCCACGTCGTGCAGGGACGAGGCGTGGGCGACCTGCTGCCGCGACAGGACGCTGCCGGGCTGGCTGATCGCCCAGATGTCGGTGCCGCTGCCGAGGTAGTCCGACAGCTTCGAGGGCAGGTAGGGGTTGACGCCCTCGTGGTCGGCGTCGTTGACCACGAGGACGTCGAAGCGGGTGGTGAGGTGGAGGAACTCGAGGAACGGGCGGTAGCCGTTGACCTTCACGACGTCGGCGAGGCCGGCCGCCCGGACGCCCTCCTCGATCTCCTCGGGACCGCTGGTGAAGACGTGCAGCTGGACCCGGGCCCGGACCGCGGCCGGCAGCCCCGCGAGCGCCTCGGTGACCTCGGTGAGGCCCCGGGTGGCGTAGAAGACGCCGAAGTAGCCGATGTGCACGCGCTCGGGGTCCAGCGCGTAGCTCGACGGCTCGCGGCGGTAGAACGGCGGCGGCAGCGTCGGGTGGTGCGAGACCGTGCTGATCGCCTCGACCCGGCTGCGCAGCAGGGGGTCGGGGCAGTACCCGAGCATGTAGTCGCGCTGGTTGGCGTTGGTGAAGACGATCTCGTCCGCCAGGGCGTAGGCCAGCTGCTCGACCCAGGGGAACAGCTGGAGGTGCCCGGGCGCCTCGACCCCGGCCGCCTCGAGCCCGCCGCGCAGCTCGCGGAGGAGCTCGCCGTCGCGCAGCCGCGCCGGACGCGGCTCGCCGTGGACGTCCTTGGAGAGCGGGTCGGAGAACTCCGCGCGCCAGTGCACCGCGGGGTTGCGGATCTTGTAGCGCGCGGCGGCGACGTGGGAGGCCGGGAACATCGCGCGGGAGTAGACCGTGTCGAACCGGCGCCCGGCCAGCGGCCCCTCCTCGAGGATCCGGGTCGAGGACCGCACGAACCGCACGATGCCCTCCCACCCGGCGAAGGAGGCGTCGCCCGGCACGACGTGCTGCCCGGCTACGTACGGCGCGGCGATGGCGCGCGACGCCTCGTCGCGGCCCCGCAGGTTGTCCATGGCCTGGGCGACCACCTCCACGACCGCGCCGCGGGCGCGGATCCGGCGGGCCGCGACCAGCCCGCTGGTCCCGTTCCACGGCGTGAAGCAGTAGAGCAGTGCCAGCTCCCTCGCCCGGCCCGCGTTGAGCAGCGACCAGTCCACCCGCTGCAGCCCCCGCGCCTCGACCTCCTCGACCAGGCGCGCGTGGTCCTGCGGGTGGGTGTCGAGGTGCGCCCGGACCGGCTGGAGCTCGACGGCCACGGCGTCCTGGAGGGCGGCGGCCGCCTCGTCGGTCGGCGCCGACACCGCCTCGAGCTCGGCGAGCGCGTCGAGCCGGGGCCCGACCACGGTGTCGAACGGGTCGTCGGAGGTCGCCTGGCCGCCGGCGGCACGTCTCGTCGACCCCGGGGACGACGTCGCGAGCCGCGGGACGAGGCCGGGCAGGCGGACCGCCGCGGTCGTGTCGCTGCCGGCGCGTGCCCGCAGCGTCGCGGTCGGCACCAGGCCCTCCCCTCGGCCCTCCGCCCACCCCGCGAGCGTCTGCTGGTCGGGCACCGCACCCGGGAGGAGCACTGCACAGAACGGCGCGCGCGCGGCGGCCGCGCCGACCGCCAGCAGCCGACCGGGGGCCGCGCGGAGGGTCCGGGTGCCTGCGGGCAGCGCGCTCGCCACCCGGGCCGGGACCGGGTCGACGGACGTGACGACGAGGTCCGCACCCACGGGGGCGACGGCGAGGAGGGTCGTCAGCAGGCCCTCGTGCTGGCCCTGGTCCTGGCTGTCGGGCCGCGACGGTGCGCCGTCCAGCGGGACCACGACAGAGACCGGCGGGTCCGGCTCCAGCACGATGCGTCCTCCGCTCGTCCGAGGTCAGGTCGGTCAGGTCGGGTCAGGCCGGCCATCGCGGGAACGGCCTACGGGATGGTAGTCGCGCCGACCGCCGCCGCCGACCTCGCCGGCCCCCTGCCGGACGCGGCACTCACCCGCGCGGGCGCACCACCCGCGCGGCCCGGGCGGCGAGCCGGCGTGCGGGGCCGGGGGCCGGGGCGGCCCGCTCGAGCTCCTCCACCCGCGCCCGCAGCCGCTGGTTGCGGGAGCGCGCCTGCTGCAGCTCCTGGCGCTGCGCGCGACGTGCCGCGGCGACGGCGGCCTCGGTGTGGTCGGCGGCGAGCGCGACGGCGTCGGCGTGCAGCCCGGCGTACGCCTCCCGGGCGGCGTCCAGCTCGGCCAGCGCCGCAGGGTCCTCCGGGGCGTCCACGAGCCCGTTGACCGCGCGCCAGGTCCGCTCGGCGACGTCGCGCAGCGCCGGCGGGACCGACGTCTCCTCCCACCCGGCGCGCGACCGGTTGAGGGAGACGTCGATGAAGTCGTCGACCGGGTGCGGCTCCCCCGGCCCGGGCTCGGAGCGGAGGCCGGCGCCGAGGTCGACCCCCAGCGCCCCCTCCAGCGGCGCGAGCGCACGACGCCAGTCGGCCAGCAGGTCGTCGTACCGGACGAACGCCCGCGGGTGCCCGCGGAAGGCCCGCTCGGAGGCGTAGGCGGCGTTGCACCAGGCGGCCACGTTGCTGACCTCGCGGATGCGGCGGTGCTCGGCGTCCTTGTCGACGAGGTAGGCGGTGTCGCGCGAGCGGGCGACCTCGACCGGGTGCCGCAGCATCGTCACGAACGACAGGTCGATCCCGGCCTCGTCCGCGGCGGCGCGCCAGGCGCGGTGCAGCCAGAAGATCTGCGGGTCCTTGACCACCGACTGGGCGTGCCCGGCGACGTGCTGGAGCAGCCACGCCCGCACCCGGGCCACCAGCTCGGCGCTCTCGGCGCTCGCGCTCTCCTCCACGAGCGCGGCGGCGTCGGGCCGCGCGTCGTTGCCGCGGACCGGCACCGACTCCAGCACGACGCGGTTGGCCTCGATCACCCAGGGCGTCTCGTAGAAGCCCTTGGGGTTCCGCTCGTCGGCGGGGGCGAGCGGGCCGGGGAGGTGCAGGCCCAGGCGCGCCAGCGCTCCCGTGACCGTGCTGGTGCCGCTGCGGCCGGACCCGGTGACGACGACGAGCCGGGGCTTGGTCTGGTGGGGTCGCTCGCTCACCCCGGGAGGCTATCGCCGCGCCGCGGCGACCGTGCCGCTGACGCCGCCCGGCCCGGGCTCAGTAGGCTCCGCGAGCGTGAGAGCGATGGGTGCCGACTTCCTGCCCGTGGCGCCGGCAGCCGGATCGGTGCGGCACGAGGGCCGCGCGGCGGTCTGGGCCGAGCGGCCCGACGGGGCCCGGGCCGTGCTCCGGGCCCGGTTCGAGGACGCCAGCGCGGCGACCGTGGTCCACGAGCTCGCGCTGCTGCACCCGGTCGAGGACGTGGCCGGCTCCGACCGGCGCCGGCTGCTGCTGCTGGGCTCGCGCGAGCCGGACGTCCGCGCCTACGCCCGCCGCCTCGCCGACCAGGGCTGGCGCGAGGTCGCCCGGGCCGTCCCCGACGGCGCCGGCTACGCGCTGAGCCTGGTGGACCACCCCGCGGGCTGAGCCCGCCTCAGGCGTCCGCGGGCCGCCGGGTCCGCAGCTGCTCGACGAGGATGTCGCCGTGGCCGGCGTGACGGGCCAGCTCGGCGACGACGTGGGCGTGGACGAAGCGCAGGCTCACCGGTCCGGAGTGCCAGGCGAACTGCTCGTCGAGCCCGTGCTCCGCGGCCACCGCCCGGGACCGCTCGCACGCCGCCAGGAACGCCGCGCGCACCGACGCGACCGTGGCGGAGTCGTCGAGCAGGAAGCTCTCCTCGACAGTGTCGGGCAGCCCGAGCTCGGCGCGCGCGACGCCGGCCACCCGGTGGTGGAACCACACCCGCTCGACGAACGTCGCGTGGGTGACCAGCCCGAGCGGGGTGGTCAGGGAGGGCACCAGCCGCTCCCTCGCCTCCTCCTCGGTGAGGTCGTCGAGCAGTCCGGCGATCGCCGACCGCTGCCGGTCGAGCATCCCCTCGAGCAGCGCGCGCTCCCCCGCCACGGTGACGTCCACGGTGATCTCCATGGTGGGAACCTACGGCCGCCCGCGGCCGGCGCTCACCCGATCCGGTTGCCCTCGTCGTCCCAGTGCGAGGCGACCTTCTTCGAGGGCTGCACCCTCGGCGGCTCGCCGGGCATCTTCGGGTAGTCCGGGGGGAAGTTCAGCTCCCCGCCGGGCAGCTCCTCCCACAGCCGCAGCAGCGGCTCGAGGGAGTACGCCGTGTCGTCCATGTCGGCCCAGGGGTCGCCGTCGGCGAGCCGGTCGGGGACGGTGAAGAGGTTGAAGACCTGGGGGTCCGTCAGCGTCGCCAGCTCCTCCCAGCCCACCGGGGTGGACACCGGGGCGCCCGGCAGCGGGCGCAGGGAGTAGGCCGAGGCGATGGTGCGGTCGCGGTTGTTCTGGTTGTAGTCGACGAAGATCCGCGCACCCCGCTCCTCCTTCCACCACTCGACGGTCACGGCCTCGTCGCGACGGGCCAGCTCGCGGCCGAAGCCGATGGCGGCGTGGCGCAGGTCGGTGAACTCCCAGCGCGGCTCGATGCGGACGTAGACGTGCACCCCGCGGTTGCCGGAGGTCTTCGCGAAGCCGCGCAGGCCGAGCTCCTCGAGCAGCTCCTTGGCCACGCCGGCCACCCGGACGGCGTCGTTGAAGCCGGTGCCCGGCTGCGGGTCGAGGTCGATGCGCAGCTCGTCGGGCCGGTCGCCCCAGGTGTCCGACGCCGGGTCGCGGCGCACCGGCCACGGGTGGAAGGTCAGGGTGCCCATCTGGGCGCACCACACCGGCACCGCGATCTCGGTCGGGCAGATCTCCTCGGCGGTGCGGCCGGAGGGGAAGGTGATCTCGACGGCCTCCAGGTAGTCCGGAGCCCCCTTGGGCACCCGCTTCTGGTAGAACGCGTCGGCCTTCTCCCCCGGCCGGCCCGTCGCCAGCTTGATGCCGGGGTGGACGCCGGCGGGCCAGCGCTCCAGCGCGGTCGGCCGGTCGCGCAACGCCCGCATCAGGCCCTCGCCGACCGACGCGACGTACTGCGTCACCATCAGCTTGGTGACCTCGGGCGTCGTCTCCGTCGCCGGGTAGATCACCCGGTCCGGACTGGTCACCCGTACCTCGCGGTCCCCCGCGACGACCGTCGCGGCCGCTGCCTTCGCCATGGACGCCACGCTAGCGGGGGTCACCGACCGGCGGGGGTCACCTCGGTGAGCGCGGAGCTGGGCTGGAACGTCGGGCGCTTGTCGAGGTCGTCGCGCCCCGGACGCACGAACTCGAAGCTCGCGGTGGTCACCAGCACCCAGTCCGTCGGCGGTGCGTCGAGGCCGAGGAGCGCCTCGCCCACCGAGGAGTACGCCGCGTGCAGCGCCTGCGCGCAGGACAGGTGGGCCGGCGGCAGGTGGAACGCCAGCCGGTCGGCCTCGGTCCGGGTGCCGAGGAACGCCAGCGGACGGCCGAGGGTGGCACCGCAGACCCCGCACACGCGGCTCAGCGCGCACTGGGTCACCCGGCGCTTGTCCAGCCCGCGGGCCGAGATCGCCGCGCCGGCCGGCCGGTCGCCGTACCCGACGTCGGTGCCGGCCGCGAACGGGACGGGGACGCCCAGGTCGGGGTCGGTCGGCAGCTCGGAGAACTCGCGGGGAGCGGGATCCATCAGTCGTGGCTCCTCTCCCGGGGCGAGCGGGTCCAGGCACCGAGCTCGGCGCGGCGCGGCTGCCGCTCGGCGTCGGACTTGCGGCGGCGGTCCTTGGACGGCTCGTCAGCGGTGTCGGAGCGCTCCGGCGGCGCCGGGTCGTTGCTGGTGGTCCAGCTGTTGGGGACCGAGAGCTTGATGATCGTGCGCAGCGCCTGGCCGTACTGCCGGTGCAGCGGGCCGGTGGTGTAGGGGATGTCGTACTTGTCGCACAGCGCGCGGACCTTGACCGAGATCTCGGCGTACCGGTTGCTCGGCAGGTCCGGGAAGAGGTGGTGCTCGATCTGGAAGCCGAGGTTGCCGCTCATGACGTGCAGCAGCGGGCCGCCCTTGAAGTTCGCCGCGCCCAGGACCTGGCGCAGGTACCACTCGGCGCGGGTCTCGTCCTCGAGCTCCTCCTCGGTGAAGTGCATCGCGCCGTCGGGGAAGTGGCCGCAGAAGATGATGACGTAGGACCACAGGTTGCGGCTGAGGTTGGCGGTGGCGTTGGCGACCGCGACCTCCTTCCACCGCGGGCCGGACAGCGCCGGGTAGACGACGTAGTCCTTGAGCACCTGGTTGCGTCCCTTGCGGAGGATCTGCGCCAGCTGGCGCTTCATCTCCTTGGGGTCCTTCTCGCCCTTGCGGATCCGCTCGAGGTCGAGGTCGTGGAGGGCGACGCCCCACTGGAAGAGCGTGGCCAGCAGCGCGTTGTAGACCGGCTGCCCCAGGTAGTAGGGGTGCCAGCGCTGCTCGCGCGCCATCCGCAGGATGCCGTAGCCGATGTCGTTGTCGTGGCCGAGGACGTTGGTGAACTGGTGGTGGATGTAGTTGTGGGAGTGCTTCCACTGCTCGGCCGGCTGCGCGGTGTCCCACTCCCAGTTCGAGGAGTGGATCTCGGGGTCGTTCATCCAGTCCCACTGGCCGTGCATGACGTTGTGGCCGATCTCCATGTTCTCGAGGATCTTGGCCACGCCGAGGCACACGGCGCCGACGGCGATGGCCGGCTTCTCCGCGCGCGGCGCCCACCGGCGCCCCCACGTCCCGGCGAGCATGGAGACCCGGCCGGCGGCCGCGAGCCCACGCTGGATCTTGATCAGCCGGTTGATGTACGCCGCGTCGGCGGCGCCGCGGGACTCCTCGACCTCCTGCCGGATCGCGTCGAGCTCACGCCCGATCTGCTCGACCTCCTCATCGGAGAGGTGGGTGTACTCCTTGACGTCCGCGATGGCCACGGGGCCTCCAGTGCTGGTGTGCGGGGTGGGTGTGCGGGGTGGGTGTGCGGGGTGGGTGTGCTGGCTGGCTGTGCGGTGGTGCTCAGATGTCGAGGGTGCAGTCGCCGACGGCGGCGGTGACGCAGGTCTGCACGGGCTCGTTGGGCTGGCCGAAGTCGTCGCCGTTGCGCAGGTCGCGCACCGTGCCCTCGACCAGCGTGAGCGTGCAGGTGTGGCAGATGCCCATCCGGCAGCCGTACGGCATGCCCACCCCGGCCTGCTCGCCGGCCTCGAGCACCGTGGTGGCGCCGTCGACCTCGATGGACTTCCCGGAGTTGCGGAAGGTGATCGTGCCGCCCTCGCCGCCCTGGTCGCCGAGCTCGAGGGAGAACCGCTCGAGGTGGAGCTGCTCCTCGAGCCCCTCCTTCTCGAAGTGCTCGGTGATCGCGTCGAGCATCGGGCCCGGCCCGCAGGCCCAGGTCTCGCGCTCGCGCCAGTCGGGGCAGATGCCGTCGAGGCCCTTCTCCGGGTGCTCGAGCTCGAGCATCCCGTCGACGTCGGTGTGCAGCTGGTGCAGCGTCAGGCCGGGGTGCTTCTCGGCCAGCGCCTCGAGCTCGTCGCGGAAGATCATCCGGTCCGGGGTCGGCGAGGAGTAGTGCATGACGACGTCGGGCCCGGAGTCCTCGCCGTCGCCGCCACCGAGGGTGCCGCGGCGGTCGAGCGTGCGCAGCATCGACATCACCGGCGTGACGCCGCTGCCGGCCACGAGGAACAGCATCTTCGGCGGGGGTGGGTCGGGCAGCACGAAGTCGCCCTCGGGCAGTGCCAGCCGCAGGATCGTGCCCGGCTCGAGGCCCTTGACCAGGTGGGCGGAGAGCTTGCCCTCCGGCATCGCCCGCACGGTGATCGAGATGGTGCGGCCCTTGCGCCGGGGCGGTGAGGAGACCGAGTAGGAGCGCCACTGGAACTTGCCGTCGACCTGGATGCCGATGCCGACGTACTGCCCGGGGCGGTGCCGGTAGCGCCAGCCCCAACCGGGCCGGATCACCAGGGTCGCGGCGTCGTCGGTCTCGGGGACGACCTCCTCCACCCGCCCGCGCAGCTCGCGCGCGGTCCACAGCGGGTTGATGAACCGCAGGTAGTCGTCGGGGTCCAGCGGAGTGGTGAGCGTGTGTCCCGCCTTGCGGACCCGCTCCCACGGGATGGTGCCTGCCATGTCGCCCCCGTTGCCCTTGTGACGTCCCTCGCACACTCAGTGAACACTCGTCCTCTAGACCGGTCAACCGGGTGTCCACGACAGCCGCCGTCCTGGGACGCCGCCGTACGCTGGAGGCATGGGTTACCAGGTCGAGAAGTCCGACGAGCAGTGGCGCGAGGAGCTCTCCCCCGAGGAGTACGCCGTGCTGCGCCAGGCGGGCACCGAGCGCGCGTTCACCGGTGAGTACACCGACACCGAGACCACCGGCGTCTACCGCTGCAAGGCCTGCCAGGCCGCGCTGTTCGAGTCTGACACCAAGTTCCACTCCGGCTGCGGCTGGCCGTCGTTCTACCAGCCGCTCACCGACACCATCGAGTACATCGAGGACACCTCCCACGGCATGAAGCGGGTCGAGGTCCGCTGCGCGAGCTGCGGCTCCCACCTGGGCCACGTCTTCCCCGACGGGTACGGCACGCCCACCGGCGACCGGTACTGCATCAACTCGATCAGCCTCACCCTCGAGCCTGCGCAGCAGGCTGCCGAGCGGGGCTGAGCCCGGTCGTCGCCGTCGCCCGCCGGGTCGGGCGGTCAGCTGCTGAACCACCCGGAGGGACCGAGCTCTGAGCCCATTCGCGGGACGTACTGGTCGAAGTAGATCCGGGCGATGAGCTCGCGGCGGGACCGCACGTCGGCCTTGTCGAAGACCGACTTCAGGTGGTCCTGGACGGTGTACGTCGACACGTGCAGCGTCGCGGCGATCTCCTTGGTGTCGACCCCCTGGAGCACCAGCTGGGTCACGTCCCGCTCGCGCTGGGTCAGGCCGAACGCCGCGACCACGAGCGCGACGATCTCCGGGGGCCGGGCCTCCTCGATCGTGACGACGACGTCGCCGCCCCGGTCGCCGAAGGAGGTCAGCGGGGCGGCGTTCAGCACCAGCCACATCCCGCTCGCCGCGCGGACCCGGCAGCGCGGCGGCGTGGTCGTCTCCCCGCGGGCGTAGCGCCGGGCGGCTCCGACGAGCGCGGCGACCGGGCTGAGCGGATCGCCCGCGGCCGGTGACGTCGCGATCAGGTCGGCGATCCGCTCCTCGGCCCCGACGCTCATCTGCGCGATCGCGTCGTCGGTGCCGACGATGAGCACGGCGGGCCCGGACGGGGCGGCCACGGACGGCGCCGGGGCGTCGGCCATCCGCGTGAGCAGGCCGGTCCGCACACCGCGCGCGAACGCCGACGAGACGCCGGCCAGGAACTGGACCTCCGACTCGTCGAAGGGCCGGTCGCCGTCGCCGCGGAACAGCGCCATCCCGCCCCACACCTCGGCTCCGTCGCGGAAGACGACCCGCGCCTCGTCGGTGAAGCCGAAGTTCGGCACCATGAAGGTGCTCATGCGCCCCGAGCGCTCCACCTCACCGCCGGTCACCTGGTGCACGCCGGCCGCCGCCGTCCGGGTGGCCGCGAGCTCGGTGAAGGCGGTCGGCTCGACCGTGCCGTACTCGATGAGACCGAACTCGTGGTCGCGGGAGTTCATCGACCGCAGGGCGCCGTACTTCCGCGCGCTCGTCAACAGGTGGGTGCCCGGGTCGTGGGTCGCCAGGCAGGCGCTCACCCAGGGCACGGCGCGCACGAGGGACTCGACGGCCTCCTCCAGGAACGTCTCGAGGTCCAGCCCGGCGCGCGACACGACGTCGACGTCCTGACGTACGCGCTCGGCGGTCAGACCTCGGGGCATGCCGACGAGTGTGCGCGCACACCCGCGCGACCGACATCCCACATTTGTGGGTGGTTCGGACCACCAGGCCCACCGCCGCAGAGCTCCCCGCGGCCCGGGGATGGCCGCCGCGCCTCCTCCGGCCCGAGCGTTGCCGCCATGACCACGCACACCGCCACCCCGGTCGACGACGCGGGCCGGCTGCTCCACGCGGAGGACCCGGCAGCGCATCTCGCGCTGGCGCTCGCCCGGCTCGAGGACGCCCTCGACCGGGTGGGCCGCGCCCCGGCCGACCTCGCCGCGCTGACCGTCCGCACCACCGACCCCGTCGCTGCCTCAGGAGTCCTCGACGTCCTCGCCGAGCGGCTCGAGGCCACCGGCGCGACGCCGTGCGTCGCCGTGCGGGCCGTGCCCGGCCTGGACCTGCCTGGGATGCTGGTCGCGCTCGACGCCTCGACCCGCCCGCGGCTGCTGGTTGTGGTCGCCCACCCTGACGACGAGGCGTTCGGCTGCGGCTCGGTCCTGGCCCACGCCAGCGCGCACGACGTCCGCACGACCGTCGTCTGCGCCACCCGCGGGGAGCTCGGCGATCCGGCTCCGGGCAGCGGGCTCACCCGGGCGGACCTGCCGGCGGCCCGCGAGCGGGAGCTCCGCGACGCCTGCACCCTCCTGGGCGTCGAGCGGGTCGAGGTCCTCGACTACGCCGACTCGGGCGTCGACGGCTCGCCCGCGCCGGGCTCGCTCGCCGCTGCGGACCCGGCCGGGCTCCGCGACCGGGTCGCCGCGTTCTACGACGACGTGCGACCCGACGTGGTCGTCACGCTCGACGCGAGCGACGGGCACCGCGACCACGCGACCGTCCGGGACGCGGTCCTCGCGGCCCTCGACACGGCCGCGCACCGGCCCGGCGCGACGTACCTCTCCTGCCTGGCGCGCTCGCTCATGGCCGACTTCGCCGGCGTCGACCCGGGCACGACACGCCTCGGAACGCCCGACGCCGACATCACGACGTACGTCGACGTGGAGGACCTGCTCGACCAGCGGTGGCAGGCGATCCGCACCCACGCCTCGCAGGTCCCGCCGTTCGACGCGATGGACAAGGCGCTGCAGCACGGGTTCCTCGCCGTCGACCGCCTGCTGCGCGTCGATCCGCCGTGGGCCGGCCGCCCGCCCGAGACCACCTGGATCCCCAGGACCACCACCGATGGAACCACTCACGAAGGAACGAGCATGACCCTCTCCACTCCGCTCCACACCGACCCCACCGTGATCCTGCGGGCCCGCCTCGGAGCGTCCGGCTGCGAGCTGCACCTGCCCGGCGACCCCGGGTACGACGCCGCGCGGACGCCCTGGAACCTCGCCGCGCAGCAGCGGCCCGCCGCGGTCGCCGTGCCGCGCTCGGTGCCGGAGGTGCAGGCCGTCGTCACCGCGGCCGCCGCCGCCGGCCTCCGCGTCGCGCCGCAGAGCACCGGCCACGGGGCCGCGGCGCTCGCGGAGACCTCGCTCGGCGACACGGTCGTCCTGCGGCTCTCCGAGCTGACCGGCGTGGTCGTCGACCCCGCCACCCGCACCGCCCGGATCGTCGGCGGCACCCTGTGGCAGGACGTCGCGGTCGCCGCGGCCGAGCACGGGCTGGCCGCGCTCCACGGCAGCGCGCCCGACGTCGCGGTCGCGGGGTACGCCCTCGGCGGCGGGCTGTCGTTCTACGGCCGGCAGCACGGGCTGGCCGCGAGCAGCATCACCGCCGTCGAGGTGGTGACCGCCGACGGCTCGCTGCTGCGCGCCAGCGCCGAGGAGCACGCGGAGCTGTTCTGGGCGGTGCGCGGCGCGGGCGGCAACCTCGGTGTCGTCGTCGCCATCGAGCTCTCGCTGCTCGAGCTGACCGACGTGTACGCCGGCATGCTGCTGTGGGACCGCGAGCGCGCGCCCGAGGTGGTCCGGGCGTGGGCCGCCTGGACCCGCACGGTGCCGGAGTCGGTGACGACCTCCCTGCGCGTGATGAGCTTCCCGCCGCTGCCCGAGCTGCCCCCGTTCCTCTCCGGGCGCGACCTGGTCGTGGTCGACGGCGCCGTGCTGGAGGACGACGAGCGCGCCGCCGAGCTGCTCGCACCCCTGCAGGCGCTCGCCCCGGAGATGGACACCTTCGGCCGGATCCCCGCGCCGGCGCTGCTCAGCGTGCACATGGACCCGCCCGGGCCCTCGCCGGCGGTCTCGGACCACGCCGTGCTCGACGCGCTGCCGGAGGCCGCCGTCGAGGAGCTGCTGCGGGTGGTCGGGCCGGGGACGCGGACCGGGCTGACCTTCGCCGAGCTCCGGCACCTCGGCGGCGCGCTCAGCCGGCCCGCTCCGGGCGGCGGGGTCCTGGCTTCCCTGCCGGGTGCGTACGCGCTGTTCTGCGTGGCGATCGCCCCCACCCCGGCCCTGGCCGAGGCGGGCTCCGCCGCGGCTGCGTCGGTCGTGGCCGCGCTGGCCCCCTGGTCGAGCGACCGGTGCGTGCTCAACTTCGCCGATCGGCGCGTCGCGGACGCCTCGGCCGCGTTCGAGCCGGGCGTGCGCGAGCGGGTCTGCGGGATCCGGGCGTCCGTGGACCCGGCAGGCGTCTTCCGCGCCAACCACGAGCTCTGACGCCCAGCGCCTCGTGATGCCCAGCGTGCGCCCCGGCGCACGCTGGGCATCACGAGACCGGCACGGGTCCGCTCAGCGCCGGGTGGTCGGCGGCCGGCGCCGGGCGTGGTCGGCCGACGGCCGGCCCCGGCCGGGTCCGGTGGAGCGCCCGCGCGCGGGGAGGTCCCAGCCGAGCGCGTTCTCGGAGCGGGTCAGCCCGGCGACCCGGCGGACGGGCCGGCTGGGGTCGACGAGGTGGCAGCGCAGCCCGGCGGCGTGCGCCACGCGGCGTACTCCGACGATCGCGGCGAGCCCGCAGGCGTCGACGAAGGTGACCCCGCCGAGGTCGACCAGCACGTCGCGTCCGGCGGCGACGGCGAGGTGGGCGGCCCGGCGCAGGGCGTCGACCTCCGCGAGGTCGATCTCTCCGACGAGCCGCAGCACGGTGTGCCCCGGCTGCAGCACGGTCGTGACGCTCAGCCCGGCCACGTCGGTTCGCTTCCCCATGTCCCTCCCAACGAGGCGTCGTGCCGGGCGACACCGGCCGGGGGCCGGAATGGCCCACCCGGGGCCCCGAACCACCCGAACGGGCCAGCCCGCAGGGGTGCCGGGGTGCCCGAACGGACTACGGGAGGCGGTCGACCAGCTCGGCGACCGGCACGAGCGCGCCGGTGTAGAAGGGCACCTCCTCGCGCACGTGGCGGCGCGCGTCGGAGGCCCGCAGGTGCCGCATCAGGTCGACGATCCGGTAGAGCTCGTCGGCCTCGAAGGCCAGCAGCCACTCGTAGTCGCCGAGCGCGAAGCTGGCCACGGTGTTGGCCCGGACGTCGACGTAGTCGCGCGCCATCTTGCCGTGCTCGGCCAGCATCCGGCGGCGCTCGGAGTCCTCGAGGAGGTACCACTCGTAGGAGCGCACGAACGGGTAGACGCAGATGTGCCGCTTGGGCTCCTCGTCGTTGAGGAACGCCGGCACGTGGCTCTTGTTGAACTCCGCGGGCCGGTGCAGCGCCATCTGCGACCAGACCGGCTCGAGGCGACGGCCGAAGGCGGTGCGGCGGAAGCGGTGGTACGCCGACTGCAGGTCCTCGGAGTCCTGGGCGTGCCACCAGACCATCAGGTCGGCGTCGGCGCGCAGGCCGCTCACGTCGTACACGCCGCGGACGACGACGTCGGCCTCCGCCAGCTCGGCGAAGAGCTTCTCGACCTCGGCGCCCTCCGCCTCGCGGTCGGCCTCCCCCAGGACGTCGCGGAGCCGGAACACCGACCACATCGTGTAGCGGATCGAGTCGTTGATCTCGCGGACGCGGCTGGCGTTGGACTTGGTCTCGCTCATGACCTCCATTGTGCCGGGCGGCCCGGCGCGACCGGCAGGGCCCTAGGTCCTCCCCGAGCGGCCGTACCCGGCCTCCCGGGCCTTGACGATCGCCTCCGCCCGGCCGGCGGCGTGCAGCTTGGCGTAGATCGTCGAGACGGTGTTGCGCACGGTCTTGCCCGACACGTGGAGCTCGGCGGCGATGGCGTCGTTGGAACGGCCCGCGGCGAGCATCTCGAGCACGGTGCGCTCGCGGTCGGTGAGGTCGGGGAAGGGGTCGTCGGCGCGGGTGGCGGGCGCCGTGGCGCCGGCGAAGTACGACGCGACGCGGCCCGCGAGGCTCGCCCCGAACACCATCCCGCCGGCCGCTGCCGCACGCACCGCGTGGTGCACCTCCTCAGCACCCGACCCCTTGAGCAGGTAGCCGCTCGCGCCGGCCCGGATGGCGGCGAGCACCGTGTCGTCGTCCTCGTTCATGGTCAGCATCACGACGCGGGTGCCCGGCCGCCGGCCGGTGATGAACCGGGTGGCCTCGATGCCGTCCAGCACCGGCATCTGGATGTCCATGACGACGACGTCGGGCTCGGTCTCCTCCACGACGTGCAGCGCCTCGCGGCCGTCGGTGGCCGCACCCACGACCTCGACGTCGTCGAGCGCGCCGAGCAGCGCGACGAGGCCCTCGCGGACGATCTGGTGGTCGTCGACGACCACCACGGTGACGGGACTGCTCACAGGACGCTCCTCAGGGGCAGGGCGGCGCGCACGACGGTGCCGCCGCCGGGCGGACAGGTGACCTCGGTGGTGCCGCCGAGCTCGGCGGAGCGCTCGCGCAGCGAGACCAGCCCGACGCCGGCCTGCGCGTCCGCCGGGATCCCGCGACCGTCGTCGGCGACCTCGACCAGCAGCGAGCGGTCGGTGCGGGTCAGCCGGACGCAGCACCGCGTGGCGCGGGCGTGCCGGACGACGTTGGTGAGGGCCTCCCCCGCGACGCGGTACGCCGCCACCTCGACGGCGGCGGGCAGCGGGCCGAGCCCCTCGGCCGGCACGGTCACCACCTCGGTCGGGACCGGCGCCTGGTCGGCCTGCTGGCGCAGCGCGCCCACCAGGCCGCGGTCGTCCAGGGCGGGCGGACGCAGGTCGTGCACGAGGCGGCGTACGTCGCCGACGACGTCCTGGACCAGCGCGCTGGCCGCGGCCACCTGGTCGCGGGCGGCGCCGGGGTCGCGGTCGACGAGCAGCCGCGCGGACTCGAGGCGGAAGACGACGCCGGACAGCGACGGCCCGAGGCCGTCGTGCAGGTCGCGGCGGATGCGTCGCCGCTCCTCCTCGCGGGCGACGACGAGCCGCTCGCGGCTCTCCTGCAGCTCCTCGGCCAGGCGCCCGGTGCGGGCGGCCGTGGCGGCCTGGCGCACCAGGTCGGCGAGCAGCTGCTCGTCGCGGCGGGTCAGTCGGCTGCGCAGCCCGCGGGCGGGCAGGACGAGCCGGCCGACCTCCGCGTCCCGGTAGGTGATCGGCAGGACGCGCGTCTCGGCCGGCTGCTGGCCGTGGGTCGCGGTCACCCGCTCGCCGCCGGGCCGGTCGACCTCGACGCTGACGTACCGCACCCCGAACGCCCGCGCCACGGCGCCGGCGACCACGGCGAGCTGCTCGGTGCCCTCGTCCGCGGTCTCCAGGCCCGAGGCGAGGCCGGCCACCACGTCGTACGGGTCGTCGCGCCGGCCGAGCAGCAGCCGCCGGGCGAGGGCCTGCGCACGCAGGCGCAGCGGCCCGTAGAGGAGCACCGTCAGCAGCAGCACGACCCCGACCACCTCGCGCTGGGCCAGCGCGTCGCCGAGCACGGAGGTGAGCGCGGCGACCACGGCGAGGTCGACCACGAGCAGCGCGGTCCACAGGCCGCCGTAGGCGAGGGTCCGGCCGAGCAGCGCGTCCACGTCGACCACGCGCGGCGCGACGACGGCCACCGTCATCGCGGCGGGGAGCAGGCAGACGTCGACGAAGAAGAGGTACGGCTCGACCGGCCCCACGTCGACCAGCAGGGTGAGCACGGCGAGCAGCACGACCGCCGAGACTCCCCAGAGCAGCCAGCGCATCCGGTCGCGCTCCAGGCCCACCGCCCGGCGGTGCCGGACCACGACGGTGGCCACCGGGACCAGCAGGGCGAGGACCGAGGCGGTGCCGGCGAGGGCCAGGAGCTGGTCGGCGACCGGGGCGAGCGCCGTGAGGGTGGTGGGGTCGGGGTCGGCGCCGACGGGGAGCCGCCCCACGTCGTCGAAGCCGCCGGAGGGCGCGACGACGTAGACCAGCGAGCCGAGCAGCATCACGCCCAGCGCGGCCTTGCCGGCCAGCCCCCAGCGTCCGGGCAGGAAGCGGCCCGTCGGGAAGAGGAGCGCCACCACGGCGACGGTGACCGGGAGCAGCGAGGTGAAGCGGAGCAGGAACCAGGCCGTGAACGTCATCAGCGGCAGGGGCTCGTCGCTGTCGAGGCCGGTGCGGAACCACGCCTCGGAGATGCCGTCGAGGGTCCAGAACACCCCGAACCAGGCGAGCGCCCAGCCGAGCCCCTGCCTGCGGTCGTGGCGGAGGACGACGGCCGCGAGGGTGGCCAGCACCAGGCCGGTGAGGCCGGTGCTCCACCCCGGCCCCGGCGCGAGCCCGTCGCCCGGGATCCGGTCGGGCAGCCGCTGCTCGAGCCACACCGCGAGCGCCACCCCGGCTGCGCAGGCCACGGGCAGGGCGAGGACCAGCCAGCGCGCCGCCGCGCGGCTGGGGCTCGGGTCCGGCGACACGGCCTGGGTCACGGGGACAGTGTGCTGCCGGTCCGGCCCCCGTGGGGCCGAACCGGCAGTGGTGGAGGTGGAGGTGGTCACGCGGCCCGGTGCGCCTTGTCGCCGAGCGCGAAGCCGAGCGCGGTCACGAGGAGCCAGACCGGTCCGACCATGCCGGCGAGGTACTGCAGGGGCGAGATGCCGACGAGCAGGGTCAGGCCGCCGAGGACCAGGCCGGTCCGGCCGAGCCAGCGCGGCACCGCACCGGCGCGCCCGGCGGCGTGCAGCGCCAGGCCGGCGAGCCCGGCGAGGACCCAGCACCACGGCACGGTGCCGATGAAGTGGCCGTACATCACGACGTTGCTGTCGACGAGCACGTCCTGCTGGGGCAGCCCGAAGAGGAACTCGGTGTCCAGGCTGGTGCCGATCACCTGGACGACCGCGGTCCCGGCCAGCCCGGCGAACGCGACCATCGGGGCCAGGGCCTCGCTGCCGCTCCCCTGCCGCAGCCGGCGCAGCAGGCCGGCCGCGAAGACGAGGAGCAGCACGGCGCTCACCAGCGCGAGGCTGTGGAACACGAACGCCGCCTCGCGCTGGGTCGCGAGCCGGTCGGCGATCGCGGCGGCGTCGCCCTGGAGGTCGGGGTCGTAGACCGCGTCCACGAGGCCGGAGGCGACGATCGCGCCGATGCCGGCGAGGCCCGCGCCGACGCCGGCGAGCGCCCAGTGGCGGGTGGGACGGGCGCCGCTGCGGCCGTCGTGGTCGGGGGTGGCCGGCACGGAGCCCCGGTGGAGGTCGGTGCGGACCGGGTGGGTGGTGGTGGTGGTGGTCGTCATGCCGGGAGGTTCCCGGGCCCGCTGTCCCGCGGCCCAGGGACAAGCGGGCAGACCCTGTCCCGGCCCGCGCCGGCCCGGTGCCGGGACCTAGCCCAGCTCCCGGACCGCCCGGTGGGCGGAGGCGATGACGGCGGGGATGCCGACGCCGTCGTACGACGCACCGCAGGCGACCAGGCCCGGGACGGCGTCGAGGGCGGCCCGGATGCGGGCGACCCGGTCGAGGTGGCCGACGGCGTACTGCGGCAGTCCCCCGCCCCAGCGCTGCACGTGCACGTCGACGGGGGCGGCGGCCAGGCCCGTGGCGTCGGCGAGGTCGGCCAGCGACCAGGCGACGAGCTCCTCGTCGGAGGCCTGCAGGGCGACCTCCTCGCCGTGCCGGCCCAGCGAGGTGCGCAGGTGGACGAGGCCCTGCTCGGCGCCGGCGGCGCGGACCCAGTCCCACTTGGCGAAGGAGAACGTCGAGGCCTTGATCCGGCGCCCCTCGACCGGCGGCACCAGGAAGCCCGACGAGCCGGCCCCGACGACCGGGGCGGCGTCCTGGACGCGGTAGGCGAGGGTCACCACGACCACCGACGCGGTCTCCACGCCGGCGAGCTCGACGGACGCGACCGGCGCGACCGCGGCGAGCAGCCGGGACGCCGGGGCGGCCGGGGTGGCCAGGACCACCGCGTCCGCCTCGACCCGCTCGGGCGCCGTGGTCGGGCCGCAGGTGAGCACGAAGCCGCCGTCCGGCCGGCGCTCGAGGCCGCGCACCGTCACCCCCAGCCGGACCGGGAGCCGGGCCGCGAGCGCCTCGGGGAACCGCCCCATCCCGCCGGCGATGCCGGCGAAGACGGGCGCGTCGTACGTCGTGGGGACCCCGGCGGCCTGCTCGAGGACCGAGCCGCGGGCGGCGTAGGTGACCAGCTGCGGGACGGCGGCGCGGGCGGAGATCTCGCGGGCCCGCCCGGCGTACACCCCGCCCAGCAGCGGCTCGACCAGGCGGTCGGTGACCTCGGCGCCGAACCGGCGGTCGACCAGGTCGCCGACGGAGACGTCGCCCTCGAGGGCATCGGGCCCGAGCGACGGCTCGGCGCGGACCCGGTCGAGGCCCTGCTCGCTCAGCACCCCGGAGGCGGCGAGCTGGTCGAGGTCGAGCGGGACGCCCATGAGGGAGCGCGGCAGCGGCCGCAGGTCGCCGCGCGTCCAGATCCGGGACGCGGCGAGGGCGGGGTGCTCGACCTCGAGGCCGACCTCGCGGGCGAGGTCGACGCCCTCCGGTCGGCGGTTCAGCATCGCCTCGGCGCCGACGTCGACGGGCGTGCCGCCGACCTCCTGGCGGCGGATCTTGCCGCCGACGGCGTCCGAGGCCTCGAGCACCACGACCTCGTCGCCGGCGGCGACGAGGTCGTGTGCGGCGGTCAGGCCGGCAATGCCGGCCCCGACGACGACGGTGCGGCGAGGACTACCCACGCCGCCAGGCTATGCCGGGGCGGGGACCGCTCAGGCGCTGGCCTCCAGGCGCCCGAAGGCCGAGCGGTGGAAGACCAGCGGGAGCGAGGTGTCGGCGTTCTCGACGGCGTGCAGGCGCAGCAGCACCAGGGTGTGGTCGCCGGCGACCACCTCCTCGTGGATGGAGCAGTCGAAGCGGGCCAGTCCCTCGTCGAGGAGCACCGCGCCGTCCTCGGTGGTGTGCAGCCCGACACCGGCGAAGCGCTGCTCCACCGGTCCGGCGAGCTGGCGGCAGATCGTGCCCTGGTGGGAGGCCAGGATCGTGACGCCGAGGTGCCCCGCGCGGCGCAGGGCCGGCCACGTCTTGGAGGTGTTGGCGACCGAGAACGACACCAGCGGCGGGTCGAGGCTGACGGAGGTGAACGAGCTGGCGGCGAGGCCGACCGGCTCCCCGTCGACCTCGGCGGCCACCGCGACGACGCCGGTCGGGAAGATCCCGAACGCCTCGCGCAGCCGGGTCGGGTCGAGGTCCTGGTTCGTGGTCAGCGCGGTGACGCTGGCGAGCGGGTCGGGGGTCGCGGTCATGCGGGTGCTCCTGTCCGGGTGAGGGCGGCGGCGACGCGGGGGCGGGCCTCGGCCAGCCACTCGGCGTACGCCGCGGGGTCGTCGTGGAGGTCGTCGAGCACGTAGAGCGCCCGGGTCGGCACGGTGCCGCCGATCTCGGCCAGCAGCGGCCGCAGCGCGAGCTCGGGGGCCAGCGCGTGGGCCGGTCCGGCGCCCAGCATCAGCGGCACGGCCACGCCCCGCAGGCCGGTGGTCGAGAACCGGTCGAGGAACAGCTTCAGCAGCCCGGTGTAGGTCGCCTTGTACGTCGGGCTGGCGACCACGACCAGGTCCGCGGCGCCGACCGCCTCGACCAGGCCGCGCACCTCCGCGTCGGACCAGTCGAGGAGCGCCGGGCCGAGGACCGCGAGGTCGACCACGAGGTCCGGCTCGGCGCCGGACAGCTCGCGGGCGACGTACGTCGCGGCGGTGAGGGTGCGCGACGCCGGCTTGGGGTTGCCGACGACGACGGCGACGGTCACGACGCGGCCCTGCTGCCGCCGGCCGCACCGAAGGGCACCGCGGCGGACGCCGTCGCCTGCGGCGCCGGGTGCTGCCAGAGGCCGCGGCGGGTGAGCTCGGGCAGGACGCCCTCGCCGAACCAGTAGGACTCCTCCAGGTGCGGGTAGCCGGAGAGGACGAACTCCTCGATCCCCACCGCGGCGTACTGCTCGACGAGGTCGGCGATCTCGCTGTGGCTGCCGACCATCGCGGTGCCGGCGCCGCCGCGGACCAGGCCGACGCCCGCCCACAGGTTCGGGTGGATCTCGAGGCCCTCCTTGCTGCCGCCGTTGAGCTCGAGCATCTTCTGCTGGCCCACGGACTCGCTGCGCCTGAGGCCCGCCTGCACCTTCGCGATCTGCTCGTCGTCGATGCCGGCGAGCAGCCGGTCGGCCTCGGCCCAGGCGGCCTCGGAAGTGTCGCGGGCGATGGTGTGGAGGCGGATGCCGAACCGCAGCTCCCGGCCCTCCTCCTTGGCCAGGCCCTTGATCCAGTCGATCTTCTCGGCGACGGCGGCCGGCGGCTCGCCCCAGGTCAGGTAGACGTCGGCGTGCTTGGCCGCGACCCGGCCGGCGGCGGGCGAGGACCCGCCGAAGTAGATCTCCGGGAGCGGGTCGGGGCGCTGGGCGAGGACGGCGTCCTCCACCGAGTGGTGCTTGCCGGTGAAGTTGACCGTCTCGCCGCGCCAGAGCGCGCGGACGATGTGGAGGAACTCGTCGCAGCGCTCGTAGCGGCCGTCCTTGTCGAGGAAGTCGCCGAACATCCGCTGCTCGTGGCTCTCCCCGCCGGTGACGACGTTGAGCAGCAGCCGGCCCCCGGAGAGGTTCTGGAACGTGCCCGCCATCTGCGCGGCGAGGAACGGCGCGGTCAGGCCGGGGCGGAACGCGACGAGGAACTTCAGCCGCTCCGAGAGGCTGCTCAGCATCGCCGTGGACACCCAGGCGTCCTCGCACCAGGCGCCGGTCGGGGTCAGCGCCGCCTCGAAGCCGAGCTGCTCGGCGCTGCGCGCGATCTGGCCGAGGTACGGCACGGTCGCGGGCCGGCCGGAGGCGCCGGCGGACACGCCGTGACCGCCGCCGACGACCTGGCGGCCGTCGCCGCCGTTGGTGGGCAGGAACCAGTGGAACTTCAAGGACATCTCGTCACTCCTGTGCGGTGCGGGGGCGGTGCGGTGCGGGGGCGGGGGCGGGGTGGTGGGCGTCAGACCTGGCCGTGGTTGGGCGGGAACACCCCGTCGAGGGCGTGCCGGCCCAGGTGCTGGACCTTCCAGGACGCCGGGTCGTGGAGGGTGTGGGTGCGGGCGTTGCGCCAGTGGCGGTGCAGGTTCAGGCCGTCGAGCGCGGACCGGGTGCCGGCGACCTCGAAGAGCCGGCTCGACACCTCGACCGAGGCCTGCGTGGTCGACGCGCGCGCGGCGGCGACGGCGAGGCTGGCGTGGCCCGCCGACGCCTCGGTGAGGTCGGCGTCCGCGCGGTCGACGGCACGGGCCGCCTCGGCGACGAGCGCCTCGCAGGCGCGGACCTGCACCTCCATCTCGCCGAAGGCGTGGACCACCAGCGGGTCGTCCGCGTGCCGCTCGACGCCGGCGTCGGGGTAGGGCCGCGACCTCGTGGTGACGAACTCCGCGGCCTCGGTGAGGGCGGCGCGCGCGATGCCGGCGTCCAGCGCGGCGTGGAGCACCTGCGCGAACGCGCCGTACGTCTGGGGCCCCTCGAAGGTGAGGTGGTACGGCATGACCCGGGCGTCCTCGACCGCCACGGCCTCGAGCCGCACGGTGCCGCTGGCGGTGGTGCGCTGGCCCATGCCGTCCCAGTCGTCGACGACGGTGACACCGGGCGCGGACCGCTCGACCCAGGCGACGTGCATCGGGCCGTCGACGTCGAGGTGGGCGAGCACCGGGATCCAGTCGGCGAAGAGCGCGCCGGTGCTGTAGCCCTTGGTGCCGTCGAGCAGCCAGCCGCCGCCGGTCGCCGGCGTGAGGGTCGTGCGGTGGTCGCGGACGTGCTTGGTGCCGACCTCCGACTGGGCGTTGCCGAACCGCTTGCCGGCCAGCACCTCGCCGAAGAAGAACGCCTGCTGCGCCGGCGTCCCCTGGTGGCGCAGGGCGTTGACGTAGACGAAGTGGCTGTGCGGGACCTGGGCGATGCTCGGGTCGCCGGTGGCGAGCAGGCGGAAGACCTCCGCCACGACGCTCGTCGGCAGGCCCGGCCCCCCGTGCTCGCGGGGAACGGTGATGGCGAGGAGCCCGGACCCGGACAGCAGGTCGACCTCCTCGGCGGGGAGCACCCGCTCGGCGTCCCGCTCGGCGGCGCCGACCGCGAGGCGTCGGGCGATCGTGGCGGCCACCTCGAGGGCAGCGGCCTCGTCGAGCACCGGCACCCGGCCGGTCCCGACCACCGCAAAGGAGCCGGTCCCGGGCGCCTCGGACGTGAGCGACGTGGACACGTCGGCCTCCCTTCCGTCGTGGACATTGGTGTCTATGTCGATGAGATTGGCTCAAATAGGAGGTGAGTGCAAGCCGACGTGGCGCGCGTCGCGCGAGGAAGGCGTGAGTGGGTGACAGGCAGCGCCTCTCACCCGTCCCCCAGCCGCGGGTCGTCCCGCGCACTCGGGGAGTGGCGCCTCGCGCCGCCGAGTCCGGTAGCGTCGGCTCCACTTAAGTAGACATTGTCGCTCTACTTAGCCGATACCTACCAGGAGGACGCGTGCGCATCGAACAGCTGGAGTACCTCGCCGCGGTCACCCAGCACGGCTCGCTGCGTCGGGCCAGCGAGCGGCTGCACATCTCCCAGCCGGCCCTGTCCGAGGCGCTGACCAAGCTCGAGCGCGAGCTGGGCGTGACCCTGCTGGACCGCCGCCGCTCGGGCGCGCGGATCAGCCGCCAGGGCCGCGACCTGCTGCAGAACATGGTCGACGTGCTCGAGGCGGTCGACCGCCTGCGCCAGGCCGCCGGCGACCAAGGCACCGCTACCCGGCTGCTGCGCATCGGCACCGTGAACGCCGCCACCTCGACCCTCCTGGTCCCGGCCCTGCGGCTCTTCCAGGACCGACACCCCGGCGCGACCGTCGAGGTGCTCGACACCCAGCAGGCCGAGATCCACCAGGGCGTCCTGGAGGGTTCGCTCGACCTCGGCCTGGTCAACGTCCTCGCCGGCGACGACGCTCCCGCCGACCTCGCGGGCACCGCGCTGGTCCACGGACGACCGGTCGTCGTGCTGCCCGCCGACCACCCGTTGGCCGCCCAGCCGTCGGTGACCACCGACCAGCTGCGCGAGGAGCGGTTCGTGGCGATGCGCGCCGGCTACCTCATGCACCGCTTCGCCCACCGGCTCTTCGAGGGCCGGATGCCGCAGCGGTGCCACACCACCGACGGGGCCGAGATGGGCAAGCTGATGGTCGCCGAGGGCCTCGGGGTCACCGTGCTGCCCGACTACAGCGTCGTCGGCGACCCGCTCGAGCGCACCGGGCTGCTGACGTGCCGTCCGATCGCCGGCGACGAGACCGCCGTGACGCTGGTCCTGCGGCACCGTGAGGGCCAGCTCCCCGGCCGGGTCCGCGACCTGCGCGCCGCCCTCGTGGAGGTGGCCCGCGGGCGACGTACGCCGGCGGCCGTCGGCGGAGGAACCGTGATGGAGGTCGTGCCGTCCCAGACGGCATGACCCCTCCGTCCCGCACGGCCCACCGCGCTGCCGCCGCCTGCCTGGTCGCCGTCGCGACCCTCACCACCGCCTGCTCGGGCGGCTCCTCGGACGACTCCTCCGCCTCCGGAGGCTCGGCCACCTCCGCGGAGGCACCCCGAGCCGCTGCCGTGGAGGAGGACGGCGCCGTCCTGGACCAGGCGGGCACGGCCTTCACCGCCAACAAGGCGGAGGCGCCCGAGGGGCCTGACCGCAAGGTCATCTCCACCGGCAACGTCGCGCTGCGCGCCGACGACGTGGCGAAGGCACGGTTCGACGTGCAGGAGGTGGTCGACGAGCACGGCGGCGAGGTCGCCGAGGAGCGCACGGCCACCGACGACGACGGCGAGGTCGAGCGCTCACGCCTCGTCCTGCGCGTCCCCTCCGCGCGCTTCGACGAGGCGGTCGAGTCGCTCACGGGTGTCGCGGAGCTCGTCGACGCCAGCACGACCAGCGAGGACGTCACCACCCAGGTCCTCGACGTCGACATCCGGGTGCGGGTGCAGCGCCGCAGCATCGCGCGCATCGAGCTGCTGCTCGACCGCGCCGAGTCGATCCGCGACATCGTGGTCATCGAGGCGCAGCTCTCGCGCCGCCAGGCCGCGCTCGCCTCCCTGGAGAAGCAGCAGGACTACCTCGCCGACCAGACCTCGATGTCGACGATCACCGTGTCCCTCGAGCGCACGCCGAAGGCCCGCACCGTCGCGGAGGAGGACGACGACAGCGGGTTCCTCTCGGGTCTCGCCGCCGGCTGGGACGGCCTCTCCGCGACCACCGTCGCCGCCGCCACCGTCGTCGGCGCACTGCTCCCCTTCGCCGCCGTCGCCCTGCTCGTAGCCGTCCCCGCCTGGCCGCTCCTCAGGCGGCTGCGCCGGCGGCGCCTGGCTGCGGAGTGAGCGGGGCGCTGCTGCGGGAGTCCCCGGTGCACCGTCCCGGGCAGGCGGCCGGCCGTCGCTTCATCAAGGGATGCAGGTGGACCACCGGTTCCCTGCTGGAGCTCACCGGGGAAGGTGCGAGGTCGTCCGCATACCTTGATGAACCGTCATCCCGAGGCGCGACGCGACCCGGCGCTCGCCGCCCACCACCGCGGGCGGGAGGACGCTCAGAGCGGGTAGGACTGCACGAACTCGGTCAGCCGCTTGAGCTGGTCGGGGTCGGTGGAGGGGATGACCCCGTGGCCGAGGTTGAAGATGTGGCCCTTCGCGGCGCGCCCGGCCTCGATGACCTCCGCCGCCCGCGCGGTCATCACGTCGGTGGGGGCGAAGACGAGGGTGGGGTCGAGGTTGCCCTGGACCCCGCGGTCGCCGACGAGCGGGATGGCGGAGCTCAGCGGCGTGCGCCAGTCGACACCGACGACGTCGGCCCCGGCCTCCCCCATCAGCGTGAGCAGGTTCGAGGTGCCGACCCCGAAGTGGATCCGCGGCACGCCGAGCTGCCCGGCCGCGGCGAGCACGCGGGCCGAGTGCGGCATGACGTGCTCGGCGTAGTCGGCCGGCGTGAGCGCCCCGGCCCAGGAGTCGAAGAGCTGGACGGCGGAGGCGCCGGCCTCGACCTGCACCGCGAGGTACGCCGCGGCGATGCCGGCGATCTTGCGCATCAGCGCGTCCCAGACGTCCGGGGCGCTGAACATCATCGCCTTCGTCCTCGCGTGCTCCTTCGACGGACCACCCTCGACGAGGTAGGAGGCGACCGTGAACGGCGCGCCGGCGAAGCCGATCAGCGGGGTGGCCCCCAGCTCGCCGACCAGCGACCGCACCGCGGCGGTGATGAAGGGCACCTGGTCGGGGGTGAGGTCGGGGATCGCCTCGACGTCGGCGAGCGTCCGCACCGGGGAGGCGACGACCGGCCCGACGCCCGGCTTGATGTCGAGGTCGACGCCGACCGCCTTGAGCGGCAGCACGATGTCGGAGAAGAAGATGGCCGCGTCCACGCCGTACCGCCGGACCGGCTGCAGGGTGATCTCGGTGACCAGGTCGGGGTCCATGCAGGACTCGAGCATGCCGACGCCCTCGCGGACGCGGAGGTACTCCGGCAGCGACCGGCCGGCCTGCCGCATGAACCACACGGGCGTGTGCGGCACCGCCTCCCCGCGGGCGGCCTTGAGGAAGGCGCTGTCGGCGAGTCCGGGGTGACGGTCGCCGGGGGTGTCGTTCGTGGTGCTCACGGCGACAAGCCTCCCACCCGCTCCGGCGTGTTCGCACATCGGTTCGAGCGCCCGCGACCTACTGTGGCCCCATGGTCGTGCGTCAGGAGACGCACCCGGGCACGGGTGCGGCGGCGAGCCCCCCGGAGTTCCGGGACGCGGTGTCGAGCATGCACGGCGCACGCCTGCGCCCGGAGGTGTTCTGCGAGGAGATGCCGGCGCCCCAGCGGATCGCGCCGTACGCCGCCGCGCTGAGCGCCGACGTCACCGTCGAGGGCACCGACGTCGGGACCGGCCGGATCATCCTGCTGCACGACCCGGACGGCAACGACGCGTGGGACGGCACGTTCCGCTGCGTGGCCTACGCCCGCGCCGAGATCGAGGTCGACATGGTGAGCGACCCCATGCTCGCCGAGGTCGGCTGGTCGTGGCTGACCGAGGCCCTCGAGGCGCACGGCGCGACGTACGCCATGGCCTCGGGGACCGTGACCCGCGTCGCGACCGAGAGCTTCGGCGGCATGGCCGACGAGGGCGGCACGGCCCAGCTGGAGGTGCGCGCGTCCTGGACGCCGCTGGTCCCGCAGGGCGCCGCCCCCGGCACCCCGCTCGACGTCGCACCGCACGTGGAGGCGTGGGGCGAGCTGCTCTGCACCGCCGTCGGGCTGCCGCCGGTGCCCGAAGGCGTCAGCGTGATGCCGAGCCGTCGCGGCCAGCGGGGCTCGGGTCGCTGATGGTCGACGAGACACCCGAGCCGCCGTCCCCCGAGCACGATCCCGCCCTCGAGGCGGACCAGCCGCAGGGGACGCCCGAGCCGCAGCCCGAGCCCCCGCCCCTGCTGACGCTGCGCGACGGGCTGCCGCCCGTGGTCGCCAGCGCCGCGGCGCTGGCCGAGGTCTGCGCCGCGATGGCCGCCGGGACCGGGCCGGTCGCGATCGACGCCGAGCGGGCCTCGGGCTACCGCTACTCCAACCGCGCCTACCTCGTGCAGCTGCGCCGCGAGGGCGCCGGCACCGCGCTGGTCGACCCGATCGCCTTCGACGACCTCGCCCCGCTGCAGGAGGCGCTCGAGGGCACCGAGTGGATCCTGCACGCGGCCACCCAGGACCTCCCGTGCCTCGCCGAGATCGGCCTGACCCCGACCGCGCTGTTCGACACCGAGCTGGCCGGGCGGCTGCTCGGCTACCCCCGGGTGGGCCTGGCGACGCTGGTCGAGACGGTGCTCGGGTTCGGCATGAAGAAGGAGCACTCCGCGGTCGACTGGTCGACCCGCCCGCTCCCCCAGCCGTGGCTGGAGTACGCCGCGCTCGACGTCGAGGTGCTCGTCGAGCTCCGCGACGCGCTGGCCGTCGAGCTGGTCGAGCAGGGCAAGGACGAGTGGGCCCGGCAGGAGTTCGACCACCTGCGCAGCTTCGAGGTCGTCCCCCGCGTCGACGCCTGGCGTCGTACGTCGGGCCTGCACCGGGTCCGCGGACGGCGGTCGCTCG
Source organism: Nocardioides sp. Arc9.136 (assembly GCF_030506255.1). Lineage (NCBI taxonomy): Bacteria > Bacillati > Actinomycetota > Actinomycetes > Propionibacteriales > Nocardioidaceae > Nocardioides > Nocardioides sp. Arc9.136. The sequence goes on along the minus strand of NZ_CP113431.1, from coordinate 919,960 downwards.
GCGCGGTGCGCGCACTGTGGGAGCTGCGCGACCAGCTCGCCGAGCAGCGCGACGTGACGCCCGGCCGGATCGTCCCTGACTCCGCGATCGTCGCGGCCGCGACCGCGATGCCGCAGGACCGGACCGCGCTGCTGGCGACCAAGGGCTTCCACGGCCGCGGCGCCGAGCGGTACGCCACCCGGTGGGTGGCGGCCCTGCGCGAGGTGGCCGAGATGGACGAGGCCGACCTGCCCGCGCGCGCCCCGCGCGGCGACGGCCCGCCGCTCCCCCGCGCCTGGGCCGAGAAGGACCCGGTCGCAGCGGTCCGGCTGCAGCTGGCCCGCGAGGCGATGACCGCCCTCGCCGAGGAGCACGGGCTCCCCGTGGAGAACCTGCTGACCCCCGACTACCTGCGCCGCACCCTGTGGACGCCGCCCGCCACGCGCGAGCCCGGTGAGCTGCTCGACGCCGTCGCCGGCGTGCTGCAGGGGTACGGCGCCCGCTCGTGGCAGGTCTCCCTGGCCGCGCCGGTCCTCACCCGCGCGATCCTCGACGCCGACACCCGCGCCGCCGCACCGGCGCCCGAGGCCGTCGCGGGGACGGACCCCCTGGTCGACGGGTGACCGCGCCGGCCTGACCGGCCGAGCCGAGCACCAGCCGGGCACCAGCCGAGCACCGAGCCGAGCCGCTCCCCGAGGACCTCCCCGGGGCGGCGGCTACTCCTCGTCCGGGCTCTCCTCGTCGGAGGCGTCGTCCGAGGCGCCGTCCGACGGCGACTCCGACTCCAGCGACTCGGGGTCGAGCACGGTCCGGGAGTCCAGGTCGATCTGCTCGGTGACCGCCTCGAGGTCCAGCTCGGGGGCGGCGGTGACGAGCGAGCGCAGGTCGCCCTCGAGCGCGGCCTCGAGCTCGTCCCAGGTGTCGAGCAGCGGCGGCAGCCGCAGCGCCCGGATCGAGTCGGTGAAGACCGCTCCGTGCGAGGGCTGGCGGTCGGGCTGGAGGAAGTCGTCGGAGTAGGCGACCTCGAGGTTGGCCGGCACGAGGTAGCCGGCCCGGACGACCCGGGTCACGGACTCGGTCGAGGTCGCGTGGACCAGGAAGTCGGCGCCCTCGGCGGTGCTCGCCGCGGAGCTGGACAGGCAGAGCCCGGTGATGTCACCGACGGTGGCGTAGGTGCCGAGCGTCGGGATGGGCATCACGTCGAACTGCAGGCCCGGGACCTTCCGGAGCTCGGGCACCATCGACCGGAAGCCGGTCATCATCCCGAGCCGGCCCCGCTCGAACCACTCCTGCGGCGTCGCGCGCTGCAGCTGCTTCTCGGTGAGCGTGAGCTGGGGGTTGCGCAGCAGCTCGAGGGTGCGGGTGAGCGCCTCGCGGCTGCCCTCGCTGGCGAAGGCCGTCGAGGTGGGGTCGGTCTGGTCGTCGAAGACCTCGCCGCCGCCGCTGTAGACGAACGGCGCGAGACCGGCCAGCGTCGGGTCGACGTGCACCCCGCGCGTGCGCAGCCGCGGCCGGGTGGAGAAGTCCGCGGAGGCGACGAACTCCTCGAAGGACCAGCGCTCGTCCTCCGGGCTGCTCGGCGCCGGCAGGTCGCGGTTGCGCATCCGCTCGAAGTCGACGAGCTCGGTGTTGTAGAAGACGACCATCGGGGAGATGCCGTACGGCATGCACTGCAGGCGCGCGTCGGCGGAGAACGCCGTGAGCGCGTCGCGGGAGTAGTTGTCGCCGAAGGCGGTGCCGCGCTCGTCGAGCAGCTCGTCGACGGGCTGGGTCAGCCCCTCGTCGACCAGCCACTTCAGGTCGCGTCGCGAGGCCAGGAAGACGTCGGGGACCTTGCCGCCGGCCTCCAGGGCGTCCTCCAGCGCGGCCCGGTCCGGCCAGCTGCGCAGCTCGACCTGGCTGTCGTCGGCCTCGGCGTTGTAGGTGTCGACCATCGCCTGGTACGCCGCGACCTCCTCGTCGCTGCCCCAGACGCCGAACAGCAGCTGGGTGGGCGCCGCCCTGCGCGTCGGCTCCGGCGCGGGCTCCTCGCCACCGTCGCCGGTGCAGGCGACCGCACCCGTGCTGAGCACCATCGCGAGCGCCGCCAGGGCTGTCCGCCGTCCCCGTCGCAGCCTCACGGCAGCCCTCCTCGCTCCCGACCGCCACAGCGGCCCACGTCACACCACGCGCCCCGGCGTCCCGGGGCGCGCCGTCACCCTACCGACCTCCACCGCTGCCTACGATGCAGCGTGGTCCGACGTCCCCGAGCACTGCTCCTGCCCGCCCTCCTCACGCTCACGCTGGGCGCGACCGCGTGCGGTGGCGACGACCCGGCCGCCTCGCCGGCGCCGGCCCCGAGCAGCACCGCACCGGTGTCGCCGACCGCGTCGGCCAGCCCGCAGCCGTCGGCCACCCCGACGAGCCCCGCCCCGACCGGCGGGTCGAAGCCCTCCCGCCGTCCGAACCGGACCCTGGCACCGCTCCCGCCCCAGCAGCTGCTCGCCCGACCGGTCGGGTCGCACCTGCTCGACGCCGCGCGGATGCCGACGCTGGCCGAGGACCTCCCCTGGGCCTCGACCGCCGAGGCCGAGGGCGACGAGCCCGTGGGCGCCTGCCAGAAGGCCTCGCTGTTCGACATCGGCGCCCTGCGCACCGTCGAGCGCCGCTTCGTCACCGCCGACGGCTCGACGACCGCCACGCAGGTGGTCGGCCGCTTCCCCGACGGGGCGTCCGCGTGGCGCGCGGCCGAGGTGCTCCTGGCCTGGCGTGCCGACTGCGCCGAGCGGCTCCAGCACCCGCGCACGGTCGTGGGCGAGGTGCGCGACGTACCGGTGTCGACCGGGACCGGCTCGGTCTACCCGGCGTCGTACGGGCCCCGCAAGGGCGACGGCGGTCGCGCCACCGGCTTCGGCCTGGTGCGCAAGGGCAGCTGGCTCAGCGTCGTCGAGGTCGCCACCGACGAGGCCCGGTGGCCCTCGGGGCGGAACCCGGCGCGCCAGGCCGTGCGCCGGATCGCGGCGACCTTCCGCGGCTGAGGTACGGCGCGGCCGCGGCCACGACCGCGTCGAACGTGCCCCGGTCCAGCGCGGCGCCCTCGCGGCGTACCGAGGCCGGGTCGAGCTGGAGCAGCCGGTCCAGGCGCACCTCGCTGGGCCGCCGCTCGCGGTCCCAGCCGCCGGACCCGACGTCCATCCAGTGCCGGCCCCAGCGAGCTTCGTCGGCGGCGTCGCGGTCGTGGTCCTTGCTGGTCAGCATCAGCGCGAGCAGCCGCTCGCCCTCCGGCGCCTGGACGCGCGCGATCACCAGCACCGGGCGGTCCTTGCCCTGTCGCGGGTCGTCCTCGTAGGGGACCCACGCCCAGACGACCTCGCCGGGATCGGGGCGACCGTCGGCCTGCGGCGCGTAGGAGGACCGGGCGCGCGGGCGGCGCAGCCTGCGACCGAGAGTGGTGAGCACGCCGGACCGGGAGCGCCTCACGGCGCGTGGCCGCTCGTGGCGGCTAATTGTGGGACCCGGGGCTGCCGCGGTCCGACGTGCTCGATGTCCATTGTAACGACCTACTGGAGCCGGTGGGCCAGCTCGAGGTGACCGGCCGCCTCGAGCTGCTCGGCCATCACGAGCATCCGCTGGACCGACGCCTCGTCGGACTCCGGCAGGTGGGCGCGGCCGGTGGCGACGACCCGGGCGAACGCCGCGGCGCGCAGCAGGACGTCGGCGAAGTCGCTCGTGACGATGCCGCGCAGCACCTCGTCGACCATGGTCTTCAGCTGCTCGGGTCCGGGCGGGTCGGCGACGCCGGCCACGACCCGCGCCACCTGCGCGCGCACCCGCCCGGCGTCGTACTGCCGGGCCACGGCGACCGGCTCGGCGTGCACCCAGGAGCGCAGCAGGTAGAGCCGCCACAGCGAGCCCGCGAGGGACTCCGCCGGCGCGCCGGACCACACCTCCGCGATCGTCTCGATGCCCTCGGTGTCGGCGAGGTGGAGCAGCCGCTCGGCCACCGCGGCGTCGCCGCTGGCCCGCGCCCCGCGGACGAGCAGCTGGGCGGCGCGGTCGGCGGCCTCGGTGACCAGCGCGGGGTCGGTGCCTCCGACGATCTCCGCGAAGAACCCGGCGCCGGGCGTCATCGGTCGGTGGTGCTCTCGGCTCACCCGCCCGAGGCTACGCCCGCCCGCCCGAGCCACCGGCCGGGCCCGAGCCGCTGGCCTGCTGCAGCGCCTTGCGGATGCGCTGGTCGCTGACCGGGGTGGCGGTGCCCAGCTGCTGGGCCCACAGGGAGACGCGGTACTCCTCGAGCATCCACCGGACCTGGCGCAGCGCGGCGCCCGGCGGACGTCCCGGCGCCAGCGCGTCGGTGGCGTGCTGCCAGGCGTCCTGCAGGTCCGCGACCTGGTCCATCAGGCGCCGGTCGCGGTCGACCGCGGCCCAGCCCTCGTCGAGGCGGGTCCGCCGCTGCAGCAGCGCCTGCAGGTAACGGGGGTAGGACCGCAGCTGGGCGGCCCCGGCCTCGCCGACGAAGCCGGGGTGCACCAGCCGCGCGAGCTGTGCCTTGAGGTCCGACAGCGCGGGCAGCATCGTCATCTCCGCGCGGCCGCTCAGCGCCTTGTCGGCCTGGCGCCACAGGTCGAGCACGCGGATCACGTCGGCCACCACGGCGCGCAGCCGCGCCTCCTGGTCGGCGGCCGCCAGCGTGCGGAGCGCGTCGTACGCCGCGCGGTCGCGCACCGTGGGCCGGGCATCGACCAGGTCCACCACGACCGCGCGACGGCAGTCCTCGAGCAGCGCACCGACCGACGGGTACGGCGAGCCGGCCAGCGCGAGCTTCTCGTGGTTGGTGAGGGAGTCCAGGACCGCCTTGACCGGCGAGGGCGTGTCGAGGAGCAGCAGCCGGACGACGCCGAGGCGGTGCCGGGCCTCCTGCTCGTCGGCGGACCCGAAGACCTGGAGGCCGACCGTCGACCCCTCGTCGACGAGCGCGGGATGGGCCTTGACCTCGTGGCCGGCGCGCTTCTGGGTGAACGAGGCGTCCACCGTCCCGAAGTCCCACGTCGTGGCGCCGGTGCGGGTCAGCCCGCTCTCGGTGGCGACCTCCTCCAGCGCCCGGCGGAACCGCGGCCGGAGCGGGGCCTTGAGCGCCTCGAGGTCCTTGCCCCGGGCCTGCTCACGACCCTGCTCGTCGACGACGCGGTACGTCGGCCGCAGGTGCTCGGGGACCTTGGACCAGTCCCACGCCTCCCGCGGCACGACCACGCCGGTCGTGGAGCGGCACCACCGCTCGAGCGCGTCGAGCAGCGGCTCCTCCCCCGGCGGCACCGCGGCGAGGAACTCCCGCGCCTTGTTGGGTGCCGGGACGAAGCTGACCCGCAGGTTCTTCGGCAGGCTGCGGATCAGCTCGGTGACCAGCTCCTCGCGCAGGCCCGGCACGTTCCAGGAGAAGTCCTCGGCCGCGACCCGGTTCAGCGTCGCGACCGGCACGTCGATGGTGAGGCCGTCCTCCACCGTGCCCGGCTCGAAGTGGTAGCTGATCGGAAAGGTGAGGCCCTCGGCCTGCCACTCCTGCGGGTAGTCGGCCTCGCGGACCTCCTCGGCGGTGTCGTGGGTCAGCATCGAGGGGTCGAACGTCAGCAGCTCGGGGCGCCCCTGCCGCTCCCGCTTCCACCACTGGTCGAAGTGCGCGCCGCTGACGACCTCGGCGCCCACGCGGGCGTCGTAGAAGTCGAACAGCGTCTCCTCGTCGACGACGATGTCGCGGCGCCGGGCGCGGTGCTCGAGCTCCTCGGCCTCCTCGAGCAGCCGCTTGTTCTCGGCCAGGAACCGGTGCCGGGTGTGCCACTCGCCCTGCACGAGCGCGTGCCGGATGAACAGCTCGCGGGAGACGACCGGGTCGACCTTGCCGTAGGACACCAGCCGGTCGGCGACCAGCGGCACGCCGTACAGCGTCGCCCGCTCGTAGGCCATGACGGCCGCGCGCTTCTTGCTCCAGTGCGGCTCGCTCCAGGTGCGCTTGACCAGGTCGCCGGCCAGCCGCTCGGCCCACTCGGGCTTGATCGCGGCGTTCTGCCGGGCCCACAGCCGGCTGGTCTCGACGAGCTCGCCGGCCATGAGGTACGTCGGGTTCTTCCGCGCCAGCCCGCTGCCGGGGAAGATCGCGAACCGCGCGCCGCGGGCGCCGAGGTACTCGCGCGGACCCCGCCGGCGCTCCCCCGCCTTCTCCTTCTTGTCCCGCTCCTCGAGCAGGCCGATGTGGGAGAGCAGGCCGGAGAGCAGCGCCTGGTGGATCCCGTCGGCGTCGGGGACGTCGGCAGGATGGCCCACGTCGATCTTCATCTCCTTGCACACCTGCCGCAGCTGGGACTCGAAGTCCTGCCACTCGCGGACGCGCAGGTAGTTGAGGTGCTCGGCACGACACAGCCGACGGAAAGCGCTGCTGCTGAGGTCCTTCTGCTGCTGCTTGAGGTAGCGCCACAGCTCGAGCCAGGTGAGGAAGTCGCTGCCCTCGACCTTGAACCGGGCGTGCAGCTGGTCGGCCCGGGCCTGCTCGGCGGGGTGGTCGGGGCCGGGCCGTTCGCGCGGGTCCTGCAGCGACAGCGCGGCCGCGATCACGACCACCTCGCGCACGCAGCCGAGCCGCTCGGCCTCCAGGACCATCCGCGCCAGGCGCGGGTCGATGGGCAGCCGGGCCAGGCGGCGGCCGAGCCGGGTCAGCCGCTGGCCGGCCCGGCCCTCGTCCTCGGTGCCGGCCTGCACGGCCAGGGCGCCGAGCTCCTCGAGCAGCTGCACGCCGGCGGTGATGTTGCGGCGGTCCGGCGGCTCGACGAACGGGAACCGGCCGAGGTCGCCGAGGCCGAGGCTCGCCATCTGGAGGATGACGCTGGCCAGGTTGGTCCGCAGGATCTCGGGGTCGGTGAACTCCGGGCGCCCGGTGAAGTCCTCCTCGGAGTACAGCCGGATCGCGATGCCGGCGGCGACGCGGCCGCAGCGGCCGGAGCGCTGGTTGGCCGAGGCCTGGCTGATCGGCTCGATGGGCAGCCGCTGGACCTTGGTGCGCAGGGAGTAGCGCGAGATCCGCGCGACGCCGGTGTCGACGACGTACCGGATCCCCGGGACGGTCAGCGAGGTCTCCGCGACGTTGGTGGCCAGGACGACCCGGCGGCCGGTGTGCGGCGCGAAGACGCGGTGCTGCTCGGCGGCGGAGAGCCGGCTGTAGAGGGGGACGACCTCGGTGCCGCCGCCGCGGGTGGAGCCGGTGAGCTCGGAGAGCGCGTCGGCGGTGTCGCGGATCTCCCGCTCCCCGGGGAGGAACACCAGGATGTCGCCGGGTCCCTCGGCGGAGAGCTCCTTGACCGCGTCGACGACCGCCTCGGTCTGGTCGCGGACGATCGGCTCGCCCTCGTCGTCGTTCTCCGGCAGCTCCAGCAGCGGCCGGTAGCGGACCTCGACCGGGTAGGTGCGGCCCGAGACCTCGATGATCGGTGCGGGTCGCCCGCGGCCGTCGGAGAAGTGCTCGGCGAACCGCTCGGGGTCGATGGTGGCGCTGGTGATGACCAGCTTGAGGTCGGGGCGCCGGGGCAGCAGCCGCTTGAGGTAGCCGAGCAGGAAGTCGATGTTGAGGCTGCGCTCGTGCGCCTCGTCGATGATGATCGTGTCGTACCTGCGCAGCATCCGGTCGCGCTGCAGCTCGGCGAGCAGGATGCCGTCGGTCATCAGCTTGACCCGGGTCGCCTTCGAGGTCCGGTCGGTGAACCGCACCTGGTAGCCCACCGGGCTCTCGGGCCCGCCGAGCTCGGTGCCGAGCTCGCCGGCGATGCGCTCGGCGACCGACCGGGCGGCGATCCGCCGCGGTTGGGTGTGCCCGATGAGCCCGCCGCCCTCGCCGGGGCCGCGGCCCCGGCCGAGCTCGAGGCAGATCTTGGGCAGCTGGGTGGTCTTGCCGGAACCGGTCTCGCCGGCCACGATCACAACCTGGTGGTCCCGGATCGCGGCCGCGATGTCGTCGCGGCGCTGGGTGACCGGCAGCTCCGGCGGGTAGGTGATCTCCACAACCGCTCCATCATCCCAGCCCGGTGGTGGCCCCCGCACCCGAGATCGCCAGGCGGGTGGGACGACCCGTTGCGTAGAACACGTTCTACCGCGACGATCGCCCGGTGATCGGCACCGGTGAGGACAGCCAGGACAGCCAGGAGTACGACGTCGTCGTGGTCGGGTCGGGCGGTGGCGCCCTGACCGGGGCGGTCCTGGCGGCGCGCGCCGGCCTCTCGGTCGTCGTGGTCGAGAAGACCGGCTTCCTCGGCGGGACCTCGGCGTACTCCGGCGGCGCCTGCTGGCTGCCCGGCAGCGACGTGCAGCAGCGCGCCGGCCTGCCCGACTCCACCGACGGCGCGCGGGCCTACCTCGGCGCGATCCTCGAGGACCCCGACCAGGACCGGGTCGAGGCGTTCCTCGCCCACGCCCCGGAGCTGGTCGCGGAGCTGGAGTCCGACGAGCTCATGGAGTTCGAGTGGACCCCGTTCGCGGAGTACTACGACGCCCCCGGCCGGGTGCCGTCGGGCCGCTCGATCCAACCGTCCGGCATCCGCCGCGACGACCTCCCCGAGCAGGTCGCGGCGTGGGTGCGGCCTCCCGTCGAGCGCGACCGCGCGGGCCAGCCCGGCCGCCGCACACTGACCGGCGGCCAGGCCCTCGTCGCGCGGCTGGCGGCGATGCTCGTCCGCGAGGGTGGTGCGGTGTCCACCGGCCTGCCCGTGACCGGGCTGCTGACCGACGGCGAGCAGGGCACCGGGCGCGTCGTCGGCGTGGTCGGCATGAGCCCCGAGGGGCCGGTGCAGATCCGGGCGCGCCGCGGCGTGCTCCTGGCGGCCGGCGGCTTCGAGGGCAACGCCGCGGCCCGGGAGGAGCACGGCGTGCCGGGATCCGCCGCGTGGACGATGGCGCCGGCCGGCACCAACACCGGCGAGCCGATCGCCGCGGCCGAGTCGATCGGCGCCGCGAGCGACTACTCGGGCCTCGGCTGGTTCTGCCCCGGGCTCGAGCAGCCCGACGGCACCGGCGCGTTCACGCTCGGGTTCCGCAGCGGGCTCATCGTCGACCAGACCGGCCACCGCTACGGCAACGAGTGCCTGCCCTACGACCGGTTCGGCCGGGTCATGGCCGAGGCCCCCGAGCGCATCCCGTCGTGGTTCGTCTTCGACTCCCGCGAGGACGGCAGGCTGCCGGCGATCGCGATCCCCGAGGGCGACCACGACGCGCACTTCGCCGCGGGGACGTGGGTCCGCGCGGACACCCTCGAGGGCCTGGCGGAGGCGACCGGCCTCCCCGTCGACGCGCTGACCGCGACGGTCGCGCGCTTCAACGGCTTCTGCGAGTCCGGGGTCGATGAGGACTTCGGCCGCGGGGAGGACGAGTACGACACGTTCTTCGCCGGCGGCACCGGTCCCAACAAGGCGCTGACGGCGTGCGACCGGCCGCCGTACCTCGCCGCCCGGGTGGTCCTCTCCGACCTCGGCACCAAGGGCGGCCTGGTCACCGACGCCGCCGCCCGGGTGCTGCGCGAGGACGGCTCGCCGGTGCCCGGCCTGTACGCCACGGGCAACTCCGCCGCCTCCCTCTTCGGCAGCGTCTACCCCGGACCCGGGGCGCCGCTCGGGTCCGCGATGGTCTTCGCCTCGCTCGCCGTGCGGGACCTGCTGGGCGCCTGACCCGGCTCCGGGAACCCACGACAGCGGGCCGCCGGTCGGCCTAGGGTCGCGCCGTGCCCCCAGCGCGAGCCGTGGACCTGCCGGGTCCGGCGACCCGTCACCTCGCGCTCGTCGCGGCCGGCGTCGCCGCGCTCCTGCTGCTCACCGCCGACCGCTACGGGCCGCACCGCGACGAGCTGTACTTCGTCCTCGCCGGCGGTCACCCCGACTGGGGGTACGTCGACCAGCCGCCGCTCGTCCCTGTGCTCGCCCACGCGTGGGACGCGGTGACCGGCGGCCGGCTGTGGCTCTTCCGGCTCCCGTCCGCGCTCGCCGCGGGTGCGGTCGCCTGGCTCACCGGGCTGCTCGCCCGCCGGCTGGGCGGCGGAACGGGGGCGCAGGTGCTGGCGGCGGTGATGATGGGGCTCGCCCCGGTCACCCTCGCGGTCGGGCACCTCGTGTCGACCTCGACGTACGACCTCCTCGTCCAGGTGGCCCTCGTGCTGGTGGTGCTGCGCGCGCTCGAGGACCCGCGCTGGTGGTGGGCGGCCGGCCTGCTGCTCGGGGTCGGCCTGCAGGTCAAGTCGCTGCCGCTGCTCCTCGCGGCGTCGTTGGTGGTCGGCCTCCTGGTGGCCGGGCCGCGACACCCCTTCCGCTCGGTGCACCTGTACGCCGGCGGGCTGGTCGCCCTGGCCCTGTGGGCCCCGAACCTGCTCTGGCAGCGGGCCCACGGGTGGCCGCAGCTGGAGCTGGCCGAGGCGATCGCCGCAGGCGGCTCCGGCACGAGCACCGGGCTGGTCGAGCTGTGGGCGACGCAACCGGGCCTGGTCGGGCCGCCGGTCGGCGTGGTGCTCGTCGTCGTCGGCGCGGTGCGTCTCGCCCGGTCGCCGCACCTGCGCGACCGGCGGTTCCTGCTCGTGTCGTGGGGCGTGCTGGCCGTCGTCGTGACCGTGACCGGCGGCAAGGCGTACTACCTCGCGGCGGCGTACGCGCCCCTCGTCGGCGCCGGCGCGGTCGCGGTCGCGGCGTGGGTCGGTCGCGGCCGGGCGCGGGTGCGACGCACCGCCCTGGTGGCGGGGACGGTGCTCGGGGCGGTCGTGGGGGCGGTGCTCTTCCTGCCGGTCCTGCCGGCCGACCGGCTGGCCGGGACCCCGGTGGTCGCGGTGAACTACGACGCCGGCGAGACCGTCGGCTGGCCGGCGTTCGTCGACGCCGTCGAGGCGGGCCTGGACGCCGCGGGCCCCGGCGCGGTCGTGGTGACCGGGAACTACGGCGAGGCCGGCGCGGTCGCCCGCTGGCTGCCCGAGGTCCCGGTGCACAGCGGGCACAACTCGCTGTGGGACCTCGGGCCGCCGGCCGACGACGACGCGACGGCGGTGGTCGTCGGCTGGCCGGCCGCGCGCGTCGAGGACTGGTGCGCGTCGACGGAGCAGGTGGCGCTGGTCGACAACGGCGTGGGCCTCGACAACGACGAGCAGGACCGTCCCGTGCTGGTCTGCCGGGGCCCCCTCGGCGGCTGGTCCGACCTCTGGCCGCGGCTGCGCCGCCTGGGCTGAGGCCCCCGCGACCGGGTCAGGTGGCGTCGCCGCTGGTGCCGTCCGGCACGGCGTCGGGCTGCACGTCCTCCTCCGGTGCCGTCCCCTCCGGTGCACCGGGCGGCGGCCCGCCCGGGGCGTCGCGGTCACCGCGGTCGGGCCCGTGCTCGCGCACGTCCGCGAGGTCCGGGCGACCGTGCCGACCGCCGTCGTCGACGGCCGCGTGCACCAGCGCCCCGCCGGCACCACCCACGAGGAGCGCGGCGAGGGCGACGACGACCAGGACCCACGTGCCCACGGTGCGCCGGCCCAGCGCCCGCAGTCGTGCGCGGGCCGCCGCCCCGCGTCCGCGTCGGGTCTCCTCCACGGGAGTCTCCGGCGGGTTCTCGTCCACGTCCTTCTCCACGTTCTTCTCCACGTTCTCCTTCATGGCCCCCAGGCTGGGCCGGCAGCCTGTGCGCGCGCTGTGCTCCTACCCAGGGGTGAGGATGAATCGGCGCGCGAGGGTCACCGGAACGGGGCACACCAACCCCATCCGGGAGGACACAGATGACGACCGACACCAGCGCGACCGATCGTGCCCAGCAGGCCGCGTCGACCGCCGCCGAGGAGGGGCGCCACGTCGCCGGGACCGCGGCGGGCGAGGCGAAGCAGGTCGCCGGCCAGGCGGCCGAGCAGGCCCGCAACGTCGTGAACGACACGCTCGGCCAGGTCACCACCCAGGCCCAGGACCAGGCGCGCACCCAGCGCGACCGGCTGGTCACCACCCTCAGCACCCTCGGTGACGACCTCGACGGGATGGCCGAGCAGGCCCCGGGCGGTCTCGCCACCGACCTCACCCGCCAGGCGGCCCAGCAGGTCCGTTCGTTCGGCAGCCGTCTCGACGGACGCGAGCCGACCGAGCTGCTCGACGACGTACGCCGCTTCGCGCGGCAGCGTCCGGGCACCTTCCTGCTCGGCGCCCTCGCGGCCGGTGTGGTCGCCGGCCGGCTGGTCCGCGGGGCCGGTGACGGCATCGCCGGCGCCGCCGCCGCACCCAGCACGCCGACCTACGGCACCACGCCGACCTACGGCAGCACGCCCACCACCCCGGTCGCTCCCCTGTCGACCGGCACGGGCTCCCTGGGCACCGACGTGGGGGTGACCGGCACGACGTCGACCGAGCCGGTCGGCACCGCCACCACCAACCCGCCGATGCCGACCTCGACCCCGGGCCAGCCCACCCAGCCGCCCCGTGACGAGCTGTCCGGCAACGAGACCGGCTACAGCGGTGGCGGCCTGAGCTCGGAGGACCTGCGGTGACCCAACCCACTCACCAGCCGCTGCACGACCCGGGCGCCCAGCCCAAGGGTCAGCCGAGCGGCTCCACGCCGGTGGAGGGCCGTGAACCCGGCCAGCCGGCCGACGGCCGCAGCCTCGGCGAGATCGTCAGCGACGTCACCAACGACCTGACGACCCTGATCAAGCAGGAGATGGACCTGGCCAAGGTCGAGATGAAGGAGGAGTTCGCCAAGGCCGGCAAGGGTGCCGGCCTGCTCGGCGGTGCCGGCCTCGCCGGTTACTTCACGCTCCTCTTCCTCACCCTGACCCTGGTGTTCCTGCTCGACAACTGGATGCCCATCGAGGTCGCCGCTCTCATCGCCACGGCGGTGTGGGCGATCGTCGCCGGTGTCCTGGCGCTGACCGGCCGCAAGGCCCTCAAGGAGAGCAACCCCCAGCTGCCGCAGACGCAGCAGACCCTGAAGGAGGACGCCCAATGGGCCAGAGCACAGAAGAGCTGAACAGCCAGATCGAGGACACCCGGGCCCGCATGGCCGGTGACCTCGACGCGTTGCAGGACCGGGTGAGCCCCTCCGCGATCGTGGAGCGGCGCAAGGAGGCCGCGCGCAGCAAGGTGCTCGGCGTCCGTGACCGGATCATGGGCACCGCGACCGACGTCCGCGACACCGTCAAGGACAAGGCCAGCAGCGCCGGCGACTCCATGCCGAGCACCTCGGGCATGTCGGCCCCCGACGTCCGCGGCGCCGCCTCCTCGGCGGTCGGCACGGCGAGCTCCCAGGTGCAGGGCTCGCCGCTCGCGGCCGGCCTCGTCGCCTTCGGTGCCGGCCTGGTCATCGCCTCGCTGATCCCGGCGAGCAAGGCCGAGGCCGACCTCGCCCACCAGACCATCGAGACGGCCAAGGAGAAGGGCCAGCCCCTCATCGAGGAGGCCCGCGGCGCCGGCCAGTCGCTCGCCGCCGACGTGAAGGACCAGGCCGCCCAGGCGGCCCAGGAGGTCAAGCAGTCGGCGACCGAGTCGGCCCAGAAGGTCAAGGAGGAGGGTCAGTCCTCTGCGGAGTCGGTCAAGTCCGACGCCCAGGGCTGAACCCACCCCGACACGCGAGCGGCGGTGCCCTGCGGGGCACCGCCGCTTCGTGCGTCCACCCCGACCACCCCAGGAGGACCAGATGAGCGAGAGCAGCAACGAGACCGGCGACCAGCGCAACCCCGAGCAGCAGGAGATCGCCGAGGTCCAGGAGCAGCTCGACGAGCAGGCCGACGGCGACGGCCTGGCCGCCGAGGCCGGCTCCGGCGACGAGACCGGCCTGACCGAGGGCTGACCTCCGCGGCACCACCCACGACGAACAGGGTCGTGTGCCTCCCGACGCGCTGCGGCGCGGCGAGGGGCACACGACCCCGTGGTCGTGGCGGAGGCGTACGCCGGTCAGCGGCCGCGGACCACCCGGCGGACCCGGCGGTGGACGACGGCGGCGCGGGCGGCGTTCATGCCGCAGGCCCCGTGCACGCCGCCACCGGGGTGGGCCGAGGCCGAGCCGAGGTAGAGCCCCTTGACCGGCGTCTCGGAGCGGCCCAGGCCCGGCACGGGGCGGAAGACCAGCTCCTGGTGCAGCTGGGAGGTGCCGCCGTTGAGCGCACCCCCGATCAGGTTGGCGTCGCGTGCCTGCATCTCCCGGGGGCCGAGGACGCGCCGGCCGACGACCTTGTCGCCGAACCCGGGCGCGAGCTCCTCGATCCGGGCCTGCATCCGGTCGGCGAACCGCTCGCAGTCGTCGCGGTCCCAGGTGCCGCGCACCGGGTCCTCGCCGAGGTCGCGGGCGATGTCCTGCGGCACGTGCGTGTAGGCCCACAGCGACTCCGTGCCCGCCGGGGAGCGGGTCGGGTCGGCGGTGGTCATCTGGCCGGCCAGCATGAACGGCCGGGCCGGGACGGTGCGGCTGTTGACGTGGTGCAGCGCCTCGGCCATCTGCTCGACGGAGTCCGCGACGTGGAAGGTGCCCGGCGCGTGCGGCGGCTCGGTCTTCCACGGCACCGGGCCGTCCAGCGCCCAGTCGACCTTCACGGTGCCGGGGTCCATCTCGAAGGACTCCATCTTGCGCATCGTGCTGGCGGGGAGGTCCTCGGCGGCGACGAGCCCGCCGTAGAGGTGCGGCGCCGCGACGTCGGCGACGACCGCGTGCTGCGCGGCGTACCGCTCGCCGTCGTGGGTGCGTACGGCGACCGCCCGGCCGCTCTCGACCTCGACCTTGACCACCTCGGCGTCGCAGCGGATGGTGCCGCCGAGCGCACGGACCCGCGTGGCCATCGCCTGGGTGAGCATGCCGGCGCCGCCCTCGGGGACCGGGTAGCCGACGGTCTGCCCCAGCATCGTCAGCAGGATGCCCATCAGGCCCGACCCCGGCGCGCTCAGCGGGATGTCGGAGTGGCCGGCGTTGCCGGCCAGCAGGATGCGCGGGGCGAACCCGCCGAAGCGGTGCCGACCGATGTCGATGACCGGCGTGAGCATCTCGCGCACGAACGAGAGGCCGCCGACCTTGGGCAGGCGGGCGAGCGCGCCGACCGCGGGCCGCACGGGCGGGAAGGGGGTCAGCAGCGCGCCGACCACCTGGTCGCCGATGGTGTCCCAGGTGTCGCAGAGCCGGAGCCAGGCGTCGCCGTCGCCGGGGTGCTGGGCGTCCATCAGCGACGCGGTGACCGTGCGGTCGCGGTGCAGCGTCGCCCACTCCCCCGAGGGCAGGCAGTGGCCGAGCACCGCCGGGCTGTGCACCCAGCGCAGGCCGTGCTCCTCGAGGTGGAAGGACCGGATCGTCGGGGACCCGGCCGCCAACGGGTAGAACGCGCTGAAGGTGTCGTGGACGTAGTCGGGGTGCAGCTCGCGGTCGCTGCGGACCGCCCCGCCCACGTCCGGCTGCGCCTCGAGGACGAGGACCGACCAGCCCTGGTCGAGCAGGTGGTTGGCGGCGACCAGCCCGTTGGGGCCGGCCCCGATGACGACGGCGTCGTAGGTCTCGGTCACCGGGTCACCTGCGCAGCTGGCCGAGTACGTTGCGCGCGATGCCCGCGATCGCGTTGCCCTGGTCGCCGTGCAGCTTGTTGCCGCTCTGGCGCGGGGCGAGCACGTTGCCGGCGGTCGGCCCGGTCGGCCGGAGCCGGTCGATGGCGCCGTACCGGAAGAACGGCCCGATGATCGCGTCGTACACGAACGGCACCGCGCTGAACCCGAAGCGGATCACCTCGTTGCTCACCAGCAGCTGTGCCCGGGCGCCCTCGCGGCCGATCCGGGACAGGACCTGCGTCGCGACGCGCTCCGGGCTGGCGACCGGCGGCGGCGGGCGGCCCTCGAAGCCGTCGTAGTTGGCGGCCTGCTGGTAGATCGGGGTGTCCACGCCGCCCGGCGCGACGTAGGAGATGGTCACGCCCTTCTTGTCGGCGTTCTCCAGCTTCAGCTGGCGGGCCAGCGACCGCACACCCCACTTGCTCACCGCGTACGCCGTCATCCCCGGCACCGCGATGTGGCCGATGACCGAGCCGACGAGCGTGAGTGTGCCGGAGTCCTGGCCGCGGAGGACGGGCACGACGTGGCGCGCGACGTTGGCGGCGCCCAGCAGGTTGGTGCGCAGCACGCCGTCGAAGACCTCCTGCGGCACCTCCTCGGTGCGGCCGTAGGCGACCACGCCGGCGGAGCTGACGAAGACGTCGATGCGCCCGTGGCGGGCCAGCACCGCCTCGACGAGGGCAGCGACCGCGGCGTCGTCGCCGACGTCGGTCGGCACGACCGTCGTCGAGGCGGCCCCGGCGTCGTCGCACTCGGCGGCCACGAGGTCGAGCGAGCCGACCCCCCGTGCCGCCAGCACGAGGTGGGCCCCCTCGGCGGCCGCGGCGAGCGCCGTGGCGCGGCCGATCCCGCTGGAGGCTCCGGTGATCACGACGACGTCCCCGGGACGTGGGTTCCTCATGGCCGCCCGATACCCGGGCTGCTGCCGCCATATCCGCTCCACACCCTGCGCTGCGGCCCTTCACAGCAGGCTCACAGGTAGCGTCGGCACGGTGGGTCCCATGGATGCTGCTCGTCCCGCCGGCCCCGCTGCCGCCCCCGCCCTCACCCGGCCCGACGGCTCCCCGCTGCGCGTCCTCGTCGTCGACGACGAGGTCAACCTGGCCGAGCTGGTCGCGATGGCGCTGCGCTACGAGGGGTGGCAGGTCGAAGTGGCGCACACCGGCTCGAAGGCCGTCAGCACCGCCCGCGAGCAGCGCCCGGACGCCGTCGTCCTCGACATCATGCTGCCCGACCTCGACGGCCTGGAGGTGCTGCGCCGGATGCGGGCGACCGCTCCCGACCTCCCGGTCGTCTTCCTCACCGCCCGCGACGCCGTCGAGGACCGGGTCGCCGGGCTGACCGCCGGCGGCGACGACTACGTCACCAAGCCGTTCTCGCTCGAGGAGGTGGTCGCCCGGCTGCGCGGCCTGGTGCGACGCGCGGGCGCCCGGCAGGCGGCGACGTCCTCGGTGCTCACCGTCGGGGACCTGACCCTGGACGAGGACAGCCACGAGGTGTCCCGCGGGGGCGAGGAGATCACGCTGACCGCCACGGAGTTCGAGCTGCTGCGCTTCCTGATGCGCAACCCGCGCCGCGTGCTGTCCAAAGCCCAGATCCTCGACCGCGTCTGGAACTACGACTTCGGTGGCCAGGCCAACGTCGTCGAGCTCTACATCTCCTACCTGCGCAAGAAGATCGACGCCGGCCGCGCCCCGATGATCCACACCCTGCGCGGCGCGGGCTACGTGCTGAAGCCGGCCCCCTGATGACCCGGCTGCGGTCGCTGACCGCGCGGCTGGTCGTGACCGCCGTCGTCCTGGTCGCGGTCGTCTCCCTGCTCATGGCGGGCGCGACGACCCTCGTGATGCGCCAGTCGCTCCTCGACCGGCTCGACGGCGAGGTCGCCGCCGCGCTGGACCGCACCCTTGAGGGGCCGCCCGGTCCGCGCGACGGTCCGGCTCCGCCCGACCTCCGCAACCAGGCGCCCGGCACCCTCATCGTCTTCCTCGGCGGCGACCTCGGCAACGAGGGCGTCGTCGTCGGCGACGGGCCGGGCGAGCGGGAGACCGTCGACGAGGCCGTCATCGACCGCCTCGCGCTGATGGAGTCCGACGACGGGGTCGACCACGTCGACCTGCCAGGGATCGGCGACTACCGCGTCGCCTCGACCACCGTCGGCGACGTGGCCGTCGTGGTCGGGCTGCCGACCGACGACGTGGACGACGCCGTGACCTCGCTGCTGGTGACCGGCCTGCTGCTCAGCCTGCTGGCCGTCGTGGTGGCGGGCGGCGCGGCGGCACTCGTCGTACGCCGCCAGCTCCGGCCGCTGCGCGAGGTCGCCGCGACCGCGCACACCGTCGCCGACCTGCCGCTGGCCAGCGGCGAGATCGACCTGGCCGAGCGGGTCCCCGCCCACCTCACCGACGAGCGCACCGAGGTCGGGCAGGTGGGGGCGGCGCTGGACAGCCTGCTGTCCCACGTCGAGACCGCGCTGCGCGAGCGGCACCGCAGCGAGCAGCAGGTGCGCCAGTTCGTCGCCGACGCCTCCCACGAGCTGCGGACGCCGCTGGCGACGATCGCCGGCTACACCGAGCTGGCCCGCCGGCACCCCGTCGACACGGCGACCGGGACGGCCGCGCTCGCCAAGGTGGAGGAGGAGTCGGCGCGGATGACCGCGCTCGTCGAGGACCTCCTGCTGCTGGCCCGTCTCGACGCCGGCCGCCCGCTCGCCCGGGAGCCGGTCGACCTGACCCGCCTGCTGCTCGAGGCCACCGAGGACGCGCGGGTCGTGGCACCCGACCACCGCTGGCGCCTGGAGCTCCCCGAGGAGTCGGTCGAGGTGCTCGGCGACGAGCTGCGGCTGCACCAGGTCGTGACGAACCTGCTCACCAACGCGCGCAAGCACACCCCGCCGGGGACCACGGTGACGGTGCGCGGCACGGACCACGGGTTCGTGGTCGCCGACGACGGTCCGGGCTTCCCTCCCGGGCTGGTCGACTCCGCGTTCGAGCGGTTCGCCCGCGGCGACTCCTCCCGCTCCCGCGACGGCTCCTCCGGGGGTGGGGCGGGCCTGGGGCTGGCGCTGGTCCGGGCCATCGTCGGGGCCCACGGCGGCCACGTCGGTTTGGCCAGCGGTCCGGGCCGCACCACCATCGAGGTCGACCTGCCACGGCCCGGGCCGAACGACCCGGGCCCCGCCGATGCGGACGTTCGTCAGATTGTCTGACAATCTGGCGCACGACCCGAAGGAGGCACGATGACCACCCTGACCGAGACCGCCCGCACGCCGTTCCAGCGCGCGGAGGAGCGGACCGCGCACAACTACCACCCCCTGCCGGTGGTCGTCGAGCACGCCGAGGGCGCGTGGATGACCGACGTCGACGGCAAGCGCTACCTCGACCTGCTCGCCGGCTACTCCGCGCTCAACTTCGGTCACAGCCACCCCGGCCTGCTCCGGGTCGCGCACGAGCAGCTCGACCGGCTCACGCTCACCAGCCGCGCGTTCGTCCACGACCGGTTCGCCGACTTCTGCGCCGCGCTCGGCGACCTGTGCGGCAAGGAGCTCGTGCTGCCGATGAACACCGGCGCCGAGGCCGTCGAGACCGCCATCAAGGTCGCGCGCAAGTGGGGCTACGAGGTCAAGGGCGTGACGCCGGGCCAGGCGAAGATCATCGTCTTCACCGGCAACTTCCACGGCCGGACCACCACGATCGTCGGCTTCTCCGACGACCCCGACGCCCACGACGGCTTCGGACCCTTCGCCCCCGGCTTCGTGCAGGTGCCTTACGGCGACCTCGCCGCGGTCGAGGCCGCGATCGACGACGACACCGTCGCGGTGCTCGTCGAGCCGATCCAGGGCGAGGGCGGCGTCGTGCTGCCGCCCGAGGGGTTCCTCAGCGGGCTGCGCGAGCTGTGCACCCGCACCAACGTGCTGATGGCGGCCGACGAGATCCAGGCCGGCCTCGGCCGGACCGGCAAGACGTTCGCCTGCGACCACGAGGGCGTCGTGCCCGACATCTACGTCCTGGGCAAGGCCCTGGGCGGCGGCATCGTCCCGGTCTCGGCCGTCGTGGCCGACCGCGACGTGCTCGGCGTGCTCCGGCCCGGCCAGCACGGTTCCACCTTCGGCGGCAACCCGCTCGCCTGCGCGGTCGGGCACGCCGTCGTGGAGATGCTCGCCACCGGTGAGCACCAGGCACGGGCCACCGAGCTCGGCGTCGTGCTCCGCGAGCGGCTCCAGTCGCTCGTCGGCCGCGGCGTCGTCGACGTACGCGTCCGGGGGCTGTGGGCCGGCGTCGACATCGACCCCACCATCGGCACCGGCCGCGAGGTCTGCGAGGCGCTGATGGCCCGCGGCGTGCTGGCCAAGGACACCCACGGCTCCACGATCCGCCTCGCGCCGCCGCTCGTCGTCAGCCGCGAGGACCTCGAGTGGGGCCTCGACCAGCTCGCCGACGTCATCTCCTCCGGGCCGCTCGGCACCTGAGGCGGCCAGTCGCGGCTTGTAACGCGCTGTCCGACCATCTGCCGCGCCGTTCCACCGGCGCGGTAGATGCGCGGACGGCGCGTTACAGCCCGCAAGGGCCCGGGCCGCCCGTCAGGAGCCGGCCGACTCCACGAGGGCGGGCAGGGAGACGGCGGCGAGCTCGAGCAGCCGCTCGCGGGGCACGTCGGCGGGGTCGGCCACCCAGGCGAGGACCAGCTCCTCGACCATGGCCGACCAGCCGCGGACGAGCAGCCGGTTGACCGGGGTGTCGGGCACGACGTCGCCCCAGGGGTCCTCGGTGAAGATCCGTCCGGTGAGCGCGGAGCGGGCGTCCTCGTAGATCTCGCGCAGCACGTCGTTGCCGCTCGCGGCCGCCTTGACCAGCGACTGGTAGCCGGCGTGGTTGGCGACGACGTAGTCGACGTACGCCGTGACCGACGCGAGCAGCCGCTCGAGCGGCTCGCCGCCCTCGGGCGGCGCGGTCTGCGCGATGAGGTCGTCGGCGGCGTGGCGGACGACGGCCTCGTGGAAGGCCTGCTTGCCGCCGAAGTAGTGGTAGAGCAGGCCCCGGCTGATCCCGGCCTCCTCGGCCAGCACGTCGATCGACAGCTCGTCGAGCGACCGGGTCGCCAGCAGCCGCACGCCGAGGTCGAGCAGCTGGGTCCGCCGCTCCTCGGGCGCGAGGCGGGTGCGTGTGGGTGGCGTCACGACCCCCATCCTATTGACGCTCATTCAATAGTGCCAATAGCGTCGGGAGCATGAGCACCACCGCCACCGACCCAGCCGACCCGGCCGCGCAGGCCGCGCAGGCCGAGCAGGCCGACCCGACGGTCCGGCACGTCGACCACCTCGTGATCGGCGCCGGCTTCGCGGGCCTCTGCGCCGCCATCAAGCTGCAGGAGGACGGCGAGCACGACTTCGTCGTCATCGAGAAGGGCGACGACGTCGGCGGCACCTGGCGCGACAACACCTACCCCGGCGCCGCCTGCGACGTCCCGAGCCAGCTCTACTCCTTCTCCTTCGCGCCGAACCCCGACTGGACCTCGTCGTTCTCCCCGCAGCCGGAGATCCAGGCCTACCTGCGGCGGGTGGCCCGGGAGTCCGGCACCCTCGACCGGTTCCGGTTCGGGACCCGCGTCGAGGACGCCACCTGGGACGACGCCACCGCCCGGTGGACGGTGCAGACCTCCGCCGGCACCTGGTCCGCGGGCAGCCTCGTCGTCGGCGCCGGCGGCCTCTCGGAGCCCAAGCTCCCCGACATCGAGGGCATCGGGGACTTCTGCGGGCACCTGTTCCACTCCGCCCGCTGGGACCACGACGTCGACCTGGCCGGCAAGCGGGTGGCGGTGATCGGCACCGGCGCCTCGGCCATCCAGATCGTGCCGGAGGTCCAGCGCGTGGCCGCCCGCCTCGACGTCTACCAGCGCACCGCACCGTGGGTGATCCCCCGCAACGACCGGCGCTACTCCGCGCTCGAGCGCGCCGCCCTGCGCCGCATGCCCGGCCTGCAGCGGGCCTACCGGACGGCGGTCTACTGGGCCCGCGAGACCTACGTGCCGGCGTTCACCCTCGAGCCGGGCATCGCGTACCCGGCCCGCAAGCTGGCCGAGGCCAACATCGCCCGCGGCATCAGCGACCCCGACCTGCGGGAGAGGGTCACCCCGCACTTCGCGCTCGGCTGCAAGCGGGTGCTGATCAGCAACGCCTACTACCCCGCGCTCGCGGCCGGCAACGTCGACCTGGTGACCGACCGGATCGCCCGGGTCACGCCCACCTCGGTCGTCACCGCCGACGGCACCGAGCGTGAGGTCGACGTCATCATCGTGGCCACCGGCTTCCACACCACCGAGCTGCCGATCACCGAGCACCTGGTCGGCCGGCGCGGCCGCACGCTGGCCGAGCGCTGGCGGGAGTCCGGCATGGCGGCGTACAAGGGCACGACGGTGCCGGAGTTCCCCAACCTCTTCCTCCTGGTCGGCCCGAACACCGGCCTCGGGCACTCCTCGATGGTCTTCATGATCGAGTCCCAGGTGCAGTACGTCCGGCAGGCGCTGCGCACCATGCGCCTCAACCGGTACGCCGCGCTCGAGCCGCGCGAGGACGTCGCCGCGCGCTGGAACGACCGGCTCCAGCAACGGATGAAGCGCACCGTGTGGCACCGCGGCGGCTGCTCGAGCTGGTACCTCGACGAGCACGGCCGCAACACGACGCTGTGGCCGCGGACGACGTTCGGCTTCCGCGCCGCGCTCCGCGAGTTCGACGCCGCGGCGTACGCCGTGCGCGGCGAGCCCGCTCCCCTACCCACCGGCACCATCCCACCCACCCCCCAGCAGACGGAGGACGTACCCGCATGAAGACGCTCGAGAACAAGGTGGTCGTGATCACCGGAGCCGGCTCCGGCATCGGCCGGGCCCTCGCCCTCGACTGCGCCCGCCGCGGGTCGCTGCTCGCGCTGTCGGACGTCGACGAGGCCGGGCTGGCCGAGACCGCCGACCAGGCGCGCGCCGCCGGCGCCCGCGAGGTCCGCACCGACCGCCTCGACGTCGCGGACCGCGACGCGATGACGGCGTACGCCGCGTCCGTGGCCGACCAGTTCGGGCGGGTCAACGTGGTGGTCAACAACGCCGGCGTCGCGCTGGCCGGGGACCTAGTCGACCTGGACTACCCCGACATCGAGTGGATCGTCGGCATCAACTTCTGGGGCGTGCTGCACGGCACCAAGGCGTTCCTGCCGCACCTGATCGCCTCCGGCGACGGCCACGTGGTCAACCTGTCCTCGCTGTTCGGGCTGGTCTCGATGCCGGGCCAGTCGATCTACAACGCGACGAAGTACGCCGTGCGCGGCATGTCGGAGGCGCTGCGCATCGAGATGCTCTCCGCCGGCCACCGCGTCGGCGTCACCGTCGTCCACCCCGGCGGCATCAAGACGGCGATCGCGCGGAACGCCCGGGTCTCCTCGCGCGAGGACCAGGCCAAGACGGCGTCGTTCTTCGACAAGAAGCTGGCCAAGACGACCCCGGAGAAGGCCGCCGAGGTGATCATCGCCGGCGTGCTCGGCGACAAGTCGCGCGTCCTGGTGGGCAGCGACGCGCACGCGCTGCACTGGTTCGGCAAGCTCACCGGGGCCCGCTACCAGGACGTCGTCGCGCGGGTCTCCAAGAAGGTCCTGCCGGCGAAGACCACCGTCGTCTGAGCGGCGGACCGCCGGGCCGGACTTCCGCTAGACGGAGGTCTCGGCCCGGCGGCGGGCGCTGCGCCGGGTGCGCTGCGACCCGTCGGGGCGGGTCCGCAGCGGACCCACCAGCCGGGGGCCGGCCAGCCGGCTCTCCAGCCGGGCCGCCTCCCGCTTGACCGGCTGCGCGACGTACTCGCCGAGGATCACGCCGGCCGACAGCGCCATCGCGACCGAGCCGGCGGTGACCATCGCCAGCAGCCCGGCGCTCGTCGACCCGCCGCCCTCGGCCAGCAGGGTGAGCCCGCGGTAGATCGAGAGGCCGGGGAGCATCGGCACCACCGCGGAGACGACCACGACCAGCGGCGGGACCCGCAGCCGGCCGCCGACGGTGTAGCCCACGAGCCCCACGAACAGCGCCGCCAGCGCGACCGACCAGGCCCGCCCGATCCCGGGCGCCGCCACCGACTGCGAGATCGCCATCGCCACCGCGGACACGAGCGCGATCGGCGCCAGGCTGCGCCGCGGCGCGTAGGAGGCGAACGCGAAGGCGCCGGCGGCGAGCGCGGAGCCGAGGATCATCAGCCCGACCCCGGAGAGCGTGCCGCTGCCCGGGTCGAGCTGGGGCACCTCGACGCCGACCGCGTAGGCGAGGCTGATGCCGCCGCTGACGCCCGCGATGATCCCCGACGTCGCCAGGATGGCCTCGGTGAGCCGGGCGCCCGCGGTGATGTAGAAGCCGGTGAGCGCGTCCTGCAGCGCCCCGAAGAAGCCGATGCCGGCCAGCAGCATGACGATGTTCGCCGTCACGACGAGCGAGGGGTCGAGCGCGAGCGGGGTCGCCGCCGCCAGCAGGGCGATGACCGTGGCCAGGCCGCCGCCCGCGACCTGCTGGTAGAAGACCGGGTAGCGGCGACGCGACATCCGCAGCTGCAGCCGGTCGATCGCCATCGCCGCGAACAGCGCGATCACCACCACGGCGATGTCGCCGCCGAGCTGGAGGCCGACGCCGCCGCACATCAGGCCCCAGCCGACGGTGATCGCCCACCGCGGCCGGTCGTGGCCCGAGGAGGTGATCCGGCCCAGCTCGGAGCGCGCCTCCTTGAGGTCGAGGTCCTGGCGCAGCAACGCCCGGACCAGGTGGTCCACGCGGGTGAGGTGCTCGTAGTCGATCGCGCGCTGCTTGACGTAGCGCAGCTGCACGATCGCGGGCTCGTCGCTGACCGGCTGGTGGCTGATCGACATCGAGGTGAAGGTGATATCCACGTCGACGTTGCGCAGGCCCAGGCTGCGGGCCACGGCCTGCATCGTCGCGGTCACGTCGGCGGCCCCCGCACCGGAGGCCAGGAGCAGCTCGCCGATGCGCAGCGAGAGGTCCAGGGTCTGGGTGATGGTGCGGACCGAGGACTCCTCCGACGCCGACATGGCGCCGATGCTAGACAGGGCCCATGTCGCTCTCGGAGGCTCCCCCGGCCGGCTCCCGGGTCGCTGTGACGATGACCAAGTGGGTCGCTGTGCCGCACTGGACCTTCGAGGCCGTCGTGCTCGGCACGGACGTCCACGGCGACTGGTTGGGGCTGCGCGCGGGCACCCCGATGTCACGGCCCGGGGCGTCGTACGTCGCCCCCACCGACCAGGTCGTGCTGGTCCCGCCGGCCGGTCCCGAGCTGGGCCGCGCGTGGCTGGCGACCTTCCACGGGGAGGGCGGACCGCTCGACGCCTACGTCGACATGACGACGCCGCCGGTCTGGGACGGCACCGTCCTGCGGGCGGTCGACCTCGACCTCGACGTGCTGCGCGGTCCGACCGGACGGGTGTGGGTCGACGACGAGGACGAGTTCGCCGAGCACCGGGTGACGCTGGGCTACCCGCCGGAGGTCTGCGACCTGGCCGTCGCCTCCTGCGAGCGGGTCCGCGCGCTCGCCGAGGCCGGCGCCGCGCCGTACGACGGCACCGCCCAGGGGTGGCTGGCCCGGCTCTGAGCGCCGGCGGGGAGCGCGCCGGCGCCCGGCGCCCGCCGGTGTGCTTCGCTGGTGCCGTGCGGATCGACTTCCGGCCCTCGCCCGAGCCCACCATCGGGGTGGAGTGGGAGCTCGCGCTGGTCGACCGCGGCTCCCGCGACCTGGTCAACGCCGCCTCGGAGCTGATCGACGCCGCCCGGCCGCGGATGGCCAGCCCCGAGCAGCTGCACAAGGAGCTGCTCCGCAACACCGTCGAGGTCGTGACCGGGGTCTGCCGGACCGTCGACGAGGCGGTGACTGAGCTCCGGCACGCCCTCGAGGCGGTGGTGCCGGTCGCCGACGAGCTGGGTGTCGACCTGTACGGCGGCGGCACCCACCCGTTCGCGTCCTGGACCGCGCAGCAGCTGACCGAGGGTCACCGCTACGAGGAGCTGATCAACCGCACCCAGTGGTGGGGCCGGCAGATGCTGATCTGGGGCGTGCACGTCCACGTCGGCCTGCCCGAGCAGGAGCGCGTGATGCCGGTGCTGTCCTCCCTGCTCAACCACTACCCGCACCTGCAGGCGCTCTCGGCGTCGTCGCCGATCTGGGCGGGCGTCGACACCGGCTACGCCTCGAACCGCGCGCTGATGTTCCAGCAGCTGCCGACCGCGGGGCTGCCCTTCCAGTTCCAGCACTGGTCGGAGTTCGAGTCCTTCGCGGGCGACCAGCTGCACACCGGTGTCATCGACGAGCTCAGCGAGATCCGGTGGGACGTGCGGCCCGCACCCCACCTGGGCACCCTGGAGAACCGGGTGTGCGACGGCGTCTCCTCCTTCGAGGACCTCGCCGCCATCGTCGCCCTCTGCCAGTGCCTGGTCGTCGACCTCGACACCCGGGCGGCCGCCGGCGAGCAGCTGCCGACGATGCCGCCGTGGCACGTGCAGGAGAACAAGTGGCGGGCCGCGCGGTACGGCCTCGACGCCATCGTCATCCTCGACGCGGACTCCAACGAGCGGCTCGTCACCGACGACCTGGTCGACCTCGTGGCGCGGCTCGAGCCGGTCGCCGAGCGGCTCGGGTGCTCCGCGGAGCTGGCGTCGGTCGCCGACGTCCCCGGGCGCGGGGCGTCCTACCAGCGGCAGCGGGCCGTCGCGGAGGAGTCCTCCGGCGACCTCGTGGCGGTCGTCGACTCGGTGGTGGGCGAGCTGCGCCAGGGCCTGGGGCGCTAGCGGTCGTACCCGCCCTCGGGCGGGACCATCTCCAGCCGCACCCCCAGCAGCCGGACCGGCCGGTCCCGCTCGACCCGGTCGAGCAGGCCGGCCGCCGCGTCGGCCAGCACCTCGGGGTCGTTCGTCGGCACCGGCAAGGTCCGGCTGCGGGAGGTGGTGAGGAAGGGCCGGAAGCGCACCTTGATGCCCACGCGCGCCGCCGGCCGACCCTCGGCGTCGATGTCCGCCGTCGCCGCCCGCGCCAGGCGACGTACCGCCTCCTCGACCTCCGACCAGTCCTCCAGGTCGGCCTGGAACGTCTCCTCGCGGCCGTGCGCCCGTGGGACGTACGGCGTCGGGTCGACCGGGCTGGTGTCGACCCCGCGCCCGAGCCGGCGGTACCAGGGACCCATCGTCGGCCCGAGCTCCGCGGCCAGCAGCGCGGGGTCGGCGGCGGCGAGCTGTGCGACGGTGTCGATGCCGAGCGAGGCCAGCCGCTTGGCCGTGCGCCGGCCGATCCCCCACAGCGCGTCGGTCGGCCGGTCGCCCATCACCTCCGACCAGCTCTCCGCCGTCAGGCGGTACGTCCCGCGCGGCTTGCCGAGGTCCGTCGCGATCTTGGCGCGCAGCTTGTTGTCGCCGATGCCCACCGAGCAGTGCAGGCCGGTGCGCTCGAGCACCGCGGCCCGGATCCGTGCGGCGAGGTCCTCCGGGCTGGTGGGGGTCCCTCCCCCCACCCCCTCCGCGGCCGGGTCGACGGCGAGGAACGCCTCGTCCCAGCCGAGCACCTCGACGACCACGGGCGCGCCGTCCCAGGTCGTGGCCCGCAGCGTCGCCATCACCTCCGCCGAGGCCTCGTCGTACGCCGGTCGGTCCACCGGCAGGAACACCGCGTCGGGGCACCTGCGCGCGGCCACGCGCAGCGGCATGCCCGAGCCGACCCCGTGCTCGCGCGCCTCGTACGACGCGGTCGAGACGACCCCGCGCTCGGTCGGGTCGCCGCGACCGCCCACCACGACCGCCCGCGCGGCGAGCTCGGGCCGCCGCAGCACCTCGACGGCGGCGATGAACTGGTCGAGGTCGACGTGCAGCACCCAGCCGGCCCGTGGGTCGGCGGCCGCTCCCGGTGTGTCCTCGGGGTCGGTCATCGCGGCGGTGGCGGCAGCGCGTTGGTCGACTCCAGCTGGTCCATGCCGGTGATGAGCAGCAGGTCGACCACGACCGACCGGAGCTGGACGAGCACGACCTCGGCGTTCATCTCGGCGGCCCGCTCGACCCGCCCGGAGGCGTCCCCGACGGCGAGCAGTGCCGACCGGGCCGCGGCCGGCGTGCGGTCGGCCTCCAGCTCCTCGGCCACCGCGTCCGCGGCGTCGGCGAGGTCCAGGGCCAGCAGCGCGTAGGAGGAGGGGACCGGCCGGCGGTGGTAGGCCAGCACCGCCACCTGGCGCACCAGCACCCGGGTGCTGCGCAGCCCCCGGTCCAGCGGCTCGACCAGGTCGGCCATCCGTCGCAGGTTCCCCCGGTGCCGCACCCGGAACGGCGAGGACGTCACGACCGCCATGCCCTCGTCGGCGGCGGCCTGCAGCTCCCGGATCAGCCGGTCGGTCGTGCGGGCGTCGGCCAGCAGCGCCATGCCGCGGTCCGACGCCCCGTCGGTCATCACCTCCCCCGCGGCGCGCAGCAGCGTGGCGATCTTCCGGACCACCAGCGCCGCCTGCTCCCGCGGTCGCCGCAGGGGCGCCGAGGGCACGACGGTGGCCGCGAGCAGCGCCACGGCACCGCCCACCAACGCATCGGTCCACCGCACCAGGCCGGCGCCGGGATCGGGCACCAGGGTGGAGACGACGATCGACTGCACGGCGGCCTGGGTGACCACCAGCTGCCCCCCGTCGAGCAGGAAGGCGGTCGACATCGCCAGCACGACCACCAGGGTCAGCTGCCACCCGCCGGTGCCGATCTGCAGCGTGAGCAGGTCCCCGACGAGCACGCCGACGGCCACGCCGACGGTGACCTCGGCGACCCGGCGCAGGCGCTGGCCGTAGGACGTGCCGAGGCTGACCACCGCGGCGACCGGCGCGAAGAACGGCGTGGGGTGCCCGAGCAGGTCGGCAGCCACGAACCAGGCCACGCCCGCCGCGACCGCGCACTGCCCGATCTGCCATCGCTTGGCCGACAGCCGGTCGAGCCGGGCCCGCATCGAGGTCCGGCCGCGTTCGCGGAGGCGGTCGACCGGGCCGGGCTCGTGCATGCGGCCGATCGTGCCAGAGCCCCGGCGGGACGCCGACCGGTCACGACGGCGAGGCGAGCGACTGCGCGTAGTTGATCGCCCGCTTCATGTCCGCGAGGTCGCGGTACCAGGTGCGGACCTCGCTGCGGCAGCGCACCCGAGCCACCTCGGTGTCGTACTCCCGGCACTCGGCGTGCGCCTCGGAGTCCGTCGGCGGGAACTGCTCGCTGCCGTCGTATCGGAGGATCTCGAAGCCGTTGACCTTGTCCCCGGTGACCTCGACGATCGTGTGGGGAACCGGCTTGTAGGGCTTCCCGGCGACCTGCCCGGGGGCCACCGTGCCCCGATCCGTGCCCCCGTCGGCGACCGCCGCCCCTCCGGTCCACCCGCCGACGACGAGGCCGGCCACCACCCCGACCGCCGCCGCACCCGTCGCCAGGCCGTTGCCGAACCGCTTGTCCATGTCTTCTCCCGAGGTCTCGCGCACCGGCTGGTTCCGGTGACGGGAAGGACGCTAGGGACGCGGCGCGCCGGGCAGCGGGCGTCCGGCCGCCGCTGGGGAGCACCCGCCGGCTGGCCCGCCCTGTGGACGGCACCTGGGCCGGAGCGGACCCGCGGCGCCCCGCCCTTGTGGCGGACGTCACCGCGAGCCACACTCACCCCCGACCGTGCTCGTGCGGCCGGTGCTCCCCGTCGCGACCGAAAGGCCCTCCGTGGTCACTCCGATCGATCCCACCTCGCTGGCCTTCCTGATGGCCGAGAACCGCAGCATGCCCATGCACGTCGGCGGCCTGCAGCTGTTCGAGAACCCGGCCGGGGCGGGGCCCGACTACACCCGCGAGATGTACCAGTGCATGCGCGACGCCGACGAGATGTCGCCGCTGTTCCTCAAGCGGCCCTACCGGTCGCTGCGCACGGCCGGCCAGCTGGTGTGGAAGCAGGACGAGCAGTTCGACATCGACCACCACGTCCGGCACAGCGCCCTCCCCCAGCCCGGCCGCATCCGCGAGCTGCTCGACCTGTGCGGGCGGCTGCACGGCACCCGGCTGGCCCGGGAGCGGCCGCTGTGGGAGGCCCACGTCATCGAAGGGCTCGACGACGACCGGGTCGCGCTCTACACCAAGGTGCACCACTCCCTCGTCGACGGCGTCTCGGCGATGCGCCTGCTGCAGAGCGTGCTGAGCGAGGACCCCGAGGAGCGCGGCATGCGCGCCCCGTGGGACGCCCGGCCGCGCTCGGGCAGCGAGCCGCGCACCCGCGACCGCTCGCCGGTCGACCTCGCCGAGGTCCCGGTCCAGGCGCTGCGCACCGCGCTCGGCATCACCGCCGAGGCCGCCGGCCTGCCCGGCGCGCTGGTCCGGACCCTCACCAAGGGGCTGCGCAACGAGACCTCCGCGCTGTCGCTCTACGCGCCGCGCACGATCTTCAACCAGCGGATCACCGGCTCGCGCCGGTTCGCCGCCCAGGACTGGCCGATGGAGCGGCTGCGCGCGGTCGGCAGGGCGACCGGCACCACGCTCAACGACGTCGTCCTCGCGATGTGCAGCGGCGCGCTCCGCAGCTACCTGCGCGAGCTCGACGCGCTGCCGGACTCCTCCCTGGTCGCGATGGTCCCGGTCGGGCTCAACGCCAAGCAGTCGCAGGTCGCCAATCCCGACGGCGGCAACGCGGTCGGCGCGGTCATGGTGCAGCTCGCCACGAACCAGGACGACCCCGCCCGGCGCCTCGACCTGATCCACCGGTCGATGCGCGACGGCAAGGAGGCGCTGTCGTCGATGACGCCGGTGCAGATCGTCGCGATGAGCGCGCTCGGCCAGGCCCCGGCGATCCTCACCCCGGCGCTGCGGCTGCAGGGCATCGTGCGGCCGCCGTACAACGTGATCATCAGCAACGTCCCCGGCCCGCGCTCCACGCGCTACTGGAACGGCGCCCGCCTCGACGGGACCTACCCGCTGTCGATCCCCATCGACGGGATGGCGCTCAACATCACCTGCACGTCGTACGACGACAAGCTGGCCTTCGGCCTGACCGGCTGTCGTCGCACCGTGCCGCACCTGCAACGGCTGCTCGTCCACCTCGACGACGAGGTGGCCGCGCTGGAGAAGGCCGCCGGCGTCGACTGAGCGGTCCCCGAGCCGGGTCACCAGCCGACCCGCTCCACCAGCCCGCCGCCGAGCAGCGCGTCCACGGCACGCAGCCGCGCCCGGGTGATGTCGGCGACCGTGCGCAGGCCGGCGAGGTCGGCGTTCGAGCCGGGCCGGGTGGGCTCGGCGGAGTTCACCGAGACGCAGGCGCGGCTGCCCCCGTCGGCGGCGTTCGCCAGCGTGACCGCGTGGCCGGTGGTGCCGCTGCCGGCGAACGGGTCGAGGACCACCGCGTCGTCGGGCATCGTCCCGAGCACGCGGCGGACCAGGCCGGTCGGCTTGGGCGACTCGAAGACGTGCCCGACCAGCTCCTTGAGCTCGGCGACCGCGGTGTCGGTCGACCCGACCTCCTCGGCCAGCCAGATGGTCGGGAGCTTCTTGCGGCGACCGCCGGGGGTGTCGCGGTCCAGCCAGTCGCGCTGGAAGACGTCGACCCGCTCCCCGGCACGGCCCTTGACCACCCGGCACACCAGGTCGCCGGGGCGCTCCTGGATCCGCGGGCGGCTCCAGCGCCACACGGCCGGCCGCCCGTCGCCGAAGACGGGACCGACCTCGACGGCACCCGCGAACGGCTCGGTCGCCACCTGCCCGCTCACCGGGTCGCCCCAGACCGGGAAGTGCAGGGTCGGCGCGGTGACCGGGTTGAACTTCTTGTTGGTGTTGCGCAGCGGCAGGTGCCGGTAGCGCCGGCCGGACGCCTCGTCGAGCAACGGGAAGTCGCGCTCGTCGACCGTCTCGGCGCTGCTCGCGTCCAGCACGGTCCGCCGCGCGTCGCGGGCGTAGGCCAGCAGGTACTCGTGGCTCGTGGCGAACCCGCGCCCGAGCTGCCGGCCCTTGGGGTTGAGGTTGACCACGACCTGGGCGAGGAAGTTCTGCTCGCCCATCACCTCGTCGAGCAGCAGCCGCAGCCGGGGCGCCTCGTTGTCGTCGATGCTCACGAAGAGGGCGCCGGTCTCGCGCAGCAGGTCCCGGCAGGCCTCCAGCCGCGGGCGCATCATCGCCACCCACGCGTCGTGCCGGCTCCCCGGTCGGCCACCGGAGTCGCGGAAGTCGTCGCGGTAGGCGAAGTCGTTGCCGGTGTTGTACGGCGGGTCCGTGCAGACCAGGTCCACCCGCTCGCCGGCCGCCGCCATCGCCCGGAGCACGTCGAGGTTGTCGCCCTCGACGAAGGTGTTCCACGGCCGCACGCGCCGACCCTAGAGGCCCCGCCCCACGGCCGCCGGGATTGCGGCGCATCCCCAGCGGTCACCGTGCGGGTGTGGACCACCGGGAGCGGCGCCGGCACGGCCCGGTCCTCCCGGGCGTCCTGGTCGCGCTCGTCCTCGCCGGCCTCGTGCTGCTGCGCGACCCGGGCAGCAACGGGGCCCGCCTGCGCGAGCTGCTCGGTACCGAGGAGCGCCGCGCCGAGGCGGTGACGGTCCCGGCCGGGCCGGGCGCCTACCGCTTCGCCGCCACCCAGCCGGGCTCGGACAAGCCGGTCTCCTGGAACCCCTGCGAGGACGTCGAGTACGTCGTGAACCCGGCCGGCGCCCCGGCCCACTGGCGCGCGATGGTCGAGCGGAGCGTCGCGACGGTTGCCGCCGCGACCGGGCTGCGGTTCTCCTACGAGGGCGAGACCGACGACCGCAACTTCACCGACCGGATCGGCGCGCTGGGCCGCGCGGCCCCGGTCCTCATCGGGTGGGCCGACGAGGACGAGGTCGAGGAGCTGGCCGGGGACGTCGCGGGCGTCGGTGGCGCGGCGTACCTCGAGACGCCGGGGCGCTGGAGCTACAGCACCGGCATGGTCGTCCTGGACACCGCCGTCTTCACCGAGCTGCCCGCCGACGGGGACTCCTACGACGACCCCGACACCCGGGCCCTCGACCTGCAGACCGCGATCCTCGACCACGAGCTCGGGCACGTCGTCGGGCTGGCGCACGTCGAGAGCCGCGAGGAGCTGATGTACGCCGACAACCTCGGCCGCACGTCGTTCGGCGCCGGCGATCTGCAGGGGCTCGCGCGGCTCGGCGCCGCCCCCTGCGCCTGAGCCGGCCGGTCCGGCGCCCCGCCGGGGCGTGACCTCCGCCCCGCTGGACCGTTCATCCAGCGCCAGCACGTCCGAGCCGGAGGACCGGGTCCCCTGCGCCGTACCACCAGCACGCTCCTCGCCACCCTCGCCCTCCTCGCCGGCGGCCTGGCCGCCGCGCCGAGCAGTCCGGCCGCCGACCCGGCCGCCGCCCCGGTGGCCCCGGCCGACTCCTCGATCCGGGCCGGCGCCACCCAGCGCGACGGCTGCGTCAGCAGCGTCCCGGAGCCTGGCGAAAGTACCCCGGTCGACATCTGCTGGACCGTCTTCAAGCCGGCGGGCGCGTCGGCGAGGCGGCCCGTCCCGATGGTGCTGCACAGCCACGGCTGGGGCGGCAGCCGCGCGGCGCGGGGCGAGGTGCAGGCGTTCCTCGACGCGGGCTACGGCGTGCTCACCTTCGACCAGCGCGGCTTCGGCGCCTCGGGCGGGCACGCCCACGTCGAGGACCCCGCCCTCGAGGGCCGCGACGTCCGCCGGCTGGTCCGGCTCGCCGCTGGCCTGCCCTGGGTCCAGCAGGACGGTCCGGGCGACCCGCGGCTGGGCGCCATCGGCGGCAGCTACGGCGGTGGCTACCAGTACGTCGGCGCCTTCGAGCTGCTCCGCACGCGCGGCACGCCGGTCTTCGACGCGCTCGCCCCGCAGATCACCTGGCACGACCTGAGCCAGAGCCTGGCCCCCAGCGGCGTCGTCCGCACCGAGTGGGCGCTCGCCCTCAGCGCCGCCTCCTTGCCCAGCGACGCGCTGCCGCCCCGCGTCTACAAGGCCCTGGTCGAGGGCGCTGCCCTCGGCACCTGGCCCGACGGCAGCATCCCCGGCACCGAGGACATGGTGTCGTTCTTCCGCAGGAACGGCCCGCGCTGGCACGTGGGCCAGGGGCGTCGCCTCGACATCCCGATGCTGCTGGGCCAGGGCACCACCGACGGGCTGTTCCCGCTCGAGCAGGGGTTCCGGAACTGGCAGCAGGCGATGACGGCGGGGGCCCGCCGCCGCAGCATCTTCGTGGGCTACAACGGCGGGCACGTCCTGCCCGCCGTGCTCCCGGCCGGCACGACCGCCGACACCGACCCGTGCAGCCGGAAGCTGGCCGGTGGCGACTTCGAGAGGCTCACCGTCCGCTTCCTCGACCACGTCCTCAAGGGCCGGCGGACGACGCTGCGCGGCTTCGGGAGGATGCACCTGGCCACCCCCGGCGGCACCTGCACGACGATCCGCACCCCGCGCGCGAACACCGCCGTCGAGGTCGGCACCGTCGCCACGCTCGAGGGAGTCGGCACGCCGCTGTCCTACGAGGTCGCGCAGGGCCCGATCCGGGTCGCCGGCACGCCGTACCTCACGGGCACGATGACCGCGCTGGGCGTGCAGAACCGCGCCTTCTACGGGCTCGCGGTCGGGACCAGCCCGCTGGATGCGCGCCTGGTGCAGAACAACGTGCTGCCGATCGACGAGCCGCGTCCGGTGCTCGGCGAGGCGCGACGGGTCGCGCTGCCGTCGGTGGCGGTCGACGTGCCGGCGGGGCAGAACCTCTACCTGCTGGCCACACCCGTCTCCGACACCTTCGTGCTGATGGGCTCGCGCCTGCCCGGCGCGGTCACGATCGAGGACACGATCGTCCATCTTCCCGTGGTGGGCCGGTGATCGGCCTAGCCTTGCGCGGGTGCGCGCCCGACTCTCCCTGACCTCCGGCGCCCTCGCCTGCGCCCTCATGCTCGGATCCACCGCGGCGATCGCCGCGCCCGGCGACGACCCGACCGCCCCACCTGGCGGTACGCCGCGCGGCGGCGCCGATCGTGCCGAGCGTGCCGACCGTGCCGGCCGTCCGGACCTGCGCGCCGAGCGCGGGCCGCAGCACACCTCCGGCGGGGAGCCCGGCCTGCTCGCCCCGGTCGTGCCGCAGCGTCTGCTGCGGTTCGCCCAGCGCTCCGAGCCGGTCCGCTCCGACGTGGCTCCCGGCGTCAGCCTGACCCGCTGGGACGAGGCCGACGCCCGGGGACCGCAGCGGTTCTCGCTGCTGACCGTCGACCCGTCGGTGGCGGGGGTGTCCCTCGACTACGCCGGCGCCCGGAACGTCTCGGGCACCGCCACGCTCCCCACGCTGCTGGCCGGGTCCGCGACGGTCGCCGGGGTCAACGGCGACTTCTTCGACATCGGTGACACCGGCGCGCCGCTGGGGACCGGCCGGGACCTCGAGCGCGGCGTCCTGCACGGGCGGCGCTCGGGGTGGACCTCCTCCTTCCTGGTCGACAAGCGCGGTCGGGCGGACATCGACGAGGTCGCGCTCCGCGCCGGCGTGCGACAGCGCCCCGGGATGAAGGTGACCAACCTCAACTCCCCCTTCGTCGAGCCCGACGGCGTCGGCATCTACACCTCCGCGTGGGGCACCACGTCCGGCTACCGGGTCACCAGCGGCCAGCGGCGGGGCGTGCGCATGGTGCTCGTGCGCGGCGGGAGGGTCGTGCGCACCCGGGCACGGCTGTCCGCGGGCGAGAGGATCCGGGGCACGCTGCTCGTCGGCCGGGGCGCGGGCGCCCGGGCGCTCGGGAAGCTCCGCAAGGGCTCCCGGGTCGACGTCCGGTGGTGGCTCCAGGGCGGTCCCCGGATGGCGATCAGCGGCAACAAGGTGCTGGTCCGCGACGGCGTCGTCGAGGTGGTCGACGACCGGGAGATGCACCCCCGCACCGCCATCGGGATCGACCGGGACACCGGCGAGGTGCTCGTGCTGGTCGTCGACGGCCGGCAGGAGGTCAGCCGCGGCGCGACGATGGTGGAGCTGGCCGCCACCATGATCGACCTGGGCGCCGACGAGGCGCTGAACTTCGACGGCGGCGGCTCCACCACCATGGTCACCCGCCGCGCCACGGGCGTCCTCGGGGTGGTCAACACCCCCTCGGACGGCCACCTGCGCCAGGTCGCCAACGCGCTGCAGGTCCGCTACACCCCGCCGCGCGGCTGAGCCGGCCGGGCGTCCGGCGCGACCGCCAGCGCGACGGTCGTGACCGCCACCCGGCACTCGACGGTCGACCGGGGCACGACGACCTCGAAGGCGCCGCCCACCAGCCGCGCCGACGTCGCCGGCTCGCAGCCGACCGCGACGACCTGCGCGAGGACCGTCGGGAGCCGCTCCTCGGTCCCTCCCGACCGCAGCTCGCCCACCCGCTCGCGCAGCCGCGCGGCGTACGCCGGCTCGAGCCCGGCCACGAAGTCCTCCATCGCCTCCGGCTCGGTCACCGGCACCGCCACGTCGCCCACCGACCCGCCCGCGCCGGCACCGGTGACCAGCTCGACCCGCGGCGGCGCCACACCCCCGGCGGTGGTGGTGGCGGCCGGGTCCGGCGCCTCCTCCGCCCCGCCGCAACCGGACAGCAGGACGGCAGCGAGGACCGTCGCGGCGGAGGTCGCGTGGAGGGGCCGGGGCAGCGGGCGCACGTCGGTGGGACGCCGGGGAGGCCCACGCCGTTCCCGGGCCACCTCACGAGCGGGGGGCGGCCGCTGGCATCCTGCCGCTGTGCCGTCCGCCCGCAGCTTCACCCGCGCCGAGCTGGAGTCCTTCCGGGACCGCGAGGTCCCCGACCTGCTGCCCGGGCCGGACGGGCCCGCGCTGCGGCTGCTCTTCGTCGGCATCAACCCCGGGCTGTGGACGGCCGCGACGCAGACCCATTTCGCCCACCCGGGGAACCGCTTCTACCCCGCGCTGCTGCGCGCCGGTGTCATCGAGCGCCCGATCGACCCGGCCGCCGGCATGACCGAAGACGACCGCGACCACCTGCGCGCCCGCGGCATCGGCATCACCAACGTCGTCCGGCGCGCCACGGCCAAGGCCTCCGAGCTCACCGCCGAGGAGTACCGCGCGGGCGGCGTCCAGCTGGTCGAGACGGTGCGCCGTGCCCGGCCGCGCGTCGTGGCGGTCGCCGGCATCACGGCGTACCGGGCGGCCTTCGGCCTGCCCAAGGCGGTCCCGGGCCGGCAGCCGGAGCCGATGGCCGACGCCGAGCTGTGGGTCGTGCCCAACCCGAGCGGCCTCAACGCCCACGAGACCGTCGCGTCCCTGGCCGAGGCGTACGCAACACCCGCGCGGGCCGCGGGCGTCCTCACCGGCTGAGGCCGCTGCCGGCTCAGCCGGGGAACGCCTGGTCCTTGCCGAGGACCACGAGCCCGTCCTCGACGTGGAAGCCGCGGGCCCGGTCCTCCTCGGCGTCGACCCCGAGCCGGGCGCCGGCCGGCACGACGACGTTCTTGTCGAGGATCGCGTTGCGCACCACCGCGCCGGCACCCACCCGGACCCCCTGCATCAGCACCGACCCCTCGACGGTCGCGCCGGCCCCGACGCCGACCGCCGGGGACAACACGGAGCGGGTGACGGTGCCGCCGCTGACGACCGTGCCCGGGGAGAGCACCGCCTCGTCGACGCGGGCCGGTGAGCCGTCCGCGCCCTGGACCACCTTCGCGGGCGGCTGCGGGCCGTAGGAGGTGTAGATCGGCCACTCGAAGTTGTAGAGGTTGAACACCGGCAGCGGCGACACGACGTCCATGTGGGCGGCGTAGAAGGAGCCGATGGTGCCGACGTCTCGCCAGTAGCCGCGGTCCCGGTCGGTCGCGCCGGGCACCACGTTGTCCTTGTAGTCGTAGACGCCGGCCTGCGCGCGGCGCACGAAGGCGGGCACGATGTCGCCGCCCATGTCGTGCTGCGAGCCGGTCGTGGTGGCGTCGCGGGTCACCGCCTCGACCAGGGCGTCGGCGTCGAAGACGTAGTTGCCCATCGAGGCCAGCACCTCGCCCGGGGAGTCGGGCAGCCCGACGGGGTCGCCCGGCTTCTCGCGGAAGTCCCGGATCCGCGAGGGGGACGCCGGGTCGACCTCGATCACCCCGAACTGGTCGGCCAGCCCGATCGGCTGGCGGATCGCCGCGACCGTGCAGGCGGCGCCGCTCTCGACGTGCTGGGCCACCATCTGGGAGAAGTCCATCCGGTAGACGTGGTCGGCACCGACCACCACGACGATGTCGGGCTTCTCGTCCTTGATCAGGTTCAGCGATTGGAAGATCGCATCGCCGCTGCCGAGGTACCAGTGCTTGCCGACGCGCTGCTGGGCCGGCACCGGGGTGACGTAGTTGCCGAGCATCGTCGACATCCGCCAGGTCTGGGTGACGTGCCGGTCGAGGCTGTGGGACTTGTACTGCGTCAGCACGACGACCTTGAGGTAGCCGGAGTTGACGACGTTCGACAGCGCGAAGTCGATGAGCCGGTAGATCCCCGCGAACGGCACGGCCGGCTTCGCCCGGTCGGCCGTGAGCGGCATCAACCGCTTGCCCTCGCCGCCGGCCAGGACGATCGCGAGGACCTTGGGACGGGCCTTGGCAGCAGGCGGCGCGCTCATGCCGCTCACCGTAGCCGTGCGCGGGGACCACCGGCTCCCCCACGACGCTAGGTTCGGGGGATGCGAGTCGACGTGCTGACCAAGGAGTACCCGCCCGAGATCTACGGCGGGGCCGGCGTGCACGTCGCCGAGCTGGTCCGGGCACTGCGCCGCCGCGACGACGTCACCGCCCGGGTCCACGCCTTCGGGGCCCCGCGGGACGAGCCGGGGACGGCGTCGTACGCCGAGCCGGCCGAGCTCGCCGGGGCCAACGCCGCGCTGCGGACCCTCGGCGTCGACCTCGCCATCGCCGACGCGTGCGCCGGTGCCGACCTGGTGCACTCCCACACCTGGTACGCCAACCTCGCGGGCCACCTGGCCGGTCTGCTGCACGGCGTCCCGCACGTCGTCACCGCCCACTCGCTGGAGCCGCTGCGCCCGTGGAAGGCCGAGCAGCTCGGCGGCGGGTACGCCGTGTCCGGCTGGGCCGAGCGGACGGCGTACGAGTCCGCGGCGGCGGTCGTCGCGGTCTCCCGCGCCATGCGGGACGACGTGCTGGCGGCGTACCCCGCCGTCGACCCCGGCCGCGTGCACGTCGTCCACAACGGCATCGACACCGCGCTCTGGTCGCCGGTCGACGACCCGGACCGGGTGCGTGCGCTCGGCGTCGACCCGGACCGCCCCTCGGTGGTCTTCGTCGGGCGGATCACCCGGCAGAAGGGGCTGCCCTGGTTCCTCCGCGCCGTCGCCCAGCTCCCGCCCGACGTCCAGGTCGTGCTCTGCGCCGGCGCGCCGGACACCCCCGCCATCGAGGCCGAGG
The DNA here is from genome assembly GCF_030506255.1 of Nocardioides sp. Arc9.136. Taxonomy (NCBI): domain Bacteria; kingdom Bacillati; phylum Actinomycetota; class Actinomycetes; order Propionibacteriales; family Nocardioidaceae; genus Nocardioides; species Nocardioides sp. Arc9.136. The sequence continues at coordinate 881,059 of NZ_CP113431.1, read as the reverse complement.
TCGTCGCCCTGGTCGACGACCTGCAGGCCGCGCGCACCGGCGTGGTGTGGATCCGCGACATGCTGCCCCGCGCGGACGTCGTCGCGCTGCTGTCCGCCGCGACGGTGTTCGCCTGCCCCTCGGTCTACGAGCCGCTCGGCATCGTCAACCTCGAGGCGATGGCCTGCGAGACAGCCGTCGTGGCGACCGCGACCGGCGGCATCCCGGAGGTCGTCGTGCACGGCGAGACGGGGCTTCTCGTGCCGATCGAGCAGGCCACCGACGGGACCGGCACCCCCGTCGACCCCGAGCGGTACGTCGCCGACCTCGCGGCCGCGCTGACCGAGGTCGTCACCGATCCCGACCGCGCCGCGACCATGGGCCGGGCCGGGCGGGCACGGGCGCAGGCCGCCTTCGGCTGGGACGCGATCGCCGAGCGGACCCTCGAGCTCTACCGCTCGGTCGCCTGACCGGCCCACCATCCGTCCACAGGGCGCCGTCGGCCGGCCTCCTCCCCTGGTCCTGGGGAGGACCGCCTCTCCGGGCGGCGGCGCGCAGCAGGGTGGTCGTCATGACCTACGCACCCGTGATCGTGACCCAGGCCGACGTCGAGCAGGCGTGGCGCTCCCTGATGCGCCCGCTCGGCTGGACGCGGACCAGCACCTGGCTGATGCTGGTCGGCCCCGACGACCGGCCCCTCCCGCACCTGACCGAGATCGAGGACTGCGGCGGCCCGCCTCCGCCGGGCGGCGCCGACCGGCTGGGTGAGCTGCTCGCCGGCCTGGTGCGGGGCGCGCTGCCCCCGGGCGTCCGCGTGGCCTTCCTGCGCTCGCGGCCGGGCGCGGGCCTCGCCGACGACGACGACCGGGCCTGGGCACGGACGCTCCTGGCCGCGGCGCAGGTGGCCGGTCTCCGGTCCGAGGTGGTCCACCTCGCCACCGACGTCGACGTGCTCCCCCTCCCGGTGGACGAGCCGGCCCTTCCCGCGGGGGCCTGAGGCTGGCTACGGTCCGGCGGTGACCACGGTGCCCGACCTGACGAAGCTGATGTTCCTGGTGCGGGGCGAGGACGCGCCGCTCGCCGAGCTCCTCGAGGACGGCCTGCGCGGCCAGCTCGCCGCGGCCGGCGCGAGCCGGCTGCAGGTGAACCTCGACGACGAGCCCGTGGCGGCCGCCCTGCGGATCCCCGGCCCGGCCGCACCGGTGCGGGCCGTGGTGTCGGTGTGGGCCGCCGGCGGGACCGCCGCGGTGGTCGACGTCCTGGCCGCCGCCGTCGCGGGCGCGACGCTCGACGGCTGGGAGGTCGAGGAGCGGCTCCCGCTGGCGCCGCCGGAGGTGGCCGACGGCCGCCGGGCCGAGGCCCTCGCCAACGTCGCGGTGCTGCGGCGACCGGCCGAGCTCGACGTCGACGAGTGGCGGCACCGGTGGCTGGTGGACCACACGCCGGTGGCGATCGAGACGCAGGGGACCTTCGGGTACGTCCAGAACCTCGTCCTCCGCCCTGTCACCGAGGACGCGACGTACGTCAGCGCGATCGTGGAGGAGCTGTTCCCCATGGCCGCGGTGGGCGACCTGCACGCGTTCTACGGCAGCGGCGGGGACGCCGACGAGCTGCGGTCGCGGATGGAGCGGATGATGGCCAGCGTCGGCCGGTTCGGCGCCGACCGCGACCTCGACCTGGTGCCGACCAGCCGCTACGGCTGGTCGCTCTAGCGGCGGGAGCGGCGGGCGATCGCGTACGACGGGGCGCGCACCCGTCGCACCCACTCGTAGTTCGGCAGGCCCGGCAGCTCGTTGAGCACCGCGTCGAACTCCAGGTCCGGGTCGTCGGCATGCTCGGTCCCCGGCTCGGGCGCCTCGAGGTGGAGGTCGGCGAAGACCTGCCAGTCCGACCGCAGGCCCGCCACCGCGAGCTGCGCGTGGTGCTCGGCGACGTACCGCGCACCGATGAGCACCGCCCCGCGGGGCCCCCGGTAGGGGAACAGGGTGGTCAGCGGTCGCGTGGTCATGCCGGCCGACGGGAGCACGAGGAACCGGGCCACCGGCCCCCAGCCGTTGGTCGACAGCAACAGGTCCGCGTGCTGCGTGCCGCCCTCGACCGGGTCGGCGAGGAGGTCGTCGACGCCCGCACCGCCCAGCGGCACCTTGACGGCCAGCCCGTGAATGTCGGGGAGGCCCGGCGGCAGCCCGATCCCCTTGGACTCCCGGGCCACGACGTCGTCGGAACCCGCGTCGTCGACGAACGGCACGCCGATCCCCGGCTCGAGACCGTGCCGCTCGAGCCGTCCGCGGAGCACCCGGCCCACCGGGTGCATCGGCTTCTCGGCGGGGCGGGCCGCGGCGAGGCCGCGGACGGCGGTGGCGATGACGGCACCACCGACGCGGGCGGGGAGCACGGCGAGCGGGCTGGGCGTGGTCACGAGGGCCTCCGGGGAGGGAGTCGGTGGAGGACGACGTCGCCGAGGACGCCGTCCGCCACGTGGGCGGTGAGGTAGGTGCAGTGCGGCTGGCGCCGCCGGTCGGTCGGCGAGCCGGGGTTCAGCAGGCGGAGCCCTCCGGGCGTCGTGGTGTCCCAGGGGATGTGGCTGTGGCCGAAGACGAGCACGTCGAGGTCGGGGTACGCCGCGTCGGCTCGCGCCTCGCGGCCGGCCCGGCCGCCGGTCTCGTGGACGACTCCGAGCCGGACGCCGCCGAGCTCGACCCGCGCGACCTCGGGGAGCCGGGCCCGCAGCCCCGGCCCGTCGTTGTTGCCCCAGCACGCGACGAGCCGACGCGAGCGCTCCTCGAGCCGGTCCAGCGTGGCCTCGTCGACCCAGTCGCCGGCGTGGACCACCACGTCGGCGGCCTCGACCGCGGCCCAGAGCTCGGCGGGCAGGTCCTTGGCCCGCTTGGGCAGGTGCGTGTCGGCCATCAGCACGAGCTCGAGCCGTGCCGGTGCGGCGGGGTCGGCGGCGCTCATCGGGCTCACCCGCAGGCGACGCAGCGGCGGGCGTCGGGCCGGACCTCGAGCCGCTCGGGCGGGATGGGGCGGCCGCAGCCCTCGCACACGCCGTACGCGCCCTCGCCGAGCCGGGCCAGCGCCGCCTCGATCTCCGCGAGGCGACCGGAGGCCTGCCGCACGAGCGTGTCGAGCTGCGAGCGCTCGAAGGCGATCGTCGCGCCCTCGGGGTCGTGCTCGTCGTCGGCGTTGGTGTCCCGGGACGCCTCGACCATGCCCGAGTAGTCCCCCTGCAGCGCCTCGAGCCGGCGGGCCACCAGCGCGTGCTCGGCCCGCAGCCGCGCCTCGGCCTCGGGTGCGGACTCCGACCCGGCTGCGGACGGGGGCGGCTGGGGGTTCAGGCCGCCACCCGGTTGCTGATGATCAGGCACCCGAGCTCCTGCCACGGTCGACCCTGGCGGGCGACGGCCAGCTCGGCGGTGTTCCCGCCGACCATCCGGGCCGCGACGAGCAGCGGCTCCCCGTCGTCGGTCTCGCCCGGCGCGGCGAGCACGCCGGTCATCGTCCACTCCAGGCCGGGCTCCCCGTGCCGTACCCGGCGGCTGACCCGGCTCCAGGTGGTCGCGGCCAGCACGAGGTCGAGGTCCGGGCCCCCGACGAGCGGGACGCGGATCGTCAGCCCGTGCACGAGCGCCTGCGGGCCACGCAGGGTGGCCTCCCGGGACTCGGTGACCACCACGTCGTCGGTGCCCGGCTGGTCGAAGTACGCGTGCCCCACCGGCTCCTCGAGGCCGCGGCGGAAGAGCCTCCCGTGCACCGGCACGGCCTGCGGCCGGATCACCGAGGCGGTGCGCGTGGCCAGGGTCAGGATCGACATGACCGGCTGGTACCCGCGTCCGGTGTCGCAGACACCCGGCCCGGCGGGTGGTCCGGACTCCGGGCTAGATCACCAGCGAGAGCAGCAGCACGAACACGAGGCCGGAGACCGACAGGACGGTCTCCATCAGCGACCAGGTCCTGATCGTCTGCCCGACGCTCATCCCGAAGTACTCCTTGACCAGCCAGAACCCGGCGTCGTTGACGTGGGAGAAGAACACCGAGCCGGCACCGACGGCGAGCACGACGAGCGAGGTCTCGCCCGTGGAGAGGCCGTCGACCAGGCCGATCATCAGCGAGCTCGCCGTGATCGTGGCGACGGTCGCGGATCCCGTCGCCAGCCGGATGAGCACCGCGAGCACCCACGCCAGCAGCAGCACGGGGATGTTGCCGTCGCGGGCCCAGTCCGCGAGCAGCGTGCCGATGCCCGTGTCGACCAGCACCTGCTTGAAGCCGCCGCCGGCCGCGACGATGAGGATGATCCCGGCGATGGGCGGCAGGGAGGACTCCACGATCTTCCCGACGTCCTTCATCGGCGTGCCGAGGGCCGTGCCGAAGGTGACCATCGCGAGCAGCGTGGCGAGCAGCAGGGCGACGAGGGGCTCGCCGAGCACGTCGAGGACCTGCCTCAGGAGCTGGTCCTCGTCCTCGATGAAGATGTCGGCCAGCGCCTTGGCGAGCATCAGGGCGACCGGCGTCAGCACGGTGAGCAGCGTGACCGCGAACGTCGGGCGGCGGTCCCCCGCCGTGCCCCGCTCCTCGTCGTCGCGCACGTCGAAGCGGTCCGGCGGGGCGAGCACCACCCACCGGCCGGCCAGGGAGCCGAACAGCGGACCCGAGACGATCACGGTCGGCACCGCGACCAGCACGCCCAGCGCCAGCGTGACGCCCAGGTCGGCGCCGAGGTAGTCGATGGCGGTCAGCGGACCGGGGTGCGGCGGCACCAGCCCGTGCATGGCCGAGAGGCCGGCCAGGGCCGGGATCCCGACCGTGATCAGCGAGACCTGTGCGCGGCGCGCCACGAGGTAGATCACCGGCATGAGCAGCACCAGGCCGATCTCGAAGAACATCGGCAGGCCGATGAGCGCGCCCACCGCGGCCATCGCCCACGGCAGCGACCGGGGGCCGCTGCGCCCGACGATCGTGTCGACGATCTGGTCGGCGCCGCCGGAGTCGGCGAGCAGCTTGGCGAACATCGCACCGAGCGCGATCAGGATGCCCACGCCCGCGCTCGTGTCCCCGAAGCCGGTGGTGAAGGACTCCAGGACGTCGAGGATGTTCTCCCCCGCCACGATGCCGACGGTGAAGGCGCCGAGGATCAGCGCGAGGAACGGGTTGAGCTTGACGACGGTGATCAGCACGACCAGCAGCGCGATCGCCACCAGGGCGGCGGTGACCAGCTGCCACCCGGCGGCGACCGGTTCGGCCAGCTCGTCGGCGGCGAGCACCACCAGGTCGGCGGTGGCGGCGGTGACGGTGGGGGTCATCGGCGTTCCCTTCCCCCGGCCGCGTCCACGTACGCCTGCACGATCGCGTCCACGCCCTGGTCGACGTCGATGACGATGCCGTCCTCGTCCGGCTCCAGCGGCTCGAGGGTGGCGTACTGCGAGGTCAGCAGCGAGGCCGGCATGAAGTGCCCCGGCCGCGAGGCCTGACGACGCTCGATCACCTCGCGCGCCCCCTCGAGGAGCACGAAGGTGGTGGCCGGCGCGTGGTGCCGGAGCTGGTCGCGGTACTTGCGCCGGAGCGCCGAGCAGCTCATCACCCCGCCGTCGGGGTGGTCGGCGAGCCAGTCGCCGATCACCTCGAGCCACGGCCACCGGTCGGAGTCGTCCAGGGCCTCGCCGCGCGACATCTTGGCGATGTTGGCCTCGGGGTGGAAGTCGTCGGCGTCCGCGAACGGCACCCGCAGCCGCTGCGCGAGCGCGGCCCCCACCGTGGACTTGCCCGAACCGGACACGCCCATGACGACCAGCAGGTGGCTCATGCGGCTCACCGTACGCCGGGCGGGAGCAGCGCCGCGGTCAACGCGTCGGCGGCGGCCCGCTCGAAGACGGCGGCGTGCCGCAGCATCGCGTGGCCGGCTCCGGGGACCTCCAGCCACTCGACGTCGGCCCGCCGGCGCAGCCGCTGCACGACCGTGCGGGCCCGCTCCGGCGGCGCGACCCGGTCCTCGGTGCCGTGCACCACGAGGACCCGGCGCCCGGCGAGGTCCGCGTCGTCGGTGGGGTGCAGCCACGGGTTGAGCGCGACCACCGCCGCCACCCCCGGCTCCTGGCCGGCCAGCAGCGCCGCCCGGCCGCCGAGGGAGTGGCCCACGAGGCCGATCGGCAGGTCGCCGTACCGCTCCCGGACGCGTGCCATCGCCCAGCGGGCGTCGTCGACCGGCGTCCGGTCGGTGCCCCAGCCCCGGGTCGCGTTGAGGACGCGGTGGACGGCGAGGCGGCCGCGCCCGGCCCGGGCGGTGCGCGCCGCGACCGGCACCATCCGCAGCACCGAGAGCTGCCACGGGCTGACCAGCGGGTCGCCGGGGCGGGCGTCACCGCCGTGCAGGACGAGGACCGCGGCGGCCGGCGCGCGGGGCGGGCGCGGCGCGAGCGTCGGGACCAGCCTGGTGCCGCTCACGCGGCGGCCGTGCGGGCGCCGGGTCGCGCGCCGGCCGAGGCGCCGGGGCCCGGGCGGCTGTGCACGAGGTGGGCGAGCACGAGGAGGGAGGAGAGGGCGGCGTAGAGGCACCAGAACGAGGCGAAGGCGTCGCGGTAGGCGAGCGCCACGACGGTGAGCCCGACGAGGTTCACCACCCCGAAGGCCACGACGAGGCGGTGGCCGGCCACCAGGCAGGCGCCCATCGTCGCGAGCACGTAGAGGCCCGTCCACAGCTCGGGGTCGTGCAGCCCGATCCGGTAGACCAGCGCGTGCGGGTGGGCCTCCACCCGGACGCCGTTCTCGACGACCAACCGGGCGAGGTGGGCGGTGACGACGGCGCCGAGCGCGAGGAACGGCGCCACCCACCGCCTGCGTCCGGAGCGCGCGACCAGGAGGACGGCCGCCGGCACGAGCGTCGGGAGCAGCGGGAGCGCCACGACGACGTACGCCACGGCGGCCACGTGCGCGGCCTGGTCGGGGACCCGGCCCTCGACCCCTGCCCAGACGACGGCCTCGGTCAGCTGGTGGGCGGCGAGGAGCAGCGGCAACGCCGCCAGCGGCAGCTCCCGCGGCGCCCGCACCTCACGCAGTGCCAGGACCCCCACCGGCAGGACGAGGGCGCCGGCGACCAGGTCGGCCTCGAGCGAGAAGCACATGCGCGGACGGTGCCCGACCCGGTTGCCCTCAGACCAGCGTGCCCAGCCGGCGGATCTCGAGCTCGACCTGGCGCTGCTGGCGCTCGCGGAGGTGACGGAGGCGCGCCTGCTTCTGCTCCGGGGTCAGCGCACGCCAGCCGGCGCGCCGGTGCGGTCGCTCGGAGGTCGTGGTCACGGACGTCATCGTCGTGCGCGCCCCAGCGGGGTGTCGACGGATTTTCCGCGCCCCTCCGGCGTCCACCGCCCCTAGGCTGCTGCCATGGGTGAGCGGAACGTGCTGGGCGGGGATCTGGTGCCGTGCGGGACCGACCCGTTGACGGGTTTCTACCGCGACGGGCTCTGCTCGTGCGGCTCCGACGACGTGGGTCTGCACGCCGTGTGCGCGGTGATGACCGCCGAGTTCCTGGACCACCAGCGCTCGGTCGGCAACGACCTGTCCACGCCGCGGCCGGAGTGGCACTTCCCGGGCCTGCACCCGGGCGACCCGTGGTGCGTGGTGGCCGGCCGCTGGCTGCAGTCCTACCGGGCGGGCGCGGCCGCCCCCGTCGTGCTGGCCGCGACCAACGAGCGCGCGCTCGAGGTGGTGCGGATCGAGATCCTCGAGGAGCACGCCGTCGACGTGCCGCCCGACCTCAGCTCGCTCGGCTGACCGGCGCGCCGGCGCGTCGGCGCGGCTCAGTCGGCTGCGCTGAGCCTCCAGACGCCCGGCGTCCCCGGCTCGAGGACGCCCTCGTCCTGCAGCACCCGCCGGGCCTTGCGCGCCGCGAGCTGCCAGCGGGGCTCACCAGTGGGCGAGGGCTCCCGGTCGCCCGGCCGCAGCGCCTCGCCGAGCCGCTCGTCGAGGGTCGGGAAGACTTCGTCGGCCGGCAGCTCCCCGCCGCTCTCCTGGAGCAGCGCGACGATCGGCGCCTTCAGCTCGTCGGGCGAGGTCCACTTGCGTGGGGCGCTCTTCCTCACCGGCGTGCCCGGCACGCGCGGCGTGGTCGTCCGGGTCCGCACCCGCGAGGCGGGCGGCGCCTTCTCGGGCTCCACCGGCTTCGGCTCGGGACGCCCGTGCACGCACTGGCTCAGCGGGAGGTCGCACAGCTCGCAGTAGTCCTCGGCCACGTCGACCCAATCTACGGACCCCTCCCCACCGCCGCACGACGGGGCTCGCGGACCCGCGCTGCGCGAGGCGTGCGTCACCGACGGCCGAGGAGGACCAGGACCTCGTAGTGCCGGGTGTGCGGGAACATGTCGAGCAGCCGGCCGCGCAGCGGGGCGTACGACGGCATCGCGGCCAGGTCGGCGGCGAGGGTCCGGGCGTTGCAGCTGGAGTACAGCACGTGCGGCACGCCGGAGCCCTCCAGCCACCCGGCCAGCTGGTCCCCGATGCCGCGCCGGGGAGGGTTGACCACGACGAGGTCCGGGACCACCTCCGGTGCGGCGTTGACCGCGTACGTCGTGGCGTCGCCGGGCAGGAACCGGACGTCGGCGAGGCCGGCCGCCGCGGCGCTGTGCTCGGCCGAGCGGACCGCCTCGTGGGAGATCTCCACCCCGGTGACCGCCCGGCCCGGCGCGGCCAGGTGGAGGGCGAACCCGCCGACGCCGGAGTAGAGGTCCCACACCGAGCGCGGCGCGAGGTCCGTGGTCCACGCGACCGCCTCGCCGTACAACGCGGTGGCCATGGCGGTGTTGGTCTGGAAGAAGCTGCGCGGGCGCAGGTGCAGGGTCACCGCGCCGAGCGGCATCGCGAGCGTGGCGGCCGGGGTCAGCACGATCTCCCGCTCGCCCTCGAGCACCGCCTTGTGCGCGGGCTGGAGGTTCACCGTGGCGACCGCGACCGGCAGCCGCCCGAGCAGCGAGGGCAGGTGCTTGCGCAGCCGTGCAGCCGGCTCCTGGGACCGGCACACGAACCGCACCATCAACTCACCGGCCGGTGACTCGGTCACCAGCAGGTGCTTGAGCTCGCCGCGCCGCTGCACCACGTCGTACGGCGCCAGGTCGGCCTGCCGCACGAAGTCGGCCAGCACCGGCAGGGCGTCGTGGAGACCCCGCGTGTGGAGCCGGCACTCCCGCAGGTCCACGCCCGCGAAGGCCGCGTCGAGGATGCCCAGCGTGGGCTCCGCCGCGGTGCCCCCGACGACCATCTTGGCCTTGTTGCGGAACTCGACCGGCGGCGACGCCACGGGCTCGGACCACCCCGCCGCCGGCGCCGGCAGGAGCGCCTCGACCTCCCGCTGCTTGTCGGCGAGCTGCGCGTCGTACGGCTGGTCGAGCAGCGCGCACGAGCGGCACCGGCCGGTGTCGAAGTAGTCGCAGCGGGCGGCGACCGACCGGGTCAGCGGCGGGGCGTCCATCACTCGGTGGGGATGCCGAGGTCGACGAGCGAGTCGTAGCCGCCGCCGTTGACGACGCTGCCGAAGCCGAGGCCGCGCATCACCTCGATGGCCTGGGTCGACCGCTCCCCCGACTCGCAGTAGACGACGTAGTAGCGCCCGCGCGGGAGCTGGGCGACCCGGTCGCGGAAGTCGTCGGCGGCGAGGTCGATGTTGACCGCCCCCTCGACGTGGCCGGCGGCGTACTCGTCGGGGGTGCGCACGTCGAGCACGGCCGCGCCGCGCTTCTCGATGAGGCGCTGCACCTCGCTGGCGTCCTCGGCGCAGGCCGCGGTCAGGCCGAGGAGCCCGCAGAGCAGCAGGGGCAGGAGGAGCAGCCTCACCACTGGTGGTGGACCGCCTCACGGAAGTGGGTGTCGTAGATCCGGCGGACCCCGTCGAGGAGGTCCTGCGAGAGCGGAGGGAGCGTGCCGGCCGCGGCGTTGGCGCGGGCCTGCTCGGGGTTGCGCGCACCCGGGATGACGGTGGTGACGCCGGGCTGCTGCCAGACCCACGCGAGCGCGACCTGGGCGGCGGCGGCTCCCTCGGGGCCGTGCTCGGCGACGAGCGCGGTGAACTCGCGCGCGGCGGCCACGCCGGTCGCGAAGTCGACGCCGGAGAAGGTCTCGCCACGGTCGAAGGCGCTGCCGTCGCGGTTGTAGGTGCGGTGGTCGTCGTCGGCGAAGGTGGTGTCCTCGTCGTACTTGCCCGACAGCAGCCCGGAGGCGAGCGGCACCCGCGCGATGATCCCGACGCCGGCCTCCTGCGCGGCGGGGAGCACGCGGTCCAGGGGCTTGAGCCGGAAGGCGTTGAGGATGATCTGCACGCTGGCCAGGTTCGGGCGGGCGATCGCCGACAGCGCCTGGTCGGCGGTCTCGACCGAGACACCGTACGCCGCGATCGCGCCGTCGGCGACCAGGGTGTCGAGCGCGTCGTACGTCGCGTCGTCGTCGATCGTGGCGCTCGGCGGGCAGTGCAGCTGGACCAGGTCGAGGGTGTCCACGCCGAGGTTGCGGCGCGAGCGGTCGGTCCACTCGCGGAAGGCGTCCAGCCGGTAGTTCTCCGGGACCTGGTCGACGCGGCGCCCCATCTTGGTGGCCACGGTGATGCCGTCGTGTTCGCGGAGGAAGGAGCCGATCACCTGCTCGCTGCGGCCGTCGCCGTAGACGTCGGCGGTGTCGAAGAAGGTGACCCCGTCGGCCACCGACGCCTCGAGCACGGCCCGCGCGTCGTCCTCGCTCACCTCGCCCCAGTCGGCGCCGAGCTGCCAGGTGCCGAGACCGACGACCGAGACGTCGCGGCCGGTGCGTCCGAGGGTGCGGGAGTCCATGCGGGAAGCCATGGAGCCCATCCTGACCGACCGCGCGAAATCCCCGGGCGCCGCCTCCGGGCCACCGCGATCGTTCAATTGCGCGATCGCGGCGGCGCGGGAGCGCTTCCATCGGGTCGGGGGCCACCGCGATCGTTCAATTGCGCGATTCGGGCGGCACGACGCGCCCGGACCGATGAGTCCGGCGCGGCCCGGGGGTCGGAGCCGGCGTACCCACCACCCACCCCCGCTCGACCCCCACCGGAGGCCGCCATGCCCGTCCAGCTCAGCCCCTACCTGCACTTCGACGGCACCACCCGCGAGGCGATGACCTTCTACCGGTCGGTCCTCGGCGGGGAGCTGACCATCAGCACCTTCGGCGAGTACGGCATGGAGGGCTCGGCCGCCGACGGTGTCATGCACTCGATGCTGCGCACCGAGGAGGGCCTGATGTTCATGGCCTCCGACCTCCCGCCCGGCACCACGCTCACCCCCGGCGACGCCACCGTGTCGCTGACCCTCAGCGGCGACGACGAGGCGCGCCTGCGCGGCTGGTTCGAGGGACTCGCGGAGGGCGGGGAGGTGCACGTCCCGCTGGAGAAGCAGATGTGGGGCGACGTGTTCGGCCAGCTCAAGGACCGGTACGGCGTGCAGTGGATGGTCGACGTCGGCTGACCCTGCGGCACGCCGCGGCCTGCCGGTGCCCGCCCCGAGCGTCCGCTCTGGCCGCAGGACTACGGTGGCACCCGCGCGGCGAGACGGCCGCGCCGCCGAGCCGGGAGGGTTGCCGATGCAGCTGGAGCTGTCCGCCGAGGACGCCGCGTTCCGCGACGAGATGCGGACGTTCTTCACCACCGAGGTCCCGCAGGAGATCCGCGACGCCGTCGCGAACCGCCGCGAGCTGACCAAGGACCAGATCGTCGAGAGCCAGCGGGTGCTCAACGCCCACGGCCTCGCGGTCCCGAACTGGCCGGTCGAGTGGGGAGGCAAGGACTGGTCCCCGCTGCGCCGCCACATCTGGCACGAGGAGATGCAGCGCGCCGACGTGCCCGCTCCGCTGGCCTTCAACGCCTCGATGATCGGGCCGGTGATCGCCCACTTCGGGTCCCAGGAGATCAAGGAGCGGTTCCTGCCGGCGACGGCGAACCTCGACATCTGGTGGTCCCAGGGCTTCTCCGAGCCCGACGCCGGCTCCGACCTGGCCTCGCTGCGCACGACCGCGGTCCGCGACGGCGACGAGTTCGTCGTCAACGGCCAGAAGACGTGGACGACGCTGGGCCAGTACGGCGACTGGATCTTCACCCTGGTCCGCACCGACCCGGACGTGAAGAAGCAGGCGGGCATCTCGATGCTCCTCATCGACATGACCTCGCCCGGTCTCACCGTCCGCCCGATCGAGCTGATCGACGGCGGCCACGAGGTCAACGAGGTGTGGTTCGAGGACGTCCGCGTCCCGGCCGGCAACCTCGTCGGCGAGCTGAACTCCGGCTGGACGCAGGCGAAGTTCCTCCTCGGCAACGAGCGCGTCGGCGTCGCCCCGGTGGGTGGCACGAAGCGGGTGCTGGCGCAGGCCAAGGACTGGGCCCGCGAGACCGGCCAGCTCGACGACCCGCTCACCAGCAGCCGCATCGCCGAGCTCGAGAACGAGCTGCTCGCCCTGGAGCTGACCGCGCTCCGCGTGGTCGCCCACTCCGCCGACGGCAAGCCCCACCCGGCCTCGTCGGTGCTCAAGCTCAAGGGCACCGAGCTGCAGCAGGCGGTCTCCGAGCTGGTCGTCGACCTCGCCGGGCCGGCCTCGCTGGCCACCGGCGCCGGGGACGACTCGGACCTGCCGTGGTGGTCGCGCCGCGCCACCCCGGCGTACCTCAACCTCCGCAAGGCCTCGATCTACGGCGGCTCCAACGAGGTGCAGCGCCAGATCATCGCCAAGACGATCCTCGGACTCTGAGCGGGACGGGAAGGGACTTCTCATGGACTTCACCTACGACGAGGAGCAGCAGGCGCTGCGCGAGGCCGTCCGCGGCCTGGTCGGCAAGGCCTACTCCGACTACGAGCAGCGGCGGCAGACGGTCGCGGCGGACCCCGGCTTCGACGAGGCGCAGTGGGGCCGGATGGCCGAGATGGGCCTGCTCGGCCTGCCCTTCAGCGAGGACGACGGCGGCGTCGGCGCCGGCCCGGTCGAGATCTCGATCGTGGCCGAGGAGCTCGGCCGCGTCGTCGCGCCCGAGCCCTACCTCACCTCCGTGGTGTGGGCCGGCGGGCTGGTCAGCGCGGTCGGGACCGCGGAGCAGCGGGCCGAGGTGCTCGGCGCGCTGAGCGCCGGCGAGAGCCTGCTGGCGCCGGCCCTCGCCGAGCCCGGCCGGCGCTGGACCAACGACGCGACCGCGGTCACCGCGGCCGAGGACGGCGGCGCCTGGACGCTGACCGGCACCAAGGAGCCGGTCCCCCAGGGCGCCCGCGCCGACGTGCTGGTCGTCAGCGCGCTGCTGCCGAACGGAGGGACCGGGCTGTTCCTGGTGCCCGGGGACGCCGACGGGCTCACCCGCACGGGGTACGCCACGCACGACGGCGGCCGGGCGGCCAAGGTCACCTTCACGGGCACGCCCGCCACCCCGCTCGGAGAGCCCGGCTCGGACGCGGCGGCCTCCATCGCCACCGTCACCGACATCGCCCGCGTGATGGCGTGCAACGAGGCGGTCGGCGCGATGGAGACCGCGCTGCGGACCACCTCGGCGTACCTCACCTCGCGCAAGCAGTTCGGGGTCACCCTCAACACCTTCCAGGCGCTCACCTTCCGGGCCGCCGACATGTACATCTCGCTGGAGCTGGCCAAGTCCCTGGCCGTCTGGGCGACGATGGTCGTGGCGGCGGGCTCGCCCGCGGAGGTCGCCGAGGCGGCCGGGCGCGCGTCGCTGCAGGTGGCGCGGGCCGGTCGGCACATCGGCCAGGAGGCGATCCAGCTCCACGGCGGCATCGGCATGACCGCGGAGTACTCCATCGGCGCCTACACCAGCCGGCTCACCGCCCTCGACCACCTCCTCGGCGACGCGACGTTCCACCTGCGCACGCTCGCGGCGACGGTCGGGGACCACGCCGAAGTGGACCCGCTGCCCTGACGGTCGCCGCGCCGCGGGTGGTCCGGGCCGGCTTCGCACCGGTCAAGGGCACCCGCCACCAGTCGTACGACGCGGTCCGGCTCGACCGAGCCGGACCCGTCGGCGACCGCTCCTGGTGCGTCGTCGACGTCGACCGGCAGCAGGTGCTGCGCACCGTGCAGCACCCGTCGCTGGTGGCCGTCTCGGCCGTCCCCTCCCCCGACGGGCTGTCCCTGGCCCTGCCCTCCGGGAAGACCGCCGGGGGACCCGTCGCGGCCTCCGGTGCCACCGTGACCTGTGACTACTGGGGCCGCTCGGTGGCCCTCGACCTGCTCGACGGCCCGCACGCCGAGCTGCTCTCCTCCCACCTCGGGAAGCCGGTGCGGCTGGCGGCCGCACCGCGCGGCGGGGTGGTGTACGCCGGCGCCGTCACGATCGTCTCGACCGGCACCCTGTGGGCCCTCGCCGAGCGGGTCGGCCTGCCGGTCAAGGAGCTGGCCGCGCGGTTCCGGCCGACGTTCGTGGTGGAGTCCGAGGAGCCGCACGCCGAGGACGGCTGGGTCGGCTCGGAGGTGCAGCTGGGCCCGGCGCGCGTGCGGGTCACCTCGACCGTGCCGCGGTGCGCCGTGGTCGACACCGACCCCGTCACCGGCGAGCGGGGCGGCCGCGTGCTGGCCGCCCTCGCGGCGTACCGCCCGCGGGACCCGGCCTCCGGCGACCTCGTCCTGGGCGTCGACGCCGAGGTGGTCGTGCCCGGCACGGTCGCGCGCGAGGGCGTCCACGAGAACCGGTGAGGCCGCCGAAGTACTGAACCAACGGCCCTCCGACGGCCGTGGCTGAGCGTGCCGCGACCCCGCGGAGGCCGGTTCGTTCAGCACTTCGGCAGCGGAAAGTGCCGGCCGTGCTGCCCCGGGGTCAGGCGGTGAGCGCCGCCGGCTCGGGACGGGCCAGCTTGCGCAGCTGCCGGCCGAGGTTGCGCCGGTTGGTCTCGGCCAGCCACCCGTTGGGCAGCGAGAGCCGGACGACCTTGTGCCAGGCGCTGGCGACCTGCTGCGGGAGCGGCCGGGCGTTGTAGGTCAGGCCGTACCTGTCGAAGACCGCCCGCATCCGCGGCGCGATCTCGCCGTACCGGCGGCTGGGCAGGTCGGGGAAGCAGTGGTGCTCGATCTGGTGGGAGAGGTTGCCGGTCATCAGGTGCATGAACTTGGAGCCGGAGATGTTCGCCGAGCCGAGCATCTGGCGCAGGTACCACTGCGCGCGGGTCTCGGACTCGTCGAGCTCGGGCTCCTCGAAGGTCTCGACGCCCTCGGGGAAGTGGCCGCACATGATGACCGAGTGGCTCCAGATGTTGCGCCCGAGGACGGCGACGGCGTTGGCCGCCAGCGTCGCGCGCCAGCCGGGACCGCTGAGGATCGGGTGGACCACGAAGTCCTTGGTGACCTGCTTGCGGACCTTGTGCAGCGCGGCGACGACCTCGTCGCGCTTCTCGGGGGGCATCTTCTTCTTCGCGCGCAGGTGCTCGCCGAAGTCGAGGTCGTACATCGCGATGCCGTACTCGAAGATGCACGCGGTCACGAAGTTCCACAGCGGCTGCACCAGGTGGCGCGGGCGCCACTGCTGCGACTCGTCGACGCGGAGGATGCCGTAGCCCAGGTCGTTGTCCTGGCCGAGGATGTTGGTGTAGCGGTGGTGGACCTCGTTGTGCGCCCGCTTCCACTGCGCCGGCGGGGAGGCGTGGTCCCAGTCCCAGGTCGAGGAGTGGATCTTCGGGTCGCGCATCCAGTCCCACTGGCCGTGCAGGACGTTGTGGCCGATCTCCATGTTGTCCAGCGCCTTGGCGGTGGTCAGGCCGACCGTGCCGACCACCCAGGCGAGCTTGTTGCGACCGGCGGCGAGGAGCACGACGCGGCTGCCGAGCTCGAGCGCGCGCTGGGCGCGGATGACCCGCCGGATGTACGCCGCGTCGACCTCGCCGCGGTCGTCGAGGACCTCCTGGCGGATCGCGTCGAGCTCGCGGCCGATCTCCTCGACCTGCGCTGCGGTCAGCCCTCCGGGGTACGTCTTCTCGACGGCCGCGCGCGGCGTCGCGGTCGACGGCCCATCGGTGGTCGCCGGAGGGGCGGTCGTGAGGTCGTCCCGAGTCAGCGTCATGGTCCTACGGTGCCCGATCCCTGGGCACCACAGCGCCACCGGGTCGACATTTGACCCTTGACAGTGGCGGCGCGCACCGGGTCCGTGCAGATCAGCCGGGGTGCCGGGTGGGCCCGTGCTCCTCGAGCCGCTGGCGCTGCGGGACGACGGTGTACTTCGGGTCCTTGGCCGAGGCCTGGCCGGCCTCGAAGACGCCGAAGCGCGTGCAGGCCGACCCGGCCAGCAGCGCGGCACCCGAGAGCACCGAGAGGACGCGGCTGCGCCCGGCCAGCAGCGACCCGGCGGCCCCGGCCACCGTGAGCGCCTTGGCCGCCCGCATGAGCCGGCCGGCCGTGCCGTGGTGCAGCGGCTCGGCGGTGACGCCCATCGTCTGCTCCATGCGGTGCTCCATGACCAGCTCGAGCGCGGCGCCCGCGACGGCGAGCCGGCGGGCCGGACCGGCCTCGGCGACCGGGGCGGTGACCATCGCCATCCCCGAGGACGCGGCCGCAGCGGAACCCACGAAGACGAACGGCAGCTCGCGGTAGGCGGAGTGCCAGGACGGGGTGGCGGTGTCGGAGAGCAGCACGGCGGTGTACGACGCGACCGCGGGCGCGATGACCGCCGCCAGCACCCCGGCCGGCCGGTCGACGTACGGCAGCAGGGCCAGCGGCCGGCGCAGCGGCCCGGCTGAGCCCCACCGCGGCGGCAGCATCCGGGCGACCTCGGCCGCCGTCGCAGCACCGGCGAACGCGCCGTAGCCCGACAGGATCCACGTGCCCATCGACATCGGCGAGGTCGGCTTGGCCACGCGCAGCATGTTGTAGAACCGGCTGGGCGTGCCGAGGTCGTGCACCAGCGCGACCATGGAGAACCCGAGGGCGCCGATCGAGACCAGCCGCCCCGAGCGGCGCATGACCGGCCGCCCCGTCAGGTCCGCCCCGGCGGCGAGGAGCGAGGAGCCGGCGGCGAGCCCGCCGGCGAAGAGGTACGCCGGGATGTCGGCCTCCCACGGCGACGGCTTGACGATCGGCCGGCCGTAGTAGGAGGTGAACTCAGCCTCCGGCACCATCGACCGGTCGCCGCCGCGACCACCACCGCGGCGACCACCCCGTCGGCGACCGGAGCCGCCCTCACCGCTGCCGCGCGCACCGCCGCGCGTGCCGACCGTCGCGGTCGTCTGCGACCGCACCCCCTGCGGCCCCTCGCGGCCGACGGCGTTGTCGCCCTCGGCGCCGAGCGGGTCGCTCGCGGCGTTGACCTGGTCGTGGGTGTGCGCGTCCTCGGTCGGGTCGCCCTCGGGACCGGTCGGGCGACCGGTGGTCATCCGCGCCTCCCGACGAAGGCGAGCGCAGCGCCCGCGAGCAGCGTGCCCGCGGCCGCGATCGCGCGCTTGTACATGTCCGGCAGGTCCTTGGTGGTCACCACCGGGTCCGGCGGGAAGCCGTAGACCTCCGGCTCGTCGAGGAGCAGGAAGAACGCACCGGTGCCGCCGACGCCGTCCTCGGGGTCGTTGCCGTAGAGCCGGGCGTCCATGATCCCGGCGTCGTGGAGCTGCTCCACCCGCTTGTTGGCCCGCTCGCGCAGCTCCTCGACATCGCCGTACTGGATCGACTGGGTCGGGCAGGCCTGCGCGCACGCCGGCGTCTTGCCCGCGTCGAGCCGGTCGTAGCAGAGCGTGCACTTCTGGGCGATGCCGACGTTCTTGGCCCCGTCGGGGGCCTTGCGCCGCTCGATGACGCCGTACGGGCAGGCGGGCACGCAGTAGCCGCAGCCGTTGCAGATGTCGTCCTGCACCACGACCGTGCCGAACTCCGTGCGGAACAGCGACCCCGTCGGGCACACGTCCAGGCACGCCGCGTGCGTGCAGTGCTTGCAGACGTCGGAGGACATCAGCCAGCGGAAGTCGGGCCGGTCGTCGGCTCCGTTGGCCAGCTGCTCGGGGGCGCCGGTCGGCGGCACCGTGGGCATCCCCAGGTCGACGGTCCCGCGCAGCCCGGTGTCCTGCCCGGCGCCCTCGGTGACCAGCCGCTTGGGCTGCTCGATGAACGCGACGTGGCGCCACTGGTTGGCGTTGAGGGAGTGGCTGTTGTCGTAGGACGTGCCCGTCATGTCGAAGTGGTCCGACGGGACGTCGTTCCACTCCTTGCAGGCCACCTCGCACGCCTTGCACCCGATGCAGATGCTGGTGTCGGTGAAGAAGCCCTTCCGCTTGGGCCGGTCCTCGGGGTAGCCCGCGTCGGCCGCCGGGTCGAGCGGCCCCCAGAAGGAGTTCTCGCTGATCGTCCAGCTCACTGTGCGCCTCCCCCGCCGCCGGTCGGGTCGCCCTCGTCGTCGCCGGCCGCCCCCGGTCCGGTCGTGACGATCGGGACGGTGTGGTCGTCGTGGACGCCCGCGCGCCGCTGGTAGGACGTCACGAGGTCCACCACCGCTCGGCCGGTCGGGCGACGGCCCGGGAGGACGTCACAGGTGCCCACCTTGCTCTCCTGGATCAGGACGTTGGGGTCCAGCGAGATGCCGAACAGGTCGTTGGCCGAGTCGCCGGTCACCAGGCCACCCGTGCCCCAGTGGTAGGGCAGCCACACCTGGTGCACGGTGCGCCCCTCGACCCGCAGCGGGCTCAGCCGCTCGGTCACCAGCACCCGCGCCTCGACCGCCGCGCGCGCGGTCACCACGTGGCACCAGCCGCCGTTCTCCAGCCCGCGCTCCGCGGCCAGCTCCGGGCTCACCTCGACGAACATCTCGGGCTGCAGCTCGGCGAGCCGCGCGACGTACCGGCTCATGCCGCCCGCCGTGTGGTGCTCGGTCAGCCGGCTGGTGGTGAAGACGTAGGGGAAGACCTCGCTGCCGTCCTCGGGCGGGCTGGGGTTCAGGCGGTTGTCCTGGCGCGGGTACTCCTTGCGCGTGGGGTTCGCCTGCTGTCCGTAGATGGGGTTGCGGAACGGCGACTCGACCGGCTCGTAGTGCGTCGGCATCGGGCCGTCGATGAGCCCCTGCGGGACGTAGAGGCTGCCCTTCCCGTCGCCCTGCATGATGAACGGGTCGTCGCCGGCGATGCCCTCGATGCCGTCCGCTCCCTGCTCGGGGCGGTACGTCGGCGGCTTGGTCACCTCGAAGTCCGGCACGTCGTGGCCGGTCCAGCGCTGCTGCTCCTCGTCCCACCACACGTAGGCCTTGCGCTCGCTCCACGGGCGGCCCTCGGGGTCGGCCGAGGCGCGGTTGTAGAGCGTGCGTCGGTTCGCTGGCCAAGTCCAGCCCCACTCGGCCGCGACCCAGTCCTGCTCGCGGCCGGGCTTGCGGCGGGCGGCCTGGTTGACGCCGTCCTTCATGACGCCGGTGTAGATCCAGCAGCCGCCGGCGGTCGACCCGTCGTCGGTCATCTCGGTGAAGGTCGAGAGCGGGCGGCCGGTGGCGACCTCGAAGCCGTTGATCTCCTTGAGCACCGCCTCGGCGTCGGGGTCCTGGGTCTCCCCGAGCAGCGGGTAGTCCCAGGTGAGGTCCAGCAGCGGGCGGTCCCGCTCCTCGGTCGAGCCGGCCAGCCGCTCGCGGATCATCCGGCCGAGGTGGAAGAAGAACCACAGCTCGCTGCGGCAGTCGCCCGGCGGCTCGACGGCCTTCTCCCGCCACTGCAGCATCCGGTGGGTCTGGGTGAAGGTGCCTTCCTTCTCCACGTGGGAGGCGGCCGGCATGAGGAAGACCTCGGTGCGGCACTCCTCGGGCACGATCTCGCCGGTCGCGACCTCGGGTGAGTCCTTCCAGAACGACGCGCTCTCGATCTCGAACAGGTCGCGCACGACCAGCCAGTCGAGGTTCGCCATGCCCAGGCGCTGGGCCTTGCCGTGCGCGGAGCCGACGGCGGGGTTCTGCCCGAGCAGGAAGTACCCCTTGACCTTGCCGTCGATCATGTCGAGCACGGTGCGGTAGGTGCCGTGGTCGCCGGTGATCCGCGGCATGTAGTCGAAGCAGAAGTCGTTCTCGGCCGTCGCGTGCTCGCCCCACCAGGCCTTGAGCATGCTGATGCCGTACGCGCCGGCCTTGGACCAGAAGCCCTTCGCGCCGGGGTGCCGCACCGCGTCGACCCACTGGTCGAGGGACTGGTGCTCCTCGGCGTTCGGCATCGGCAGGTAGCCGGGCAGCAGGTTGAACAGGGTCGGGATGTCGGTAGAACCCTGGATGCTCGCGTGGCCGCGCAGCGCCATGATCCCGCCGCCGGGGCGGCCCATGTTGCCCAGCAGCAGCTGGAGGATCGCGCCGGTGCGGATGTACTGCACGCCGACGCTGTGCTGGGTCCAGCCGACGCTGTAGACCAGCGCGGTGGTGCGGTCGCGGGTGGAGTTCTCGGTCCACGCCTTGCAGACCTCGAGGAACTGCTCCTCGCTCACGCCGCACGTGCTCGCCACGACCTCGGGGGTGTAGCGCGAGAAGTGCCGCTTGAGGACCTGGTAGACGCAGTTGGGGTGCTGCAGGGTCTCGTCGCGCTGCACGTCGCCGTCGACGCTCATCCCGTGCGTCTCGTGCTGCATGCCCGCGGCGGTCTCCCGCTGCATCCGGTGGTCCTGACGCTCCTGGCCGTCGTCCTCCTGCGTGGCGTACTGCCAGGACTCCGGGTCGTAGGTGCGCGTCTCGGGGTCGAAGCCGGAGAACAGCCCGTCGAGGTCGTCGGTGTCGCCGAACTCGTCGCTGACGATGGTCGCGGCGTTGGTGTACGCCACGACGTACTCGCGGAAGTCCAGCTCGTTGGCCAGGACGTAGTTGATGATCCCGCCGAGGAACGCGATGTCGGTGCCCACGCGCAGCGGCACGAAGGTGTCCGCGAGCGCGCTCGTGCGGGTGAACCGCGGGTCGACGTGGATGACCTTCGCCCCGCGGGCCTTCGCCTCCATGACCCACTGGAAGCCCACGGGGTGGGCCTCGGCCATGTTGGAGCCCTGGATGACGATGCAGTCAGCGTTGGACAGGTCCTGGAGGAACCCTGTGGCGCCGCCGCGCCCGAACGAGGTCCCCAGACCGGGGACCGTGGCGGAGTGTCATATCCGCGCCTGGTTCTCGATCTGGATGGCGCCCATCGCGGTGAAGAGCTTCTTGATGAGGTAGTTCTCCTCGTTGTCGAGGGTCGCCCCTCCGAGGCTGGCGATGCCCATCGTCCGCCGGACCTTGCGGTCCTGGTCGTCGAGGTCCTGCCAGGTGTCGTTGCGCGCCTTGACGACCCGGTCGGCGATCATCTCCATCGCGACGTCGAGCTCGAGGTCCTCCCACTCCGTGCCGTACGGCCGGCGGTATCGGACCTTGGTCTGGCGCAGCTCGCTGGTGACCAGGTTCTTGCTGGCCGCGCCCTTGGGGCACAGGCGGCCGCGGTTGACCGGGCTGTCGGGGTCGCCCTCGATCTGGACGACCTGCTCGTCCTTGACGAAGATCTTCTGCGCGCAGCCGACGGCGCAGTAGGGGCAGACGCTCTTCGCGACCCGGTCCGCGGTCTCGGTGCGGGCGGTGGTGGCGTCGGTCTGCCGCGAGCGGGCGGCGACGCCGCGGCCGAGCGGGTCGGAGCCGAGCAGCTGGCGGAGCACTGGCCAACCCAGGTGCGTCCTGCCCATGCCGCGCCTCCCTGGTCCCGATCTCGCTGGTGCCGCGACAGTACCCCGCTCCCCCGACACTCACGCACCACCCGCGCGGGCGGTCCGAGCGGACCAGACACTTGCCAACTCGGAAAGTGATTGGATAACTTTCCACCATGGAAACAAACCCGGACCAGGACCTGCTGCGCGAGCTCGAGCGGGCCGAGGCGGCGCCGTACGTCGACTACCCGCCGACGCCGGCGTGGTACTTCCCGGCCGCCGGTGCGTGGTTCGCCGGGATCACCGGCATGCAGGGACTGACCGAGGACCACCTGCCGATCGCGCTCGTGCTGCTCGTGGTGCTCATCGGGGCGCTCGGGGCCTTCTGCGCGTGGTATGCCGGCTACCGCGGCGCGATGCCGTCGATGCTGCGTCGCGCCCCGCGCGGGATGGGGCCGATGTTCGCGCTGTACTTCGTGGGCGCGGCGCTGATCTTCGGCGCCGTGTGGACGACCGGCCACGCCGCCGGCTGGGGCTGGGCCTCGGCGCTCACGTTCGTGCTGGCGACGACCGGGCTGTGGCTGCACGAGAAGTCGTACGGCGCCGCCGCGGCGCGTGTGCGGGAACGGCTCTCGTGACCAGCGGCCTCGACGAGCTCGACCCGGTCATCCACGCCCCGAAGCGGCTGGCCGCCATGGCGGTCCTCTCGACGGCCAGCACGGTGACCTTCCCGTTCCTGCGCGAGCACCTGCAGGTCAGCGACTCCGACCTGTCCAAGCAGATGTCGGCGCTGGAGAAGGCCGGCTACGTGGCGGTCACCAAGGAGGGGCGCGGACGCGGCGGCACCACGTCGTACCGGATCACCCGCGCCGGCCGCGCGGCGTACACCCGGCACCGCAAGGCGCTCACCGCGATCCTCGGCGGCTGAACCGGGCTAGCGGACCTGCACGGTGACGCCGTCGCGCGCCGGGACCAGCTCACCGATCACGGGGTGACCGGGCAGCTCGCCGGCGACCAGCAGGCCGCCCGAGGTCTGGGCGTCGGCGAGGAGCACCAGCTCGTCCTCGTCGACCCCGGCCTCGAGGAACGGGCGCACCCAGTCCAGGTTGCGGCGGCTGCCGCCCGGGACGAACCCGTCGCGCAGCGCCTCGCGGGCCCCCTCGACGTACGGCACCGCGGCCGCGTCGACCACGGCCGTGACGCCGCTGGCCCGGGCCATCTTGTGCAGGTGGCCGAGCAGGCCGAACCCGGTCACGTCGGTGGCGGCGGTCAGCCCGGCCGCGACCGCCTCGCGGGAGGCGTCGCGGTTGAGCGTGGTCATCACCGCGATCGCCTGCTCGAAGACCTCCCCGGTCGCCTTGTGCCGGTTGTTGAGCACCCCGAGGCCGATCGGCTTGGTCAGCGTGAGGGGCACGCCGGCGCGCGCGGCGTCGTTGCGCAGCAGCTTGTCGGGGTGGGCCAGGCCGGTGACGGCGAGGCCGTACTTCGGCTCGGGGTCGTCGATGCTGTGCCCGCCCGCGAGGTGGGCACCGGCCACCAGGCAGACGTCCGCGCCGCCGCGGAGCACCTCGGCCGCCACCTCGAACGGGATCCGGTCCCGCGGCCAGGCCAGCAGGTTGAGCGCCACCAGCGGCTCGCCGCCCATCGCGTAGACGTCGGAGAGCGCGTTGGTCGCCGCGATCCGGCCGAAGTCGTAGGCGTCGTCGACGACCGGCGTGAAGAAGTCGGTCGTCGCGATGACCGCCCGGTCGGCGTCGATGCGGACCGCCGCGGCGTCGTCGCCGTGGTCGAGGCCGACGAGCAGGTCACCGGAGGCGTCCTGGGCCAGCCGTCCCCCGGGCAGGTCGCCCAGCACCCGCTCCAGCTCCCCCGGCGGCACCTTGCACGCGCACCCCCCGCCGGACGCGAACTGGGTGAGGCGGAGACCGGTCGGCGCCGACGTCGTCATGGCTCCGAACCTAGTCCGCGGGTGGGGGTGGCGGGGCGCCGGAATCCCCGGCCCCCCGGGGATTCCGGCGCTTCTCGGGTGATGCAACCCCTGTGAAGTGCCGGTTTCCCCTGAGAGGTCCGCCCCGGGACCGCCAGCGCGACGGCCGGTGGGGCCTGCGCCTACGATCGACCCGGAGGCGTTCCTCGTCTGGTGACGGGCGCGGTCCTCAAAACCGTAGTGGCCGAGCATCTCGGTCAGGCGGGTTCGATTCCCGTCCGCCTCCGCCAACGACCCTCCCCGGCACGGCCTCCCCCGCCGACGCAGCACCGGCCGGGAACAGATCCACCGCCACCGACGCTGGCCCTCCCATGACCACCATCGGACTCATCGGCAGCGGACTCATCGGCTCGGCGATCGCACGGCAGGCGGTCGCGCAGGGGCACGACGTCGTCCTCAGCAACTCCCGCGGACCGGAGACCCTCGGCGACCTCGTCGCCGAGCTGGGACCCCGGGCGCGGGCGGCGACGGCGCAGGAGGCGGCGGAGGCGGGCGACCTGGTCGTCGTCACGATCCCGTTCAAGGCCTACCGCGAGGTCCCGGTCGAGCCGCTCGCCGGCAAGGTCGTGATCGACACGAACAACTACTACTTCGAGCGCGACGGGCACGACGAGGCGATCGATGCCGGGGAGACCTCGCCGAGCGAGCGGCTCGCCGCGCACCTGCCCACCTCGAAGGTGGTCAAGGCCTTCAACGCCATCCAGGCCGCGCACATCGTCGACGCGGCACGTCCCGCCGGCGACCCGGCCCGGCGCGCCATCCCGATCGCCGGCGACGACGCCGAGGCCAAGCAGGTGGTCGCCGACCTCGTGGACAGCTTCGGGTTCGACGTGGTGGACGCCGGTCCGCTGGTCGAGGGTCGCCGCTTCGACCGCGACCGACCGGCGTACGGCGCCGAGGCGGGCGCCGAGGAGACGCGCGCCCTGCTGGCCCAGGCCTGAGGGAGTGGGCCCGCCAGGCATTTTGGCGGTCCGAGTGACGTGCTTCACGCTGGCCGTCTACGATCAGGACGCGCTACTGCGCAGTAGCCCCTGATGTTCCTGGGAGGGATCCACTTCATGCAGCTCAACCGCACCGCTCGTCGCCTCGCCGTCGCCGCCACCTCCGTCGCCGTCGCCGGCACCGCCCTCGTGGGCGCCACCGCCACCTCGGCGAACGCCGCGACCGTGACCAGCGACTACACCTGCAGCATCCCTGGTCTCTACACCGGGACGTTCCCGCTGACGGTGACCGGCGACCTGCCGGTCGACCAGTACTGGGCCGGCGCGACCGTCCCGGCCGGCCTGCTCAACGTCACCGCGACCGCCACCGTCCCGGCCGACGCCGCGGGCCTGCTCGCCGCCGCCGGCGTCGACGGCGCGGAGTCGCGCGACTTCGGCTTCAAGGTCGGCTCCGCGACCGCTCCGGTCCCCCTGGACGGCAAGTTCACGACGACCGGTGGCACGACCACCTGGAACGGCTCGGGCAAGAACGGCTCGTTCCTCACCCCGAAGCCGGGCGCCACGAACGTCGTGCTGCCGACCAAGTTCAACCTGACCACGAAGCAGGGCGAGACCGACTCCGCCACGCTGAACTGCGCGATCGCCTCGGGCGCCACGCCCGCGACGCTCGACTCGATCACCTTCCTCAAGCAGACCGACACCAAGGTCGTCGGCAAGAACGTGACCGTCAAGAAGGGCAAGAAGGCGACCGTCAAGGTCACCGTCAACGCCTCCGGCGGCGCGGTCACCGGCGGCAAGGTCGTCGCGACCAAGGGCAGCAAGAAGGTCGGCACCGCCACCGTGAAGAACGGCAAGGCCACGCTGAAGCTCGCCAAGCTCCCGGTCGGCAAGAACAAGATCACGCTCAAGTACGGCAGCAACCCGAGCGTCGAGTCCGCCAAGGGCAAGGTCACCGTCACCGTCAAGAAGTGACCCCCGCCCTCCGGGGCACGCTCACCAGCACGACGCACGAACGCCCGGCCGGGTCACCCGGCCGGGCGTTCGGCTTTCCGGAGGCCTCAGGCGCCGCCGCCGGAGGTGCTCTGGAACAGGAACATCGCCCGACCGCCCCACACCTGGCCGTCGCCGCGGGCCGGACCCGAGACCGTCTGGGCGGTCCCCGCGACGAGCCGGCCCGAGGCACCGCCGCGCTGCCAACCGACCCGCACGAGGTTGCCGGCCGCGGTGGCGACGTACACCTGGGAGCCGGCGAGGAACATGCCCCTCGCCTGGGTCAGGTCCGCGCCGGCCACGCCGGTGCTGGCGACGTACCGCTGCGCCCCGACGACGCCGCTCTCCGGGGTGAAGTAGCGGTAGTGGAGGCGGGGGTCGCCGGCGAGGGTGAAGTAGACGCGGTTGTCGTCGAGGAACATCCCGGTCATCGTCCGGACCTCGTCGTGCCAGGCCGCCAGCGCGACGATCCGGTCGGAGGTGTCGACCACTTGGGCGCTGCCGTACGTCGTGCCTGTGAACGCACGGCGGGTGAAGGACCCGTCGGCGTGGCCGAGGTAGAGCGCCCCGTTGACCATGAAGGCCCCGCGGACCGCCGACCAGTCGATGCCGCCGTCGGGCGGGTCCTGCACGGCCCCGGCCGTGGCGCCGTCGTACCGGTGCTTGAGGAGGCCGAGGGGCGCCGCGAGCGACCCACCGGTGTAGACGTCGTTCGGCAGGAGCGGCGTGCGGATGTCGGGCCGCGTGGCGCCGTCCTTGAGCAGCAGGGCGATCCGGCTCTTGAGCTGGCCGGCGAGGCGGGTGGTGTCGGAGGCGACCCAGAGCCCGCGGTCGTCGAAGGTGAAGTCGAAGACGCCGACGCCCTTGTCCCGCCCCGGGTTCCAGCTCAGGGGCAGGCCGTTGACCGGGTCGAGCGCGGCGATGCCCTCCCGGGCGACCGCCCCGGGGCCGGCACGGTCGGCGGCGAACGGGTTGTTCTGCCAGCGCTGGTGCCCGCCGACGTACACCGCGGCAGGGGTGACCTCGACGCCGTACGTCGTGTCGCCGCCGGTGTGGTTGATCCACGACGGCTTCACGTCGGTCGACGCCGCGAAGGTCTCGAACCGGGCGGTGGTGTCGCACGCCGCGGTCGACCCGCCGTACGCCCCGGTGGTCGAGACGACGAAGAAGGAGCCGTCGTCGGAGATGCTGACGTCGCGCATGTAGCTGTCGAAGGCCGACGAGCACGGCGTCAGGTAGAACCCGGTGCGGAACGGAGCGGGCTGGGCGCTCGTGCCCGACGTGTCGAGCACCAGCAGCTGGTGGTTCTGGACGCCCTGGAGGGTGTCGAAGTTCCCGATCGCGACGAGCCGCGAGCCGTCGGGCGTCGTGTCCATCTTCAGCACCTGGGTCACGCCGGTGCCGCGGTGGGTGCCGGCGATGCGCAGCCCCATGTACGGCGAGAACGCGCCGGTCGTGGGGTCGAGGGTCGCCAGCGCCGGCTGGGACCGGCCCGCCACGTGGGTGAAGGCACCCGCGACCCAGAGCCGCCCGCCGCGCAGCGCGAGGTCGCGGACGTTGCCGTTGATCGTGCCCGCGTTGAAGGTCGACACGACCGCCCCGTCGGACACGCGGACCTGGGCGACCCGCGAGCGGCTGACGCCGCCGATCGTGGAGAACCCGCCGCCGACGTACACGCTCTGGCCGTCGGGGGCCGGCAGCAGCGAGGTGACGCTCGTCCCCGGGTTGGGGTTGAACGTCGTGCTGACCTTGCCGGTGTAGGCGTCGAGGGCGACCAGGCCGTTGCGGACGACCTCGACGCTGGTGCCCTCGTTGCGGACGCGGGTGAAGCTGCCGCCGAGGACGATGTGGGAGCCGACGCGGACGACGGCGAGGACCTTGCCGTCGAGCACGTGGGGGGTCGCGCCGGCGGGCGTGGTGCGCACGACCGTGCCGCCGGGGACGTCTGCTGTCGCGAGGTTCGAGGTGCCGAGGAGGCCGCACGACAGGGCGAGTGCGGCTGCGACGGCGAGGAGTCGTCTGTTCACGAGGACCTGCCTTCGGTTCAGGGGAGGTCGTCAGCGTGCGCCTCCCGCACCGGTCGTCCCGGCGGTCGGCACCAGAAGTTCCCCCGACTTGGGGAGGCGGGCGACGGCCGGGGCCGGGCACGGCCTCACCCGGTCGGGTGTTCGGGCCTCTCGGGCATGCTGAGCAGGTGCACAGCGAGGACCCGCGACGACGTACGCCGCGCACCGACGTCGTCCTGGCCGACCCGCTGCTCGCCGAGGCGCGGGAGCGGCTGGGCGACACGATCGTCAAGCGGGTCGTCGCGGGGGCCCTGGAGCGGTGCCGCGCCGGCGAGGTCGCGCCCGAGGACGTCCCGGCCGCCGCGCACGCGGCGCTGCCGGCGCACGCCACCGCCCTGCGGCGCGTCCTCAACGCCACCGGCGTCGTGGTGCACACCAACCTCGGCCGGGCGCCGCTCTCCGGCGCGGCCGTGGCCGCGCTGGCCGTCGCCGCGGGCGCCACCGACGTCGAGCTGGACCTCGCCACGGGGCGGCGTGGACGGCGCGGTCGCTCCGCGACGTCGGCGCTCGCCGCGGCGGTGCCGGACGCGGGCGGCGTGCACGTGGTCAACAACGGCGCCGCCGCGCTGGCCCTGGTGACGTGCGCGCTGGCGATGGACCGCGACGTCGTCATCGCCCGCGGCGAGCTGGTCGAGATCGGCGACGGGTTCCGGATCCCCGAGCTGCTGGAGTCGGTCGGCGCCCGGCTGCGGGAGGTCGGGACGACCAACCGGGTGCGGCTGGCCGACTACGAGGCGGCGGTCGACGACGACGTGGCCTTCGTGCTCAAGGTGCACCCGTCGAACTTCCTCGTCACCGGCTTCACCTCCTCCGTGGGCGTCCGGGAGCTGGCGACCCTGCCCGTGCCGGTGGTCGTGGACATCGGCTCGGGGCTGCTCGCGCCGCACCCGCGGCTGCCGGACGAGCCCAGCGCGGCCGCCGCGCTGCGGGAGGGCGCGGACCTGGTCACCGCCTCCGGCGACAAGCTGCTCGGCGGTCCGCAGGCCGGGCTGCTGCTGGGGCGGGCGGACCTGGTGGAGTCGCTGCGGCGGCACCCGTTCGCGCGGGCCCTGCGGGTCGACAAGCTGACCCTGGCGGCGCTCGAGGCGACGCTGACGGGACCGGTCCCGCCGGTCGCCGCCGCGCTGGCCTCCGACCCGGCCGCCCTGCGTGCGCGTGCGGCGGCGCTGGCCGCCGCGATCGGCGAGGTGCCTGGCGGCCGCGCGGAGGCGGTGGACTCGACGGCCGCCGTCGGCGGCGGCGGAGCGCCCGGGGTCGAGCTGCCCTCGGCCGCCGTCGCGCTGCCCGCCGCGCTGGCCGAGCCGCTGCGGCGCGACGCCACCCTGCCGGTCGTGGGGCGCGTCGAGCGCGGCCGGCTCCTGCTCGACCTCGTCGCGGTCGACCCGGCCGACGACGAGCAGCTCGCCGCCGCCGTACGCCGCGTGGCGGGCTGACGGCGTGCACGTCGTCGCCACGGCCGGTCACGTCGACCACGGCAAGTCCACCCTCGTCCACGCCCTCACCGGGATGGAGCCCGACCGGCTCGCCGAGGAGCGCTCGCGCGGGCTGTCCATCCAGCTCGGTTACGCCTGGACCGACCTCGGCGGGGAGGACGTCGCGTTCGTCGACGTCCCGGGCCACGAACGGTTCGTCACCACCATGCTGGCCGGCATCGGCCCGGTCCCCGCAGCGCTCCTGGTCGTCGCGGCCGACGACCCGTGGATGCCGCAGGCCGCCGAGCACCTCGCCGCCCTCGACGCCCTGGGCGTCGCGCACGGCGTCGTCGCCGTGACGCGCGCCGACCTGGCCGACCCCGCACCGATGGTCGAGCGCGCCCGCGCGGAGGTCGACCGCACGACGCTCGCCGGCGCACCCGTGGTGCCGGTCAGCGCGCGCACCGGCTCCGGGCTCGACGAGCTGCGGGGGCACCTCGCCACGCTGGTGCGGGCGCTTCCGGCTCCCGACCCGGCCGCCGACGTGCGGCTGTGGGTCGACCGGCGCTTCACCATCACCGGTGCCGGGACGGTGGTGACCGGCACCCTGCCGGCGGGGACGGTGCGTCGCGGCGACGTGCTCGAGCTGTGGCCCGACGGGCCGAGCGGGCCGGTCCGCGTGCGAGGCGTCCAGTCCCTCGGCGCCGGGGTCGACGCGGCCGCGGGCGTGGCCCGCGTGGCGCTCAACCTCAGCGGGGACGGCCTGGACCGCATCGACCGCGACAGCGTGCTGGTGACCCCCGGCGCCTTCCACCCCTCGACGGTCGTCGACGTGCGGGTCGCGGGCGAGGGCCGGATGCCGGAGCGGCCGGTGCTGCACGTGGGCGCCGCGTCGTTCGCGGTGCGGTCCCGCCCCCTGGCCGGGGACGACGGCGCGCTCGTGCGGCTCTCGCTGCCGCGCGCGGTGCCCTTCCGGGTCGGTGACCGGGCGCTGCTCCGCGACCCGGGCTCGCGCCGGGTCTGGGGCGTGCGGGTGCTCGATCCCGAGCCGCCGCCGCTGGACCGCCGCGGCGCCGCGGCCGCTCGGGCCCGCGTGCTGGGCGAGGTCTCCCCCGCACCCGACCTGACCGGCGAGCTGGAGCGGCGCGGACTCGTGGCGGTCGGGCTGCTGGACCGCCTGGGCGTCCCCACCGCTCCCCTGCCCGCCGGCGCGGTCGAGGCAGACGGCACCCTGGTCTCGGCGGCGCGCGCGGCCGCGCTCGCCCGCGAGGTGGTCGAGCTGGTGGGTCGCCATGACACCGCCCACCCGCTCGACCGGGGCGTCCCGGTGCCCGCCGTCGCCGAGCGGCTCGGCGTGCCCGCCGCCGTGGTCGCGGCGGTCGCGCCGCTGGTGGCCGGCGGGCGCGTGGTCACCGGTGCCGCCGCTCCCGGCCTGCCGGCCGAGCTGGAGCGGGCGCTCGCCGATCTCGCCGCCGACCTCGCCGAGGACCCCTTCGCCGCACCGCCCGCCGACCGGCTGGCCGCGCTCGGCCTCGACGCGCGGCGTACCGCCGCCGCGGCGAAGGCCGGCCGCCTGCTCCGGCTCGCCCCGAACGTCGTGCTGCTCCCCGGCGCCGACGCCGCCGCCGTCGAGCGGCTGCGCGAGCTGCCCCAGCCGTTCACCACCAGCGAGGCACGGCAGCGGCTGGGCACGTCGCGCCGGGTGGTGCTGCCCCTGCTCGAGCACCTGGACCGCACCGGCCGCACCCGCCGGCTGCCCGACGACCGGCGCGAGGTCGTCGACCGCTGACCCGCGACCGCCGGCCCGCCGGTCCGGGGCTCAGTCGCCGAGCAGGGCCCGGACGTCCTCGGCGGTGACCGCCCCGGACATGGCGCCGTCGCCGTCCACGACCTGCGCGAACAGCGCGGCCTTGCGCGACTTCAGCTCCATCACCTTCTCCTCGATGGTGTCGCTGGCGACCAGCCGGTAGACCGTCACCGGCTGGTGCTGGCCGATCCGGTGGGCCCGGTCGACGGCCTGCGCCTCGGTGGCGGGGTTCCACCACGGGTCGAGGACGAAGACGTACGTCGCCTCGGTCAGGGTGAGCCCGACACCGCCGGCCTTGAGGCTGATGAGGAACGCCGGCGCGTCGCCCTGCCGGAACTCCTCGATGACCGCGTCGCGGTCGCGGGTCCGGCCGTCGAGGTAGACGTGGCCGAGGCCCTCCGCGTCCAGGCGGCTGCGCACCCGGGCCAGGAAGCTCGTGAACTGGCTGAAGACCAGCGCCCGGTGGCCCTCGTCGGCGAGCTCGCGCAGGTGGTCGACGAGCAGGTCGATCTTGGCCGAGCCGACCGCGTCCAGCTCGGGGTCGACCAGCGCCGGGTCGAGGCTCAGCTGGCGCAGCTTGGTGAGCGAGCTGAAGATCGCCACCCGGTTGGCCGCGAAGTCCTCGGCGATCAGGCCCAGGATGTGCTGCCGCTCGCGCTGCAGGTGCGCGTCGTACACCTTGCGGTGCTTGGCGCCCAGGGCGACGTCGAGCACCTGCTCCTGCTTGGGCGGCAGGTCGGCCGCCACCAGCTCCTTGGTGCGGCGCAGCAGGAAGGGGCGGATGCGGGTGCGGAAGCGGCGCAGCGCGCCCTCGTCGCCCTGCTTCTCCACCGGGTTCGCGACCAGCTCGGCGAACTTGCGCGGCCACGGGTAGAGGCCGGGCGCGACGATGGAGAGCAGGGACCACAGCTCCATCAGCCGGTTCTCGAACGGGGTGCCGGTCAGGGCCAGCCGGAACGGCGCGTCGACGAGCCGGACCGCCTGGTAGGTCTTGCCCTGGTGGTTCTTGACCTGCTGCGCCTCGTCGAGGACCGTGCCGCCCCACGGGAGCGCGGCGTACTCGGCCGACTCCAGGCGCAGCAGCGTGTACGTCGTGACGACGACGTCCGCGCCGGCGACCGTCTCGGCGAGGCTCGTCCCGCGCCGCCGCCGCCCCGAGGTGACCGCCCGGACGTCGAGCCCGGGCGTGTGCGTGGCCGCCTCGCGCACCCAGCCGGGGACGACGCTGGTGGGGGCGACGACGAGGAAGGGGCCAGCCCCGCGGGACCGGGCGTGGCTGATCAGGGCGAGGGTCTGCAGCGTCTTGCCCAGGCCCATGTCGTCGGCGAGGATCCCGCCGAGGCCGGCGTCGTGGAGGAAGGCCAGCCAGCGGAACCCCTCGAGCTGGTACTCCCGCAGCGTGGTCGCCATCCCCGGCGGGTCCACCTGGGGCAGCGTGGTCAGGCCGCGCAGCGCCTGGGCGGCCTCCACCCACTGGGCCGCCTGCCGGTCGACGACGCCGATCTCCGCGAGCTCGCCCCACAGGCCGAGGTCGCCGGCGCCGACCTCGATCCGGTCGCGGTCCTGGCGCTCGGCCAACTCCTCGGCGGCGCGGACGGCCTCCGCGAGCCGGGTGAGCGCGGGGTGCGCGGCGGGCAGGTGCCGGCCGCTGGGGAGGAACACCAGGTCCTCGTCGTGGCGCAGGGTGTCGGTGAGCGCCTCGATCAGGTAGGAGAGCGGGACCTCCTCGCCGTCGACGTCGATGACGACCCGCAGGCTGAGCCAGTCGACCCGTCCCTCGCCGGCGCCTTCCTCGTCGAGCTCGAAGCGGATCTCCGGCTCCGCCTCGGCGGCGCGGTGGACGGGCTGGACGCCGACGTCCTCCACCTCGACGAGCGGGTCCTCCCGCAGGCGGGGAAGCACCTCGCCGACGAGGGTGAGCAGCCGGCTGCCGCGCACCTCGTGACGGCCGAGCAGCGTGCCGTCCTCGGCCCGCAGCAGCTCGTCGGCGGTCCCGCCGAGCTCCAGGCGGGCCAGGTGGGCACGCTCCAGCTCGGGACGGCGGACGGCGGCGGACGCGGACGCGGACGGGTCCAGCGCGACCCGCCGTTCCTCCTCGCCGGTGCGGTAGCGCCAGTCCCAGGAGACCTCCGCGGTGCCGGGCCCCTTCCAGGCGATGGTGAGCACCAGCGCGGGCGGCTCCTCCTGGGGCAGCGGCACCGAGCCGTCGGTCGAGGCGACCGGCAGGTGCCGGCGCAGCCGCGGGAGGTGGGTCTCGACGAAGACCGAGCCCTGGGTCGCGGGGATCCGCAGCGGGTCAGGCGTCTCCAGCAGTCGCCGGACGGCCTCGGGGACCAACCGGTCGAGCGGGGCGAGCACGAGGTCGCCGGTCTTCTCGTCGAGCAGCCCGATGCCGTGCCCGCGGCGCCCGACGACGAGGAGCTCGTCCTTGCTCCACCAGCGGTCGGCGTGCCAGACGCCGACGGTCAGCTCGGCCGGCGAGGAGTCGTCACCCGCGACGCCCTCGGAACGCAGCTCCGCCGTGAGCGACAGCGGCCGCCCGAGCAGGGCCACCGAGCCGATCTCGTCCCCGCCGACCAGCTGGACGCCGGTGGCGACGGCGCGCTCGAGCATCGCCCAGAGCCCCGGCCCGAAGTCGTCGAGCGGGGACTCGCCCGAGCCGTAGAAGTGCGGCGAGCGGCGGGCGGCCGCGAGCTCGAGCAGCGGGGCGAGCTGGTCGGGGTCGTAGGTGCGCGTGTAGGAGACCTTGGTCAGGTCGTCCCAGCCGACGCCGCGGCGGACCCACGTCCCCCGGGCCCCCTTGCCCAGCGGCCGCAGCCGCAGCGAGGGCCGGCGCGCCTGCACCTGCCACGACGGCGCCCTGCGGTGGGCCGAACCGCCCTCCCCCGGCCGCTCGAGGGAGACCTCGAGGCCGAGGGGCTGGGTCGTGCCACCGGTCGTGCCGCCGTCGAGCTCGCTGAGCACGCGCTCGAGCCGCTCGCTCCACGCCGGCCCGTCGTCGGGCCCGGCCGCACCGCCGTCGCGCTGGCGGCTCACGACGAGCGCCAGCGCGGCCCCGTGCTTGCAGCGGACCCCCACCGGGCAGGTGCAGTCGCTGTAGAGCTCCCACCGGTCGGCTCCGCGGACGGCGCACAGCTCCACCTCGTAGGGCTGCGGCTCCGTGCCCTGCACGACCGCCGAGAGCACGACCTCGTCGCTGTCGTCGGAGCGCACCACGACGTCCTCGACGCGGCCCTGCGCGACGTAGGACTGCGCCCGCGCCAGGGTCGCCGCGTCGAAGGACCGGCCGACCATCTCCTCGTCCAGGTCGGGCAGGGGTGAGCTCGTCACGGGGCCCTCCTGCCTGGTGGTGGTCGCTCGGTCGGCGTCGGTGTGCATCACCGTTGCTCAACGCTTTGTAGGCGTCGATCATGCCGGGCGTCGCCGACAACCGGGCGACCGGGCGCAGGGACCTGTGGAGAAGGCACCGGGGCCGGACACACGTCGACCCGCCCTCCGGGGGGACCGAGGGCGGGCCGACGTCGTTCCGTGTCGGGGACCGGCACGTCCTCCCAGGGGACCGAGGACGGGCAGACCTCCGTGGTGGTCCGTCGACCAGCCCCCGCAGGGGACCGGGGCCGGGCGACGTTCCGGAAGGTTGTTCACCCTCCACCTGTCGCCTGGCGTCCGAGGTGTTACAGCGGGTTCGCGCCGGTCTGGACCAGCGTGCTGTCGCCGCCCGCGGAGGTGGTCACGGACGAGAACGACCTCCGGCGGGGTAGTCACGGTCAGGAAAGTCCGTGACTACCTCGCCGCCCTCGCCGCCTCGCCGCCCGTGCCGGACCATCCCGCCGACCGGTCAGCGCCCGGGAGGCCTGCCGGGCCCGTAGACCCGGATGCCGGCGGGGTCGTCGAGGTTCTGCTTGAGCTCGAAAGTACGGCGGTAGCCGGTGTGCCGGATCCGCCAGCCGTCGGCGGT
Organism: Nocardioides sp. Arc9.136; assembly: GCF_030506255.1. Classification (NCBI taxonomy): domain Bacteria; kingdom Bacillati; phylum Actinomycetota; class Actinomycetes; order Propionibacteriales; family Nocardioidaceae; genus Nocardioides; species Nocardioides sp. Arc9.136. The sequence continues at coordinate 846,361 of NZ_CP113431.1, read as the reverse complement.
CCGCACGTAGGTGTCGGTGTAGAACGCGCCACCCTCGAGGGCGAAGCGGTAGGCGTCGACGATGACCCTGTCCTGGAGGTACCAGGTGCCGGTGGCCCGGTCGCGGTCCTCGGGGTCGAGGTCGATCTCGGGGTGGTGGGCCTGGTGCAGGGTCAGCACGCCCTCGCCCATGTTGGTGCGCATGTAGTCCACGACCGAGTCGGGGTCGTCGAAGACCAGCCCGTTGTAGTCGGCGGTCGCGTCGTCGGCGAAGCAGGCGGCGAACCCGTCCCAGCTCTTGGTGTCCAAGCACCGCAGGTAGCGGTACTTCAGCCGCTCGATCGCTGCGATGTCGGTCAGCGTGCTCATGTCCATCTGCTGCATCCGGTCCGTCCTGGTGGTCATCCGAAGAACGCCTGCCCGCCGTCGAGCGGCACGGTGGCGCCGGTGAGGTAGCGCAGGTCGGGCCCGACGAGGGCGACGACCGCGCGACCGATGTCCTGCTCGGGGTCGCCGATGCGGCGCATCGGGATCGTGGCGATGAACTCCTGGGCCTCCTCCGGGTTGTTCTCGGTCCACCATTGCAGGCCGGGCGAGAGGGCGTGCGGGGCGATGGAGTTCACCCGGATCCCGTCGGGCGCCCACTCGACGGCGGCGGTGCGGGTCAGCGACCGCAGGGCCTGCTTCGCCGCGGCGTACGCGCCGTACGTCGTGGGGTCCCAGCGCACCATCGCGGAGGTGACCAGGTTGACGATCGAGCCGTCGCCGGTCGCCTTCAGGTGCGGGTGGGCGGCCCGCATCAGCGCGAACGCCGCGAACGGGCCGGTCTCGAACCCCTTGCGGAAGGCGCGGTCGCTCAGCTCCAGCAGCGTCCTGCCCTGCGCGCCGGCGTAGGCGTTGTTGACCAGCACGTCGAGCCGCCCGAACCGGGCGGCGACGGCGTCGACGACCTCCGGCAGCCGCTCGTGGTCCCCCACGTCGCAGGCGAACGGCTCGGCCTCGACGCCACGGTCGCGCACGAGCCGGCAGGTCTCCTCGAGCTTCTCGGGGGTCCGGCCGAGGACCGCGACCGAGACGCCCTCGGACGCCAGCGCGAGCGCGATGCCCTGCCCGACCCCCTGGCCGGCGCCGGTCACCAGCGCCACCCTGCCCTGCAGCGGTCGATCCGCACCCATGTGTCCTCCTGCCGTACGACGCACCTCGGGCCTCGGATCATCCGAGGCCCGAGGGGAGGGGTACGCCGCGGCGTCCCGGTGACCGGTACGCCGGCCCGGGGGTCAGCCGGAGGTCAGCCGGGGGTCAGCGGACCCGGCCGAAGAAGTGGCTGCGGGTCCAGATCTGCGCGCGGGTGACGTGCTTGCCCGAGCCGGGGGCGTGCCAGATGCGGTTGCCGCCGGCGTACACCGCGACGTGGTAGACGCCGCCGCCGTCGTGGAAGAACACCAGGTCGCCGGGGCGGGCGGCGGCGCGGCTGATCCGGCGGGTGCGGCCGACCTGGGCGCCGGAGTTGTGCGGGAGCCGCTCGCCAGCGGCGACGCGGTAGACGAACTGGGTCAGGCCCGAGCAGTCGAAGCGGTTCGGCCCGGCGGCGCCGTACGCGTAGGCGTCGCCGTTCTGGCGGCGGACGGCGCGCAGGACCTTCTGGCCGCGGGTGAGGCGGTGCTTGCGGGTCTTCTTCCGTGCGGTCGGCTGCTGGTCGACCTTGTCGCCGGTGCTCGCGCTCGTGCTGGAGGCGGGGGCGGCGCTGGCGGTGGGTGAGAGGGGGCTGACGCCGACGGCGAGGCTCAGGGTGAGCGCGGCGGTCAGGGCGACGAACAGCAGACGGGCGCGCAGCAGCGCGCCGGTGAAGGCGTGGTTCACGGTCGTTCCTCGGCGATCGCCTGCGGAAGTGGTCCTGTCGGATTCGGGCGCCGTGCCCGGCCGAGCGCTGCTCGGCTTCACCCCAAGCCCGCTCCCCTGCGTGGTGCACCAGGGGGTGGGCGTCCTGCTCGGGTCTCCCGCGCCCGTCTCTGCTTCCTGTGTCGGTGAGACCTGGCGACGTGACGGGCCTCGGCGCGGTCCAGGTCGGTGCATGGGTCGCCGCCCCGGTCTGGACCGGCGGCAGCGCCGTCCACGGTCACACCCAAGACCGCTCTCACCTAGTCGCCGCGCCCGTGACGTCCCTCACCCGTCGCCGGTTCGGAGAGGCGCGGAGTCCTCGGTACCGTCGAAGGAGATGGCTGACGACGACACCACCCGGTCCGAACCCGCGCTCGACATCGACTGGCTCAAGACCATCGCCGGAGCGCTCGCTGCGATCACGACGGCGGTGCTGCTCTCGACCCTCGGCGCGGCCGGCACGCTGCTCGGCGCCGCGCTGGGCAGCGTCGCGGCGACCGTCGGCACGGCGATCTACAGCCAGGGGCTGGCCCGCTCCCGCGCGAAGCTCGCCGCGGTCCAGGAGCAGGCCCTGAGCAAGGTCGGCGCCGCGCAGTCGGAGGTACGCCGCGCGAGCCGCCGCGACGACGCCTCCCGGCTGTCGCGCGCCGAGCAGCAGCTGGCCGAGGCCGCCGACATGCTCGACCAGGGCGAGGTGCCCGACGCGGCCGAGCCCGTCCGGTGGCGCGAGCGGCTGGCGGGGCTGCCGTGGAAGCGGATCGCCATCGCCGCCGCCGGGCTCTTCCTCGTGGTCGTCGTGGTCATCAGCGCCTTCGAGGCGCTCACCGGCCGCACCGTGTCCTCCTACACCGGCGGGTCCGACAAGGACGGCGGCACCTCCATCACCCGGATCACCGGTGGCGGGTCGTCCTCCGAGCAGGACGGCGGCGACCGCGACGGCGACCGGGATCCCGGCCAGTCGCCCCAGCAGGGCAACCCCTCCGACGGGGCGGAGCCGGACGACGGCACCGCGCCCACCGGCGAGCCGTCGGAGGAGGCGCCCACCGAGGAGCCGAGCGAGGAGCCGTCGGTCGAGCCCACCCCGCTGGCGCCGGCGCCCACGCCGTCGACCGTGCCGTCGGCGCCCGCGCCGACCGCCCCCGTCGAGTGATCGCGACGGGCTGAGCGTCCGGGCCGCGACGGGGTACCGCCGCTGCATGGCCGGCTCCCACCGCGGACACGACCGCGACCACGACACCGTCGCCGCTCTCCTCGAGCGGCACGGCACGACGTACGCCGAGGACGCCGGCATCAGCCTCGACGACAAGCCGGCGGCGTTGTGGCAGCTGCTGGTGCTGAGCCTGCTGCTGTCGGCGCGGATCAGCTCCGACATCGCGGTGGCCGCCGCCCGCGAGCTGCTCGACGCCGGCTGCACCACACCCGACCGCACCCGGGACACCCCGCGTCGTACCCTCATCGCCGCCTTCGGCCGCAGCGGCTACCGGCGCTACGACGAGCGGACCTCCACCCAGCTCGGCGAGCTCGCCGACAAGGTCCTCGACGACTGGTCCGGGGACCTGCGCAAGCTCCACGAGAAGTGCGACGACGCGGCTGCGATCGAGCAGGCGCTGCAGGAGTTCAAGGGCATCGGCCCCGCCGGCGCGGCGATCTTCCTGCGCGAGGTGCAGGGCGTGTGGCCCGATGTCGCGCCGTACGTCGACGACCTGGCCGCCCGGGGCGCCGACCGCCTGGGGCTCCCCACCTCGCCCGACGGGCTCGCCGACCTGGTTCCCGCCCAGGACCTCCCCCGCCTGGTCGCCGCCTGCGTCCGTGCGGCCCGGGACAAGGACGTGGCCGAGGACGTGCGGGACGCCTGACGGTCGACCGGGCAGGCGCACCGGCCCCGGGTACCGACCGCTCGTGCTGCTCCTCCTCGTCTACGCCGTCGGCGCCTCCCTGCCGCTCACCGCCGGCGCCCTGGTGGGCGTCCGCTGGCGGGTCCCCCAGCCCCTGCTCGCCGCTGCGCTCGCCTTCGCCGCGGGCGCGCTGATCGCGTCCGTGGCCTTCGAGCTCTTCGAGCCCAGCTACCGCGACGGCGGACCGGTGCGTGCGGGGCTGCTCTTCGCGGCGGGGGCGCTGGTCTTCACCACGGCCGACTACTTCCTCGACCGGTACGTCAGCGGCACCGTCGCCGGCTGGGCGCTGCTCGCCGGGGTCACCCTCGACGGCATCCCGGAGAACGCCGCGCTCGGTGTCTCGCTCAGCGGCTCCGGCAGCGTCGCCCTGCTCGTCGCCGTCTTCGTCAGCAACTTCCCCGAGGCGCTGGCCGGTGCCCGGACGATGCAGGACCGCGGCCGCAGCGCGCGTTCGGTCGTGGCGCTGTGGGCCGGCGCCACCGTCCTGCTCGCCGCCGCGGTGGTGCTGGGCCGGCTCGTGTTCGCCGGTGCCTCGCCGGAGGCGCTCGCCTACCCGCTCGCGTTCGCCGCAGGCGCCGTCCTGGCCTCGGTCGTCGCGACGCTCGCGCCCGAGGCGTTCGGCAAGGGCGGCCCGCTCGTCGCCCTCGGCAGCGCCGCCGGGTTCCTCACCGGCTTCCTGCTCGGCGGGTGAGGTCGCCCGCCGCCACGCCCTCGGCTCAGCCCTCCTTGAGCTGGGCGATCCGGACGTGGTTGCCGAAGGGGTCGCGCAGCCCGAAGTCGATGCCGTACGCCTGCTCGGTCGGCTCCTCGGTGAGGTCCACGCCGCGCGCCTGCAGCTCGGCGTACGTCGCGTGCGCGTCGTCGACGGCGAAGAACAGGTGGCCGCCGGCCGCGCCCTTGCTCACCATCTCGCGCACCTGCTCGGCGGTCTCCTCGCCCATCGACGGCGGGCCGGGCCGCTCGAGGAGGATCTTGCGGTCCGGGTCGCCGGGCACGCGGATCGTCAGCCAGCGCATGAAGCCGAGGTCGACGTCGCTGTCGACCTCGAGGCCGAGCTTGCCGACGTAGAAGTCGAGCGCCTGGTCCTGGTCGAGGACGTAGATGCCGGAGATGTTCAGTCGTTTCATCATGCGGCCGAACCTAGGGCCCGCCGCCGACCGCGCGCTTCTCCGAAATCGCCCTCCTGGTCGGGCGCTGGCCGGCTCAGCCGATCGGGCGCATCCACGCCCTCGCGAAGCAGCTCGGCACCGGCCCCAGCGGCCCGCGCCGGCGGTGCTGGGTCGGGGTCTCGCCCATGATGTCGCGGAAGACCCGGCTGAACGTCCCGAGGCTCGTGAACCCGACGTCGAGGCAGATCTCGGTCACGCTCCGGTCGGTGGTCCGCAGCAGCCAGGCCGCCCGCTCGACCCGGCGGCGCTGGAGGTAGCGGTGCGGCGTCTCCCCGAAGGCGGCGCGGAAAGTGCGGATGAAGTGGGACTCCGACACGTGCGCGACCCGCGCCAGCGTGGGCACGTCGAGCGGCTCGGCGTAGCTGCGGTCCATGAGGTCCCGCGCCCGGAGCAGCCGCCGGTTGGTCTCCTCGGCGGCGCGGCTCACCCGCGCGCCGCTCCCATCCCGAGCACGGCCGCGAGCCCCAGTGCGCTGCGCGGCGCGTAGGCCGTGCGCCACAGGCCGCCGTGCGCCGCGGCGTACGCCTCGTCCTGCCAGGGGTGCTCGTGGCGCGGGCCTCCCCCGGTGTGCAGGTCGTGGACCAGCAGCGCGGCCATCAGCACGTTCGACGTCGAAGGGTCGAATACCTCGACGCCGAAGCGGTGGGCGCCGGCGTACGCCGCGGCGAGGGCGCGGTTCTTGACCACCGAGCGGGTGCGGGTCGGCGGCGCGACGTTCATCGACACGGTCGCGCCCTCGTGGCGGGCCACCGTCGCGCGCCAGCGCTGAAGCCGCTTGGCGAGCGCGTAGTTGGGGCCCTGCTGCGGCACCAGCGAGTCGTTGACGCCGGGGTCGGAGTCCGGCGCGTACGGGCGGCGCAGCAGCCGTCCGCCCGATGCGGCGCGCAGGGGTCGGCCGAGCGTCTTGGCGGCCCGGGACCGGGTCTCGTACCGCTCGGTCGCCTGCTCCACCGCGTCCCGCGGCACCGCGAACACGTCCGTCGGCGTGGCGAGGAACGCCAGCGCGACGTCGTCCCTGCTGCCCAGCAGGCGGCGGCTCAGCTCGTCGACGGCGGTGCTGACGCGGACGTTGGTGGCGCCGTCGGCGTACACGTAGTTGCCGACCACCAGGGTCCCCGGCTGCTCGGCCAGCCACTCGGCCAGAGCCGGTACGTCGGCGAGCAGGTCCGCCCCGGGCGTACCGTCCTCGCCGCCGGCTGCCCGCGGCGCCACCACCGTGCCGGCGCCGGCGCTCGCGGTGTCCGCGACGCGGTCCCAGAGCCCGGCCTTGGGCAGGTCGACCGCCGCCACCCGCGCGCCCCACCGGGTCAGCGCCTGCAGCGGACCCATCTCCGAGGCGGCGCCGACCACCGCGACGGTGTGCCCCTCGAGCCGGAGCCAGTCGGGGTTGTCGAGCACCGCGCCGACCGCGTCGACCACCGACGGCTCGACCACGCCGGCCTCCACCCAGCGGTCGACCTGGCGCCTGATCTCGTCGCCACGCAGCCGGTCGCCGCGGTAGGGGAGCACGAGCTCCTCGACCGGCTCTCCGGCTCCAGGCACCTCGATGCGCTCGAAGCGCTGGGCCCCGCGCGGCCACTCGGCCAGCGGGACCTCGCCGTCCTCGCCGAGCACCCGCATCCGGTCGTGCAGCGAGTCGAGCCCCGCCCGCGCGATGCCGAGCGCGTCCTCGGGTGCCCCGAGCCCGGCCTCGACGAGCCGCCGGAAGTACTGCAGGTACTCCCCGCGCCACGCCGTCTCCCGCTCGGCCGCCCGGGCACCCACCGGGTCGGCGGCGCCCAGCGCATCGGCCACCACCGCCCGACCCACCGCGGTCGTGCTGCGCCGACCTTCGTCGTCGCTGGGGAAGACCAGTCCGTGCTGCTCGTCGACCATGGCGACATCTTGCCCCGGCACTGCAGAGCCAGCCTTCACCCCTCGGACGGTCACCCACGATCGGACAGAGGGACGGGGCTCGTCAGCAGCCGCCCGGCGCGCGGATGACCCGCGTTCGCTCAGACCAGGACGGGTCAGTACGCGAAGACGTGGGCGCTCAACACGTCGATCTCCCGACGAGGGTCTCCGAAGAAAGCCCCCAATCGGCGCGCGACCGTCTGAAAAGGACGCTCTCTCGGCGTGCCGTCCTCGCGCCAGTTGTTCCACGGGACGACGAGGAACAGGTGATGGGCGTCAGGAGCCACGTGCGCCTTCCAGAGGTCCTTCAGGTCGTGGTTGTTGGTGATGGTGCCGCCCCGCTCGACCTCGGCAACGATCCCCCGGCTCTCCTCGATTCGGTAGAAGAAGTCTGGGCGCGCTTGGGTCACCAAACCCGTCTGAGGCGTCAGCACGACCTCTTCTCTGAACCCGAGATCTCGGCACAGCAGTTGCTCGAAGTGATCTTGGATCGACTTGCTCTTGGCCCCGTGGACGTGGATGCGGGCCAGCTCGTCCCGAGTCCCCTCGATGTGTCTGAACAACTGACCAGCCAATTGGTCGACCGCAGCCAACTCCGCCGTACGACTCGGCGGAACGGTCGCCTTGACATGCCGTACGTACCCGTCCACGCGGCGCAGCTTGGCAGCCGCATCCTCGGGAAGCTAGTCGGTCGCGGACCGATCGGTTTGAGTGCGAACGACGAACGGCCCCGACACCTCGCGGTGTCGGGGCCGTCGTACGAGCGGCTAGCGGTCAGCTGCAACCGGAGGTGCTGCCGCAGCCCTCGCAGACGTAGCAGGAGCCGGCGGGGCGCATCTTGGTGCCGCAGGTGAAGCAGAGCGGCGAGTCGATCGCGGTGCCGCTGATCTTCTCCAGGAGCTCGGCCGTGGTGTGGGCCTCGCTGGCGGGCTTGGCCGGGACCTCGCGGGCCTCGGCGCCGCGGGTGTCCTTGGTCTCGACCTCGACGTCGTCGGCCACCTCGGCGTCGACGACGGCCTGGGACGTCGGGCCGGCGTCGATGAGCTCGGCGGCGCCGCCGGTCTCCTCCACCGGCTCGTACGAGCCGGTCTCGAGGTGGCGCTGGCGCTCCTCGGCGGAGTAGATGCCGAGGGCGGAGCGCTGGTCGAAGGACAGGTAGTCCAGAGCAAGGCGGCGGAAGATGTAGTCCATGATCGACTGCGCCATCCGGACGTCCGCGTCGTCGGTGAGGCCGGCCGGCTCGAAGCGCAGGTTGGTGAACTTCGAGACGTAGGTCTCCAGCGGCACGCCGTACTGCAGGCCGATCGAGACGGCGATCGAGAAGGCGTCCATCACGCCGGCCAGGGTCGAGCCCTGCTTGCCGAGCTTGAGGAAGATCTCGCCGAGCTCGCCGTCGTCGTGCGCACCCGAGGTCATGTAGCCCTCGGCGCCACCCACGGTGAACGAGGTGGTCCGCGAGACGCGGGACTTCGGCAGGCGCTTGCGGGTCGGGGCGTAGACGACCTTCTCCACGACCTTGGTCGCCGCGGCCTCGGTGGCGGCCGCCGCGTCGGCGGCGTCCTTCTTGGCCTTGCCGCCGCCGTCGGCCAGCGGCTGGCCGACCTTGCAGTTGTCCCGGTAGATGGCGGTCGCCTTCAGGCCGAGCTTCCACGACTGGAGGTAGACCTCCTCGATCTCCTCGACCGTGGCCGTCTCCGGCAGGTTGACGGTCTTGGAGATGGCACCCGAAAGGAACGGCTGGGCGGCGGCCATCATCCGCACGTGGCCCATCGGCTTGAGGGAGCGGGCGCCCATCGCGGTGTCGAAGACCTCGTAGTGCTCGGTCTTGAGGCCCGGCGCGTCGATGACGTGGCCGTGCTCGCCGATGTAGGCGACGATCGCCTCGACCTGCTCGGGCTGGTAGCCGAGCTTCTTCAGCGCCCGCGGGATCGTCTGGTTGACGATCTGCATCGAGCCGCCGCCGACGAGCTTCTTGAACTTCACCAGGGAGAAGTCGGGCTCGATGCCGGTGGTGTCGCAGTCCATCATGAAGCCGATGGTGCCGGTGGGCGCGAGCACCGAGGCCTGAGCGTTGCGGAAGCCGTTGGTCTCCCCCAGCGCGATGACGTCGGCCCACGCCTTGGTGGCGAGCTTGTGGACCTGGGCGTCGGCGATGTGGACGGTGCGGACCGCGTCGTTGGCCGCCTGGTGCTTGCGCATGACGCGCTTGTGGGCGTCGGCGTTGCGGGCGTAGCCGTTGTAGGGGCCGACGATCGCGGCGAGCTCGGCGGAGCGCTTGTAGGAGGTGCCGGTCATCAGCGAGGTGATGGTCGCGGCCATCGAGCGGCCACCCTCGGAGTCGTAGCCGAGGCCCATCGCCATCAGCAGCGCGCCGAGGTTGGCGTAGCCGATGCCGAGCTGGCGGTAGTCGACGGTGGTCTGGCCGATCGCCTCGGTCGGGAAGTCGGCGAAGCAGATGGAGATGTCCATCGCGGTGATGATGAACTCCACGGCCTTCGCGAAGAGCTCGCCGTCGAAGGTGTCGTCGTCCTTGAGGAACTTCAGCAGGTTCAGCGACGCCAGGTTGCACGAGGAGTTGTCGAGCGACATGTACTCCGAGCACGGGTTGGACGCGGTGATCCGGCCGGTCTCGGGGTTGGTGTGCCAGTCGTTGATCGTGTCGTCGTACTGCAGGCCCGGGTCGGCGCACTCCCAGGCGGCGGTGGCGATCTTGCGGAACAGGTCGCGGGCGTCGACCTTCTCGATGACCTCGCCGGTCATCCGGGCACGCAGGCCGAACTCGGTGCCGTCCTCGACCGCACGCATGAACTCGTCGGAGACGCGGACGGAGTTGTTGGCGTTCTGGTACTGCACCGAGGTGATGTCGGCGCCGCCGAGGTCCATGTCGAACCCGGCGTCGCGCAGGGCGCGGATCTTGTCCTCCTCGCGCGCCTTGGTCTGCACGAACTCCTCGATGTCGGGGTGGTCGACGTCGAGGACGACCATCTTCGCCGCGCGGCGGGTGGCGCCACCGGACTTGATGGTGCCCGCGGAGGCGTCGGCACCGCGCATGAAGGAGACGGGGCCCGAGGCGGTGCCGCCGGAGGAGAGCAGCTCCTTGGAGGAGCGGATGCGGGAGAGGTTCAGGCCGGCGCCGGAGCCGCCCTTGAAGATGAAGCCCTCCTCCTTGTACCAGTTCAGGATCGAGTCCATCGAGTCGTCGACGGAGAGGATGAAGCAGGCGGAGACCTGCTGCGGCGACGGGGTGCCGACGTTGAACCAGACGGGGCTGTTGAACGAGAAGTACTGGTGGACCAGGAGCCAGGTGAGCTCGTGCTCGAAGACCTCGGCGTCGCCCTCGGTGGCGAAGTAGCCGTGCTCGCGGCCGGCCTTGGTGTAGGTCTTGACGACCCGGTCGACGAGCTGCTTGAGGCTCGTCTCGCGGGCGTCGGTGCCGACGGCGCCGCGGAAGTACTTGGTGGTGACGATGGTCGAGGCGTTGACCGACCAGAAGTCCGGGAACTCCACGCCGCGCTGCTCGAAGACGGCCGCGCCGGTCTTCCAGTTCGTCTGGACGACGTCGCGACGCTCCCAGGTGATCTCGTCGTAGGGGTGCACGCCGGCGGTGCTGAACACCCGCTCGATCGTGAGGCGCTTGCCTGCCGCTGCGCCGCTGGTGGCTGCGCCGCTCACCGTCTCCGTCATGCCGTCTCCCTTGTCCCGTGCTGCTTCGTGTCGGCTGTGTGCTGAGTAGGTGCTGAGTCGGGCTCAGCGGTCCGTCGGTGGCTCCACGTCCATGGTGGCGGGCGCCACCGACAGTCCTGCGGGGGAAGGATTGGTGCGCCCGGCACGCAGCTTCCCCACTACGTGCCGGGCGGTCTGTGGTCAGCCCGTGGGCTGGGGCTCGTGGTCGACCGCGGGGCGGTCGGCGCGGAGCTTGGCGATCTCGTCCTCGAAGTCGTCGGCGCTCTCGAAGGCGCGGTAGACGCTCGCGAACCGCAGGTAGGCGACCTCGTCGAGCTCGCGGAGCGGGCCGAGGATGGCCAGGCCGACCTCGTGCGCCGGGATCTCCGCGGCCCCGGCGAGCCGGAGGGCGTCCTCGACCGCCTGGCCGAGGCAGGCGAGCTGGTCCTCGGTGACCGGGCGGCCCTTGCAGGCCTTCCGGACGCCGGCGACGGCCTTCTCGCGGGTGAACGGCTCGGTGGCGCCGCTGCGCTTGAGCACGGTCAGCTGCATCTGCTCGACGGTGGTGAACCGCTTCGAGCACGACGAGCAGGTACGGCGCCGGCGGATCGAGCCGCCGTCGTCGGCGACCCGGGAGTCGAGGACCCGGGTGTCGGTGCCACGGCAGTACGGGCAGTGCATGCGGGTCCTCCTTCCGGGCGCGCCTCGGACACCCTGCGAGGGGTGTGCCGGCCTGTGGATCGTCTGGGGATATCCGGCCCGTCCCTGTGTAGAACAACGGGCCTTCTGTGGGGCTTCCACCCTGGTGCTGTGCACTAGATGTGGATAACTACATCCGTGTAAGTACTAGATGTGGTGGAACCGTACGCCGGGGTGGAGCGGGGCGCAACCTGATCGGCGTGTCTCGCCGGAAGTCCGTGGGGACCGGTCCGGACCACTCCGCGTACCCGCAGGTCAGACGGCTGCACGGTCACCCGGCGACAGGCGCGGTCGCTTCCGCGGCGGCGTGCTCGGTGGCGTCGTACCGGAGCCGGAGGGTGCGCCCGCCGGTGCGCTCGGCCACCACCTCGAGGGTGTTTGGCAGGGAGGCCCGCTTGCCCGTGGTCAGGTCGCGGGCCACGACGCTCCCCCGGCGACACGGCACGGCGCTCCCCCCGAAGCCGTAGCCGCCGTCCTCGTCGCTCGCCTCCACCGCCAGGCTCCACCTGGTCCCGGGGCGGCAGTGGACGTGCGCCCGCGTGAGCCGCCTCCGCGGCCCCGGCGTGGCGACGACGACGCCGGTGCGGCGGTCGCCGACCACGACGAGGTCGTCGGCCTCGGAGTACGCCACCGAGCAGGCGCCGCCGCTCGGCGCCCCGAGGTCGAGCACGCCACCGATGCCGGAGCCGTCCACCTCGAAGGTCGTCTCGAACCCGTGCCGGCGGGCCCGCACCGACACGCGCGTGTCGTTCGTGTCGTCGACGCCCACCTCGAGCAGGTGCTCACCGCGCCAGCGCCCGTTCGCGATCCCGCGCGCCCGGACCGTCACCGTGGTGGTCTCCGGCCCGACGTCCTGGCGCAGGACGACCCGACCGTGCCGGACGCAGTCGCCGCGGACGGTGACGGTGCGCTCAGTCACGGTGCGCTCGGTGGCGGTGCGCTCGGTGGCGGCGGGGGACGTCGGGTCACCGGGCGCGGCGGTCGCCGCGGGGGCGGCGGTGGCGGTGGTGCCGGCGAGCAGGAGGGCGAGGGCGGCGAGGCGGGCGGAGCGGCTCATAGGTCCATCCTGCGCCCCGCTCAGCCCGGCGACGAGCCGTCCGACGAGCCACCCGGGACGCCGCAGATCATCGCCAGGTCGCGCCACCACGAGAGCCGGTTGGGGCGGCCGTCGTAGTCGCGGCGCTGGTTGGCGCCCGACGGCCCCGGGAGCACGAACACCTGGGCCGGACCGACGTACCAGTCCTGGACGCCGAGGTGCGGGCGACCGCGACGGCCCAGCGCCTTCGAGGCCTCGTGGGCGGCGCCCTTGCCGGTGATTGCCAGCCACTCCGGCTCCCACTGCTCCACCTGCTCGACGAGCCGGTCGATCTCCACCCAGCGCGGGTCCCAGTGCCCGACGAGGTCGGTGAGGCCGAGCGCGGTGCCGGCGACCGGCTCGGCGAGGAGGCGGTCCTCGTGCGGGGCGAGCTCGCGCGGGGTGAAGCCGGCCAGGTGGAGCGACTGCCAGAAGCTGTTGCCCGGGCCCTCGTAGTAGTGGTCGCGGTGCTTGGTGCTGGCCGCACCGGCCAGGCCGCAGAAGACCGCGACCGGCTCGGGCGCCACGATCGGCGGGAGGACCATCACCACGCGCGGCCGGTGACCAGGCCGTCGACCGGGCACACGTTCCGAGCAGGTCCCCCGCGGGCACCGGCGTCGACATGGACGCTCTGCGCGGGCTGCTCGGCCTGGTCGTGCTGGTGCTGGTGGCCGTGGCCTTCTCCAAGCACCGGCGCGGGATCTCCTGGCGCACGGTCGGGGTCGCCCTGGCCCTCCAGGTCGCCTTCGCAGCACTGGTGCTGCGGTGGGGGCCCGGCGAGCGGGCGCTGGACTGGCTCTCGGACCGGGTGGCCGCGCTCATCGGGTACGCCGAGGAGGGCACGGCCTTCGTCTTCGGCCCGCTGACCGAGGTCGGCGAGGAGGGCGAGACGGTCTTCGCGCTGTCGGTGCTGCCGGTGATCGTGTTCCTCGGCGCGCTGGTCGGGTTGCTGTACTACCTGCGGGTCGTGCAGTGGGCGACGTACGTCGTCGGCGGCGCGCTGTCCTGGCTGCTGCGGGTGAGCAAGGTGGAGTCGCTGTACGCCGGCACGGTGGTCTTCCTCGGCCAGAGCGAGGCGCCGCTGATGATCGCGCCGTACCTCCGCTCGCTGCGCAAGGGCCAGCTCTTCACCGTGATGGCCGCCGGGTTCGCCGCGGCGGCCGGCTCGACGCTCGTGGGCTACTCCCTGCTCGGCGCGCCGCTGGAGTACCTCCTGGCCGCGACCGTGATGAACGCTCCCGCCGCCCTGCTGATGGCCAAGATCATGTGGCCCGACAGCACGCCGGACGAGCCGTTCGAGGCCGCCCGCGCGGGGGACGACCGGGAGGTTCCCGACCTCGACGAGCTCGACGTGCGCAGCGTGCGCGACACCGAGTCCCGCAACGCCATCGACGCCCTCGGCCGCGGCGCGATCGCCGGCGGCCGGATCGCGGTGACGGTGGGCGCGCTGCTGATCGCCTTCATCGCCCTGATCGCGCTGGCCAACGGCATCCTGGGCGCGGTCGGCGGTTGGTTCGGCGCCGAAGGGCTGACCTTCGAGAAGATCCTCGGCTGGGCGCTCGCGCCGCTGGCCTGGCTGCTGGGCGTGCCGTGGTCGGAGGCGGTCGACGCGGGCTCGTGGATCGGTCAGAAGACCGTGCTCAACGAGTTCGTGGCGTACGCCGACTTCGGCCCGCAGGTCGACTCGCTCTCGCCGGTGACCGTCGCGGTGGTGACCTTCGCGCTGGCCGGCTTCGCCAACATCTCCTCGATCGCCATCCAGATCGGCACCATCGGCTCGCTCGCGCCCGAGCGCCGCTCGGCCGTCGCGGAGCTGGGCCTGCGGGCACTCCTGGCCGGCAGCCTCGCCAACCTGTCCAACGCCGCCATCGCGGGCGTGGTCATCGGCATCGGGACCTAGCGGCCCGACGCGGCGCGAACGGCCTCAGCCGGCGGCGACCGCGTCGGTGCGGGCGTAGGTGCCGAGCTCGAGGGTGAACCAGACGGTGGTGCCGGTGACGTCGCGCTCGGATCCCCACCGCTGGGAGAGGGCGTCGACCAGCTGCAGGCCGCGGCCGTAGACGCGCAGCGGGTCGAGGTCCTCGGAGGGGTGCGGCTCGCCGCCGACGGCGGGCTTGCCGAGGCCGCCGAGGTCGCGGACGGTCACCGTCAGCACGCCGTCGTCCAGCACGACCCGCAGCTCCGATGCCGTGCCCGCGTGGACGACCGCGTTGGTCACCAGCTCCGAGAGGCACAGCTGCGCGTCGTCGACCGGCTCGTCGTCGACGCCCCAGGCGCGTAGGTGCTCGCGGAGGAACCGCCGCGCGGCGCCCGTCGCCCGCGGGTCGCCCTCGAGCAGCACGCTGGTGGTCAGCGCGCCCTCCGGGATCGCCGGCTCCTCGGGCACCGCGTCGGAGCCCTGGCGCCCGGAGACCAGCCGGACCCGGCGTACGGCGTCCGAGGCGCGGCGGGCCAGCTCGGTGAGCGCGGCGACCCGCGCGGCGTCGAGCGCCTCGGCGTCGGAGAACCAGACCAGCAGGCCACCGATCGGCGAGCCGGTCCCCGGCAGCGGCACGGCCGCCAGCGCCCGCACCTCGCGCTCGCGCTGGGCCTCCAGCAGTGCGACGTACCGACCGGTGAAGTCCTCGAGCCGCCCGTGCACCGCCTCACCGGTCCGCACGACGGTGGTCAGCGGTACGTCGTCGTAGGCGTCGATGTGGCACCAGCGCAGGTCCGCGGGGTCGGCTGCCGCCGCGCTGTCGACGAAGCGCAGCCGGCGACCACCGCCCTCGCTCAGCGCCAGGGCGGCGCGCTGCACCCCGTCGTGGGCCCCGACCCGGGCCAGGACCGACCGGGCGACGTCGTCGACGTCGTGGGCCTGCGGGAGCGCTCCGTCCGGGTGGTACGACTGCGGAGTCGACGCACCGGGAGCTCCACCCGGCGCCGACGACGTCCCCACTTCGCCCTGCACGAGGCACAGCGTAAAGCCTCCGAGCCGATCCGGCTCGGCACGATCACCGCGTCGCGCCCGACGGGCCGGAACCGGGGGCCGACGACCTGCGGGTCGACTGCACCCGGCCGCCACCGATCAGCGATGATGTGCCACGTGGCGACGGGCAAGCGGGCGGGCGCACGGCGGGGCGACAAGCGCCGTGCCGGTTTCTCCCCGCGCCTGGCCCTCCTCGCCCTCGGCATCACCCTCCTGGTGGTCGCCTGGGGCTACCTGGTCTACGCCGCGATCGACTTCGGCGCGACCGCGCGTGGCGGCGAGTCCGGCGCGTGGGCCTTCCTCGCCCTGGCCTCGGTCGGTGCCGTCGCCTGCCTGTTCGTCGGACTGATGCTCGTCGCCCGACTGCTCCGCGAGCTCGGCATCACCTCTCCCCCGGCCTCCCGCGAGCCGCGGTCGGAGCAGCAGCAGCCCGCCGCTCCCGGCGGGCGGCGCGCCGCTCGCTGACCCGCTCGCCGAGCCGCTCCCGGGACGGGTCGAGCCTGCTCGATCTTGTTGAGTGGGCGTCGTCGAGCGGTCCCGGCGGGCGACATTTCATCGGCCGGCCGCTGAACCTGTCGGTTGGCCGATGAAGTTTCAGCGGCCATCCGGGAGCTTCATCGGCTGGCCGCTGAAACTTCCGCGGCCGCGCCGGCGAGCGCGTCCGGAGACGCCGCAGGGGCGGGGCCGCGAACGGCCCCGCCCCTGTCTTCCCCGGATCGCCAGCCGGGGTCGAAGCGGCTGGCGACGTCTGTGTCGGTGCTGGCGAGTGCCTTACTGCACCGGGACGATGAGGCGCTGGCCCGCGGCGAGCACCGCGGAGTCGAGGGCGTTCAGCCGCTCGATGTGGGTCATCATCTCGCGCACCTCGCCGTCCTCGGCGAGGTCGGCGGCGATCCCCCACAGGGTCTGGCCGGTGCCGACCATCACCACGCGGGTCGGCTCGGGGGTGCCGGCCTCGTCGGTGGCCACCGAGCCTGCCGCGATGGCCAGGCCGAGGCCGAGCACGATCGCGAGCGCCAGGAGGAACACCACGAGCCGGCCCCGGCGGGTGAGCCGCACCTGGCCGGAGCGGCGGGTGCTGCCGGTCGTGCGCGGCAGGGCGGTGGGGGTGGCGGTGATGGTGCTCATGGGGACCTCCTGGGGAAGTGGCGGTCAGCCTCGGGTCGTGTCGATCTCGGTCTGAGCAGATGTCTAACCGCGGCCACCGACAGTGGCTGGCCCGGTTGACGATCGAGCAGACGTTCGATCGAACATGTGTACGACCGTAGAGCACGTGTTCGAACAGTTCAAGGACCTGGGCGAACAAATGTTCGAAGGAACCGACCCGCCTCCCCGGCGACTACCGCAGCCGGCGCCTGCCCTGGGCCGCGAAGACCGCGAGCGCCGGCCCGGACACCGAGGGGGCGAGCTGGCCGACGCGCATCGCGGCACCACGCCACCCGGGGAGGGTCCGCAGGACCCGGCGGGACCCGACCAGGTCGACGGCCGCCTGCGCGGTCTCCGCCACGCCCAGCATCCGGCCTCCCGAGGCGACGAGCTGCTTGCCCATCCCGTCCTCGCGCATCGCGGCGACCATGTCGGTGGCCACGCCGTCGGGGCACAGGGCGTGCACCCGCACACCCCGCGGCGCCTCGAGGGCGACCGAGGAGGCGAGCGAGACGACCGCGGCCTTGGTCGCGGCGTACAGGGAGAGGCCGGGGACGGGACCCAGGCCCGAGAGGGACGCGGTGAGGACCAGGTCGCCGCCGCGCGGGCCGAACGCGGCGAGCGCCGCGCGGGTGCTCCAGACGGCGCCGAGCAGGTTGACCTCGACGAGGCGGCGGACCTGCTCGTCGGTCAGGTCCGCGAGCTTCCCGTCGTCACCCACGCCGGCGTTGGCGAACCACGCCACGAGCGCGCCGTGCCGCGCGGCCGCCTCGGCAGCGGCGGTGTGCGAGGCGGCGTCGCGGACGTCCTGGCCGAGGCCCTCGGCGGCGCCGATCTCGGCCGCGGTGCGCGCCGCGCCCTCGGCGTCGATGTCGGTGACCACGACGCGGTGCCCGCGCGCGACCATGAGCTCGGCGATACCGCGGCCGATGCCGCGGGCCGCTCCGGTGACGACACAGCTGGTGGGTTCCATGCACGCATCCAAGCAGCGGCCCGGGCCGGGCGCCCACCGCGCGACACACCTTCGAACAGGTGTTTGAACACGGCCCGCGGAGGCTCTACCGTGCTGCCAGCAGCACCCCTCGTCCTCGCGCATCCCGGAAGGCACTCCACCCATGGCGAAGAACCCCGGTCCCAAGGTCTCCGAGCTGCCCGACGGCGCACCCGACGTGACCGGCCTGACCCCTCGTCAGACCCGGATCCTCGCCCACATCCGCGACAGCATCGAGGGCCGCGGCTACCCGCCGAGCATGCGCGAGATCGGCGACGCGGTGGGCCTGACCAGCTCCTCGAGCGTGGCCCACCAGCTCAAGGTCCTCGAGGAGAAGGGCTTCCTCAAGCGCGACCCGCACCGCCCGCGGGCGCTCGAGGTGTTCCTGCCCGAGGTGATGGCGGCACGGCGCGCGATGTCCAGCGGTGAGGAGGCCTCGGTCGACGAGACGGGCGTGGGCGACGTGCTGCCCGAGGCGCAGTACGTCCCGATGGTCGGCCGGATCGCGGCCGGCGGCCCGATCCTCGCCGAGGAGCGCGTCGAGGACGTCTTCCCGCTGCCCAAGCAGCTGGTCGGCGACGGCCAGCTGTTCCTGCTCGAGGTCGCCGGCGACTCGATGGTCGACGCCGCGATCTGCAACGGCGACTACGTCGTCATCCGGCAGCAGCCGACGGCGAACAACGGCGAGATCGTGGCCGCGATGATCGACGGCGAGGCGACGGTGAAGACCTTCCAGCGCAAGGACGGCCAGGTGTGGCTGCTGCCGCACAACGCGGCGTACGACCCCATCGACGGCACGCACGCGACCATCCTGGGCAAGGTCACCGCGGTCCTGCGGCGCGTCTGAGCGCACCGCCGGTCCCGGGCCCTACCGGACCGCGGCGCGGCTGATCGGGGAGAAAGGGCCCGGTCGGGTGGCGCCTCACCCCCAAGAATGGGCAAACGGGGGGCGACTCGGGGGTAAGCCGGATGCTTCTCGGGGGTGGGATACGGCAATGTTGGAGCCGTGAGTCTCCCCAGCAGCACCACGAGGCACCCGCGCCTGCGGCGTGGCGTGGCCGAGCTGGCGCTCATCCTGACCCTCTACGTCGTCTACAGCGGGTCCCGGCTGTTCGCCGACGACGCCCTGGGCCCCGCGCTCACCCGGGCACGCGAGCTGCTCGACGTGGAGCGGCTCATCGGCCTGCACTGGGAGGCCTCCCTCAACCAGTTCTTCGTCGACACGCGGGTCCTCGGCCTGCTCTCCAGCTACTGGTACGCCACCGCCCACTACGTGGTCACCGCGATCGCGCTGGTGTGGCTCTACCGCCTCGGCGAGCGGCGCTACGTGCCGGCCCGGCGCGCACTGGTGGCGGCCACCCTGATCGGCCTGGCGCTCTACCTCCTGCTGCCGACCGCTCCCCCACGCTTCGTCGACGGGTACGTCGACGTCCTGTCCCTGCACGCGGCCGACGGCTGGTGGGGGTCCGAGGCATCGGCGCCCAAGGGCCTGGGCGGGCTGACGAACCAGCTCGCGGCCTTCCCCTCCCTGCACGCCGGCTGGGCGCTGTGGGTGGCGGTGGTCGTCCAGCAGCACGCCCGCCGCCACTGGGTCCGCGGCCTGGGCTGGGCCCACGCCCTCATCACCGCGGTCGTCATCGTCGGCACCGGCAACCACTGGGTCCTCGACGCCCTCGCCGGGTGGCTGGTGATCGGCCTGGGGTTCCTGGTCTCGGCACGGCTGGGCCGGCTCGTGGAGCGCCGGCGTGAGCGACCGGACCCCGCGCCGGCCGCCCCGGAGAAGATGGTCCCGACGGGCCATGCGGAGCAGCACGAACCTGCGGTTGGCTGAGCGCTGACCTCGGGACCTCCGGGGAGCGCCCCGGTCGGTGACCCCCGGGCACCGCCGAGCATCCCCGGAGAACTCATGCGTCGCGCACGTCCCCTGGCCGCCCTCGCCCTCGTCCTCGCGACCGGGCTGTCCACGCTCACGGGGGTCACCACCGCCACCGCTGAGGCCCCGGACGGGCGCCCGGACGCCGAGCGCGCGGGGGCGCAGGACTCCTCCGCCCTCCTCGCCCCGGGCACCGTCACCGCCGCGCGCAGCCTCGCCGCCGCGCGGTCCGCCCTGGCCGGGGACGGCCGGGACGCCACCGAGGCCCTGCGGCAGCTGCGCATGGCGCGGCCGGCGCTGGCGCCCGCCGACCGGGCCGCGGCCGGCCGCCTGCTGGCCCGCCCGGCGCAGGACAGGAAGAAGTGCACGGTGGTGTGCGTCCACTGGCGCACGAGCGGCAGGCACCGGGCGAGCGCGTCGTGGGCCAGGAAGGTCCTCGCCACGGCCGGCAGCGTGCACCGCACCTTCGTCGGCGCCGGCTACCGGGCGCCGAAGCGCGACGGCAGGGCCGGTGGCAACGCCAAGACCGACATGTACGTCCAGGACCTCGCCGGTGGTCTCTACGGCTACTGCACCAGCGACCAGCGCACGCGGGCGGAGGACGTGTGGGCCTTCTGCGTCGTCGACAACGACTACCGCGGCTTCCCCACCGGCACCCCGCTGCAGAACCTCCAGGTGACCGTCGGGCACGAGTACTTCCACGCCGTCCAGTTCGGCTACGACTCCTACGAGGACCAGTGGCTCCTCGAGGGCACCGCGGCCTGGGTGGAGGACGAGCTGTTCGACGACGTCGACGACAACCGGCAGTACCTCGCCGCCAGCCCGCTGTCCGACCCCGCCCGCCCCATGGACCGTGGCGGCGACGACGGCTTCCACTACGGCACCTGGCTGTTCTTCCGCCACCTCAGCGAGCGGCTCGACCAGCGCGCGGGCACCCTGCCGACGGTCGTCCGCGACATCTGGCGCCAGGCCGACGCCCGCGCCGGCGCACCCGACCTCAGCTCGGTCGACGCCGTCGCCGCGGTCCTCGAGGACCGCGGCCCCCGGCTCCCCGTCGCCTTCGCCCAGTTCGCGACCGGCAACCGCCGCCCGGCCCAGGCCTACGACGAGGGCAGCGCCGCGGAGTACCGGCCGGCACCGCTCGCGAGGTCGGCGACGGCGGCCACCGGTGGCGCGGCCGTCTCCTGGAGGACCGAGCTGGCGCACCTGAGCAGCGCGACCCTCGAGGTGCGGACCCAGCCGTCCGCGACCGGTGTGCGCGTGGAGGTCGACCTGCCCGCGGGCGGCGCCACCCGCGCGGTGGCGACGCTCGTGGGCACCGACGGTGCCGCGGAGAGCCGCCTGGTCGAGCTCGACGCCTCGGGGAACGGCGCGGTCACCGCCTCGTTCCGCGCCGGGACCGTCGCCTCGGTCGAGGTGACCGTCGCGAACGCCGACATCCGCTACGAGTGCTGGAAGCGCACCGACTACGCCTGCCAGGGCACCCCGCTCGGCGACGGGCAGGCCACGGCGGTGCGCGTCTCGGCCAGCTGAGCCGCCGGCCGCCCGGCGACGCCGCGGCGTACGCCGCCTGAACAGGTGGTGCACACCCGCGCACACCCATCACGCCGGGCGCCGATCGTCGTTGGATGAGGCGTGACCACGACCCAGCCCGGCCGGCCGACCCCCGTCAGCACCCTCGGCCGCCGCACCGTCGTCGCCACCGGGGCCGCCGGCCTCGGGGTGGCGGCCGTCCCGACCAGCACCGGCCACGCCGCCGTACCGACGGGTGCCGCGGCCCGGCACCGCGTCTTCCAGCACGGTGTCGCCTCGGGCGACCCCCTGCCGGAGTCGGTCGTGCTGTGGACCCGGGTGACCCCCACCCGCGGCGCGACCCCGGGCTCGGGGCGCGGGCCCCGGACCGACGTGCGGTGGGAGGTGGCGACGGACCGGGCGTTCCGCGACGTCGTGCGCCGCGGCAGCTTCGTCACCAGCGCCAGCCGCGACCACACCGTGAAGCTCGACGTGACCGGGCTGCGCCCGGCGCGGTGGTACTTCTACCGCTTCACCGCGGCCGGCCAGCGCAGCCGCGTGGGCCGCACCCGCACCGCCCCCGCGCACGACGCGACGCCCTCGAACCTCCGCTTCGGCGTGGTGTCCTGCGCCAACTGGCAGGCCGGCTGGTTCAGCGCCTACCGCCACCTCGCCGCCCGCGACGACCTGCACGCGGTGCTGCACCTGGGCGACTACCTCTACGAGTACCCCGCCGGGGAGTACGGCGCCGGCGACGTCATCGTCCGGCGCCACGAGCCGGCCGGGGAGATCGTGCAGCTCGCCGACTACCGCCGGCGGCACGCGCAGTACAAGACCGACCCCGACCTGCAGGACCTGCACGCCACCGCGCCGTTCGTCACCGTCTGGGACGACCACGAGACGGCCAACGACGCGTGGCGCGACGGCGCGGAGAACCACACCGCGGGCACGGGCGAGGGCGGGGAGGGCAGCTGGCAGCGGCGCCGCGCCCGCGCGCACCGGGCGTACGACGAGTGGATGCCCGTCCGGCTGGACGGGACCGCCCGACTCGGTGACGGCACCCGCCTCTACCGCCGCCTGCGCTTCGGCCGGCTCGCCGAGCTGAGCATGCTCGACCTGCGCACCTACCGCAGCCAGCAGGTCTCCGCGCCCGTGCTCGACCCCGCGGTGAGCCGGCCCGACCGCACGATCACCGGCACCGCCCAGCTGGCCTGGCTCAAGGACTCGCTCGCCCGCGACACCGCCCAGTGGAAGCTGGTGGGCAACCCGGTGATGATCGCGCCGGTCACCTTCGCCGCGCTCCCCGCCGACCTGGTCACACCGGTCAACGACGTCACCGGGCTCCTCCCGCAGGACGGCCTGCCCTACAACGTCGACCAGTGGGACGGCTACACCGACGACCGCCGCGAGCTGTTCGCCCACATCCGCGACCGCGGCATCAAGGACACCGTCTTCCTCACCGGCGACATCCACTCCGGCTGGGCCGCCGACCTCCCCTTCGACCGCGGGCTCTACCCGATCGCCTCGGAGACGGCCGGGGTGGAGCTGGTCTGCTCCTCGGTCACCTCCGACAACCTCAAGGACATCCTCGGCGTGCCACCACGCACCGCGAGCGTCGGCGTCGAGCAGCTCATCCGCGCCGCCAACCCGCACGTCAAGTACCTCGACTTCGACTCCCACGGCTACTCCGTGCTCGACGTGACCCCGGCCCGGGTGCAGATGGACTGGTACGTCATCGGGTCGCGCACCGACCGCCGCACGCCGGCCACCTGGTCGCAGTCCTTCGCCACCCGCGCGGGCACGAACAAGCTGGTCGCCGTCGACGGGCCGGTGCGCTGATGAGCACGCCGACCCCGCCGGTCCCCGGCCACCCGACCGACCGGCGCACCCTGCTCAAGGTCGCGGGCGCCGGGGGCCTCGCGCTCACCTTCTCCACCGCCACCGGCCAGCCGGCGTACGCCGCCCCGAGCCGGGACCGCCGCCGTGCCTACGTCCTCGTCGTCGACGGCTGCCGGCCCGACGAGATCGACAGCGGCCTGATGCCGAACCTCGCCGCCCTGCGCGCGGACGGGCGGCACTTCCCCCGGGCGCACTCGATGCCCGTCATGGAGACGGTGCCGAACCACGTGATGATGATGACCGGCGTCCGGCCCGACCGGAGCGGCGTGCCCGCGAACGAGATCTACGACCGGGCGCTGGGCGCGACCCGCACGATGGACCGGCCCACCGACATCCGCACCACCACCGTGATCGAGCGGCTGGGCAGGCAGGGCTTCCGGACCGGCACGGTGCTGAGCAAGGACTACCTGTACGGCGTGTTCGGCGAGCGCGCCACGCACCGGTGGGAGCCGTTCCCGCTGCTCCCGGTGACCGACCACGCCCCCGACGTCTTCACGATGGAGGCCGCACTCACCATGGTCGAGGAGCTCGACCCGCACCTGGTGTTCGTCAACCTCGGCGACGTCGACCGGGTCGGCCACAGCGACCTCACCGGCGGCACGCTGCAGGCCCTCCGGCGGGCCGCGCTGGTCTCGACCGACCTCCAGGTCGGCCGGTTCCTCGACCTGCTGCGGTCCACCGGCCGCTGGGAGCGGTCCATCGTCGTCGTGCTCGCCGACCACTCGATGGACTGGTCGCGGCCCGACCGGGTGGTCTCGCTCACCGGCCCGCTGGGCGAGGACCGGCTGCTGGCCGGCAAGGTCGCGGTCGCCCAGAACGGCGGCGCCGACCTCCTCTACTGGACCGGCCCGGACAGGCAACGGGCTCGCGCCGTCGAGCGGATGCTGAGGATCGCCCGGGCCACCGAGGGCGTGCTCTCGGCGCACGACCGGGCCCGCACCTCCTGGCTGCGGCTCGGCCCGAACGCCGGCGACGTCGTCGCCTACTGCCGCGCGGGCTGGCGGTTCAGCGACCCCGACGTCGTCTCCAACCCGATCCCCGGCAACCACGGCCACCCGGCGACCCGCGCGATCCCGTTCTTCATCGGCGGCGGTCACCCGGCCGCCGCGCGGGCGGTCTCCTCCACGCTGGCGGCCACCGTCGACGTCGCGCCGACGATCGCGGAGTTCTTCGGGATCCGGGGCACGCCGCGGGGCGGCTGGGACGGTCGCTCGCGGATCTGAGGCCCGCTGCCGCTGGTCGAGCGGCGAAGGCGTCCTGCGCCTGAGCGTCGGACCCGGTGTGGGCTCGGCGCTGCGACCCCGGTCACCGGGTCTCGACGACGGCTCGCCGGCGCTCGCCTGCTCGACCAGCCGGGGTCAGGAGCCGGCCGTGGCCGAGAGCCGGGCGAGGGCCTTGCGGACGACGGCGGGGTCGGTGGTGGTCCACATCGGCGGGAGGCTGGCCTTGAGGAACCCGCCGTACCGAGCGGTCGCCAGCCGCGGGTCGAGCACCGCGACCACGCCGCGGTCGGTGGTCGTCCGGATCAGCCGGCCGGCCCCCTGCGCCATCAGCAGCGCGGCGTGGGTCGCGGCGATCTGCATGAAGCCGTTGCCGCCGGCCTGGTCGGCGGCCTTCTGCCGCGCCGACATCAGCGGGTCGTCGGGCCGCGGGAACGGGATCCGGTCGATGAGCACCAGCTGGCAGGTGTCACCGGGGACGTCGAGGCCCTGCCACAGCGACAGCGTCCCGAACAGCACCGTGTGCGGGTCCTCGACGAACTGCTTGGCCAGCTCGGGCAGCTGGGCGTCGCCCTGGGCGAGCGTGGTCAGGTGCGGCAACCGCTCGCGGACCGCCTCGGCCGCGGTCTCGGCCGCGCGACGCGAGGAGAACAGGCCGAGCGCCCGCCCGTCGGCGGCGTCGATCAGCTCGACGATCTCGTCGAGCTGTGCGCCGACGAGGCCGTCGCGACCCGGGGCGGGCAGGTGCCGCGCGACGTACAGGATCCCCTGCTGGCCGTAGTCGAACGGCGAGCCGACGTCGATGCCGCGCCAGGGCAGCACGGTGTCGGTCCGCTGGGCGTCGGATGCCTCGTCCACGACCCGCTCGGAGGGCTTGAGCCCGACGCCGGTCGCGACGGACCCGAAGTCGCCGCCGAGCATCAGCGTGGCGCTGGTGAAGACCACGCTCTTCTCGCGCAGCAGCTTGTCGCGCATCGGCCCCCACACCTGCAGCGGCGCGACGCACAGCCGCGGCGGCATCCGCTCGCTGCCCTCGGTCAGCCACAGGACGTCGGAGTCGAGGTCGGCGGCCATCCGCTCGGCGGTCGCGAAGACCTCCTGGACCGAGCCCTTGGCCTGGGTCAGGCCGGGGTCGGCGCCCTTGTCGCCCTTGTCGTCGCCCTTGGGGTACGCCGAGAGGCAGGCGCGCGCGGCGTCGCGGACCAGCACGAGCGCGTCACCGAGCTCCTGCGGCATCCGCTCGAACCGGCCCGGCCGGGCGTCGGTGATCGCCGCCCGCAGCGCCTCGGCCGCGTCGGAGAGGTCGTCGGCCTCGGAGTCGACGTGCCGCTGGCTGCGCCGCGCGGCCCGCTCGACCTCGGCGGCCCACAGCTCGTCGGTGGCGGCCTGGGTCACCCGCGCGGTGAGCTCGTGCGCCTCGTCGATGACGACCGCGTCGTACTCCGGGATCATTGGGACGCCCTCGATCGCGTCGATCGCGAGCAGGCTGTGGTTGGTGATGATCAGGTGCGAGCGCTGCGCCTTCTCCTTGGCCAGCTCGGCGAAGCACTCCTGGCCGAAGGGGCACTTGGCGGCGCCCAGGCACTCGCGGTGGCTCACGCTGACCTGCCGCCACTCGCGGTCGGTGTGCCGCGGGGCGTTGTCCCGCTCCCCGCTGCCGCCCTCCTCGGCCTGCTCCTCGGCCCAGGAGCGCAGCTCGAGGACCTTCTGGCCCATCGACCCCTCGGGCATCTGCACCAGGGTGCCCTGGTCGTCCGGGACGCCCTCGCGGACGCGGTGCAGGCACGCGTAGTTGGACCGGCCCTTGAGCACGGCGTAGGAGGTGTCGACGTCGCGCGCCGCCTCGTCCTTCGCGACCGCCTGCACCAGGCGCGGGAGGTCCCGCTCGACCAGCTGGTGCTGGAGCGCCAGCGTGGCCGTGGCGACCACGACCCGGTCGGGGTGGAGCAACGCGGGCACGAGGTAGGCCAGCGACTTGCCGGTGCCGGTGCCGGCCTGGACGAGCAGGTGCTCCTCGTCGGCGAGCGCCCGGCCGACCGCCTCGGCCATCCGCACCTGCCCGGTCCGCTCGGCGCCGCCGAGCGCCTGCACCGCGCCGGCGAGCACCTCGCTGACGCGGGTGGTCGACGAGGTGGCGGTGGAGGGGGTCCCGGGCACCCGAGAACCCTAACGGCGCCCGCCGACACCGGTGCGGGGCTCGACGGCTGCGCCTGTGGACAGGTGACGTGCGCCGCGCCGGGCCAGGCCGGGCCGGGCCGGGCCGGGCCGGTTGTCACGCGACGTCCGCTGCACCGTCGACACGTTCCCACCACTGTCGGCACGCTGCAGCGTGCCGACGCAGCGGCGAACCTGTCGTCACAGCCCGGCCGCCACCCCCGCCGCGACGACCCCGGCCGCGCCCGCGTCGGCGACGCGCGCGCCGGCCCGGTCGATGTGCTCGGGCGAGAGCACGTGGCCGATGGCGAGCGCGGCGGCGCCGATGACGCCGGCCCGCTCGCCGGCCCGCGACGTGGTGACCGCGAGGTGCTGGGTCGCGAGCGGGAGGGAGCGCTGGTAGACGACCTCGCGGATGCCCGCCAGGAGGCTCTCGCCGGCGTCGGCCAGCGAGCCGCCGATGACGATCGCCGAGGGGTTGATCATGTTCACGAGCGTGGCCAGCACCTCGCCGAGGTCGCGGCCGGCCTGGCGCACGGCCTGGACGGCCCGGGGGTCGCCGCTGCGCACCAGCGCCACGACGTCCGCGGAGCCGGCGGCGTCCACGCCGGACTCGCGGAGGGCGCGGGCGACCGCCGGCCCGGCCGCCACGGCCTCCAGGCACCCCTGATTGCCGCACCGGCACAGCACCTCGGCGGCGCGGGCGACGGCCACGTGGCCGAGGTCGCCCGCGGTCCCCTGGGCGCCGCGCTGGAGCTGGCCGCCGGAGATGAGACCGGCGCCGATGCCCGTGCTGACCTTGATGAAGACCAGGTCGGCGGTGTCGGGCAGGTGGGCGTGCTGCTCGCCCAGCGCCATGATGTTGACGTCGTTGTCGACGAGCACGGGCACGTCGAAGGCCCGCTGCACGTGGCCCGGCACGTCGTACTCGTCCCAGCCCGGCATGATCGGCGGGTTGATCGCCCGGCCGCTCGAGTGCTCGACCGGTCCCGGGAGCCCCATGCCGATCGCGGCCAGCTCGCCGACCTCGCGCCCCTGGTCGGCGAGGAGGTCGGCGACCACCCGCTCGACCCAGCCGAGCACGTGGTCGGGCCCGAGCGCCACGTCGAGGTCGGCGCGGCGCTCGGCGAGGATGGTGCCGCTGAGGTCGGAGAGGGCGGCGGTCGCGTGGCTGGCGCCGATGTCCACGCCGGCGACGACCCACGCCCCCGGGTTGAGCGCCAGCAGCGAGGGCGGGCGCCCCCCGGTCGAGACCCCGCCGCCGTACGGCGCCACCAGGCCCAGCCGCAGCAGGACGTCGATCCGCGACGCGATCGTGGAGCGGGCCAGCCCGGAGAGATCGGCGAGCTGCGCACGGGTGCGGGGCTGCCCGTCCCGAAGGAGCTCGAAGACGTCGCTGGTCCGCACGGCCGGAAGTGTTCCACGCGGACTTCTGAACGTCCAGCAAGCAACTTTTGACGAGACCTCGACAGAAGTGAGTGACGCGTGCCACAGTGCGCTCGTGACCACCACGTCGCCGACCGAGAGCCCGGGCACCCCCGGCAGCCCCGGCACGCCCTCCGGAGGCGCCGCCCACGCGGGCGCCGTCGTGCTGCGGGCCAGCGGGCTGGCCAAGGCCTTCGCCGGGCACACCGTGCTCGAGGACGTCGACCTCGAGCTCCGCGCCGGCCAGGTGCTCGGCCTCGTGGGCGAGAACGGCGCGGGCAAGTCGACCTTGATGAAGATCCTCGCCGGCGTGCACTCCCCCGACGCCGGGACCGTCGAGGTGGGCGGCGAGCACGTGTCGTTCACCCACCCCGTCCAGGCCCAGCAGGCCGGCCTGTCCACGGTCTTCCAGGAGTTCAACCTCCTGCCCGAGCGCTCGGTCGCCGAGAACGTCTACCTCGGCCGCGAGCCCCGCCGCCGCGGCCTGGTCGACGTCGACCGGATGCACCGCGACACCGAGGAGCTGCTCGAGGGGCTCGGCGTCACCGGCCTCCGGGCCGGCCAGCGGGTGCGCACGCTGTCGGTCGCCGAGCAGCAGCTGGTCGAGATCGCCAAGGCCGTCAGCTACGACGCCCGGGTGATCCAGATGGACGAGCCGACCGCCGCCCTCGCCGAGCACGAGGTCGAGCTGCTCTACTCCGTCATCGCCCGGCTCACCGCCCGCGGGGTCGCGATCGTCTACGTCTCCCACCGGCTCAAGGAGATCTTCGACCTCTGCGACACCATCACCGTCCTCAAGGACGGCCGCCAGGTCACCACGCGACCGGCCGGCGAGCTCGACGACGCCGAGCTGGTCCGGCTCATGGTCGGCCGCTCGATCTCCTCCTTCTTCCCCGACCCGCTGCCCGGCACCGAGGTGGGCGAGCCGGCGCTGGAGCTGCTCGACGCCGGCAACGGGTACGTCGACGGCGTCGACCTGACCCTCCGCGCCGGCGAGGTCGTGGGCATCGCCGGCCTCCAGGGCTCCGGACGCACCGAGCTGCTCGAGGCGGTCTTCGGCGTGCGTCCGCTGACCCGGGGCACGATGCGCGTCTGCGGGCGCGACGTACGCCCCGGCTCGCCGCGTGCGGCCATCCGCGCCGGCCTCGCGATGGTCACCGAGGACCGCAAGGCCACCGGGCTGGCGCTGAACCAGACGATCCTCGACAACGCGCTCGGCGTCGTGCGGGCGGTCTTCCCGCGCCGCACCGGTCCCGCCCGTCGCGAGCTGCCCGGGCTGCTGTCCTCGCTGGAGGTCTCCGCCCGCGCGATGGACCAGGAGGTCCAGTTCCTCTCCGGCGGCAACCAGCAGAAGGTCGTGCTGGCCCGCTGGCTGACCACCGACCCCCGCGTCGTGCTGATGGACGAGCCCACCCGCGGCATCGACGTCGGCGCGAAGCACTCCATCTACGAGCTGATGCGCGCCCTGGCGGCCCGGGGCGTGGCCGTCCTGATGGTCTCCAGCGAGCTGCCGGAGGTGATCGGCATGTCCGACCGGATCCTCGTGATGCGCGACGGCCGGCTGGCCGGCGAGCTGCCCGCGGGCGCCACCGAGGAGCAGGTGCTGCAGGTCGCGACGGGGGTGGGCGGATGAGCACGCTCGCCCGGCGCCGGGCCCCGCTGACCTCCACCGGCATCGTCCTGGTGCTGCTCGCGCTGAGCCTGGTCGTCGGCTTCGTGCTGACCGCCGTCGAGGGCCGCAACTTCCTCAGCCCCGGCAACATCTCCGCCCTGCTGACCGGCATCAGCATCCTGGGGTTCATCGCCATCGGCCAGACGCTGGTCATCCTCGTCGGCAGCCTCGACCTCTCGGTGCCGTACGTCGTCAGCCTGGTCAGCGTGCTCGCGGCCGGCACGATGGCCGGCCAGGACGGCAAGGTGGTCCCGGCGGTGCTGCTCGCCCTGCTGGTGGCCGCGGCGGTCGGCCTGGTCAACGGCGCGATCGTGGCGTACCTCGGCGTCCACGGCTTCATCGCGACCCTCGGCACGGGCCTGGTGATCAGCGGCTACCTCGCCACCAACTACCAGGGCAGCCACGGCTCGGCCCCGCGCTCGTTCCGGCTTGTCGGCGCCACCCAGGTCGGCCCGGTGCCGCTCTCGACGCTGATCCTGCTCGGCTGCGCGGTGCTGGTCGTGCTGATGCTGCGGCGCACCCGCGTCGGCCACCACCTCTACGCCGTGGGCGGCAACCGCGAGGTGGCCCGGCTCTCCGGCATCCGCACGTCGGTGCCGGTGCTCGTCGCCCACACCCTCTCCTCGGTGCTGGCCGCCCTCGCCGGGCTGCTGCTGGTGGCCCGGCTCAGCGTCGGCAGCCCCACCATCGGCAGCCAGGGCGACTACGACCTGATGTCCATCGCCGCGGTCGTCCTCGGCGGCACGCTGCTCGCCGGCGGCAAGGGCAACGTCGTGGGGACCCTCGCGGGCGTCGCGATCTTCTCCGTCCTCGACAACGTCATGGGCGTCATGGGCGTCAGCGCCTTCCTCCAGGACGTCGTCCGCGGCCTGGTGATCGTCATCGCGGTCGCGGTCTACGCCCGCCGCGAGATCGACCGCCGGCCCGCCAGGTTCGAACGACCGACCGGCCTCGACGCCGCACTGCAGGAGGCGAAGTGACCACCTCGACCCCGCTCCTCGAGCGCGCCGAGCGACCTCCGCTCCCCGACCACCACCGCAGCTGGGGCGGGCGGGCCGCAGCGGCGCTCGCCACCCCGGGCGGCGCGGTGTACGTCCTCGTCGTCGCGCTGCTCGTCGCGACGGTCCTGGCCAACCCGAACTTCGGCGACCCCGGCGTGGTGATCCGCTTCCTGGGCCGCACGGCGCCGATCGCGATCGCCGCCATCGGCCAGTACTACGTGATCGTCTCCGGCGAGTTCGACCTCTCCATGGGCGCGGTCGTCGCCGCCCAGGTCGTCATGGCCGGCAACCTGATCGGCGAGGACGAGAGCCGGATCCTCCCGGTCACGCTGCTGATGCTGGCCGTCGGCGTCCTGATCGGGGTGCTCAACGGCCTCGGCACGACGCTGCTCGGCGTCCCGAGCTTCATCGTGACGCTGGGGATGATGCTCGCGCTCGGCGGCCTGGTCGACCACCTCACCGGTGGCGCCGCGACCGGCAACCCGGCCGACTCCTTCCGCGAGATCGGCCGCGGCGGCATCCAGGACGTACCGGTCGTCGACGTCATCCCCTACCCGCTGGTCATCCTGGTGGTGCTCGGCGCGCTCGCCTCGTGGTCGATGCGCCGTCCCTTCGGCCGCAGCCTCGTGGCCGCCGGCGACAACGCCGACGCCGCCCGCGTCTCGGGCAGCTCGCTGTGGTGGCTCAAGACCCGCGCGTTCGTGATCTCCTCGCTCTCGGCCACCGTCGCCGGGATCATCCTGGTCGGGTACGCCGGCGTGCACCCCTCGGTCGGCCAGGGCTACGAGTTCACCGCCATCACCGCGGTGGTCCTCGGCGGGGTCGTCCTCGGCGGCGGCCGCGGCTGGGTCCTCTCCGCCGCCGCCGGTGCGGTCGCGCTCGAGCTGCTCTTCGTCCTGCTGACCGCGCTCGGCGTGGAGTCCACGTGGCGCGCCACCGTCCAGGGCCTGATCATCATCGCCGCCGTCGCCGTGGCCGGCCGCGCCTGGCAGCGCGGCCGCCGGCCCACGCGCCGTACCGCCTCTCCCGCAACCCCGTCTCGGCACCCCACCCAACCGCCCTCCCCGGGCACAACCACAGGAGACAACTGATGCGCACACCGTTGCGACGCAGGTCGCTCAGGGGCGCCGTGGCGTCCGTCGCTGCCCTGGCCGCCCTGGCCGCGTGCAGCACCGACGAGTCCATCGACGACCCCGCCCCGCAGGCGGGCGAGGAGTCGGCCTCCGAGACCGAGGGGTCGGGTGAGGAGTGGTTCGTCCAGGCCGACTTCGACGAGCAGGACGAGCAGCGCTCGGCGACCTTCGAGGGCGACCCCGAGCAGCCCTACCTGCAGTACATCGACGGCGAGATGACCGACACCTCCGACTACGCCTCGAAGGAGCCGCAGAAGGTCTGCTTCGCCAACGCCTCGATCTCCAACCCCTGGCGCCAGACCGGCTGGATCACGATGAACCAGCAGCTCAAGGCGCTCCAGGACGAGGGCGTCATCTCCGAGATGGAGACCCGCGACGCCCAGGACGACGACAACACCCAGATCGCCGACATCGACTACTTCATCAGCGAGGGGAACTGCGACGTCTTCGTCATCTCCCCCAACTCCACCGCCGCGATGACGCCGGCCGTCGAGCGCGCCTGCGAGACCGGCAAGCCGGTCATCGTCTTCGACCGGGGCGTGGAGACCGACTGCTACACGACGTTCATCCACCCGATCGGCGGCTACGCCTGGGGCATCGACACCGCCACGTTCCTCTCCGAGAACCTCGAGGAGGGCGACAAGGTCGTCGCCCTGCGGATCCTGCCCGGCGTCGACGTGCTGGAGACCCGCTGGGCCGCCGCGGAGAAGATCTTCGAGGAGAACGGGATCGAGGCCGTCGACTACTTCACCGGCGCCGACCCCACCAAGATCAAGGGGATCATCACCGACGAGCTCACCAAGGGCGACGTCGCCGGGGTGTGGATGGACGCCGGTGACGGCGCCGTCGCCGCGATCGAGGCCTTCGAGGACCAAGGCGTCGACTACCCGGTGATGACCGGCGAGGACGAGATGAGCTTCCTGCGCAAGTGGGAGGAGACCGGACTGACCGGCCTGGCCCCGGTCTACTCCAACTTCCAGTGGCGTACCCCGCTGCTGGCGATCCAGAAGATCGTCGCCGGCGAGGAGATCCCCAAGGAGTGGGTGCTCCCGCAGACGCCCATCACCGAGGAGGAGCGCGGCGACTTCCTCGCGGCCAACGAGGGCATGCCCGACGGCCACTACGCCAAGTTCGGCGGCGAGGACCTGCCGGGCTACCCGAAGGTCTGGCAGGACCGCCAGATCCCGTGAGCCCGACCGGCCGGGGGTGGACGGACCCACCCCCGGCCGGTGCTCCTGCTCCCGCTCCTCCTCCCCCTCCCTCCGACCGGAAGGTGTGCCCGTGCGCGCGCTCGACCGCCCCCTCGGCGTCAACACCTGGGTCTGGACCTCGCCCCTGACCGACGCCGACCTGCCCCGGATGCTCGACCTCGTCGCCGGCCTCGGCTTCGACGCCGTCGAGCTGCCGCTGGAGGCGCCGGGCCACCTGGACCCGGCGCGGACCGCCGCCGCCGTCCGCGACGCCGGCCTGGCGCCGTACGTCGTCGGCGCGATGGCCCCCGGGCGCGACCTCGTCGGCACCGACCCCGCGACCGTGGCCCGCACCCAGGACTACCTGCGCAGCTGCATCGACCTCGCCGCCGCCGTCGGCGCGCCCAGCGTCTGCGGGCCCTTCTACGCCGCGACCGGGCGGGTGTGGCGGATGACGCCGAACGAGCGGCACGCGACGTACGACGAGTGGCGCCGCAACCTCGCGCCGGTCGTCGAGCACGCCCGCGACGCGGGCGTCACCGTCGGCATCGAGCCCTTGAACCGCTACGAGACCTCGCTGGTCAACACCGTCGACCAGGCGCTCGCCGCCCTCGGCCCGCTGCTGGGACCGTCCCTCGGGCTCGCGCTCGACACCTACCACCTCGGGATCGAGGAGCGCTCCAGCGCCGACGCCGTACGCCGCGCCGGCCGGCACCTGGTGCACCTCCAGGTCTGCGGCAACGACCGCGGCGCCCCCGGCCACGACCAGACCGACTGGCCCGCACTGCTCGCCGCGCTCGACGAGGTGGGGTACGCCGGCGCGCTGAACATCGAGAGCTTCACCCCCGACAACGCCGCCATCGCCGTGGCCGCCTCGATCTGGCGACCGCTCGCCGCCTCGCCCGACGACCTCGCCCGGGACGGCCTCACCTTCCTCCGGTCGCTCACCGCGACCGACGCCCACGCCGCAGGAGGCACCACCCATGACTGACCGGACCGCGGGCGGCGCGCCCGCCCTGGGGGTGGCCGTCGTCGGCTACTCCTTCATGGGCAAGGCCCACTCCAACGCCTGGCGCAACGTCGCCGCCTTCTTCCCCGACGCCCCGGGCGTGCGGCAGCAGGTGCTCGTCGGGCGCGACCCGGCGGCGCTGAAGACCGCCGCGGACCGCTACGGCTGGGCCGACACCGCCACCGACTGGCGCGACGTCGTCACCCGCGCCGACGTCGACGTCGTCGACATCTGCACCCCGGGCCACCTGCACGCCGAGATCGCCCTGGCCGCGCTGGACGCCGGCAAGCACGTGCTGCTCGAGAAGCCGCTGGCCAACACCGTCGCGGAGTCCGAGGCCCTCGTCGCCGCGGCGAGGGCCGCGGCGGAGCGGGGCGTGGTGTCGATGACCGGCTTCAACTACCGCCGGGTGCCCGCGCTGGCGCTCGCGCGCCGGATGATCACAGAGGGGCGGATCGGCACCGTGCGCCAGGTCCGGGCCAGCTACCTGCAGGACTGGCTCGTCGACGAGGCCGCACCGATGACCTGGCGGCTGCGCCGCGAGTCGGCCGGCTCCGGCGTGCTCGGCGACCTCGGCTCGCACCTCGTCGACCAGCTCCACCACCTGCTCGACGAGCCGGTGGTCTCGGCCAGCGGCCACCTGCGGACGTTCGTGCCCGAGCGCACCGGCGACCACGGGACCGAGCCGGTCACCGTCGACGACGCCGCCTGGGCCACCCTCGAGACCGCCTCGGGCGTGGTCGCCAGCCTCGAGGTCAGCCGGATGGCGACCAGCCGCAAGAACGCCCTGCAGATCGAGGTGTACGGCACCACCGGCTCGCTCTCCTTCGACCTCGAGCGGCTCAACGAGCTCGGCGTCGACGACCGCGGGCTGGACCCGGACGGCGGCGTACGTCGCGTGCTGGTCACCGAGGCCACCCACCCCTACCTCGACGCCTGGTGGCCGCCGGGCCACACCCTCGGCTGGGACAGCACGTTCACCTCGCAGGCGGCCGACTTCCTCGCCGCGGTCGCGAGCGGCAACCAGCCGTCGCCGTCGTTCGCCGACGGCCTCGCCGTGCAGCGGGTGCTGGCGGCGATCGAGGAGAGTGCGGGACGCTCGGGCGCCCGCGTCGACGTACCCGCACCGCACCCCGCCGCGCACCAGCAGGAGGACTGAGATGGGCAAGCGCTTCACCCTCTTCACCGGCCAGTGGGCCGACCTGCCGCTCGAGGAGGTCGCGCGGCTCGCCGCCGGCTGGGGCTACGACGGCCTCGAGATCGCGGTCTCCGGCGAGCACCTCGACGCGTGGCGGTGGGACGAGCCGGGGTACGTCGAGGGCCGGCTGGAGATCCTCGAGCGGCACGGGCTCGGCGTGTGGGCCATCTCCAACCACCTCACCGGCCAGGCGGTCTGCGACGACCCCATCGACGACCGCCACCGCGCGATCGTGCGCGAGCGGGTGTGGGGCGACGGCGACGCCGAGGGGGTGCGCACCCGGGCCGCGGAGGAGATGCGGCTGACCGCGCGGCTCGCGCAGCGGATGGGCGTGTCCACCGTCGTCGGCTTCACCGGCTCCTCGATCTGGCCCTACGTCGCGATGTTCCCGCCGGTCCCGGCCGCCCGGATCGAGGCGGGCTACCAGGACTTCGCCGACCGGTGGAACCCGATCCTCGACGTCTTCGACGAGTGCGGCGTCCGGTTCGCCCACGAGGTCCACCCCTCGGAGATCGCCTACGACTACTGGTCGACCGTCCGCACGCTCGAGGCGATCGGCCACCGCGAGGCGTTCGGTCTCAACTGGGACCCCAGCCACATGCTGTGGCAGGACCTCGACCCGGTCGCGTTCATCTCCGACTTCGCCGACCGGATCTACCACGTCGACTGCAAGGACACCCGGCTGCGCGTGGGCGGGGGCCGCAACGGCCGGCTCTCCTCGCACCTGCCGTGGGGCGACCCCCGCCGCGGCTGGGACTTCGTCTCCACCGGGCGCGGGCAGGTGCCCTGGGAGGACTCCTTCCGGGCGCTGGCCGCCATCGGCTACGACGGACCCGTCTCGGTGGAGTGGGAGGACGCCGGCATGGATCGCCTCCACGGCGCCCCCGAGGCGCTGGCGTTCCTCAAGCGGTTCGACTACGACCCGCCCGCCGCCGCCTTCGACGCCGCGTTCAGCTCCTAGCGCCGGGCTCCGGACGGCTGCGGCGCGCCGGGTGGAGCTGCGCGCCCGCTCAGACCCCGGCGGCAGCGATCGCGGCAGCGACGGCGTCACCGAAGGCCCGGTGGCCCTCGGGGGTCAGGTGCAGCCGGTCCTCGAGGTAGTCCAGCGCGAGCCCGCTCGTGGGGACGTACGCCGCCGCGTGCTGCTCGGCGAGGTCGGCGAGCAGCCGGTCGACGCGCGGCACCCGACCGGCCCGCGAGGGAGCGGTCGCGGGGCCCACGACCACCACCCGCTGGCCCTCGAGCCGGCGCATCAACCGCTCGAACCCCGACCGGATGGCCGCGTCGGTCTGGTCGACGTCGTTGAGCCCGCCCTCGACGACCACCAGGTCGGCGCCGGCACCGAGGGCCGCGCTCGCCCGGGCCGCGAACGACACCTGCGGGCCGCACGCGCTGGCGCCCGAGCTGAACCCGGACCCGGAGAACCCGGCGACCCGCACCCGGCCCTCCAGCCGCGACGGCCACGACGTACCGACCTCGTCCAGGCCGAGCCCGGCCGACCAGGAGTCGCCGATCACGAGCACGTCGCGCCCCTCGCCGGTGACGACTGCGGCCCGCTCCGCGGAGCCCGCCGCGAACCGCTCGCACCGGCTCGCGTCCGAACCGCGCGCCCGCTCGGCCAGCTGCAGCACGAGCACGCCGATGACGAGCAGCAGGCAGGCGGCCAGGGCGATCGATCGTGCCGAGGAGCGACGGGCGAGGAGCACCCATCGATGGTGCGCCCTTCTGCGCCGATCTGCCGGAGTTGTTGCAGGACCGTTGCGGATCCGCCGGAAATCCCGCCCGACTCCTCAGGGGAAACCGGCACTTCTCAGGGGATGCATCGCCCGAGAAGTGCCGGAATCCCCGGGGCCCCGGGGATTCCGGCGGGACCCCACGCCGCTGCAGGAGTCCCCGGTTCACCGGGGACTCCCTCGCTTACCGGGGTAGACCTACCCCGGAAAGCACGAGGGTCCCCGGTTGACCGGGGACCCTCGCACCTGCCCGCACCGGGCAGTGACCACTCAGACCAACGCGTACGCCGCCAGCTCGCCGGCGAGGTCCTCGTTGGCGCGCCCGCGGACGATGGTGCCGTCGCCGGTGTGCTCGAGGGAGTCGATCTCGCCCTGCTGGTGGAGCCGGTTGATCAGGTCGCCCCGCTCGTAGGGCAGCAGCGCGGAGAACTCCACGCCCGGGCGGGGCAGCTCGCCCTCGACGACGCCGAGCGCCTCGGCGATGCCCTCGCCGGTCTTGGCGCTGACCACGACGCAGTGCGGCTCGCGCTGCTGGAGCCGGGCCAGGACCATCGGGTCCGCGGCGTCGGCCTTGTTGATGACCACGAGCTCGGGCACCTGGTCCGCGCCGATCTCGGCGAAGACCTCGCGCACCGCGGCGATCTGGCCCTCGGGGTCGGGGTGGGAGCCGTCGACGACGTGGAGGACCAGGTCGGCATCGGCCACCTCCTCCAGCGTGGACCGGAACGCCTCGACGAGCTGGTGGGGCAGGTGCCGCACGAACCCGACGGTGTCGCTCATCGTGTAGACGCGGCCGTCCGCGGTCGTCGTGCGTCGCGTGGTGGGGTCCAGGGTCGCGAACAGCGCGTCCTCGACCAGCACCCCCGCCCCGGTGAGCCGGTTGAGCAGCGAGGACTTGCCGGCGTTGGTGTAGCCGGCGATCGCCACGGCCGGCACCTGGTGACGACGGCGCTCCTGGCGCTTGGTGTCGCGGGTGCCCTTCATCTCGCGCAGCTCGCGGCGGAGCTTGGCGATCCGGGTGTTGATCCGGCGCCGGTCGGTCTCGATCTTCGTCTCACCGGGACCACGGCCACCGATGCCGACACCGCCGGCGGCGCGACCGCCGACCTGGCGCGACAGGTTGCCACCCCAACCACGCAGGCGCTGCTTGAGGTAGGTCAGCTGCGCCAGCTCGACCTGCGCCTGGCCCTCCTTGGACTTCGCGTGCTGGGCGAAGATGTCGAGGATCAGCGCGGTCCGGTCGACGACCTTGACCTTGAGCCGGTCCTCGAGGTTCCTCAGCTGGCTGGGCGCGAGCTCGCCGTCGCAGATCACGGTGTCCGCGCCGGTGGCGGCGACGATCTCCTTGAGCCCCTCGACCTTGCCGCGGCCGATGTACGTCGCGGGGTCGGGCTTCTGCCGGCGCTGGTAGATCGCGTCGAGCACCTCGGAGCCGGCCGTCTCGGCGAGCAGGGCCAGCTCGGCCATCGAGTTCTCCGCGTCCTCGACGCTGCCCTCGGTCCAGACGCCGACGAGGACGACGCGCTCGAGGCGCAGCTGGCGGTACTCGACCTCGGTGATGTCCTCGAGGTCGGTGCGCAGGCCGGCGACGCGGCGCAGCTCGTGCCGCTCGGCCAGGTCGAGCTCACCGGTGGTGAGCTCCTCGGGATCCGGCTCGTCGGCGTACCCGGAGGTGAAGTCCTCCACCTCGTCGTGGTCGTCGTGGTCGTCGTGGTCGTCGTCGGACCGGTCGCGCTCGTCGACGGCGAGGACCTCGTCCTCGTCCCAGCCGACGGTCTCCTCCAGCTCGGTGTCGAGGGAGAAGTCGCGTGCGTTCGCGTTGGTCATGTGCCTCCGTGTCGTGACTGCCATCTCGGAGAGCACAACGCCTCCGGGCCCTCCACTATGCCCGCTTGACTGGGCACGTGGACATCCATTTCCCCACCCCGCCCGTCGGCATCCGCCTGCTCGGGCTCACCGGGGCGCCCGGCGTCGGCAAGAGCACGGCCGCCGCGGCGCTGGCCGCCGAGCACGGTGCGGCAGTGGTGCCGATGGACGGCTTCCACTACGCCGACGTCGAGCTGGCCCGCCGCGGCCTGCTCGAGGTCAAGGGAGCCCCCGACACCTTCGACGCCGAGGGGTACGCCGCGCTGCTGCGGCGCGTGCGCGGGTGCGAGCCGGCGGTGGTCGCCCCGGCGTTCGACCGCGACCTCGAGCAGCCCCTTGCCGGGGCGATCGCGGTGCCGCCGACCGGCACGGTGGTGACCGAGGGCAACTACCTGCTGCTGGACCAGCCGCGCTGGCGCGGCGTGCGCGCGGAGGTCGAGGAGGTCTGGCACCTGCACGTCGACGCCGACCTGCGGCGGGAGCGGCTGGTGGCGCGCCACGTGCGGCACGGGAAGTCCCCCGACCAGGCGCGGGCGTGGGTGGACCGCGTCGACGAGCCGAACGCCCGCCTCGTGGAGGCGGCCGCCGAGCGGGCCGACCGGGTCCTCGACCTGACCGCCTGGCACCGACCCCCACGGACGGTCGGCCGCTGAATCCGCGCCTCGGCCCCGGGTACCGGCCCCAGGTCCCCCCGCACCCCACTCCATTGGAGGAACCGAGCCATGGCTGACGCCACCCGCTCGCTCACCACGCGGCAGGGCCACCCTGTCTCCGACAACCAGAACACCCGCACCGTCGGCGCCCGCGGTCCCGCGACGCTGGAGAACTACCAGTTCCTCGAGAAGATCAGCCACTTCGACCGCGAGCGGATCCCCGAGCGCGTGGTGCACGCGCGCGGCTTCGTCTGCTACGGCGAGCTCGAGGCCACCGGCCAGTGGGGCGACGAGCCGATCGCCCGCTACACCCGCGCCAAGCTGTTCTCCGAGGCCGGCAAGAAGACCCCGCTGGCGATCCGGTTCTCGACCGTCATCGGCGGCCGGGACTCCTCCGAGGCCGCCCGCGACCCGCGCGGCTTCGCGGTGAAGTTCTACACCGAGGACGGCAACTGGGACCTCGTCGGCAACAACCTGGGTGTCTTCTTCATCCGCGACGCCATCAAGTTCCCCGACGTCATCCACTCCCTCAAGCCCGACCCGGTCACCTTCCGCCAGGAGCCGGCGCGGATCTTCGACTTCATGTCGCAGACGCCGGAGTCGATGCACATGCTGGTCAACCTGTTCAGCCCGCGCGGCATCCCGGCCAGCTACCGCACCCAGCAGGGCTTCGGGGTCAACACCTACCGGTGGGTCAACGCCGAGGGCGTCTCGCACCTGGTCAAGTACCACTTCTACCCGCACGAGGGCGTGAAGTCGCTGACCGAGGAGGACGCCGCGAACATCCAGGCCGGCGACCTCGGGCACGCCTCGAAGGACCTCTACGAGGCGATCGAGGCGGGCAGCTTCCCGAAGTGGGACCTCAAGGTGCAGATCATGGAGGACCACGACCACCCCGAGCTCGACTTCGACCCGCTCGACGACACCAAGGTCTGGCCCGAGGAGCTCTTCGAGCCCAAGCTCGTCGCGACCATGACGCTCAACCGCAACGTGGCCGACCACCACGACGAGAACGAGCAGATCGCCTTCGGCACCGGCGTGCTGGTCGACG
Source organism: Nocardioides sp. Arc9.136 (assembly GCF_030506255.1). NCBI lineage: Bacteria > Bacillati > Actinomycetota > Actinomycetes > Propionibacteriales > Nocardioidaceae > Nocardioides > Nocardioides sp. Arc9.136. The sequence goes on along the minus strand of NZ_CP113431.1, from coordinate 806,416 downwards.
GCCTGGAGTTCTCCGACGACAAGATGCTCGTCGGCCGCACGTTCTCCTACAGCGACACCCAGCGCTACCGAGTGGGGCCGAACTACCTGCAGCTGCCGGTCAACGCCGCCAAGGTCGACGTCCACACCAACCAGCGCGGCGGCCAGATGTCGTACGGCGTGGACCTGGCCGAGGACCAGAACCCGCACGTGAACTACGAGCCGTCGACGATGGGCGGCCTCGAGGAGGCCGAGGGTGGCGGGTCCGCGGAGGTCGGGCCGGAGCTCAGCGGCCGGCTCACCCGGGCCCGGCTGCCCCGCACGAACGACTACGCGCAGGCCGGTGAGCGGTTCCGCCTGATGGAGGACTGGGAGCGCGACGACCTGGTGGAGAACCTGGTCGCCAACATCTCCGAGGCCACCCGGGAGGTCCAGGAGCGGATGGTCTGGCACTTCCTCATGTGTGAGGACGAGCTGGGCCAGCGCGTGGGCGAGGGCCTCGGCATCACCGCCGACGACGTCCGCGGGCTCCCGCCGCTCGCGACCCAGACGCTGTCGGAGGAGGAGCTCGACCGGGCCCGCAACCTGGGCAAGAACGGTCCGCGCGACGTCGAGGGCCACACCATGACGCACTGCGTCCCCAACGAGCGGGTGGTCGTCGAGCGCTGACCCGCGCCGCCCGTCCGGACGCAGGAAGGCCCGCTCCCCCGAGGGAGCGGGCCTTCGTCGGTCCCGGTCGCGTGGCGGCCGGTCCTAGCTCTTCTTCTTCAGCGCACCTGGCTTGTGCACGGCCTCGCCGCCGGACTTCTCGCTCTTCACGAGGTACTGCGGGTCGTCCTTGCTCGCCTTGACGTCACGCTTCGCGGCGTGGGTGTCGGAGGTGATCTTCTTCTCCACCTCGCCCTCGGCCGTGCCGCCGTGTGACTTCCACTCGACCTTGTCGCCCTTCTTGAACTCCTTCGTCATGCGCGCCCGGTACCCGATCGCCCGCGATGACGACCGCCTCGTGATGCCAGGCGCGCGCCGGGGCGCTCGCTGGGCATCACGAGGCGGAGGGGGTCACTTGGGAGGCATCCGGATGCCGCCGTCGACGCGGATCGTCTCGGCGTTCATGTAGGAGTTGGTCAGGCACTCCATCACCATCGACGCCAGCTCGTCGGGGGTGCCGAGGCGCTTGGGGAACAGCACGCTCTCGCCCAGCTTGGCCTTGAACGCCTCCGCGCCCTCGCCCTCGCCGTAGATCGGGGTCTCGATGAGCCCCGGGGCGACGGTGTTGAGGCGGATCGCGGCGGCGGACAGGTCGCGGGCGACCGGGAGGGTCATCCCGACGACGCCGCCCTTGGAGGCGGAGTACGACGCCTGGCCGATCTGCCCGTCGAACGCGGCGACCGAGGCCAGGTTGACGATCGCGCCGCGCTCGCCGGTCTCGGTCGGGTCCTGGGTGCTCATGACGGTCGCGGCCTGGCGGACCATGTCGAAGGTGCCGACCAGGTTGATCGCGACGACCTTCTTGAAGGCGTCGAGGTCATGGGCGGACTCCAGCGTGCCGTCGCGGCCGATGGTGCGCGAGGCCCAGCCGATCCCTGCGGAGTTGACGACCGCACGCAGCGGCGCGATCTCGGCGGCGGCGCGCACGGCGCCGGCGATCTGCTCGCTGTCGGTCACGTCGACCTGGGCGAAGACACCGCCGATCTCCGAGGCGAGGGCCTCCCCCTTGTCGGCCTGGAGGTCGGCGACGACCACGACGGCCCCGCGGGCGGCGAGCTGGCGGGCGCAGGCAGCGCCGATGCCCGACGCTCCGCCCGTGACGATGGCACTGGCTCCGTTGAGTTCCATGCAGCGGACTGTAGTGGCCCGCCACCCCTCACAGGGCGGTGGATCCGCTCGCCACGACGACCGCCGGACCGCTCATCAGCACCCGGTCGTCGGCGGTCCAGCTGATCTCCAGCGTCCCGCCCGGCAGGTCCACGCGGTACGTCGCGTCCACACCGGAGCGGCCGTCGGCCAGCGCCGTCGCGACCGCCACCGCGCACGCGCCGGTGCCGCAGGACCGGGTCTCCCCCGACCCCCGCTCGTGCACGCGCATCGCGACGTGGCCGGCCCCGCGGCGCTCGACGAACTCCACGTTCACCCCGTGCGGGTAGACCTGCACGTCGTACGCCGGCTCCTCCAGCAGCGGGCCGACCGGGCCGTGCGCGTCCAGCGGCTGGCCCTCGGCGAGGAACGCCACCGCGTGCGGGTTGCCCATGTCGACGTGGGTCGCCGCCCACCGGGTCGACCCGACCGCGACCTCGGTGGCGCCGAGCAGCCGGGGCCGGCCCATGTCGACGGTGATCCGGTCCCCGTCGACCTCGATCACCTTGACGCCGGCGCGGGTGCCGACCGGGATCGGCCGGCCGGGCTCGACGAGCCCCTCCTCGAGCAGGTGCCGGGCGAAGACCCGCACGCCGTTGCCGCACATCTCCGAGAGCGACCCGTCGCTGTTGCGGTAGTCCATGAACCACTCGGCCTCGGCGGGGTCCACGTGCTCGCGCGCCGCGGCGTACGCCGCCGTCCGGACCACCCGCAGGACGCCGTCGCCGCCGATGCCGGCGCGCCGGTCGCAGAGCCGCGCGACCCGCGCCGGGTCGAGGTCGCCGTGGAGGGTGCCGTCGTGGTCGGGCAGCAGGACGAAGTCGTTCTGGGTGCCGTGCCCCTTGAGGAACGGGTACGGCGAGCCCTCGGCGGGGCGCTCCCGCTCACTCATAGAGGCTCTTCCCGTAGTTCTCCGGCTTGTAGTAGTCGTCGAGCTGCGCGACGTCCATCCCGTGCGCCTCGACCTCCTTGGCGATGAGGGCGCGCCGCGGCACCCTCCCCTCCGGGTCCCACGTCTCCGGCTGCCAGAGCTGGCTGCGCAGGAACGCCTTCGCGCAGTGGAAGAAGAGGTCCTCGACGTCGACCACGACCGCCAGCAGCGGCCGGTGCCCCTTGACGACGAGCTGGTCGAACCACGGCGCGTCGCTCACCAGGCGCGCTCGACCGTTGACCCGCAGCGTGTCGCCGCGGCCTGGTATGAGGAAGTTCAGCCCGACGTGGGGGTTGGCCAGGATGTTGCGGTAGCCGTCGGCCCGCCGGTTGCCGGGCCGCTCGGCCAGCGCGATCGTCGTGTCGTCGAGGACGTGGACCAGCTGCCCGGCCGGGTCGCCCTTGGGCGAGGCGTCGCAGCGGCCGTCGGCGTCGCTGGTGGCCATCACGCAGAACGGCGAGGCCGCGAGCCAGTCGCGGTCCACCGGGAGCAGCGCCGGCCGGGACTTGTCCCGGGCCCGCTGGTTCGGCTCACCCAGCAGGGCCACGAGCTCCTCGACGGTGGTGATCTCGGTGGTGATCTCGGTGGTCGCGGGTCCGGGCACGCCTCCACGGTAGTGCCCGACGCCGTGCGGCTCACCCGGGTTCCACCGGACCGGGGCCGGCCCGGTCCCGGCCCGGTCCCGGTCCGGTCCCGGTTCAGTCCCGGCGCCGGACCACCCCGGCCGAGCCGCCGCCGCGCCGGGTGGGCTCGGCCACCGCGGTGAGCAGCCCGCCCGGTCCGATCTCGATCGCGGCCGCCGCGCCGATCTCGGCGGCGCTGGTCAGGGCGTCACCGGCCGGGGTCAGCTCGTGCCCGTAGGCCTCGAGCAGAGGCCCGTAGGCCTCGATGAACGCCGGCTCGGCGGTGACCGTGGCGGTGTTGCGCTGGGAGGCCCGCGGCGCGGCCATCGCCTCGGCGATGCTGCGCCCGCGGTCGAAGCGCTCGACGAGCAGCTGCAGCACGGTGGTGATGATCGTGGAACCGCCCGGCGACCCGACCGCCAGCACCGGCTTCCCGTCGCGCAGCACGATCGTCGGCGACATCGAGCTGCGCGGCCGCTTGCCCGGCTGGATCCGGTTGGGGTCGGCCGGGTCGTACTCCGCGGTGAAGTCGGTCAGCTCGTTGTTGAGCAGGAACCCGCGGCCCGGCACGACGATGCCGGAGCCGCCGGTCTGCTCGATGGTCAGGGTGTACGACACGACGTCGCCCCAGCGGTCGACGACGGTCAGGTGGGTGGTCTCGACGTTCTCGGTGTCGGGGACGTCGACGGGCTCGACACCCCCGCCCGTCGCGCACTCGCCGTCGTAGTCGTCCACGTCCCCCGGCTCGACCGGCTTGGTCGACGCGCGGTCCTCGTCGACGGTGCAGGCGCGCTCGGCGGCGAAGGTCGGCGAGAGCAGGTCGCGCAGCGGCACGTCGACGTACCGCGGGTCCCCGACGTAGGCGGCCCGGTCGGCGAAGGCCCGGGCGCTCGCCTCGAGGTAGAGGTGCAGCGCCTGCACGTCGTCCATCGCGGCGAGGTCGTAGCGCTCGAGGATCTCCAGCGCCTCGCCGACCGTCGAGCCGCCGCTGGAGGACGGCCGCATGCCGTAGACGTCGAGGCCGCGGTAGCCCGTGCGCGTGGCCTGCTGGTTGCGGACCTCGTAGTCGCGCAGGTCGCGCCGGGTCAGGAAGCCCTCGGGCACCGGCAGGTCCGTGCTCGCGGTGACCGGGGGCCTGCGGACCGCCCGCACGACCTCCTCGCCGATCGTGCCGCGGTAGAACGGCGCGAGCCCGTCGGCGGCGATCCGGTCGTAGGTGCGGGCGAGGTCGGGGTTGCGGAACCGGGTGCCGACCACCGGGAGCCGGCCGCCGCGCAGGAAGAGCTGCTTGGTCGAGGTGAACGCCCGGAACCGCTCGCGGTTGTCCTCGGTCTGCTGGCGGAAGGTCTGGTCGACCACGAACCCGCGCCGCGCCAGCGCCGCGGGCCGCCCGAGCACCTGCCGCAGCGAGCGGCTGCCCCAGCGGTCGAGCGCCCGCTTCCACGTGGCGAGCGTGCCGGGGGTGCCCACGCTGACCCCGCTGGTGACGAGCTCGGGGGTGAAGGGGTAGGTCTCGCCGGTCGCGGGGTCGACGAAGGCGTCGTCCGGGATGCCGCGCGGCGCCGTCTCCCGCCCGTCGATCGTGGCCACCCGGCCGGTCGAGGCGTCGTAGTGGACGAAGTAGCCGCCTCCGCCGATGCCGGCGCTGTAGGGCTCGGTGACGCCGAGCGCCGCGGCGGTCGCGACGGCGGCGTCGACGGCGTTGCCGCCGGCGCGCAGCACCGCCAGGCCCACCCTCGTCGCCTCGGGGTCCACCGAGCTCACGGCACCGCCCGTGCCGACCGCCGTCGGCACCTTGGGCGGCACCGGCTCCGCGGCCGCGGGCGTCGCCGGCAGGGCGACGAGCGCGGGCGAGAGCAGGGCCAGGACGGGGACGACGGCGAGACGGCGCATGGTTTCCTCCCGAGAGCTCCGCGACGAGGCGGTCCGTTCACTGTGGACCCGACCGCCGACAGTTGTCGAGGTGCCCGCTGCGGGCAGGTCTCAGGCGTCTGCCCCCGCACTGGCCGCGAGCGGCCCCACCACGTCGTACGTCGCGCACAGGAACGCGCCGTTGCGGCCGTGGGAGGTGAGCCGCAGGTCCAGGCGCCGCGGGAGGAGCGGCCGCCCGGCGCCGAGCACCACCGGGGCGATCGAGACGAGCACCTCGTCCAGCAGCCCCGCGTCGGCGAGCTGCCCGGCCAGGTCTCCCCCACCGACCACCCACACGTCCCGCCCGGCGGCCGCCTCCACCATCGCGGCGTGGACCGCGCGGACGTCGCCCGAGGCGATCGTGACATTCTCCGCCGCCGGCGGCAGGTCGCGGTGCGTCATCACCCAGGTCGGCTGCTCGTAGGCCCACGGGTCGCCGGTGCGCGCACCGTGGTCGAGCACCCACTGGTACGTCGTCGCCCCCATGAGCAGGGCGCCGATCCCGCCGATGAACTCGTCGTGGTCGAGCATGCCGCCCTCGTCGAGCGGCTGGCTCAGCAGCCAGTCCAGCGAGTCGTGCTCGTCGGCCAGGAAGCCGTCGAGCGTGGTGGCGGTGTAGTAGACGGTCCTCGTCATCGGGTGCTCCTCCGGGTGCGGTTCCAGGTGATCGGGTCGCCGTCGGCGACCTCGACGCCGAGCACCCGCAGCACCAGCCGCGCGAGCTGGCGCCGGTGTGCGGCGTACGTCAGGACGTGGGCGACGACCTCGCCCAGCACGAAGCTCTCCGGCGGCTCGCAGAGCGCGTCGACCAGCCGGTCGTCCCAGGCCCCGCGCCGGTCGACGTCGCGCACGAGGGCCAGCCAGCGCGGCGCGACCGCGTCGTGCCGCTCGAGCAGGCGGGTGACGTCGCCGTCGCCGCGGACCGGGGTGTCCAGCCCCTCGATCGAGGCCAGCCACACCTCCTTGCCGAACACCTGGCTCTCCAGCACCGCCGCGAGCGAGGCCTCCTCGCCGTCCCACTCCAGGACCCGGGCGCCGGGGAGCACCTCGCGGTGCAGCTGCTCGGCGGTCAGCCCCTTGGCGACCTCGAGCAGGGACCGGGTGTCGTCCAGGTCGTGCTCGACGAGGTGCCCGGTGACGGCGTCGCCGGCCCGGCCGCCCGGGGACCCGCCGGCATCGACCCACAGCGAGGTCGGCGGGTGGAAGTGGATGCCGTTCGGCGCCGGCAGCCAGTGGTCGCGCGGCCCGCCCGCGGCCACGGCCGACGGCAGCTCGCCGTACGCCCGGGTGAAGGCGCGGCTGAACCCCTCGACGCTCTCGTATCCGGCGGCGAACGCCGCGTCCGTCACGCTGGCCCCGCGCCGCAGCTGCCAGGCCGCCCGCTCCAGCTCGACCCGTCTCCGCATGGCGACCGGCGGCTCGCCGGCGTCGCGGCTCAGCTGCCGGGAGAAGTGGTACGGCGAGGCGTACGCGCCGCCGGCCATGTCGGCCAGCGTCCGGTTGTCCTCGTCCAGCACGGCGTCCAGCAGCTCGCGCAGCCGGTCACGCCCCGGCACCCGTCGGTCCATGCCGACCAGTCTGGCCGCGCCGCCCCGTCCCGCGCCCGACCGTTCTTGCGCTGGTGCGGGAACGTCGCCTCACAGCTCCGGCCGGGCCGCCGCCCCGCCCGCTGCCGCCACCGCGGCCCGCAGCAGCAGGATCCCGAACCCGGTGAGCCCGCGGGCACGCGCCGACAGCACGACGACCGACACCCCGAGGTCGGGCCTGGAGCCGGCGAACGAGCGGTACCCGCCGGTGCCGCCGTCGTGGAACAGCATCCCGGCGGGGCCGACCAGCCAGCCGAGGGCGACCTTCGCGGGGCCGACCCGGCCCGCCGGGTGCCGCGGGGTGCACGCGTCGGCGGCGGCCGCGGCCAGCGGGCCGTCGTACGCCGTGTCGAAGGCGGCGACGTAGCGCTGCAGGTCCGCGGCGGTCGACACGACGCCTCCGGCTCCGGCGAGCAGCGCGAGGTCCCAGCGGCCGGCGGGCCGCCCGCGCCACCCGTGGCCGGGCGCGAGCCGGTGGGCCTGCTCCGCGGGCAGCTCGACGCCGGTGTCCGCCAGGCCGAGCGGCCCGGTCACCCGGTCGGCCAGGAGCGTGGCGTAGTCGGTGCCGGCCGCCCGGGCGAGCGCCCAGCCGAGGAGCCCGCCGCCGAGGTTGGAGTAGCCGAACCGGCGGCCGGGCTCGACCTTCGGCCGGGTGGCGAGCACCGCGGCGGACAGCGTCGCCTCGTCGTAGCGCGCGTAGGGGTCGTGCCGCTCGCTCGTGATCGCCGGCCACAGCGACCCGTGCGGCAGCCGCGGCAGCCCCGAGTGGTGGGTGGCGAGGTCGAGCAGCGTGATCGGCCGGCCCACGACCGGCGGGGCCACGGGCAGGTGGTCGGCGACCGGGTCGTCGAGGCCGACGAGCCCGTCGCGGGCCAGCTCGGCGAGCAGCAGGGCGGTCATGGTCTTGGTGACCGAGCCGATCTCGAGGATCGAGGCGGCGCCGTCGGGCAGCTCGCCGCGGGCGTGGTACGCCGTGCCCTCGGGCGTGCGGACGGCGACGACGACGCCGGTGCCGTCGTCGGTGCGGCGGGCGAGGAGCTCGTCGACGGTCGGGGTCGGGCGGCTGCGTCTCATGCGACCACCCTCTCCACCGCCGCCAATGCCTGCTCCACCCGGTCGGGGTCGTCGTGGCGGACCCAGACGACGCGGGGGTCCTTGCGGAACCACGCGTCCTGCCGGCGGGCGAAGCGCCGGGTGGCGACGACGGTCCGCTCGCGGGCCTCGTCGAGCGACAGCCCACCGGCGAGGTGGGCCACCACCTCGACGTACCCGATCGCGCGGCCGGCGGTGCGGCCCTCGGCCAGCCCCTCCTCGAGCAGCCGGGCGACCTCGTCGACGAGGCCGGCCGCGAACATCGCGTCGACGCGCTGCTCGATCCGGGCGTCGAGGGTCGGTCGGTCGATGTCGACGCCGACCTGGACAGTGTGAGGGTCGACGTACTCGAGCCGCGGCAGGGAGGCGCTGAACGGCCGGCCGGTGATCTCGACGACCTCGAGCGCCCGGACGGTGCGTCGGCCGTTCTCGACCAGGATCCGTGCGGCCGCCTCGGGGTCGACCTCGGCGAGCCGCGCGTGCAGCGCGGCCGGGCCGACCTCGGCGAGCTCCGCCTCGAGCCGCGCGCGGACCGCCTCGTCGGTGCCGGGGAAGTCGAAGCGGTCGACCACCGCGCGGGTGTACAGCGCCGACCCGCCCACCAGCACCGGCGTGCGGCCGACGGCGCGGAGCTCGGCGATCGTCGCCCGCGCCCAGCCCTGGAACTCCGCGACCGACGCCGGCTCCCGCACCGACAGCCGGTCCAGGAGGTGGTGCGGGATGCCCCGGCGCTCGGCCGGCGGGAGCTTCGCGGTGCCGACGTCCATGCCGCGGTAGAGCTGCATGGCGTCGGTGTTGACGACCTCGCCGCCTAGCCGCTCGGCGAGGTCCAGCGACAGCGCGGTCTTGCCGCTCGCGGTGGCGCCGACGACCGCCACGACCGGGACGGCGGCCGGGATTGAGGTCGACCGCATGTGGCTAGTGTGACAAGGAACCGCAGCCGAGCGACTGGAGGGCACCATGACCGCGCCGATACCCGAGGAGCGCAACGAGCCCGTGCTCGACACCGACCAGGACCCGCCCGGCGAGCACGGGAGCGAGCTCCCCGACGGGCAGGACCCGTCCGTCGCCGAGGAGGCCGTCCGCGAGGAGAACGCCGAGACGTCGTTCCCCGAGCCGAGCCAGTGAAGGAGACCGACGCATGAGCGAGACCAGCCCCGAGCAGGCCGTCAACGAGGCCGACGAGTACACACCCGCCGAGCCGGAGTCCCCCGACACCGGCACCGTCTACGAGGCGGCGACCGGCGAGCCCGAGGTGACCCCGAACGACGAGACCCCCGACGAGGAGGAGCTGGCATGAGCGACCACGGCACCGGCGACCCCGAGACCCCCGCCCCTCCGGGCACCCCGCTGCGCGAGGACGAGCCGGCCGCACCGACCGGCGCGTCGCGCGAGCCGCGCGGGGAGGTCGACGAGTCCCACCTCGAGGAGCCGGTCGCCGGCTCCGAGGCCGACCACCGCCACGGTGACCGCCCTGAGTGACGCCGGCGCGGGGGCGACGCACGGACGCTTCGTCGTCGTCCCCGCGGCGTACGTCTTCCTGCTGCGCACCGACGACGCCGGGCGGACCGAGGTGCTGCTGCAGCTGCGCCGCGGCACCGGCTACATGGACGACCACTGGGCCGCCGCGGCCGCCGGTCACGTCGAGCGCGGCGAGACGGCGTACGACGCGGCGCGGCGCGAGGCCGAGGAGGAGCTCGGCATCCACGGGCTCGACCTGGAGCTCGTCACCGCCATGCAGCGCACCGGCGGCGGCGAGCCGATCGACGAGCGGATCGACTTCTTCCTGACCGCCCGCCGGTGGACCGGGGAGCCGCGGATCGTCGAGCCGGACAAGGCCGCCGACCTCCGCTGGTGGCCGCTCGACGCCCTGCCCGACCCGGTCGTGCCCCACGAGGCGGCCGTGTTGGCGAGCATCCGGTCGGGTACCAGCACGGCGTACTCGACCTTCGGCTTCGACGAGCCGAGCCACCCGAGCAACCCGAGCCAGGAGGACTGATGTCCGAGGAGACCCGCACCGACACCGGGACGGGAGAGCTCGCGGCGATGCCCGAGCCGCAGATCGAGCCCGGCGAGCCGAACCCGGGCGGCGCCGACGCGATCGACGACCCGGTCGCCGAGGCCGACGAGCGCACCATCCCGGACCTCACGCCCGACGAGAACCCGGCCATCGACGACAGCACCCCCGACTCGCTCCAGGAGCAGATGTCGGGGTCCGAGGACACCTCGACCGAGGCGACCGAGGCCAGCCCCGACGAGGCCGGCGCCCAGGACGAGGGCGCCGCCGAGCAGGGGAAGGCGGAGTGAGCGAGCGGTCCGGCGACCTGCCGGGCGAGCCCCCGGTCGACCCGGACCTGGCCGAGCCGCTGCGCGCGTCGCAGCCGGGTGCCACCGGCCCCGACGCGGCCGCGGGCGGGATGGGCGTCAGCTCCGAGCGGGTCGGCCACGCCGGCCCCGGGCAGCGGAGCACCGACGGCGTCCGCGACAGCTCGGTCACCGAGGCGGGCGCCGACGCGCCTCCCGAGCAGTCCGCCGGCGGGCCGGAGGACAACCCCGACACCGTGCTGCCGAAGGCGGGCTACCCGAGCAAGGACCCGCGGTCCGCGGAGCACCCGTTCCAGGCCAAGCCCGACATCTGAGCCCCGCGTCCCGGACGGGCGCGGTCAGCCGCAGGCCGGCGCTGCGGGCAGCGGCGCGGGCACGCCGACCGCCGGCATGCCCAGCGAGACCCCGGTGGGCGCCGCCGGTGCCGCGGTCCGGGCCTCCCAGGCGTCACCGGAGCGGGTACGCCGGACCGCGAGCACGCGGTCGGCGACCAGGTGGTGCGGCGCGGCGTAGGTGACCTCGGCGGTCACCATGTCGCCGGGACGGACGGGCGCGCCGTGCTCGGGACCCGGGGCGGCGAAGTGGACCAGCCGGTTGTCCGGCGCACGTCCGGAGAGCCGCAGCGTGGCGGCGTCCTTGCGTCCCTCGCCCTCGGCGACCATCAGCTCGACGGTGCGGCCGACGATCGCCTTGTTCTCCTCCCAGGCGATCTCGTTGACCAGGTCGACCAGGCGGCCGTAGCGGTCCTTGACCACCTCGGGCGGGACCTGGTCCTCGAGGACGGCGGCCGGGGTGCCGGGGCGCTTGGAGTACTGGAACGTGAACGCGCTGGCGAACCGCGACTCGCGCACCACCCGCATCGTCTCGAGGAAGTCCTCCTCGGTCTCGCCGGGGAAGCCCACGATGATGTCGGTGGTGATCGCGGCGTGCGGGATCGCGGCGCGGACCCGGTCGATGATGCCGAGGAACTTCGTGGACCGGTAGGAGCGGCGCATGGCGCGCAGCACCCGGTCCGAGCCGGACTGCAGGGGCATGTGCAGGCTCGGCATGACGTTCGGCGTCTCGGCCATCGCCTCGATGACGTCGTCGGTGAACTCCGCCGGGTGCGGGCTGGTGAAGCGCACCCGCTCGAGGCCCTCGATGTCGCCGCAGGCGCGCAGCAGCTTGGAGAACGCCTGCCGGTCGCCGAACTCCACGCCGTAGGCGTTGACGTTCTGGCCCAGCAGCGTCACCTCGGTGACGCCCTCGGCGACCAGCGCGCGGACCTCGGCGAGGATGTCGCCGGGGCGACGGTCCTTCTCCTTGCCGCGCAGCGCCGGGACGATGCAGAACGTGCAGGTGTTGTTGCACCCCACCGAGACCGAGACCCACGCGGCGTACGCCGACTCGCGCTTGGTCGGCAGCGTGCTCGGGAAGACGTCGAGGCTCTCGAGGATCTCGACCTGCGCCTCCTCCTGGACCCGCGCCCGCTCCAGCAGCACTGGCAGCGAGCCGATGTTGTGGGTGCCGAAGACGACGTCGACCCAGGGGGCGCGCTCGGTGATGGTCGTGCGGTCCTTCTGGGCCAGGCAGCCGCCCACGGCGATCTGCATGCCCGGCCGGGCGGCCTTGACCGGCGCCAGGTGGCCGAGGTTGCCGTAGAGCTTGTTGTCGGCGTTCTCACGGACCGCGCAGGTGTTGAAGACGACGACGTCGGCCTGCTCGCCCGCGGGCGCGGCGGCGTACCCGGCCCCCTCGAGCAGCCCGGTGAGCCGCTCGGAGTCGTGGACGTTCATCTGGCACCCGTAGGTGCGGACCTCGTACGTGCGTGCGCTGCTCATGACCGATCCAGGGTACGGCGGCCCGGCGGGCGCCGTGGAATCGTCCGGGTCAGCGCTTCTTCGGGGTCACCCAGAGCCGGATGACGCCCTCGACCACGACGGTGCCGTCGTCGCGCACGCCGCGGACGCGGACGGGGAGGTCGGCGCCCTCGTCGGGCAGGCCGGTCCACTGCTCGGGGTCGGTCTCCGCGGTGCAGGTGATGTCGCTGGTGGCCTTGGCGGTGTAGCTGACCTCCATCCCCTTAGGGATCCACCGCTTGTCGGCAGGCACGGTCGCCTCGGCCATCGCGCCCATCGCCGCCTCGAGCCCGTTGCACAGCGCGATCGCGTGGACGGTGCCGAGGTGGTTGTGCACCCTGCGCCGCTTGGGGATCACCAGCTCGGCGCGGTGCGGCCCGATCTCGGTGAACCGCGGCCGGATCGTCGCGAAGTACGGCGCCTGCTGGGAGAACAGCAGCGAGAACGCCCGCGCGCCCACCCGCGGCCCCACCACCGGCAGGCTCGTCGTCGTCTGCCACATGCTCAGGACCCGGCTCATGCGGCACACGTTACCCGACGGTAACCACGGGCGGGCGGGGCTCAGGCGAGGGAGAGGAAGAACTTCTCCAGCTTGGCCAGCTCGGGCTCGCCGACGACGGCACCGTCGACGACGCTCTGGCGCAGCTCTGCGGCGATGAGCGCGAACCCGGCCCGGTCGAGGGCGCGGGAGACGGCCTTGAGCTGGTGGACCACAGCCTCGAGGTCCCGGCCATCCTCGATCATCCGCAGCACGCCGCCGAGCTGGCCCTGGGCCCGCTTCACCCGGTTGACCACGGCCGACATGTCGACCTCCTGGACCGGGACGGCAGGCACTGCAGGGACGGCGGGGGCGGGCTCGCGCATCTCGGTCGGCGCTTGCTGGGTGGTGTCCGGACGGTCGGCGAGGTCGGTCACGGGGGTGTCCTTCGACAGGGAGGCAGGTCGTCCGGGGCCGAGTCCCCGCACCGGCGCGTTCGGGGGCCGTGCCGGTCGCCCTGACAACGCCCCATGTCGCGCCGGGTTACGCCGTGCGGTGCGCCTCAGGCGCGGGGCTTCCGGGCGACGACGAAGACGCGCCGGAACGGCAGCACCACGCCCGCGGCCCGCTCGGGGTACGCCGTCCGCAACCGGGCCCGGAACTCCTCCTCGAAGGCCGGCCTCAGGTCCTCGGGCAGCGCCTGCAGCGTCGGTCGGGCGCCCGTGCCGGACACCCAGGTGAACACGGGGTCGGGCCCGGTGAGCACGTGCAGGTACGTCGTCTCCCAGGCGTCGACCTCGCAGCCGAGCCCGCTGAGCACGTCGAGGTACGTCGCGGGGTCGTGGCTGGCGGGCACGGCGACGTCGCGCAGGTGCTCGGCGTACGGCGCCCGGGCGGCGAGGTCGCGGCGGATCGTGTGGCTGGGCTCCTCGAAGTTGCCCGGCACCTGGAACGCGAGCCAGCCGTCCGCCGCGACGTGGTCGAGCAGCCGCGGCAGCAGGTCGAGGTGCTCGGGGAGCCACTGCAGCGTGGCGTTCGAGACCAGCACGTCGACCGGGCTGGCCGGCGACCAGTCGCGCAGGTCGGCGACGTCGTACCGCACGCCGTCCTCGCGCTCCCGCGCCCGGCGCACCATCTCCGGGCTGGAGTCGACGCCGGTCACCTCGGCGTCCGGCCACCGCTCGCGCAGCAGGCCGGTGAGGTTGCCCGGACCGCAGCCGAGGTCGGCGACGGTCCGCGGGCCGGCGGCGCCGACGCGGGCGAGGAGGTCGACGAACGGCCGCCCCCGCTCGTCGGCGAAGGTGAGGTACCGGTCGGGGTCCCAGGTGTGTGCCATCCCGCCATGCTGCGCCGCACATATCTTGATGTCAAGATTCTCGACCTCCGTTAGAGTGCGGACATGCGGGACGAGGTCGACGAGCTGGTCGAGGCGTGGGCGCGCGAGCGCCCCGACCTCGACTTCGACGGCGTCGCGGTCTTCAGCCGGATCTCCCGGCTCGCCCGCCACCTCGACCTCGCGCGCCGGCAGGCGTTCACCGAGCACGGCATCGAGTCCTGGGAGTTCGACGTCCTCGCGGCGCTGCGCCGGGCCGGCGCGCCGTACGAGCTCTCCCCCGGCCGGCTCCTGCGCGAGACGCTCGTGACCAGCGGGACCATGACGAACCGGGTCGACCGGCTGGCCGCCCGCGGGTTCGTGGAGCGCTACCCCGACCCCGACGACCGGCGCGGCGTCATCGTGCGCCTCACCGCCGAGGGCAAGAACGCCGTCGACGGCGGGTTCACCGCCCTGCTGCGCGCCGAGCACGGCCTGCTCGCCGACCTGCCCCCGGCCGACCGCCAGCAGCTCGCGGACCTGCTGCGCCGGCTGCTCGCGCCCTTCGCCTGACCCTGCCGGGGTCTCCAGCGACCGTACGGTCGCTCCACACGCGGTACTGCGTTTGTGCAGTGACCAGCGGACGCTGCCGGCTTGTAACGCGCTGTTCGTGCATCTACCGCGCCGTTGGACCGGCGCGGTAGACATGCCAACGGCGCGCCAGTACGTCGAACGGCGCGTTGCATGTCGCATCGGCGCGGTGGACGAACCGCGGCGGAATGCTCGGTCAGGCCGCCAGTCGGCGGCGGGCGGTGCGCGGCCGGTACGGCTCGAGGTCGACCAGGTGGTCACCGGACATCTCGCAGGTGGGGCCCCAGCCGGGCTACTCCAGCGCCTCGGCCGCCTCGAGCCACTCCAGCTCGAGCTGCTCCTTCTCGTCGGCCAGCTCCTGCAGCTCCGCGCTGAGCCGCGCGAGCTCGGTGTAGTCCTGGGCGTGCTCGAGCACCCGGGCGTTGAGCCCGGCCTCGAGCTCGGCGATCCGCGCCAGCCGCTTGTCGATCCGGTTGATCGTCTTGCGGGCGGCGCGCTCCTCGGCGCCGCCGACCTTGGCCTTCGCCGGCTCCGCGGCGACCACCCCGCCGGACGCGCCGGAAGCCCCGGCCGCCCCGGAAGCCCCGGACGCCACCGGGTCCGGCCCGGTCGGCACCTCGACGCCCTGCAGGTGGAGGGACGCGGCGCGGCGCTCGAGGTACTCGTCGACCCCGCGCGGCAGCATCGAGACCTGGCCGTCGCCGAGGAGCGCAAAGACGGAGTCGGTGACCCGCTCGAGGAAGTACCGGTCGTGGCTGACCACGACGAGCGTGCCGGGCCAGCCGTCGAGGAAGTCCTCGAGGACGTTGAGGGTCTCGATGTCCAGGTCGTTGGTCGGCTCGTCGAGCAGCAGGACGTTGGGCTCGGTGAGCAGCAGGCGCAGCAGCTGGAAGCGGCGCCGCTCGCCGCCGGAGAGGTCGCCGATGCGGGCGGTCAGCCGGTCGCCGGTGAAGCCGAACCGCTCCAGCAGCGAGGTCGCCGTCAGCTCCTGGCCCTCCAGGGTCTTGGTGACCCGCCGGATGGACTCCACCGTGGGCAGCACGCGCCCGCTCGGGTCGAGGTCGTCGAGCTGCTGGGTCAGGTGCTGCAGCGCGACGGTGCGGCCCTGCTTGACCCGGCCGACGCTCGGCGCGAGCTCGCCGGAGAGCAGCGCGAGCACCGAGGTCTTGCCGGCGCCGTTGACCCCGACCAGGCCGATCCGGTCGCCCGGCCCGATCCGCCAGGTGGCGTGCGAGAGCAGCGTCCTCTCGCCGCGGACGAGGTCGACGTCCTCGACGTCGATGACGTCCTTGCCCAGCCGCTGGGTGGCGAAGCGCTGCAGCTCGAGCCGGTCCCGCGGGGGCGGCACGTCCTCGATCAGCTGGTTGGCGGCGTCGATGCGGAACTTGGGCTTGGAGGTCCGGGCCGGCGGGCCCCGCCGCAGCCAGGCCAGCTCCTTGCGGACCAGGTTCTGCCGGCGGATCTCCGAGGCCGCCATCTGCCGCTGGCGCTCGGCCTTGGCCAGCACGAAGGCGGCGTACCCGCCCTCGTAGGCGTCGACCTGGCCGTCGTGGACCTCCCAGGTCCACTGGCAGACCGCGTCGAGGAACCACCGGTCGTGGGTGACGACCACGAGCGCGGACGGGCGGCCGGCGAGGTGCTGGGCGAGCCAGGCGACCGCCTCGACGTCGAGGTGGTTGGTGGGCTCGTCGAGCACGACGAGGTCGTGGTCGCCGAGCAGGAGCGCGGCCAGCGAGCACCGGCGGCGCTCGCCGCCAGAGAGCCCGACCACCGCGCGGTCCAGCGACACCCCGGCGAGCAGCACCTCGACGATCTCGCGGGTCCGGCCGTCGGCGGCCCACTCGTGGTCGTCGAGGCCGCCCAGCACCGCCTCGCGGACGGTGTGGGTGTCGTCGAGCTCGTCGCCCTGGTGGAGGTAGCCGACCAGCAGGCCGCGCTGGCGCGAGACCCGGCCGGTGTCGGGCTCCTCGATGCCGGTCATCACCTCGAGCAGCGTGGTCTTGCCGTCGCCGTTGCGGCCGACGATGCCGATCCGGTCGCCGGCCCCGACGCCGAGGGAGACGTCGGTGAGCAGCGGGCGCACGCCGTAGGACTTCGAGACGCGCTCGAGGTTGAGGAGGTTGCTCATGAGGGTTACGCGTACTCCACCAGGTGGGCGCCGGCCACCGGTCCGTTGGCGACCAGGACCAGCGGGTGGTCCTGCTCGAGGGAGGCGGCCACCGACCGGGCGTGGTCGGCGGACTCGCAGAGGAACACGCACGTCGGGCCGGACCCCGACACGAGCCCACGGAGGGCACCCACGCCCTGGCCGCGGTCGATGAGCTCGCCGAGGTCGGGTCGCAGGTCGATCGCGGGCAGCTGCAGGTCGTTGTGGAGGACGTCGGCGAGCCGGTGCGGGTCGCAGGACGCCACGGCGGCGAGCAGCGCGTCGGCGCCGCACGGCTCGGGCGCCGCGTCGGGGAACATCTCGTCGAAGTGGCGGTAGACCGCCGGCGTGGAGAGCCCCTCGTCGGAGGGGACGACGACCCACCACCAGGTGCCGTGGTCGGCGACCGGCTCGACGACCTCGCCCCGCCCGGTGCCGACGGCGGTCCCGCCGACGAGGGCGAACGGCACGTCGCTGCCCAGCTGGGCGGCGATGGCGAGCAGGTCCTCGTCGGAGGTCCGGACGTCCCAGACCCGGTCCAGGGCGACCAGGGCGGCCGCGGCGTCGGCCGACCCGCCCGCCATGCCGCCGGCCACCGGGATCGCCTTGGTCACCGACACCAGGCCGGTGAGCGGGATGCCGTGGTGCGCGGCGAGCAGGGTGGCGGCACGGTCGACGATGTTGGCGCCGTCGGCGGGCAGGTCCGCGGCGCTGACCCAGTCGGGCACCGCCATCGAGACGCCCCACCCGTCGGCCGGCGTCGCGGTGACGTCGTCGCAGAGGCCGACCGCGTGGTAGACGGTCGTCAGCGGGTGGAACCCGTCGGGGCGCGGCGCGCCGACCCCCAGGTGGAGGTTGATCTTCGCGGGGGCGCGCACGGTCACCGCGCTCATCCCGCCGTCCCCGCCCCGGCCAGGCCCTGGGCGATCCGCGCGAAGTCCTCCACCCGCAGCGACTCCCCGCGGGCCAGCGGGTCCACGCCGGCGTGGGTCAGCGCGGCGTCGACGGCCTCGGCGGAGCCGGCCAGCCCGCGCAGCACGCCGCGCAGGGCCTTGCGGCGCTGCGCGAACGCCGCGTCGACGACCGCGAAGACCTGCTCGCGGGTGGCGGTGGTGGCCGGGGGCTCGCGCCGGCTCCAGGCGACCAGCCCGGAGTCGACGTTCGGGGCGGGCCAGAAGACGTTGCGGCCGATCGCGCCGGCGCGGCGGACGTCGGCGTACCACGCGGCCTTGACCGACGGGACGCCGTACACCTTGGAGCCGGGGGCGGCCGCGAGCCGGTCCGCGACCTCCGCCTGCACCATGACCAGGCCGCGCTCGAGGGAGGGCAGCAGCTGGAGCAGGTGCAGCAGGACCGGCACCGAGACGTTGTACGGCAGGTTCGCGACGAGCGCCGTCGGCGGCGGCCCGGGCACGTCGGTCACGCGCATCGCGTCGGCCAGGACCACCTCGAACCGGTCGGCCTGGGCGGGCGCGTGCTCGCGGATGGTGGCGGGCAGCGCGCCGGCGAGCCGCTCGTCGACCTCGACCGCGACGACCCGGCCGGCGACCTCGAGCAGGGCCAGGGTGAGCGAGCCGAGGCCCGGCCCGACCTCGATGACGACGTCCTCGGCGGTGACGCCGGACTCGCGGACGATCCTGCGCACGGTGTTGGCGTCGATGACGAAGTTCTGGCCGCGCTGCTTGGTCGGGCGGAGGTCGAGCGCCGCGGCGAGCGAACGCACTTCCGCCGGCCCGAGGAGCCTCGGACCGGCGGAGGTGTCAGACATGGGCCTCAGGTTACTGAGGCAGCCCGAGGGACTGTGAGCAGTGGGGCCAGGAGCCGTACCCACCGGTCGCAGCACGGACCTTCTCGGCGATCGCGATCTGCGTCTCGCGGCTCTGCTGGTGCGGGTAGCCGGGACCGCCGTACGCCTGCCACGTCGACAGCGAGAACTGCAGGCCGCCGTAGTAGCCGTTGCCGGTGTTGATGGCCCAGTTGCCGCCGGACTCGCACTTGGCCAGGGCGTCCCAGACGGTGCCGCCGGAGGCGTAGTTCGGCGCGGTGACGGCCTCGGGCTCCGGCTCGGGCTCCTTGGTGCCGACCTTGACGATCGCGTCGACCGGGGCGCGGGTGACCTCGGCGCGCTTGACGACGCGGCCGACGAGCTTCCCGTTGCGGTAGGTCAGGCGGTACGTCACGTCGCGCACGCCGGCGCGGCCGGCCCGGACCGTGCTGGTCTCGCCCTCGGTCATCGTGCCGTCCTCGCGCCGGGTGGTGGTGAAGTCGATCGACTCCGCCCGCACGCGCTTGGTCTCGACCCGCACGTCGGTGAAGACGATCCGGTCGCCGTCGGCGACCTCGGCGTCGAGCGCCGGCTTGGTCTCGTCGCGCTTGCCGAGGTCCACGCCGAGCTGGTCGAGCGCCTCGGAGACGGTGAGCGCGGTGACGGTGCGCTTCTTCCACTCCTTCGCGCCCAGCTTGACCTTGAGCGTCTTGGGGGTGACCACCTCGAGGGCCAGGCCCTCGCGGTCGATCGACCCGCCACGGCTGGCCGACAGGTCGGCGCCGTCGAAGCTGCGGCCGATCTGGCCGAGGGCACCGGACACCTCGGTGGCGGTGACCCAGTGGGTGGAGGTGTCGCCGTCGACGGTCAGCTCGACCGGCCGGGCGAAGCGGACCGAGATCTCCATCCCGTCGCTGACCTCCTCGTCGAGGCTGGGCGCGACCTCGTCGCGCTCGCCGACCTCGACGCCCTGGTCCTCCAGGACGTCGCCGACGGTCGCTGCCATCGAGCTGACGTCCGAGGACTCACCGTCGAGGCTGAGGGTCACGGACTTGCTGAGGGCCGAGTAGCCCAGGGTGGTCCCGGCGACTGCCAGGGCGACGACGGCGGCCAGGGCCACCATCACGGGGCGGCTGCGGCTGGACCGGGCCACCCAGTGTGCGATCTTGCTGCGCACGATTCTCCGAACGTCGTACTCCCCGGGTCTCGGGTTGCCGTGCGTCCCGCGCGAGCGCCTTCCAGCGGCTCGCGACAGGCCCGAGTCGACTGCGTCCGAGGGCTTCCCCACCCATGGTCGTCCGCGCCTCGCGCACTGGCGTGATCGTCCCGATCCCGGCCATCAGTGCTCCAGCACAACAGGCCGGAGAGACGATCGCAAACCCTCGTCCACCGTTGTGGGCAGGCTCTCAGTGCATTGATCAGGGCTCTCAGGGGCGGCCCGACCGGGTCACCAGGGCCCTCCGAAGGCCTCCTCGGTCGAGGCGTCGATGGCCACGCAGAGGTCCTCGAGGTCGTCCCCGCGGACCTCCGCCATCGCTCTGACGGTGAGCGGGACGAGGTAGGAGGCGTTCACCTGGCCGCGGTGCGGGTGCGGGGTGAGGTACGGCGCGTCGGTCTCCACGAGCACCCGGTCGCGCGGGGTCACGACCAGCGCGTCGCGCAGCGGCTGGGCGTTCCTGAACGTCACGGTGCCCGCGAAGGAGAGGTAGGCCCCGCGGTCCAGGCAGGCGCGCGCGAAGGCGGCGTCGCCGGAGAAGCAGTGCATCACCCAGCGCTCGGGCGCGCCCTCCTCGTCGAGGACGCGCAGCACGTCCTCGTGGGCGTCGCGGTCGTGGATGACGAGGGTCTTGTCCAGCCGCTTGGCCAGGTCGATGTGCCGGCGGAACGACTCCACCTGCACCGCGCGCCCCTCCTCGCCGGTCCGGAAGTGGTCGAGACCGGTCTCCCCCACCGCCCGCACCTTCGGGTGAGCACCGGCCAACGCCTCGATCTCGGCCATCGCGGTGTCGAGGTCGGTGCCCTGCGCCACCAGCCGCGGCGCCTCGTTGGGGTGCAGCGCGACCCCGGCGACGAGCGCGTCGTACGTCGCCGCCGCCTCGACCGCCCACCGGGCGCCGGGCAGGTCGCAGCCGATCTGGACGATCCGGGGCACGCCGACCGCCGCGGCGGCGGCGATCGCGGGGGCCACGTCGACCTGCGCGCCCGGGCCGTCCGGGGCCTCGCCCCGGGTGATGTCGAGGTGGCAGTGGTTGTCGACGACAGGCGCCGGGAGCGGGTCGGGGACGGGCGGGCGGTCCGAGGGCCGCCCGCTCACGTGCCGGCCACCCGCTCGAGGACCGCCTCGGCCAGCGCCTCGGGCGCGTGCGTCGGGATCCAGTGGCTGACCCCCTCGAGCACGACCAGCTCGTACGGCGCGTCGACGTGCTCGCCGGTCAGCTCGGCGCCGCGGCGGTCCAGCGCGGTGTCGCCGCTGCTCCACACCAGCGTCGTAGGGACCCGGACGGTGCGGCCGAGGACCGAGCGGTCCGAGAGCGGGAGCGCCCGGTAGTAGCCGAGCGCGTGCGGCAGCGCCCCGGTCGCCACGACCTCCTCCTGGACCCGCGAGACGTCCTCGCGCGACATGCCGGTCGCGATCATCGCCCGCTCCAGGAAGCGCCCGCCGGAGAGGCCCAGCAGCAGCTCGGGCAGGCGCGGCACCTGGAAGAGCCCGATGTACCAGGACCGCAGGGCCTGCGGCGAGGAGGTCATCGAGCGACGGAACGCCGCGGGGTGCGGGACCGAGACGGCGGTCAGCGTCCGGATGAGGTCGGGGTGAAGACCGGCGACGGTCCAGGCGACGATCGCCCCCCAGTCGTGGCCGACCAGGTGCACCGGGCGGCCGATCGTGCGCACCAGCGCCTCGACGTCGCCGGCGAGCAGCTCGGTGCGGTAGTGCCTGCGTCCCTCGGGCCGGGCGCCCGGGGAGTAGCCGCGCTGGTCCAGCGCGTAGGTCCGCAGGCCGGCCGCGTGCAGCAGCGGCTCGACGTGCCGCCACGACGTCGCGCGCTCGGGGAAGCCGTGCAGCAGGACGACGGGGTCGCCGTCCTCCGGGCCGCTGTCGTGGACGTCGAAGGTCAGGCCCTCGTGGTGGAACCGCTCCAGTCGTGCGCTCATGCTCATCCCTCTCCCCGGTGGACCAGGTCGTAGACCTCCCGCTTCGGCACCCCGGCCAGGCGGGCCACCTCGACGATGGCCTCCTTGCGGCTGGTGCCGGCGGCCTCGCGCTCGGCGACGGCCGCCCGCAGGCTCGCCGGGTCGGTGCCCACCTCGGCGACCGGCGACGCGCCCTGCACGACGACGGTCACCTCGCCCCGCACGCCCTCGGCCGCCCACGCGACGAGGTCGGCGAGCGGGCCGCGGCGTACCTCCTCGTGGGTCTTGGTCAGCTCGCGGCACACCGCGGCGGGCCGGTCCTCGCCGAACGCCTCGGCCATCGCGGCCAGCGCCGGCCCCGTGCGGTGGGGGGCCTCGAAGAACACCATCGTCCGCTCCTCCGCGGCGAGCCCGGCGAGCCGCCGCGCCCGCTCGCCGGCCTTGCGCGGCAGGAAGCCCTCGAAGCAGAACCGGTCGACCGGCAGCCCGGAGACCGCCAGCGCGGTCAGCACCGCGGAGGGCCCGGGCACGGCGGTCACGTGCACGTCGTGCTCGACGGCCGCGGCGACGAGGCGGTAGCCGGGGTCGGAGACGCTCGGCATGCCGGCGTCGGTCACGAGCAGCACCCGGTCGCCGTTCAGCAGCGCCTCGAGCAGGACCGGCGTGCGGGCGGACTCGTTGCCCTCGAAGTACGACACCACCCGGCCGCCGACGGTGACGCCGAGGTCGGAGGTGAGCCGCTTGAGCCGCCGGGTGTCCTCGGCGGCGACGACGTCGGCGCCCGCGAGCTCCTCGGCCAGCCGGGGCGGCGCGTCGGCCACCCGCCCGATGGGGGTGGCGGCGAGGACGAGGACGCCGGTCATGGGCCGATCATGGCAGCCGCCCGTCAGCGCCCCGACGGTCGTGTCCTCCCCCGTAGAGTCCTGCCCCGTGGCGGCGGCGAGGACGGTCCGGGCGCGGGTCGAGGACCCGGTGGTCTCGTGGACCGCGGCGATCGCGCTCGCGCTGGTCGCGCTGGCCCTGCGGCTGTGGAACCTCGGCGAGCCGCGCGAGTTCGAGTTCGACGAGACGTACTACGCCAAGGACGCCTGGTCGCTGGCCAACCACGGCTACGTCCGCGACTACGTCGACGACGCCAACGAGCAGATCCTCGCCGGGACCACCGAGGGCCTGTGGGAGTCCGAGCCCTCGATGATCGTCCACCCCGAGGTGGGCAAGTGGCTGATCGGGCTCGGCGAGCGGCTCTTCGGCATGGACCCGTTCGGCTGGCGGGTCGCCTCCGCCGTCGTCGGCGCGCTGATGGTGCTGGTGATGGTGCGGCTCGTCCGGCGGATGACCGGCTCCACGGTGCTCGGGCTGACCGCCGGGCTGCTGCTGAGCCTGGACGGGCTGCACTTCGTGCTCTCCCGGCTCGCGCTCCTCGACATCTTCCTGGCCTTCTTCACCCTCTGCGCCGTCGCGTGCGTGGTCGCCGACCGGGACTGGTACCGCGCCCGGCTGGCCGCGCTCGCCCCCGACCCGGTCGCCAGCGGCTGGGGCCCGGTCCGCGGGCTGCTGTGGCGGCCCTGGCTGCTCGGGGCCGGGGTCTGCTTCGGCCTGGCGCTCGGCACCAAGTGGACCGCGGCGTACCCCCTGGCCGCCTTCGGCATCCTGGTCTGGGCCTGGAGCGCGGGGGCCCGCCGGGCGGCGGGCGTGCGGCGGGCGACCCTGCGCTCGGCGCTCGTCGACGGCGTCCCGGCGTTCGCGTGGATGGTGCTCGTCGCGATGGTCGTGTACGTCGCGTCGTGGACCGGCTGGCTGGTGCACGCCCCGGAGTACGAGCAGAGCCTGTCCTCCACCCAGTACACCCGCTACTCCGGCACCGGCCAGTGCGAGGGCGACTCGTTCGTCGACGGGGCGCCGGCGGAGGGGAGGCGCTGGCCGACCGCCACCGAGCCCGACGCCTCCGGCCCGGCCGAGGCCGTGCAGTCGCTGAGGTCGCTGTGGAGCTACCACCAGGACCTGTTCACCTTCCACACCCACTTCCTCAGCTGCAGCTCGCACACCTACGCCTCGAAGCCGTCGGGCTGGCTGCTGATGAACCGGCCGGTCGGCGTCGCGGCCGACACCGGGATCGAGCCGGGCACCCGGGGCTGCGACGCACCGGAGGGCAGCGACTGCCTGCGCCAGGTGCTGCTGCTGGGCACCCCGGTCCTGTGGTGGGGCGGGCTGCTCGCCCTGCTCGTCGCCGTCGCCACCTGGGTCGGCGCCCGGGACTGGCGGGCGGGCGTGGCCGTGGTGGGGACGGCGTCGACCTGGCTGCCCTGGCTGCAGTACGACGACCGGCCGATCTTCCTGTTCTACGTCTCGCTCTCGCTGCCGTTCGTCGTGATCGCGATCGTGCTCGCCATGGGCAGGTTGGTCGGGCCCTCGCGCGTCCCGACCCCACGCCGGACGGTCGGCGTGGTGCTCTCGGGCTCCTTCGTCGTGCTGGTGCTGCTGAACTTCGCCTGGTTCTGGCCGGTCTACACCAACGGGCTGCTCACGCACTCGGAGTGGCTCGACCGGATCTGGTTCCAGCGCTGGATCTAGCGCCGGATCGAGCGCTGGGTCCAGCGCTGGGTCCGGCCGGACGGGTGCCCGCCCGCCGGCGGGTAGCGTCACCGTCCGTGAGCTCCTTCCGGCCCGGTTGGTCGTCCCTGCCCGCCCCGCTCGCACAGATGTGGACCGAGCGGCACCTGTGCACGCTCACCACGCTGCGGCCCGACGGCCGCCCGCACGTCGTCCCGGTCGGCTGCGCGCTGGACCCGGAGCAGCAGTGCGCCTGGGTGATCTCCTCGCGCACCTCCCGCAAGGTGCGCAACCTGCTCGCCGCCCCCGGTCCGGTCGCGGTGTGCCAGGTCGACGGGGCCCGCTGGTCGACGCTCGAGGGGACGGCCGTGGTCACCTCCGACGCCGGCGACGTGGCGCGCGCCGTCGAGCGGTATGCCGGCCGCTACCGCCAGCCGCGCGAGAACGCCGAGCGGGTGGCGCTGCGGATCTCCGTCGACCGGTTCCTGGGGTCGCGCGGGCTGTTCTGACCGTCTCGGCCGGGGGCCGCCCCGGCCGGCTCCCACCGGGGGCGGCCCAGCGCGGGTCGATCCGCACCAGTCCGGCCACCGCCAGCGCGCCGAGCGCCAGCCCGCCGACCGCGAGGTACGGCGCGGCGAGGCCCCAGCCGAGCAGCGCTCCCTGGTAGCCGGTGAAGGCCAGGCCGTCGCCCACGACGCGGGCCTCGACGTCCTCGCCGGCGCGCGGCTCCGGCCCGCCGTACCGGTCGCTCACCTCGCCCTCGACGACCGCGTCGCCGTCCCGCCACGTCGCGTCGCAGGTGCGTGGGTCCCCCGGCGGCGGCCCGGTGCGGCACTCGGCACCGGCGGCGACCCGGGCGAGGACCGTGCGCTCGTCGGTCCACCCGGAGGCCGAGCCGTGCATGAACGCCCACACCGGGGCGCCGAGCAGCACCAGGGTCACCGCCAGGACCAGCAGCCCCAGCAGCACCCGCGCGAGGGGCGGGGAGGGGTCGACGGGCGCGTTCACGCCCGCATCGTCCCAGGTCAAGCCCGCCGCGGCGGCGGGCGGTCAGGCACCCGCGGGGGACGGCTCCGTCGGCGGGGTGTCGGGCGTGGGGATCGGCGAGGTGGCCGGGTCGGTGCTCGGCACGATGTCGGGATCGGGGTCGGTCAGGGGCTCGGGGGTCAGCGGTTCGGTGGTCATGCCCGGTCCGGTACCCGCCGGCACCGCTGCGCACCGGCGGATCAGTAGTCCGCGAGGTTCCCGCAGCTGGTGCCCCCGGGCCCGTCGACGACCAGGGCTGCGCCGTCCTCGAGGTCCGCCATGGTCAGGTCCAGCTCGGCGTCCAGCAGGCCCGAGCCGGTCTCCCCCACCTCGAGGTCGGGGAGGTCGGGCAGGCCGGCGCCCTGCTCGTCCTGGCCGGCCTCCGCCTGCTCGTCGCAGGTCGTGCCCGGCAGCAGCGCGACGGTCCAGGTGCCGGTGTCGGCCTCCTTGACCCGCACCTCGAGCCGCACGCCGTCGCCGGACGGCGCGATCTCGGCGCGGCCGAGCGCGGGTCCGTCGCCGTCGGGCGTCGGCAGCGTCGCGGTGATCCGCTCGGCCGACCGGTAGGCGCCCGACCCGTCCGGCCCGACCGGCAGCGGCTCGGGCTCGGAGGAGCAGCCGGCCAGGGCCAGCGCCGCGAGCACCGCCACGGCGCCCGCGCCCGTCGTACGACGCCGCCGGCCGGTCCGCATCAGGCGGCGTCCCCGCGCTTGACCAGCGCGTCGGTCAGCATCGCGACCAGGGCCTCGAGCTGGATGTCGGCGCTGTTGGGCAGCTCGGTGTCGGACCCGTCGAGCGCGCGGGCGGCGAGGCCGGCCTTGCTGTCGATGAGCTCGGCGATCCGGGTGTCGAGGGTCTGCGCGGCGATGATCCGCCAGGCGGTGACCGGCTCCTCCTGCCCGATGCGGTGGATGCGGTCGATCGCCTGGGTCTGCTCGGCGTCGGTCCACGACAGCTCGGCCAGCACCAGGTTGGAGGCGACCTGCAGGTTGAGCCCGACGCCGGCCGCGGTCAGCGAGCAGACGACGATCTCGACCTCGGGGTCGTTGACGAACGCGTCGATGTTGCGCTGCCGGGCCTGGGAGGTCTGGTCGCCGCGGATGGAGGAGTACCGGATCCCGCGGCGGGCGAAGGTGTCCTCGGCGACGTCCATCACGTCGACGTGCTTGGCGAAGAACACCACCTTGCCCACGTTGCGCGCGAGCTGGGCGGCGTAGTCGGCGGCGAGCCCGGCCTTGGCCTGGCCGATGCGGCGCATCATCCCGAAGACGTTCTCGCCCGAGGTGTTGTCGGTGGTGTCCTCGCGCTCCCACGTCGCGACGCGGCGCACCAGCTCGTGGTCGATGCCCTCGACTGTCTGGCCCGACGTGCGGGTGGCCAGCGCGGTGTCGTACCGCTCCACGAGGCGGCGCGCGAGCTCGCGCTCGGCGGCGCGGATGGAGCGGCCGGCCTCGTCGTCCAGCTCGACCGGGAGGTCGGCGACCCGGCGGGCGGGGATGTCGGCGGCGACGTCGACCTTGCGGCGGCGCACGATGCCCATGTCGATGACGCAGCGGCGCGCCGCGGGGTAGAACGGCGGGTCGGCCGGGGTCAGACCGGTGTCCTCGAGGGCGTCCATGAGCCGGCCCAGCGGGCGCTTGTCGTCGATCCAGCCGAGGAACTGCCAGATCGCGCGGAAGTCCTCGATGTCGTTGATCAGCGGCGTGCCGGTCAGCGCCATCATCAGCGGCCGGCCGATGCGCTGGCGGATCCGGTCGGAGAGCTGCAGCACGTGCTGGGAGCGCTGGGAGGTCTTGTTCTTGATGAAGTGCGCCTCGTCGACGACCATCCCGCGGAAGCCGAAGTCCCCGAGCCAGCCGACGTGGCGGTCGAGCACCTCGTAGTTGACGACCACGATGTCGGCGAAGCCGTCGACGTTCGCGCCGTCGCCGTGGATGACGGTCACGGGGCGGTTGGGCACCCACAGACCGGCCTCGCGGGCCCAGTTGGTCTTCACGACGTTCGGCACGACGACCAGCAGCGGGAACGCCTCGGCGGCCTGCGCGGCCAGCAGGGCCTGCGCGGTCTTGCCCAGGCCGGGCTCGTCGGCGAGCAGGAAGGTGCGGTGTCCCTTCGCGGCCGCGGCCACCAGCTGCGCCTGGTGCGGCATCAGCTCGCGGTCACCCGGGACCTTGACCTCCTCGGGGTCCGGGAGCGGCATGCAGGACACGGCCCCGGCGCCGCCGTACTCGAAGGAGCGGAAGAGCGGGCCGAGCAGCTCCCAGGTCGCCAGCCGGCGGGGGTGGCTGGCACGGGCCTCGGCGACGCTGAAGTCGGGGGCCAGGAACGGGTTGGCGAGCTGGCGGGCGATGACCGACTGCGGCACGACGCGGCGCTCGGTGACCGGTGTGCCGACCAGCGCCTCCTCGGCCTCGGGCTCGGGCTCGGGGTCCGGCTCCATCCCGGCGGCGCGGAGCATCCGCAGCTTCAGCTCGTGGGCGGAGTCGGAGACCTGCGCGTCCTCGGCCAGCAGCGAGAGCAGCGAGGTGTCGCGGGCGGTGGTCTTGGCCAGGATCGTGCCGATGCCGTCGAGCCGCTTGAGCTGCTCGGCCTTCTGGGCCTCGGTCTGCTCGGTGTCGGCCTTGACGCGCGAGCGCTCCTCGCGGGCGAGCAGGGCGACGACCTGGAACTTCGTGCGCGCCGACGGGCTGACCGTGCCGCGCTGGGCACTGGCCTCGACCTCGCGCACGGCGCGGGCGAGGACCGGGATTAGTCCCTCGTTGTCGAGCTCCCGTGCGCGGCGGCGCGGGGCGTTGCGGGGCGCGCCGGTCCGGCGCTGGCCTCCTCGAGCCAAAGCCTTCTCCTCCCGGTGCCGTGCACAAGCACGGCGGGACACCGACACCGCACGCGCTGCCGGCCGCTGCTGCGGGGGCGAGGCGACGACTGGCGAGGCAGACGTCCGCACGCGGTGTGGATCTGGCGACCACCGGTCGGTGGCCGCGGCTCCGGTCCTGCGACGACGGCGGAGGTACGTCGCGGACCGGCCCGTCCACTGTAGCGCGCGGTCACCCCGCGTGCGGGATCGGCGTGCCTACCGGTGGGTACCAGGACCGCACACCACCGTCCGATGCGTCCAGGAGGCCACGATGCCCGCCAAGGAAGAGCTGCCCTCGACCATCCAGCGCTCGCCGAAGAAGGCCCAGCGCACCTGGTCCAAGGCCCACGACAGCGCTGTCGACGAGTACGGCGAGGGCGAGCGCGCGCACCGCACCGCGTTCGCCGCGCTCAAGCACTCCTTCGAGAAGGTCGGCGACCACTGGGAGGCCAAGGACGGGAAGGGCCCGTCCGACAAGCAGGCGAGCAAGTCCGGCGGCTCCGCGCGCGAGGGCGGGGGGACCGCCGAGGGCGTCGACGCCAACGCCAGCAAGAAGCACCTGATGGACCTCGCGAAGAAGCTCGACATCTCCGGCCGCTCGACGATGAAGAAGGACGAGCTGGTCGAGGCGATCAAGAAGGCGAACCGCAAGGAGACCCGCAAGAGCCGGTCCTGAGCCGGTCCTGGGCCGGCCCTCAGCCGGGCCGGCCCGCTAGTCCACCGTCGTCCGGGACGCGCACCCCGCGGCCGGCTCGGTGAGGGTCGCGCCGGCCAGCGCGTCGTCCGCGCGCGACCGCCCGAGGTTCCACTCCCACACGTCGCCGTCCTGCCCGGTCCGCTCGCGGCCGGCCAGCACGCCCGCGCGCAGGTCGTCGGGCAGGTCCGCGGAGCGGTCGACCAGCGCGGGCACCGCGTCGTCGGAGAGCCCCTGCAGGTAGGCCGGGTCGAGGCGGCCGGTGTCGGCGTACCGCTCGAGGTTGTGCTCGGCCACCCAGGCGTCGGGGTTGACCGCGGCCAGGCCGAGCAGCGCGACGACGCCGCTGACGAGCGCGAACCGCGGGAACCAGGTCGTCCGCCGGCCGACCAGGCAGGCGAGGAGCACCGCGAGCACGAGCAGCCCCAGCCAGCCCTCGACGACGTCGACGAGCAGGCGCAGGCGGGTGAAGCCGTAGGCCTCCTGGTAGAGGTGCATCCGGTACAGCGCGGAGGCGACCACGACCAGGGTCTCCAGGCAGAGCAGGCCGAGGGCCCCGCGCAGCCACGCCCGGTCGGCGGGGGTCGCCCGGGGCGCCTTCCGGGCGGCGGCCCACACCACCAGGAGGGTGAGCGCGGTGGCGACGGTCAGCTGGCCGAACCCCTGGTGGACGTACTCCGCGTAGGTCAGCCCCGTCGTCCGCCGCAGGTGGTCGTGCCCGGCGAGGACGACGGTCGCCTGCGCGGCGAGGAACACCGCGAAGACGCCGATGACGACCAGGACCGGAGCCAGCCACTCGAACCGGCGCGCGACCGGGCGCGGGCCGCGCTCGGTGCGGTCGACACGCGGGGGGTCGAGGGCGAGGTACGCCGCGGCCAGCACGACGCCGCCGACCGCCACCGTGAGGAAGACCCGCGCCACCAGCAGGTCGGAGGTCAGGTCGGGCACCACCGCGTCGGCCCACCGCGCGAGCAGGGCGTCGGCGGAGACGAGCAGCGCGCCGAACACCACCAGGCCGAGCACCGACCACACGACGGTGCGCAGCACGGCGGCGCCCCGGCCGAGCCCGGTGAGGGTCCCGACCGTGCGGCCCAGCCAGGGCAGCCCGCGCAGGCCGGCCAGCGGCCAGGCCAGGCCCGAGAGCACGATCCCGGCCGCGGTGCGGGCCCGCGTGGCCCCGCACAGCGCCGTGGCCACCCCGGCGAGCAGGCAGAGCACGACGAGCCACTCCGCGTCGCGCAGCAGCGCGGTCGCGGCCAGCAGGAGGGACAGCGCGGCGCAGGCCGCCGTCCAGGGCTCGCGGCGGTGCGGGCTCGCGGCCACCAGCACCCCGCCGGCGGCGAGCAGCACGAGGAACGTCCCGAGGCCCAAGCCGCGGTCGGGCAGCAGCGCCGCCGCCAGCACACCGGTGGCGACCGCGCCGGCGAGCAGCCCGACCCGCGGCGGCACGGCGCGGGCCGGCCAGAACCCCGCGAAGAGCTCGTCGAGCAGGCCGGGCGGGGCCACCGGTCGGTCAGCCGGGTCCGGCCCCTCGGCCGGCTCCTCGGCCGGCTCCTCGGCCGGCTCCTCGGCCGGCTGCTCGGGGGGCTCGCCACCCGGCGCCGGGGAGGAGGGAGCCGTGACGGTCACCCGCTCCCGCGGCGCCAGCGGCAGGTCGACCCGCACCCGGGCGCCGCTCCTGTCCGCCTCGGGGTCGACGAACCCGATCGTCCCGCCGTGCAGGTCGCTCACCCACCGGGCGATCGCGAGCCCGAGGCCCGTGCCGCCGGTGCCGTCGCCGGCACCACCGAGGGTGCCGAACCGCTCGAAGACCCGCTCGCGGTCCGTCGTCGGCACGCCCGGTCCCTCGTCGGCGACCTCCAGCAGGTAGCGCTCCCCCGCCTGCACGCCGCTCACCCGCACCTTCGCCCCCGCGGGACTGTGACGCGAGGCGTTGTCGAGCAGGTTCGCCACGAGCTGGCGCAACCGCGCCGGGTCGGCGGCGACGACCAGGTCCGCCGGCTCGACGCGCACGTCGTACGACACCGGGCGGCCGAGCACCTTCGCCTCCGCGACGGCGTCGGCCAACAGCCCTGCGAGCCGGACCGGCTGGGGGGTGAGCGGGGCGCGGCCGGCGTCCACCCGGGCGAGGTCGAGGAGGTCCTCGACCAGGCCGCTGGTGCGCTCGGCCTGGTCCAGCGCCGCCTGGAGCGCCGCGGGATCGGCGGGACCGACGCCGTCGACGAGGTTCTCCAGCACCGCCCGCAGGCCGGTCAGCGGCGTCCGCAGCTCGTGGCTGACGTTCGCCACGAGCTCCCGGCGCTGCCGGTCGACGCTGGCGAGCTCGCGGGCCATCGTGTTGAACGCCCGCGCCAGCTCGCCCACCTCGTCGCGCGAGGTCTCCGCCACCCGCACGGCGTGGTCGCCGGTCGCCATCCGCCGCGCGGCCGCCGTCATCTGCCGCAGCGGCGAGGTCATGCCGACCGCGAGCAGCTGGGTCACCGCGAGCGCGAGGGCGACGGTGACCGGGATGCCCAGCCAGGCCGGCACGCCCGCGGCCCGGCCCAGCGTGGCGACCGTCGCCGCGACCAGCACGCTGGCCGCGACCAGCAGGCCGAGCTTGACCTTGATCGAGCCGACCGGCGCGAGCGGCTGCGGCGTCACGACGCACCATCCGGGGCGGTCTCGAGGGCGTACCCGACGCCGTGCACGGTCCGGACCCGGTCCGCCCCGATCTTCGCCCGCAGCCCCTTGACGTGGCTGTCGACCGTCCGCGTCCCGGACGCACCGCCCCAGCCCCACACCTCCGCCAGGAGGCGCTCGCGGGTGACGACCGCGCCGGGCGTCGCCGCCAGGCACAGGAGCAGGTCGAACTCGGTCGGCGTCAGCCGCACCTCCTCCTGCCCGCGCCACACCCGCCGGGCCGGTGCGTCGACCCGCAGGTCCCCCACCTCGAGGGCCCGACGGCCCGCCAGCTCACCGGCCCGCTCGACGCGGCGCAGCAGGGCGGCCACCCGGGCGACCAGCTCGCGCATCCGGAACGGCTTGGTCAGGTAGTCGTCGGCCCCGACCGCCAGCCCCACGAGGACGTCGGCCTCCTCCGCACGCGCGGTGAGCATCAGCACCGGCACCGGCCGGTCGGCCTGGATCCGCCGGCACACCTCGTGGCCGTCGAACCCGGGCAGCATCAGGTCGAGCACGACCAGGTCGGGCGCGTGCTCGGCGTACGCCGCCACGCCGCCGGGCCCGTCGACGGCCCGGACCACGTCGTACCCCTCCGCGGTCAGCCGGTCGGCGAGGGCCTGGTTGATCACCGGGTCGTCCTCGACGACGAGGACGCGACGGCGTGCGCTGCTCATGACCGCGAGCGTAGGAGCGCGGGGCGCCGGGAGCAGGGGACGACGTGTGCAGATCCTGTGCAGATCGGCCGACAGGGCGGGCCGGGTGGGGCCCAGCGGGTCAGCCGGTGGCCCCGGTGGTGGCCTCGTAGTGGACGAAGTAGTCGCCCTCGGAGTCCACCGTCACGCCCACGATCACCGGGGTGCTGCGGTCGCCGTCGGACCAGGTGCCGGTCCCCCGGCAGGTGAGCACCGTCGCCTCCTCCGGGCCGGTCGGCACCTCGACGCTCCCGCGCGCGTCCACGACGACCTCGACGTCGCGCACGTCGAGCAGGCGCACCGGCGGGGCCTGCTCCTCGCTGATCCGCACCGCCTCCTCGACCGTGGTCCCGCACGCCTCCTCGACGCCCAGGTCGGCGAAGGCGGGGTCGCCGGAGGCGGCCAGGTCGTCGCCCCAGACCACGAGGGCGATCGCGACCCCCACCGAGGCCAGGGCGAAGACCGCGGCGCCGAGGCCGATGAGGACCTTGGCGGTCCGACTGGTCCCCGGGACCGCGTGGGTCGGGAGGTGGGCCGGGAGGTGGGGCGGGTACGACGGGTAGGCGGGGTGGTGGGCGGCCGGCTGGGCCGGGTGCGCCGGCTGCGGCCGGACGGGGGCCGTGTGCGGCGTCCAGGCCCGGCCGTCCCACCAGCGCAGCAGCGCCGGCTCGCTGGCGTCCGGGTACCAGCCGGGCGGCGGCGGGGTCGAGGTCACGGCCGCACGCTAGCGGCCCCGGCCGGGCGCCACACCGGACGCGCGACGCCATGGGCCCCGCGCTGCTCGCGCTGCGAGCTCGACGCCCCGGTGAGCAAGGGCTACTTCCGGGGAGCCGAGCTGCACGCGCCTCCGTGATCGGCGGAGCCTCGAGCCAACCCCGAGCCGTCGCACGAGGCACGCCCTCGAACACCACCTAACGGCAGACTAGGAACGAGGCGCGCCGGGGCGCATCCCGCATCTGGGGTAGGACTACCGCGCGGACGCCCCGGGCGGGAAGCGCGGCCCCAGCGGGAGCAGGCACTGCTTCCGCACGCACCTCGTCACCATCGGCCAGGGCAGCTCGCCGCCCCCGACCGCGAACGTCGTCAGGCCCCCCGGCTCGCGGTGCCTCTCGACCTGGCGCCACCCCAGCAGGATCTCCGGGGCGAGCGGGCCGCGGAACGCCGTCGACCCGGTGCCACCTCGGGTGCCAGACAGGTCCCGCCGCCGAGATGCAGAACCGCCCCCCGCCTGCTTCGCAGGTGGGGGGCGGTTCTCTGTCTGGTGGAGCTGAGGGGATTCGAACCCCTGACCTTCTCATTGCGAACGAGACGCGCTACCAACTGCGCCACAGCCCCAGTGCGATCCCTGGGCTGGACCCGGGACGCGAGGGAAGACGTTAGCACCCGCTCCGGCGGGCGCCGAATCAGGACCCGACAGCGCGGTGGTCGTCCTCGGCGGAGGCCGCTCCGGCGGCCTTCGCGGCGCGCGCCGCCTGGTCGGCCTCGCGGGCGATCGCCGCGTCGGCGTCGGTGCGACCGGAGGTCCAGACGCCGGTGGCGTCGAGGTCGATGGTGCGGACGGTACGGCGCGGGGCGGCCGGCTTGGTGACGTACGTCGGCAGCGTCACGGGGACCGGCTCCCACAGGGTGGGGTCGACCTCGGCCCGCTCGACCCGCGGCTGGTCCTCGACACGGACCGCGTCGAAGCCCTGGGTGTCGTCGGCCACGGGGGCCTGCACAACGGGCTCGGCGACGGGCTCCCCGGCGGGTGCCTCCTCGGCGGGCTCCTCGTCGACCTGCTCCTCCTCGGCCGTCGCGGGAGACGCTCCGGGACGTCGCAGCTGGCCGAGGCCGCGCTCCTGGCGGACCATCAGCCGGCAGGCGACGAGCCACGCGACGAGCACGGCGACGGGCGCGAGGACCCACCAGGGCGAGACCACCGAGGTCGCGGCGAGGGCGACCACCACGGCGTTGAGCACCAGCACGCCGCCGAGCACGCGGCGGCGCCGACGGGCGGCCTGGGCGGCCGCCGCGCGGCGTACGCTCGGCGCGCCGGCGGGGACGGTGACCGACGGCTTGGTGACCACCACGGCGTTGCTCGCCGGGCGGCCCGGGGTGACGACGAGGCGGGCGCCGCGACTGTCGACCGGGTCCCGGCGCGCGAGCACCCGCATGGTGTCGGAGAAGCGGTCGACCGACCGGCTGCGCTGCACGTCGTCGTGGTGCTTGAGCGCCTTCGGGATCAGGTAGACGGCCCAGGCCACCGCCAGGGCGACGAAGATGAGTGCGCTCAGGTCCACGGGTCCGAGACTAGGGAGGCGGGCGACGACTGGGGCGGATGTCAAGAGGTGTGTCGCAAATTGCTCCTGTGACTGGAGTGACCGCTGGGTTTCGACGCCGCATGCAACGCGCTGTTCACCCCGGTGTCGGAACGCTGCCGCGTGCCGACACAGCAGCGGACGTCGCGTTACCGCTGCGGCGCGGCGTCCAGCCGGGCGAGCAGCCCGCCGGGGCACTCCTCGCTGGTGATCGCGTAGAGGCGGTGGTCGCGCCAGGCGCCGTCGATGTGGAGGTAGCGAGGGGCGTAGCCGATCTCGCGGATGCCGAGCTTCTCCACGACGCGCAGCGAGTTGGAGTTCTCGGGCCGGATCGCGACCTCGATCCGGTGCAGGCCGACCGGCCCGAAGCAGTGGTCGATCGCGAGCGCGACGGCCCGCGGCATGATCCCCCGGCCGGCGAAGTCGCGGTCGATCCAGTAGCCGATCGAGGCGAACAGCGCCGAGCCGCGGACCACGTTGTTGACCGTCACCTGCCCGGCGAAGGTGTCGTCGACCTCGACGGCGAAGGGGTACGTCGTGCCCTCCCGGGCCTGGCGGTGCAGGCGCCGGACGAGCGCGCGGTACGACGTGGGGCGGGGGTCGCTGCCCGGGGGGACGGTCGCGTCCCACGGCTGCAGCCAGGCGGCGCTGCGCAGGCGGGCCGCGCGCCAGGGCCCGGCGTCGGCGTAGGACAGCGGCCGCAGCGTGACGCCCTGCGAGGTGAGCCGCGCCGGCCAGGCCCGGGTCACCCCTGGCTCCCCGCGCTCCGCTCGTGGTCGCTGCCGACGACCTGCTCGACCGCGTGCACGAGCAGCGGCTCGAGCACGGCCAGGCCGTCCTTGACGCCGCCGCGCGAGCCGGGGAGGTTCACGACCAGGCAGGTACCCACCACCCCGGCCAGCCCCCGCGACAGCGAGGCGGTCGGGACGCCGTTGGCGACGCCCCGGGCGCGGATCGCCTCGGCGATGCCGGGGACCTCGCGGTCCAGCAGCGGGCGGGTGACGTCGGGCGTCCGGTCGGTGGGCGTCAGGCCGGTGCCGCCGGTGGTGAGCACGACCCGGGCCCCGGCGGCCACGGCGGCGCGGACCGCCTCGCCGACGGGTCCGCCGTCGGGCACGACGACCGGCTCGCCGACCTCGAAGCCGAGGTCACGGAGCGCCGCGACAATCAGGGGCCCGGTGGTGTCGTCGTACACCCCGGCGGCCGCGCGGTTCGAGGCCACCACCACGGCGGCCGGCAGGCCGGCGGCCTGAGCGGGCCCCGCGTCGGGGCTCACGGCCGGGCCCAGTCGCCCGACTTGCCGCCGGTCTTGGTCTCGACGCGGACGTCGGTGATGACGGCCGCCTTGTCCACGGCCTTGACCATGTCCACGACCGTCAGCGCGGCGACCGACACCGCGGTGAGCGCCTCCATCTCCACGCCGGTGCGGTCGGCGGTGCGCACCGTCGCGGCGATGTCGACGGAGTCGTCGGTGACGCTCAGGTCGACCGTGACCGCCGACAGCGCCAGCGGGTGGCAGAGCGGGATCAGCGCGGAGGTCTGCTTGGCGCCCATGATGCCCGCGAGCCGGGCCACCGCGAGGGTGTCGCCCTTGGGCACGCCCGCCCCGCGGAGCAGCCCGACGACGTCGGCGGAGACCAGCACCCGTCCGGTGGCGGTGGCGGTGCGGGCGGTGACGTCCTTGGCGGACACGTCGACCATCCGGGCGGCGCCGGCGTCGTCGACGTGGGTGAGCCGGTGCTGCTGCTCGGGCGCGGCCATCAGAACTCCTGGTCCAGGCGGACGACGGAGACGGTGTCGCCCGGCGCCAGCGAGGTGACGTCCTCGGGCACGACGACCAGGCAGTCCGAGGCGGCCAGGTCGCCGATCAGGTGCGAGCCCGGGCCGCCGACCGGAGCGACCTGCAGGCCGGCGCCGGAGTGGTCGAGCGCGCCGCGCAGGAACTGCCGCTTCCCCGCCTGCGAGGTGACGGCGTGGGTGAGGCGTGCGGTCACCTGCGGCCGCGAGCACGGAGCCAGGCCCATCATCTTGCGCAGGGCGGGCAGCACGAAGGTCTCGAAGGAGATGTAGGACGAGACCGGGTTGCCCGGCAGCGTGAAGATCGGGACCCGGTCCTCGCCGACGTGGCCGAAGCCCTGCGGCTTCCCGGGCTGCATCGCGACGGGTCCGAACCACACGCCGCGGGGCCGCAGCGCCTCCTTGACGATGTCGAAGTCGCCCTGGGAGACGCCGCCGGAGGTGACCACGACGTCCGCGCGGACCAGCTGGTCCTCCAGCGCGTCGAGGAACGCCCGCGGCTCGTCGGGGACGATCCCGACCCGGTAGGCGATCGCGCCGGCCCGGCGGGCGGAGGCGGCGAGCAGGAAGGAGTTGCCGTCGTAGATCGAGTCGGTGCCCAGCGGCTGGCCGGGCTCGCGCAGCTCCGAGCCGGTCGAGAGCACGACCACCCGCGGCCGCGGCCGGGACACGACGGTCGGGCGGCCGACGGCGGCGAGCAGCCCGAGGTGGCGCGGGCCCAGCACGGTGCCGGCCTCGACGAGCAGGTCGCCCTCGGCGACGTCCTCCCCCGCCCGGCGCACGTGCTGCCCCAGCGCGGGAGCGCGGTCGACGCGCACCTGCGCGACGCCACGGTCGGTCCACTCGTACGGCACCACGCAGTCGGCCCCGGAGGGCACCGGCGCGCCGGTCATGATCTTGGCCGCCGTGCCCGGGGGCAGGGCGAGCAGGCCGGTGGACTGCCCGGCGCCGATCTCGCCGACCACCGGCAGGTGCACCGGGTGCTCGGCGCCCGCGGTGACCACGTCGGCGTGCCGCACGGCGTACCCGTCCATGCCGGAGTTGTCGAAGCCCGGCAGCCGGAGCGTCGAGACGACGTCCTCGGCGGCGGCCAGCCCGAGCGCGTCCATGAGCGGCTGGGGGTGGGCGGCCAGCGGCTCGATGTCGGCGAGCACCCGCTCGAGGTGCTCGTCGACCGAGCGCGGTGCGGGGTCAGCCATGCCTGGCCGCGCCCCCGGAGGTCCCGGCGCCCTCGGCCCCCAGCACGGTGCCGGCGTCGACGCGGCGGTTGGAGCCGCCGTCGAGCGCGACGTCGCCGACGACCTGGACGCCCTTGAGGAACGTCCAGTCGCCGTTGACCCGCAGCGAGGACGCCTCGCGCATCGACGGCGCACCCTCGGGGAAGCGCTTGTCGAACTCGCCGACGAGCTTGTAGTGCTCGGGGTCGAGGTCCACGAACGGGATCCCCTCGGAGACCTGGTCG
The DNA here is from genome assembly GCF_030506255.1 of Nocardioides sp. Arc9.136. Taxonomy (NCBI): domain Bacteria; kingdom Bacillati; phylum Actinomycetota; class Actinomycetes; order Propionibacteriales; family Nocardioidaceae; genus Nocardioides; species Nocardioides sp. Arc9.136. The sequence continues at coordinate 768,818 of NZ_CP113431.1, read as the reverse complement.
AGCACGAAGTCCTGGCCGATGTCGTAGACGTCCGAGCGGAGCACCAGCAGGTCGTTGGTCGTCTTCACCGGGACGAACCGGTCGCGGCCGACCTCGATGAGGGTCGAGCCCTCGAAGACCTCGATCGCCGCACCCATCGCGGTCTCGATCTGCACCACCTCGGGCGAGGTCTTGTCGCCCGGGTCGACGTTCTTGACGTTGCGGATCATCGGCAGCCCGAGGATGCCCTCGCGGACGTCGAGCGCCTCCTTCATCGCGCGCAGGTCGAACCACAGGTTGTTGGTGGAGGTGAACCGGTGCCGCTCGAGGTCGGCGAGCGCGGCCTTGTCCTCCTCCAGCGTCTGCGCGGTCTCCCGCAGCACGATCCGGCCGTCGGAGCGGCGGCGGGCGAAGTGGCCGCCCTTGCGGTCCGAGGCGGTGCGCCGCACGGCCTCGATCGCGAACGGCGCGCCGGACTGGGCGAACCAGCCCGCGACGGTCGGGTCGGGAACCGCGCCGAGGTTGTCGGAGTTGGAGACGAAGACCCGCTCGTAGCCGGCCTCGACGAGCCGGTCGAGCAGCCCGGTGCCGCGCAGGGCGGTGTAGAGGTCGCCGTGGCCCGGCGGGCACCACTCGAGCGCGGGGTCGCGCGGCCAGGAGGCCGGGGTGAGGTCGTCGACCAGCAGCTTGGGCTCCTTGTTCTGCAGGAACTCCAGCGGCAGGCCCTCGACGGGCAGGTCCCCGTAGCGCGCCAGGGCGGCCATGGTGTCGCCCGAGGTGCGGAAGCTGTTCATGAAGATCAGCGGCAGCGTCGCGCCGTGCACCGTGCGCAGGTGCAGCACCTGGCGGGCGATGATGTCGAGGAACGACAGCCCGCGGCGCACGCACAGCAGCGACTTGGCACGGTCCATGCCCATCGACGTGCCGAGGCCGCCGTTGAGCTTGATGACCGCGGTCGTGCGCAGCGCCTCCGCGCCCACCTCCGCGGGCAGGTCGACGTCGGCCAGCGACTCCATCTCCACCGGCTCGATCGTCGACTCCGGGATCATCCCGGTCTCTCCGTGCTCGAGGAGCCGGTAGTAGTGCGCGAAGGTCTCGATCGCGACCTCGTCCACGCCGGCGGCGAGCATCTTCTCGCGGGCCTTCTGCAGGCCAGGACTACCCATGCCGTCGATCGTAGGCTCGTCGCGTGGACAACCGGCAACTGCCCGCCAAGACGGCCCTGCGCGACCAGGTCCTGGCCGACCGGCGCCGGCGTCCGCTGCTCGAGCTCGGCGAGGCCGCCCGGGCCACCGCCGGCCACCTGCTCGCCGCCCCGGAGGTACGCCGCGCGGCCACCGTAGCGGCGTACGTCTCGATCGGCGTGGAGCCCGGCACGGCCGCGCTGCTGGACGGCCTGACGGCGGCCGGCAAGCGGGTCCTGCTCCCCCGCCTGCTCCCCGACGGGGGCCTGGACTGGGGCACCTGGCGCGGCGACACCGCCCTCGCCCCGGCCAGGATGGGCCTGCTGGAGCCGGTCGACTCGCTCGGCGTCGAGGCGGTCGCGACCGCCGACGTGGTGCTCGTGCCGGGCCTGGCGGTCTCGTCGACCGGGATGCGCCTGGGCCGCGGGGGCGGCTCCTACGACCGGGCGCTGGCCCGCGTGCCGGTCGGCACCTGGACCTGCGTGCTGCTGCACGACGGGGAGGTCGGGCTCGACGTCCCCGTCGAGCCGCACGACCGGCCGGTGCTCGCCGCGGCCACGGCCGGCGGGATCACTCGGTTCGGCCCGGCACCAGCCTGAGCACGTCCTCGCCGGCCTCGTCGACGGCCTCGGTCGAGAACGGCCAGGCGATCGTCTCCCCCGTCGCCCACAGGTCGGTCTGGTCGGTGTAGTGCCCGCTCGCGGGGTGGCCGGAGACCCCGGTCAGGTTGATCCAGCGCGAGTCGTCGAGGTCGGCGAGCGACACGACCATCCGCATCGAGGGCACCGCGGTGACGCCGTACCCCTCCGCGGCGTCCCAGGAGGTCGCGTCCACGACCGAGGAGCCGCCCCCGACCTCCCAGTCGCCGCGGTTGACCAGCGCCTCGACCGGCCCGATCCCCGACTCCCCCAGCGTCGCCGAGCGCAGCTCCAGGGTGTGCAGCCCGCCCCACGACCAGTCCTCGGGGTGCAGCGACTGCAGCCGGGTGATCTCGTCGCGGGCGTCGAGCAGCGCCTGCCGCAGGACGTCGTCGCGCCGCTCGACGACGTCCTCGGTCGTCACGTCGTCCCACCATGGGTCGGCCGGCGCGCCCACCAGGCGCCCGACGACCGCGAACCAGCGCTGGCCGCCGTCGGGCCACAGCTCCTCGGGCAGCTCGTCGTGGAAGGTGCGCTCGAGCAGGTTGCGCCAGACCACGTTGTAGTACGCCGCGGGCGCACTGTCGGCGGGCTGGGAACCGTCCCAGTCGGCCAGCAGCTCCTGGCCGTCGGAGGCGTAGCCGGGGCGCAGGTCGATGTCGAGCAGGTAGGGCACGAGCGTCCCCGCCATCGGGTTGAGGTCGTCGAGCTGCACGTCGAGCATCTCCTCAACGGTCAGCTCCCCCTCCTCCTCGAGCAGGTCACGGATGCGCTGGGCGCGGTAGCCGCGGTCCCAGTCCTCGGTCAGCGCGTAGGGGTAGTCCGGGCCGATGACCGCCTGGTTGGCCGTGACGACGAAGCCCTCCTCGGGGTCGAGCACGTTCGGCAGGCCGTCGAACGGCACGCTCTCCTCCGTCCAGTCGTCCTCGGGCCGCCAGCCCTCGGCCGGCCACCGGCCGTCGTTGCCGGACTTGCGCACCGGCACCACGCCCGGCGCCTGGTAGCCGATGTGCCCCGCACGGTCGGCGTACACCAGGTTCTGGGCCGGGACGGCGAAGGAGGAGGCGGCCTCGCGGAAGGACTCCCAGTCCGTCGCGGTGTTCATCGCGATGATCGCGTCGGCCGTCGTCGTGGGCTCGAGCGCCGTCCAGGCCAGCGCGACGCCGTACTCCTGCCCGGCCGCCGCCCCGGTCGCGGCGTCCTCCCCGATCGCGGCGAGGTCGTCGTCGACGTCGGAGAGCAGCGGGCCGTGCCGGGTGGAGCGGACGGTGAGGGTGACCGGGTCGGCGTCGCGGACCTCGATGGTCTCGGTCCGCGTGCGCAGCGGCCGCACCTCCCCGTCGTAGCGGTAGCCGTCGCCGACGACCCGCTCGAGGTAGAGGTCGGTGACGTCCGGGCCGAGGTTGGTGAAGCCCCAGGCGATGTCGGCGTTGTGGCCGATCACCACCCCCGGGACGCCGGAGAAGGTGAAGCCGGCGACCTGCAGCGGGCAGGCCTCCGAGACCGTGCGGCAGTGCAGGCCCATCTGCATCCAGACCCCCGGCACCGACGCCCCGAGGTGCGGGTCGTTGGCCAGCAGCGGCTCACCGGTCGCGGAGTGCTCGCCGTCGACCACCCAGCTGTTGGAGCCGATGCCGTCGCCCCGGCCCAGCCAGGACGGCACCGCGTCCAGCGCGTCGCGCACCCGGCGCAGCGCCGCCCGCTGGCCCGCGCGCGCGTCGGCCCGCCAGGCCGGCCGCTGGGGCAGCCGGGTGCCGCCGGTCGTGGCGTCGGCCTGGAAGACCCCGTCGACGACGGCGCCGCGGCCGACGATCGGCTCGTGCCGGTCGAAGGGGTACGCCGGCCACAGCTCCTCGGCGCGCTCCTCGCCCACCGCGGCCGCCGTCAGCGCCCGGTCGACCTCGTCGCCCATGTTGCCGCGCAGGTCCCACGCCATCGCCTTGAGCCAGGCCAGCGAGTCGACGGGGGTCCAGTCCTCGGGCCGGTAGCCGAGGCCGGAGGCGTTCAGGACGGTGTACTCCACGGCCAGCTCCGACGCCGAGCGCTCGTGGAGGTAGCCGTTCACGCCGGCGGCGTACGCCTCGAGCAGCTGGCGGGTCCGCGGGGCGATGACCGCCAGCTCGCGCTCGGCCACGCGCCGCCAGCCCATGGTGCGCACCGCCTCGTCGCTCTCGAGCGCGTCCTCGCCGAACATCTCGGCCAGCCGCCCGGCCGTCGCGTGACGGCGCACGTCCATCTCGAAGAACCGCTCCTGGGCGTGGACGTAGCCCTGCGCACGCACGAGGTCCTCGAGGCTGTCGCCGTAGAGCTGCGGCACGCCGTGCTCGTCGCGCACCACCTCCACGTCGCCCTCGAGGCCGGTCAGCTCGGCCGAGCCCGACGTCTGCGGGAGCGGCCGGCGCACCAGCACCCCGACCGTCACGGTGGCGGCGAGCAGCACCAGGACCAGCCCGCCGGCGACGTACGTCGACAGGCGGGCCCACCGCGGCCAGGCGCGCAGCGCGGCGAGCGGACGGCGGCGGCGCCGCGTGCTCGCCCCGGCCTCCGGCGGGGAGGTCGGACGGTCGGCCTGCTGGTCGGACATGGTGTGTCATTCTGCCGTGTCCTAGAATTGGCAGTCGCACCACGAGAGTGCCAAAGAACCGTGCTCAGACCCCCGGAGTTGACGTTGCCGACCTACCAGTACGCCTGCACCGAGTGCGGCCACGCCTTCGAGCAGTTCCAGAGCTTCTCCGACGACGCGCTGACCGAGTGCCCGGAGTGCTCGGGCCGCCTGCGCAAGCTGTTCAACGCCGTCGGCGTCGTCTTCAAGGGCTCGGGCTTCTACCGCACCGACAGCCGCTCGAGCAGCTCCTCCAGCGACACCCCGGCGTCGGCCAGCTCGTCCTCCTCGTCCGGCTCGGGCGGCTCCGACAGCTCCTCCTCGACCAGCTCCACGGCCGGCTCGAGCTCCTCGAGCACCTCGGGCTCCTCGTCCAGCAGCACCGCCGCCGCGTCCTGACGCCCACCCGCTGAGCCTGTGGAGAGCGCGCCGCACGCCGGCGCGCACTCTCCTACGGTCGGGGGATGCGCCTGCCCGACCGCCTGACCCGACCCGCCCGCGCCGTACGCCGGGGCGTGCTCGCGCGACGCCGGTTGCTCGCCGCGGTCCTCACCGCCGTCGCGGTCGCCGCCGGCCTGCAGGCGACCGCCGAGCCGCCGCCCGCCACGGTGGCGGTCACCGTGGCCGCCCGCGACCTCCCGGTCGGCACGGTGGTGACGAGCCAGGACGTGGTCCGCGCCGCCTGGGCGCCCGGCAGCGCGCCGACCGGCCTGCCCGACCCCGTCGGGCGGGTGCTGGCGGCACCGGTGCGCCGCGGCGAGCCGGTGACCGACGTGCGGCTGGTCGGCCCGGGCCTGACCGACGGCCGACCGGACCTGACCGCCGTGCCCGTCCGGCTGCCGGACGCCGGCATGGCCGACCTGCTCGAGGTGGGCGACGAGATCGACCTGCTGGCCGCCGACCCCCGCTCGGGGGGCGCCGCGGTGGTCGCGACCAGCGTGCCCGTCCTGGCGCTGCCCGTGGACGTGGAGCCCGCGGTCGGCGGGAACGGGCTGACCGGCCGCCTGGTCGTCGTCGGCGCCGCGACCGCCGAGGTCACGGCCGTCGCCGACGCCGCCACCCGGTCCTTCCTGACCTACGCCTGGAGCCGCTAGCGTTCCGAGGTCCCTCGCTCCCGCCCCCTGGAGGCACCATGCTCGGCGGCTTCAAGAACTTCCTGCTCCGCGGCAACCTCGTCGACCTCGCGGTCGCGGTCATCATCGGCACGGCGTTCACCGCCGTCGTGACCGCCTTCACCGGCATGCTGATGTCGGCCATCGCCAAGATCACCGGCGGCAAGCAGCCGAACTTCGACGACTTCGCGCCCGGCGACGTCCTCGTCGGCCCGTTCATCACCGCGGCCGTCGCGTTCCTCATCCTGGCCGCGGTCGTCTACTTCTTCGTGGTGACGCCCTACGTCAAGGCCAAGGAGCGCTACTTCCCGAGCGCCCCGGCAGGCACGCCCGAGGACATCCAGCTGCTGCAGGAGATCCGCGACCTGCTCGCCGCGCAGGGCTCAGGCCAGCGACCGCAGGCCTGAGCCCGCGGCGTCCACCGCCAGCCGCTCTCAGCCGCCCTCAGCCGCCGTGGTGCGGCGGCACCTGCTCCTGCAGCCAGGTGTCGCCGTCCCGGCGCTCTCCCCGGCGGTCGTCGTCCCGCTCGTCGCGGGTCGTCTCCGGCAGGGCCTCCCCGAAGACCTCGGCGCGGCGCCGCGCCCGCTCCCACTCGGTGAGCGGCTGTCCGCTCACGTGCACAGCCCCGCCGCCTCGAGCTGCTCGGTCCGCTCCTCGTCCTCCGGACCGGCCGAGGGGCTCGACGACGGACTGCCGGACGGGCTCCCGGACGGGCCCGTGCTCGAGCCGCCCCCGGTGCCGGGTACGTTGCCGGCGGTGATCACGCCGTCCTGCAGCCGGCGGCTCAGCGGCTCGTCGTTGGCGACCCGGTCCCAGACGCGCTGCGCCTCCGGGAGCCACTCGACGCGGCCGGGGTCGACCTCGCTGTACTGGAACGGCACGGTGATGAACTTGATGTTGTCCAGCCCGATGTGCTGGAAGCTGTAGCCCACCCGGCCGATGTCCCAGAGGTTCTCGAAGTCCGTGGTCAGCGAGCCGATCGCGGCCTTGAGGAAACCCACGACCCGGTCGGGCCGGGCGAGCACGTTGCCGGAGACGACCTTCTTCGCCATCGCCGCGATGAAGGCCTGCTGGCGCTTGATCCGGCCGATGTCGGAGCCGTCGCCGAGGGTGTAGCGGGCGCGGACGTAGTTCAGCGCCTCCTTGCCCTCGATCTCCCGGGTCCCGGCGGGGATGTTGATGCCGTGCGCGGGGTCGGAGATGTCCTCGGGGATGCAGACCTCGACGCCGTCGATGGCGTCGACCATGTCCTGGAAGCCCTGGAAGTCGACGACGACGTAGTTGTCGAGGCGGACCCCGGTGAGCTGCTCGAACTGCCGCATCGTGCACGCAGGACCACCGACGGAGTACGCCGCGTTCCACATGACGCCCTCCTCGGCCGGGATGGTGTCGCCGTCGTCGGTGTAGCACTCGGGGCGGTCGACCAGCGAGTCGCGGGGGATGCTCACGCCGTAGGCGTTCTCGCGGTCCGCGGACAGGTGGAAGAGGATCGTGGTGTCCGAGCCGCCGCCGGCCTCCTGGTCGATCGCGTTGCCGGCGCCCTCGCGGGTGTCGTCACCCATGACCAGGATGTTGAGCGGCTTGCCCGGGTCGTCGATGGTCCGTGCGGCGGGCCGGTCCGCGCCGAGCTGCTCGTCGAGGTCCTCCACCGTCAGGTCGCCGTTGAGCGACCGGTAGAGGAAGACGACGGAGAGCCCGGTGACCATCGCCAGGACCACCGTGGTGATGCCCAGCACCCGGGCCACGGTGTGCCGGCGGCGCCGCCGGGCGCGGCGGCGGCCCGCCCGGCCGCGGCTGTCGGGCTTGCGTCGGGCCTCGGCGCGCGGCGTGCCGGAACCCGGCGGGGCAGGCTGCTCGGACTGCTCGTCGGGCATGGGTCACCTTCGCGTGTGCGGGAACGTCCCATTGTGACCAGCACCGGCGGGTAACCCCAAAAACCCTCAGCCGGTTCTCAGCCGCGCGGATCCCCGCGGCGGTCGCCGCGCCGGTCGCCGGGCGGGCGCGGCGGCGGCCCCAGGTCGACCCGGCACTCCTCGCCGGAGCAGTCCTCGAGCGCCGCCAGCCGCTGCCGCATCTCCCGCAGGACACCGCGGTGGCGCCGGTCGCGGGCGAGGTTCTGCAGCTGGTAGGGGTCGCGCCGGTTGTCGTAGAGCTCGAGGAAGCCGGTGTCGTCCCACCGCACGAACGTCCACCGCTCGTTGCGCACGCCGCGGTACCACCAGGGGGTCGGCGATTCGTCGGGCCGGCCGCCGGCCTGGATGAGGATGTCGGAGTCGGGGCGCGGGCGGTCGCGGTCCCGGGCGAACGGCAGCACCGAGCGACCGTCGACCACCCGGCCGGGCTCGACCCCGGTCACGTCGAGGATGGTCGGTGCCAGGTCGACGGTGGTCACGACCTGGTCGCGCACGCCGCCGGCCGGGATGCCCGGCCCGCGGGCGAGGAGCGGCACCCGGATCGACTCCTCGTAGGGGAGGATCTTGCCGCGGTAGCGGTGCTCCCCCAGCAGGTAGCCGTTGTCGGAGGTGAACAGCACGACGGTGTCGTCGAGCTCGCCGGTGCGGCGCAGCGCCTCGAAGGTCTGGTCCACCCCCTGGTCGACCGCTGCGAGCGCCCGGATGCGCTGGCGGTGGAGGTACGTCACGGAGCGGCGCCCGACCTTCTCGCGCTTGCGGATCTCGCGGCTCTTGTCGCGCACGTCGTCCTCGTCGAAGGACGGCTTGCCCAGCGAGGGCACCGCGGAGCGGCGGTACAGGTCGCGGTGCCGCGGGGCCGGGACCGGGGGCTTCGCGCACCCACCGGTGTCCTGGCAGAGCCCGTGGGGTGCGTAGTAGGAGGACCAGATGAAGAACGGCTGGTCGGCCTCCGACCACTGCTCGACGAGGTCGACGGTGTCGTCGCGGATGACGTCGCTGGAGTACTCACGGGTGTGGAAGACCGGCTCGCCGTTGCCGTACATCGGGTAGCGCTCGTAGCCGAACTCGTTGGTCGTGGCGACGTTCCAGAAGTCCCACCCGTCCGGGACGCCCTGGGTGGCGTCGTACTGGTTGAGATACTTGCCGCTCATCCCGACCAGGTAGCCGGAGTCCTGCAGCCAGGCCGCGATCGTGTTGTCGGGCTCCCGCAGCGCCCCGGCGCCGCCGTACGGCCCGGCGTTGGTGTGCACGCCGTTGTTCTGGGCGAACTGGCCGGTGAGGATCTCCGCCCGGGCCGGGCAGCACAGCGGGTGCGGGGAGAGCATGTTGCGGAACGTCACGCCACCGCGCGCGAGCCACCGCCTCGTCCGCGGCATCCAGCGCATGTCGCTGAGCGCCTGGTCGTCGGTGGTGATCAGCACGACGTTGGGCCGGTCGTCGCCGGCACGGCGTGCGTCGGGGCGGTGCCGCGGCTGCTCGTACTCGTAGCCCTGCGGCGTCATGCCCGAGCGCTGGCCGGCCGTCGGCGCGCTGGGGAGCCGCTCGGCGGGCCGGTCCTGGCGCGCGGGCGAGGCCAGCGCCGCCGTCACCAGCACGCTGACGCCGAGGACGATCACCAGGAGGACCACGACACGACGAGCCACGACGCCCCCTTCCCCTCGGCCACGACCGGGACCTCGGTGCCCCTCGGTCCGCTGCTTTCCCCTCGCCCACAAGGTTAAGGAATCGACCGGCCGACCCTCACATCGCGGACCGACCCCCCGCCTGCCAGGATGGTCGCCGGCCCCAGTAGCTCAGCGGATAGAGCAGCCGCCTCCTAAGCGAAAGGTCGCAGGTTCGACTCCTGCCTGGGGCACCCGGTTCCCCTCAGTCGAGGACCTCGAAGCGGAGCCCCGCGGCCTGCAGGCGGGCCAGCAGGTGCTCGCCCATCGCCGCGGCCGTGGTGACCGACCCCGAGGTGGGCGGGTTGTCGTCGAGCGCCAGGCACATCGCGGACTCGGCGAGCATCGTGGCGGTCTCGCCGTACCCGGGATCACCGCCCGAGACGCGGGTGCGCACGGTCCGGCCACCGGACTCGCCGACGAAGTCGACGGTGAACCACGACCTCTCCCGCCGCGCCTCGTCGGGGCCCTCGCCCTGCTTGATCCGGCTCAGCAGGAGGTTGCGCACGGGGCCGACCTGCGCGGCGGCGGCCAGCGCGGTCACGCCGACGGCTCCGCCCGCGGCGTACCGCAGGGTCTTGGTGCCGGCGTAGTGGGAGTAGCGGAACTCCGGACCGTACGCCGCGAGGGCGTCGCCGCTGCGCGCGACGATGAACGGGTCGATCGTGGGCAGCGGGAGCAGCCAGTAGCCGGTGACCGGGTCCTTGTGCGGCTTGCCGGCGACGGCCCGCGACGAACGGCCCTCGGGCCGCTGGCCGAGCCGCTTCTCCAGCGCCCGCCGCTCGCTCGACGCCGTGCGCATCTGCCGGGCGCGGGAGAACTGCGTCATCGCGGAGTGGAAGGTGCCGCCGGAGACCGTGCCACTGCCGCGCACCACGCCACGCAGGCTGAGCGGGCCGTCGACCGGCGCGAGCTGCTGGACGGTGAAGAAGGCGCCGAGGTCGTGCGGGACGGAGTCGAAGCCGCAGGCGTGCACGATCCGGGCACCGCTGCGCTGGGCGGCCTCGTGGTGCGCGGTGAACATCCGGTCGACGAACTCGGGCTCGCCGGTGAGGTCGAGGTAGTCGGTGCCGGCCTCGGCGCACGCGGCGACCAGGGGCTCGCCGTGGGTGAGGTACGGCCCGACGGTGGTCACGACGACCCGGGTGGAGGCCGCGAGGTCGGCGAGCGAGGCGGGGTCGGTGCTGTCGGCCGTCAGGAGGGGTAGGTCGGCCAGCCGCGGCTCGATGCGGGCCAGCCGGTCGCGCACCCGCGCCAGCTTCTCGGCGTTGCGCCCGGCGATCGCCCACCGCAGCCCCTCGGGGGCGTGCCGGGCGAGGTACTCGGCGGTCAGCCCGCCGGTGAAGCCGGTGGCGCCGAGGAGGACGACGTCGTGGGCGCGGTCGGGAGCGCGGTCGCTGGCCATGGCTGAAACGTACGCTGGAGGCATGTGCCGGAACATCCGCCCCCTCAACAACTTCGAGCCGCCGGCGACCGGCGACGAGGTCACCGCGGCGGCCCTGCAGTACGTCCGCAAGGTCAGCGGCACCACCAAGCCCTCGCAGGCCAACCAGGCGACGTTCGACCGGGCCGTCGCCGAGATTGCGCACATCACCCAGCACCTGCTCGAGGACCTCGTCACCACCGCACCGCCGAAGAACCGCGAGGTGGAGGCGGACAAGGCGCGCGCCCGGGCCGCGCTGCGCTACGGCCGATGACCCCGACGGCCGAGCACCCCACCGGGCACGACACCGGGTACGACGCGGCGCTGGCCCTCCTCGGGGCCGGACCGCTCGTCGTGCTGACCGGCGCCGGGCTCTCGACCGACTCCGGCATCCCCGACTACCGGGGCCCGGGCCGGCCGCCCCGCTCGCCGATGATGTTCGCGGAGTTCGTCTCGGGACCTGCGGCGCGGCAGCGCTACTGGGCCCGCAGCCACCTCGGCTGGGGCCGGATGCGGCACGCCGACCCCAACCCCGGGCACCAGGCGCTCGCCGAGATCGACCCCGAGCTGCTCATCACCCAGAACGTCGACGGCCTGCACGAGCGGGTCGGCCAGCGGCGGCTGGTGACCCTGCACGGCCGGATCGCCGAGGTCGTGTGCCTGGACTGCCGGACGGTCTCGGCCCGCGCGGACCTGCACGACCGGATGACCGCGGCCAACCCCGGGTTCGCCGAGCAGCACGCGGCGGTGGCGGTCAACCCCGACGGCGACGTGGAGCTCGACGACCCCCAGGTGGTCGCGGGCTTCGTCGTCCCCGCGTGCGAGGAGTGCGGCGGGGTGCTCAAGCCGCACGTGGTGTTCTTCGGCGAGAACGTGCCGCCCGACCGGGTCGAGCGCTGCTACGCCGCCGTCGACGACCTGGCGGCGACCGGGGGGACGCTGCTGGTGGCGGGGTCCAGCCTGACGGTGATGAGCGGGTTCCGGTTCGTGCGGCGGGCGGCCAAGGCCGGGACGCCGCTGGTGATCGTCAACCGGGGCGCGACCCGGGGCGACGAGCTGGCGACGTGCCGGCTCGACGTGGGCTGCAGCGAGCTGCTCAGCGAGCTTGCCGCACGACGCGGCGCCGCAGCTGGCCGAGGAGCTCCATCACGGCGGTGACGCCCTCCTCGCCGGCGGGCTCGCCTGCGCCGGCGACCAACCGGTCCGCGGTCTCCGGCGGCACTCGGGCGCCGACCTCGAGCACGTAGACGGTGTCCTCGAGCTCGAACTCGATGTCGGCCACCACGGCGAGGTGCTGCTCGCCGTCGGAGCCGGCCAGGACGACCGCCTCGTGCGGCTCCAGGCCGTGGCTCAGCGATGTCGACGAGTGCGCCACCCGCACGCGGCCGGCCCCGGTCGCGCGGTCAGGCGTCATCAGACGGTGCACGGTCTCTCCCCTCAGAGAACGGTCGCCGCCCCCGGCGACCGTGCCTACAACGCACCGCGGGGGGAACGGTGACGCCGGTACCCACTTTAGGGCGATGGTGTCCAGACCGGAAGGGACCCTCGGCACTGGTCGGGACCAGAACGCTCAGGTCCGGCCGGCCGGTGCCGACGAGAGGGGGAGGTCCGACCCTCCGGGGCTTCGTGCCCGCTGCGCCTCAGAGCTGGCGGACGAAGATGTGGTTCGCGGCCTCGGGGACGATCTCGGCGGTCTCGCCGCCGGAACCGATCAGCACGCCCTCGCCGGTCGCGATCACGGTGACGGTCTTGTCCGGCAGCGCGCCGACGCGGCGCAGCGCGCTCATCAGGACCTCGTCCTTCTGCATCTCCTCGGAGATGCGGCGCACCAGCACGCGACCCTCGGCCGAGCCCGCGGCGCGGGAGAGCGGCTCGACGCCGTCCATGAAGCTCTCGGGGAGCGACTCCTGGCCCAGCTCGGCCAGGCCCGGGATGGGGTTGCCGTACGGCGACTCCGTGGGGTGGTCGAGCAGCTCGAGCAGGCGGCGCTCGACGGTCTCGGACATGACGTGCTCCCAACGGCACGCCTCCTCGTGGACCAGCTCCCAGTCCAGGCCGATGACGTCGGTCAGCAGCCGCTCGGCCAGCCGGTGCTTGCGCATGACCCGCACGGCGAGGCGCCGGCCCTCGTCGGTGAGCTCCAGGTGGCGGTCGCCCTCGACGGTCACCAGCCCGTCCCGCTCCATCCGGGCGACGGTCTGGGAGACCGTCGGGCCGCTCTGGTGGAGACGCTCGGCGATCCGGGCACGCAGCGGGACGATCCCTTCCTCGACCAGCTCGTAGATGGTCCGGAGGTACATCTCGGTGGTGTCGATCAGGTCGCTCACGCCGCTCATTGTGTCCCATCGGCCATGCCGCGGCACCTCGCTGGGCACCGGAGGGGCGTGCCAGACGTGACCTCAGACTCTCCGGCCAGCACGGACCCCGACGGGCGGCGCACGATCATGTGGTTCCGGCGCGACCTGCGGCTGCGCGACAACCCGGCGCTGCTCGAGGCGTGTGCGGAGGGGGCGGTGCTCCCGCTGTTCGTCCTCGACCCGCACCTGTGGGGGCCGGCCGGGCCGAGCCGGCGCGCCTACCTGGCCGCCTCGTTGCGGGCCCTCGACGCGGGCCTGCGCGCGCTGGGGGCACCCGGCCTGCAGGTGGTCCGCGGCGACCCGGCACGCCGCGTGCCCCTCGCCGCCCGGGCCGTCGGCGCCGCCCGGGTGCACGTGGCGGCGGACTTCGGTCCCTACGGCCGCCGGCGCGACGAGGCGGTCGAGCGGGCGCTGGGCGAGGCCGGCGTCGAGCTGGTCCGCACCGGGTCGCCGTACGCCGTGCCGCCCGGCGAGGTCGTCAACGGCTCGGGCGACCACTACCGCGTGTTCACGCCGTTCTACCGGGCCTGGCAGCAGCAGGAGCGGCCCGACCCGGTGCCGGCACCGCGCCACGGGGCGTGGGTGGCGCTCGAGGCGGACACCACCGGGATCCCCGACCCCCCGCTCCCCCCGGGGCTCGAGCTGCCCGAGGCCGGCGAGGACGCCACCCGGGACCGGTGGGCCGACTTCCTCGAGCACCGGGTCGACGACTACGACGAGGAGCGGAACCTCCCGGGCACGGACGGCACCTCGCGGATGTCGGTGCACCTGAAGTACGGCGAGGTGCACCCCCGGCAGCTGCTGGCCGACCTCGCCCGGAGGCGGAGCACCGGCGCGGCGACGTACGCCAAGGAGCTGGGGTGGCGGGAGTTCTACGCCGACGTGCTCTGGCACCAGCCGCGCACCGCGCGGGAGTACTACAAGACGCAGTACGCGAACCTCGCCTACGACGAGCCCGGCGAGCTGTTCGCGGCCTGGCAGGAGGGTCGCACCGGCTTCCCGGTCGTGGACGCCGGGATGCGGCAGCTGCGCTCGGTCGGCTGGATGCACAACCGGGTCCGGATGATCACCGCGAGCTTCCTGGTCAAGGACCTGCACGTGGAGTGGCAGCACGGCGCCCGGCACTTCCTGCACTGGCTGGCCGACGGCGACCTGGCCTCCAACAACCACGGCTGGCAGTGGGTGGCCGGCTCCGGCACCGACCCCTCGCCGTTCTTCCGCGTCTTCAACCCCACCGGCCAGGGCCGCAAGTTCGACCCCGACGGCTCCTACGTCCGGCGCTGGGTCGCCGAGCTCGCCGACCCCGAGCAGGTGCCCGACCCGCACGAGCCGTCGAGCGAGGTGCGAGCGGCGGTGGGCTACCCCGAGCCGGTCGTCGACCACGCCGAGGAGCGCCGTGAGGCGCTGGCCCGGTGGGAGCGGATCCGGTGAGGTCGGCAGACTGCCCCGGGTGACCACCTCCACCTCGCCCGGCGCCGCTCCCCTGCTCGTCCCCGCCCGCTTCAACGGCCCGCCGGGCTCGGGCAACGGAGGTTGGTGCGCCGGGGCGGTCGCGGCGCGGGTCGGCGGGACCGGAGCCGTCGAGGTGCGGCTGCGCAAGCCGCCGCCGCTGGAGGAGCCGATGGAGGTCGCCGAGCGCGACGGCTGGACGGTGGCGCTGCGGGGCGGCGAGGTCGTCCTGCAGGCCCGGCCGGCCGCCGAGCCGCTGCCCGACCCGCTCGAGCCGGTCGCGCCCGAGCACGCCCGTGCCGCCGCGGCGGCGTACGCCGGCTTCGGCAGCCACCCGTTCGGCCACTGCTTCTCGTGCGGCACCGAGCGGGCCGCCGGCGACGGCCTGCGGATCTTCCCCGGGCCGGTCGCCGACGGCCTGGTCGCGGCGCCCTGGACCCCGCACCCCGACCACACCTCGGTCGAGGCGACCTGGTCCGCGATCGACTGCGCCGGCGCGTGGGCGGCCGGGATCGGCGAGCGCGCGATGGTGCTCGGCTCGATGACCGCGCGGGTGGTGGCGCTGCCAGAGGCCGGCGCCGAGCACGTCGTCACCGGCGCGGTGCGCCGCCGCGACGGCCGTCGCCACCACACGGCGACCGCCCTGCGCACCGGCGACGGCGAGCTGCTCGCGGCCGCCGAGCAGGTGTGGTTCGAGATCGACCCGGCCACCTTCGGCTGACGCTCCGGTGGGCGAGCGCCGTCTGGTTTCATGGAGGGCATGGCTTTGAACGATCCAACCCATGCGTCCGACGCCGGAGCCGGCTCCGAGTGGTGGCGGCACGCGGTCACCTACCAGGTCTACGTCCGCAGCTTCGCCGACAGCGACGGTGACGGCATCGGCGACCTGCCCGGCATCACCTCGCGGCTGCCGTACCTGCGCGACCTCGGGGTGGACGCCCTGTGGATCACGCCGTTCTACACCTCCCCGCAGCACGACCACGGGTACGACGTGGCGGACTACTGCGACGTCGACCCGCGCTTCGGCACCCTCGCCGACGCCGACACCCTCGTCGCGACCGCGCACGACCTGGGCCTGAAGGTGATCGTCGACCTGGTCCCCAACCACAGCTCGAACGAGCACGTGTGGTTCCAGGCGGCGCTCGCCGCGGAGCCGGGCAGCCCCGAGCGTGCCCGCTACATCTTCCGCGAGTCCCCCGCCGACCGCCCCGGCGAGCCGCCGAACAACTGGCTCTCGGTCTTCGGCGGCCCGGCGTGGACCCAGCTGCCCGACGGGCAGTGGTACCTCCACCTCTTCGACTCCAGCCAGCCCGACTTCGACTGGCGCAACCCCGAGGTCGGCGACATGTTCGCCGACGTGCTGCGCTTCTGGCTCGACCGCGGCGTGGACGGGTTCCGCGTCGACGTGGCCCACGGGCTGGTCAAGGAGGAGGGCCTGCGCGACCAGGAGGTCGGCGAGGGCGAGGAGCTCGGCAGCGGCGCCCCGATCAACGAGGAGCACTCGATGGTCGAGCGCACCCTGCGCGACGAGCCGATGTGGGACCAGCCCGAGGTGCACGACGTCTACCGCCGCTGGCACGCCGTCCTCGAGGAGTACGACGGCGACCGGATGATGGTGGCCGAGGCGTGGACGCAGACGCCGGAGTCGATGGCGCGGTTCGTGCGGCCCGACGAGATGCAGCAGTCGTTCAACTTCGCCTGGCTGCTCGCGCCGTGGTCGGCCAAGGCGTTCGCCGACGTCATCACCGGCACGCTCGAGGCGGTCGCCCCGGTGGGCGCCTCCCCCACCTGGGTGCTCAGCAACCACGACGTCGTCCGGCACGTCACGCGGTACGGCGGCGGCGCGACCGGCCTGGCGCGGGCCCGCGCCGCGACGCTGGCGATGCTCGCCCTCCCCGGCTCCTCCTACCTCTACGAGGGCGAGGAGCTCGGCCTCGAGCAGGTCGACGTGGAGCCGGAGTTCCGGCAGGACCCCTCGTGGTTCCGCACCGGCGAGGTCGGCCGCGACGGCTGCCGCGTCCCGGTGCCGTGGAGCGGCGACGCGCCGCCGTTCGGGTTCGGCCCGGGCACCGAGCAGCCCTGGCTCCCCCAGCCGTCGGACTGGGCCCCGCTGAGCGTGGAGGCCCAGGCGGGCGACCCCCACTCCACGCTGGCGTTCTACCGCTCGGCGCTGGCCGCGCGGCGAACCTTCGCCACCACCGCGGGCGACGACGTCGAGGTCCTGGCCAGCGGCCACGACGACGTGCTGGCCTTCCGCCGCGGACCGGTCACGGTGGTGGTCAACTGCGGCGACGAGACGGTGCCGCTGCCCGAGGGTGAGCTGCTGCTCGCGAGCGGTCCGGTCGTGGACGGCCTCGCGCCCGACACCGCCGCCTGGCTCGCGGGCTGACCCCCGACGCACGTGATGCCCAGCGCGCGCCGGGGCGCGCGCTGGGCATCACGAGGCGGGTCGGACGGGCCTACTCCAGGCCCAGCGTCCGGTTGTAGCGGGCGAGGGTGTCCGCGAAGTCGGCGAGCTCCTCGTCGGACCAGTCACCGAGCCGCTCGTCGAGGTACTGGCGCCGCATCGCGGCGACCTCGTCGAGCCGGCGCACCGCGTCCTCGCTGGCCGACAGCAGCGTGGCCCGGCCGTCCTTCGGGTCCGGCGACCGGTCGATCAGCTGCAGGTCCATCAGGTGCTGGACCTGCCGGCTGATCGCGCCCTTGTCGATGCCGAAGACCTCGGCCATCTCCGAGGCCCGCAGCTGGCCGCGGTCGACCAGGTAGCTGAGCATGAGGTACGACGAGGGCTGCAGGTCCGGGTGGACGGCCCGCGCGCGCTCGCCGATCACGCGGCGCACCCGGCGGATGACGACGCCGACCTCCTGCTCGAGCCGGCGCACCGACTCGCCGCGGTCGGTCACGGCCGGCTGCCCACCGGCGGGTGTCGAGGCGACCGTGGTCATCGTGCGCTCAGCTCGTCGGTCGCCTCGGGCGCCTTGGTGTCCGGCACGTCCGCGGTGCTGGTGCGCAGCGGCACCTCCTTGATGAAGAGCACGCACAGGAGGGCGACCACCGCGAAGGGCACCGAGACCATGAAGAGGTGGCCGGTCGCGTCGCCGAAGCTCTGCTCGTAGAGCGAGCGGATCGGGGCGGGCAGCTGGTCGAGGTCCGGGATGCTGCCCGAGCCGCCGGCCGCACCCGGGTCGACACCGAGCCGGCGCAGGCCGGAGGCCATGTGGTCGGAGACCTGGTGGGCCAGGAGCGCACCCAGGGCGGACACGCCGATCGTGCCGCCGATGGAGCGGAAGAACGCGACGACGGAGCTGGCGGCGCCGAGGTCGGCGGCCTTGGCGTTGTTCTGCACGGCCAGGACGAGGTTCTGCATGGTCGCACCCATGCCGACGCCGAGGACTGCCATGAACAGGCCGACGACGGCGAGGGAGGTGTCGGCGTCGATGGTCGCGAGCAGCGCGAAGCCGGCGACGACGAGGACCGAGCCACCGACGAGCCAGCGCTTCCACAGGCCCGTGGCGGTGATGACCTTGCCGGAGACGATGCTCGAGACGAGCAGGCCGCCGACCATGCAGATCGACATCAGGCCCGCGTGGGTCGGGGACATGCCCCGCGACATCTGGAAGTACTGGCTCAGGTAGACCGTCGAGCCGAACATCGCGACACCGATCATCACCGAGGCCAGCGTGGCCAGCGACGTGGTGCGGTCGCGGAAGAGGCGCAGCGGGACGACCGGCTCGCTGGCGACCTTCGCCTCGACGTACAGCGCGGCGGCGATGACCACGGCCGCGGCGACGAGCATGACCGCGGTGGTGGCGGAGGCCCAGGCGAACTGGTCGCCGGCCAGGGAGACCCAGATCAGCAGGATGGAGACACCCGCGACGATCAGCGTCGCGCCGGTGTAGTCGATCTTGACGTCCCGCCTGACCACCGGCAGATGCAGCTTGAGCTG
The DNA here is from genome assembly GCF_030506255.1 of Nocardioides sp. Arc9.136. Classification (NCBI taxonomy): domain Bacteria; kingdom Bacillati; phylum Actinomycetota; class Actinomycetes; order Propionibacteriales; family Nocardioidaceae; genus Nocardioides; species Nocardioides sp. Arc9.136. The sequence continues at coordinate 750,554 of NZ_CP113431.1, read as the reverse complement.
CAGCACGACGAAGGCGAGCAGGGCGACCGGGATGCCGACGTAGAAGCACCCGCGCCAGCCGAGCGGGGAGTCCACGATCAGGCCGCCGAGCAGCGGGCCGCTCACGGTCGCGGTGGCGAAGACGGCACCGATGTAGCCGGAGTAGCGGCCGCGCTCACGCGGGCTCACCATCGAGGCGATGACGACCTGGACCAGCGCGGTGAGACCACCGACGCCGAGGCCCTGGAAGGCCCGGGCGCCGATCAGCACCTCCATGTTGGGGGCGAGACCGGCGATGAGCGAGCCGATGGCGAAGATGACGAGCGCGACCTGCACCAGCATCTTCTTGCTGAACAGGTCGGCGAGCTTGCCCCAGATGGGCGTCGTCGCGGTCATCGTCAGCAGCGTCGCCACGACGACCCAGGTGTAGCCGCTCTGGCTGCCCTCGAGGTCGGTGACGATGCGTGGCAGGGCGTTGCTGACCACGGTGCTGGAGAGCATGGCGACGAACATCGCCAGCAGGAGGCCGGAGAGGGCCTCGAGGATCTCGCGGTGGGTCATCTCGCCGGACTGCGCAGCAGTCGGCGCGGGTGGTGCCTGGGTCACGGGTTCTCGCTTCGTCGGTACGGGTGCTGCAGTCATGCTCAGTCAAAGGTTGACGGAGGCAACTTTATTCCGTCCTCGCCCCACGACCAACTCCCCGCGCACCGGACCCGGCCGGAAATGCAGCGACCCGCAGGTGTGGCCCCCTGTCGGGGGCCGAGCCGGCGGACGGGGCCGGTTCACCTGCGGGTCGGGCAGCTGCTTGGGATTCGCCAGCAGCGTCAGGGCTCGTGGCACGAGCCCGTCGTCCTGCTGGGGCTGCTAGCGGGCAGCCACCTCACGCGTCCAAGAAGAACTCATTCTCCGGACCACCTCCTTTCCCGTGTACGGCAACGGTAGGTCGCGCACCGGGGACGCTCAAGGGGATTACGGGGCCAACCGCTGCGTCCGCCACGCGTCACCCGATCGGGTGTAGACCAGCCGGTCGTGCATCCGGCCCGGCCGGCCCTGCCAGAACTCCACGGCCTCGGGCCGCACGACGTACCCGCCCCACTCCTCGGGCACCGGGAGCCCGCCGTCCGGCACGTCGGCGAAGCGCGCCTCGACCTCGTCGTACGCCGCGGCGAGCTCCTCGCGCCCGGCGACCGGGCGGGACTGGTGGGAGGCCCAGGCACCGAGCTGGGAGCCGCGCGGACGGACCGCGAAGTAGTCGGCGACCGCCTCGCGCGACAGCGGCTCGGCGACACCGTCGACGCGCACCTGCCGCTCGAGGAGGTGCCAGGGGAAGAGCAGCGCGCACCGGGGGTTGGCCGCGAGCTCGGCGCCCTTGCGCGAGCCGGTGTTGGTGAAGAAGACGAAGCCGCGCTCGTCGAGGCCCTTGAGCAGCACCATCCGCGAGGACGGCTGCCCGTCGGCGGAGACGGTGGCGACCACCATCGCGTTGGGCTCGTGGACGGCGTCCTCGACCTCCGCGAACCAGCGCCGGAACATCGTCACCGGGTCCGGCGCCAGGTCGTCCTCGGCCAGCCCGGCCGCGGCGTACTCGTGCCGGAGGCTGCGCAGGTCCAGCTCGCCTCGTGCGGGGTCTCGTGCGGGGTCGGCCATGCCGCCAGCGTAGGGATGGGTACAGAATGCCCGGGGCCCACCCGTCCGGGTGCGTCACGCACTGCGACAAGGAGTCAGGACGATGGTGGACGTGCACCACGGGCTCGAGGGCGTCGTCGCCTTCGAGACGGAGATCGCGGAGCCCGACAAGGAGGGCTCGGCGCTGCGCTACCGCGGCGTCGACATCGAGGACATCGTCGGGCGGGTGCCGTTCGAGAACGTCTGGGGCCTGCTCATCGACGGCTCCTTCGACCCCGGCCTGCCGCCGGCCGAGGCCTACAACATCCCGGTCCACACCGGCGACGTGCGCGTCGACGTCCAGGCCGCGATCGCGATGCTCGCGCCGGCCTTCGGCTTCCGCCAGACCTACGACATCTCCGACGAGCAGGCCCGCGCCGACCTCTCCCGCGTCGCCGTCATGGTGCTGTCCTATGCCGCGCAGTCCGCCCGCGGCCTGCACCAGCCCGTCGTGCCGCAGTCGGTCGTCGACGAGGGCTCGACGCTCGCCGAGAAGTTCCTCGTCCGCTGGAAGGGCGAGGCCGACCCCAAGCACGTCAAGGCGATCGACGCCTACTGGTCCTCGGCCGCCGAGCACGGCATGAACGCCTCGACCTTCACCGCCCGCGTCATCACCTCCACCGGCGCCGACGTGGCCGCCGCGTTCTCCGGCGCCATCGGCGCGATGTCGGGACCGCTGCACGGCGGCGCGCCCTCGCGGGTGCTCGGCATGATCAGCGACGTCGAGGAGTCCGGCGACGCGACGGCGTACGTCAAGGGCCTGCTCGACCGCGGCGAGCGGCTGATGGGCTTCGGCCACCGCGTCTACCGCGCGGAGGACCCCCGCGCCCGCGTGCTGCGCCGCACCGCTCGGGAGCTCGACGCGCCTCGCTACGAGGTCGCCGAGGCGCTCGAGAAGGCCGCGCTCGCCGAGCTGCGCGAGCGCCGGCCCGACCGTGTGCTCGAGACGAACGTGGAGTTCTGGGCCGCCATCGTCCTGGACTTCGCCGAGGTCCCGGCGAACATGTTCACCTCGATGTTCACCTGCGCCCGCACCGGCGGCTGGTCGGCGCACATCCTGGAGCAGAAGCGCACCGGCCGGCTCATCCGGCCCTCCGCGGTCTACACCGGCCCCGCCGCGCGCGGGCCCGAGACCATCGAGGGCTGGAAGGCCGAGTGGGCGGAGTGAGCCGCACCGCCTGACCGCACCGCCTGAACGACCACCGCCGGCCGTCGACCCCTCCGGGTCGGCGGCCGGTGTCGTCCTCCGGTGCCGTCGGGGGCGGCCGCTCAGCCGGCGTCGACCCGCCCGGCGTACCAGGACGTCCTCCCGCGACCGGCCTTGCGGGTCAGCGAGATGTGCACGTGGTCGCGGTGGCGCAGGGTGGCCGAGCACTTCGCGCGCTTGCGGCACGAGGAGCTCAGGTAGGGCTCGGGCTCGAAGGCGTCCCACGCGGCGTACATCCGGTCGTCCCAGATGACGTACATGATGCCCATCCGGCGGGCCTTCGCGTGCTCGCGTCCCTTCGCGTCGGCGGCGAAGGCGTCGCGGAGGAACGCGCGTGCGGTGCGCCGCCCCTGCTTCGTGCTCGCGTCCAGGGTCCAGTCGAAGGCGCGGCCCTCGGCGTGCTCGGAGGTGCCGCTGCCGCAGCCGCGCGAGACCCCGCCCCAGGACCCGCCGTAGCGGCGCACGAGCCACCGGCCGAGTGCCTCGGTGCCGGGCTTGGCGTGCGGCGAGCACCTGGTCTGCGGTTGGTACGGCGCGTAGTCCTCGAGACCGGCGGCGGGCACGCTCGGGGCGAGCACGGCGACCAGGAGAAGGAGGGGCAGGACCAGGCGTCCCAGCAGGCGTCGGAGCAGTCGTCGGAGCACCGCAGGAGGGTACGGACGCGACCGGCCCGGGCGTGGCCGATCGGCGCGGACTCCCCCGGTCGGCCGCCGCGGACCGCCCGAGCGGGTCAGGTGCCGGTCACCGCGCGTCGTACGCCGCGCGGGCGGCCAGCACCTCGTCGAAGTGCCCGCGGGTCCACGCCTCGAGGGCGGCGACCGCCTCGACGAGGCTGCGACCGAGGTCGGTGAGGGTGTACTCCACCCGCGGCGGCACCTCGGCGAAGACCTCGCGGGTCGCCAGGCCGTCCCGCTCCAGGGCCCGCAGCGTCTGGGTCAGGACCTTGGGGCTGATCCCCTCGATCCCGCGCGCGAGCTCGGTGAACCGGTGGCTGCGGCGGGCCAGCAGGAGGAGCACCAGCACGGTCCAGCGGTCGCCGATCCGGTCGAGGACGGACCGGGTCGGGCACTCGGCGGAGAACGGGTCGGCGGCGGGTGCGGTGCTCACCTGGACACTATCCACCAGGTACCCAGTGCACTTCAAAGTGCCTCCTATCCGAAGGGAAGCAACATCTGACCTGCCCGGTTGGGGAGGGCGACCACCCCGCACACTCCCCAGGAGGACCCATGTCCATCGTCGTCACCGGAGCGACCGGCCACCTCGGCCGGCTCACCGTCGAGGCCCTGCTCGAGCGCGGCGTGCCCGCCGCCGACATCACCGCCACGGGCCGCGCCACCGAGCGGATCGCCGACCTCGCCGAACGCGGCGTCCGCGTGCTGCGGGTCGACCTCGGCGACCGCGCCGCCGTCGACGCCGCCCTCGCCGGCGCCGAGAAGGTGCTGCTCGTCTCCGGCACCGAGCCCGACCGGGTCGCGCAGCACGGCACCGTGGTCGACGCCGCCGTCGCGGCGGGCGTCGCGCACCTCGTCTACACGTCCGCGCCCCGCGCCACCACGACGTCGATGCTGCTCGCCGGTGCGCACCGCGAGACCGAGGAGCTGCTCGCCGCGAGCGGGCTGGCCACCACGGTGCTGCGCAACGCCTGGTACGTCGAGAACTACACCGGCCAGGTCGACACCTACCGCGAGCACGGCATGCTCGGCGCCGCCGGGGAGGGCCGGGTGTCGGTGGCGCTCCGCTCGGAGTACGCCGAGGCCGCCGCCGCGGTGCTGGCGGGCGAGGGCCACGAGGGCCGGACCTACGAGCTCGGCGGCCCCGCCGTCACGCTCCCCGAGATCGCCGCGGCCGTCTCCGGCGCGATCGGCCAGGAGGTGGCCTACACCGACGTGCCCGTCGAGCAGCTCCGCCAGGTGCTGGCCGGCGCCGGCGTGCCCGCACCCATGGACGCCGTGCTGGCCGACGTGGACCGCGCCATCTCGGTCGGTGAGCTGGAGGTCGACCCCGCCGACCTCGAGTCCCTGCTCGGCCGCCCGGTGACCCCGCTCGCCGAGGCCGTGCGCCGCGCCCTGGGCTGACCCCTCAGGCCGGGGTCAGCACCTTGGCGTAGCAGCGGGACAGCGGGGCGTCCTTGTAGTAGCCGAAGCCCGGGACCGAGGCGTAGCCGCACGACTCGTAGAGCGCCATGGCCTCGGGCTGGCGCAGGCCGGTCTCGAGGACGAGCGCCTCGTACCCCGCCTCGGCGGCCGTCCGCTCGAGGTGGTCGAGCATCCGGCGGGCGTGGCCGCGGCGCTGGGCCGCGGGCACGACGTACATCCGCTTGACCTCGGCCGTCCCGGTCGTCCCCAGCGCCTCGACGCCCGAGCGGCGCCAGGCGCCGGTGGCGACCGGGGTGCCGCCGACGTACCCCACGAAGAAGCTGCCCGTCGGCGGCACGAACATCTCCGGCTCCACCGGCGACTCGTCGCGGCCGCCGTACCGCGCGACGTACTCCTCCTGGACCTGCTCGATCAGCGCGACCGCGTCCGGGTGGCCGTAGTCGACGCGGACGACGCGCAGTCGGTCCCCGCCCGCCTCAGGCGAGCGAGCCTCCACAGCTGTCACAGAACCTCGCATCCGGGTCGTTGCGCACGCCGCAGGAGCGGCAGTACGGGCCGGCCGCCGGCGCCCCGCGGGTCTGCGGGCCGTCGTCGACGGTGCGGCCGGCACCCATGATCCCCTGCCCGTCGGAGAGGTACCACGCGGAGTCCTTGAGGACGGGCACGGTCTCGCCGGCGCCGTACCGGGCGGCCACCCCGCCGAAGCCGGCCTGCAGGCACAGCACCCCGACCATGAGGACCAGGAAGCCGCCGACGAAGCAGGCGATCCCGGTGGTCGGCGCGTCCCAGCCGTCGTGGCCGAGGAAGGAGGCGAAGCCGTAGCCGGAGACCGCGAGGCCGACCGGCGCCAGGACGCAGCCGGCGACGCGGAAGGACGTGCGGGCGCCGGACTGGTGGCGCAGCCCGGGGTGGTCACCGGTCATGAGGTCCTCCGATTCCGTGGAGCCCCGGGCCTGCTGAGAGACTCGAGGAGCGCTGACAGCGTCGTCAGGGAGCACCTCCTACCCACCCGGAAGGCAGTTCATGACCGACGTGGCCCACCTGGAGTCGCCGGACCGGCTCCGCATCCCCGCCGACCTGCTGCCCGCCGACGGCCGCTTCGGCGCGGGGCCCTCGAAGGTGCAGGCCGAGCACCTCGACGCCCTCGCCGCGACCGGCACCTCGCTGATGGGCACCTCCCACCGCCAGGAGCCGGTGCGGGCGGTCGTCCGGCGCGTGCGCGAGGGGCTGGCCGAGCTGTTCTCGATGCCGGAGGGGCACCAGGTCGTGCTCGGCAACGGCGGCGCGACGGCGTTCTGGGACGCCGCGACGTACGGGCTCGTGGAGCGGCGCAGCCAGCACCTGGTCTTCGGGGAGTTCTCGCAGAAGTTCGCGACCGCCGCCACCGCCGCACCGTGGCTGGAGGAGCCGAGCGTCGTCACCGCGCCGCCGGGCTCGCTGCCCTCGGCCGTGGCCGAGGAGGGCGTCGACGTCTACGCCTGGGCGCAGAACGAGACCTCCACCGCCGTCATGGCCCCCGTCGTCCGGCCCGCCGGCACCACCGCCGACGAGGCGCTGGTGCTGGTCGACGCCACGTCCGGCGCCGGCGGGCTGCCGGTCGACCTCACCCAGGTCGACGCCTACTACTTCGCACCGCAGAAGTGCTTCGCCTCCGACGGCGGGCTCTGGCTGGCGGTCATGTCGCCCGCCGCGCTGGAGCGGGCGGCGCGCGTCGCCGCCTCCGACCGGTACGTCCCGGCGTTCTTCGACCTGCCCACCGCCATCGAGCAGTCGGCCAAGGACCAGACCTACAACACCCCGTCGGTCGCGACGCTCTTCCTCATGGCCGAGCAGCTGGACTGGATGCTCGCCAACGGCGGCCTCGCCGGCATGGTCGAGCGGACCACGGCCTCCTCCTCGGCGCTCTACGGCTGGGCCGAGGCCTCCCCGCTCGCCTTCCCGTACGTCGCCGAGCCGGCGCACCGCTCGCTGGTCATCGGCACGATCGACTTCGAGCCGCAGGTCGACGCCGCCCGCCTCGCGGCGGTGCTCCGCGCCAACGGCATCGTCGACACCGAGCCCTACCGCAAGCTCGGCCGCAACCAGCTGCGGATCGCGATGTACCCCGCCGTCGACCCCGCCGACGTCGAGGCCCTCACCGCCTGCATCGACTGGGTCCTCGAGCGCCTCACCTGACCGCGACGGGTGGGGGGTCGAGCCGCGAGCTGATGGCGTCGTACGCCCGCCGGCCGAAGGCGACCATCCGCGCCTCCTCGACGGAGGTGCGGGTGGTGCGGAGGGTCTCCAGGGCGGCGTCGACGGCGTCGCCGAGCGGCCACCCGTAGACACCGGCGGAGACCAGCGGGAAGGCGACCGACCGGGCGCCGAGCTCGTCGGCGACCTCGAGGGCCCGGCGGTAGCAGGAGGTCAGGAGCGACCGGTCGGTCTCCCCGGCGGTGCGGTTCGGGCCGACGACGTGGATGACCCAGCGGGCCGGCATCCGGCCGGCGGTGGTCCAGCCGGCGTCGCCGGTGGCCAGGCCCCGGGGGAAGCGGCGCTCGCAGTCGGCCAGCACCTCCGGGCCGCCCGCGGCGTGGACGGCGCCGTCCACCCCGCCCCCGCCCCGCATCCGCCGGTTGGCGGCGTTGACGACCGCGTCGACGTGCTGCTCGGTGATGTCGCCCTCGACGACGGTGATCCGCATCTGCTCACTCTCCCCGGAGCAGGTCGAGGGTGGCCCGCTCGAGGCCGGCCTGGCGCTCGTCGGGCGAGTCGTACTCCTTGTCGGTGGCCTCGTGGATGGTCCGCCCGCCCTCGTAGGCCTCGATCACCCGCGGGTCGACGTAGGAGGACCGGGCGAGCGTGGGGGTGTTGCCGAGGAACGACGACACCTCCTTCATCGCACCGGAGACCGCCCGCTTCCGCGAGGCCGCGCTCTCCCCGTGCTCGGGGGTGGCGGCGAGGGCGGCGGCGGCCAGCACCGTCGCGTGCCAGGTGCGGAAGTCCTTGGCGGTGGCCTCGAGCCCGGTCGAGGCCCGGACGTACTCGTTGACGAGCGCGGGGAGGACGTCGCGCCAGGAGCGGCCCTCCTTGTACGACAGCAGCCGCCCCGGCCCGCCACGCCTGCGGCGCATCGACTCGATCGTCTCGATCACGATCGCGTCGTCGATCTCGATGCGGTGCTGGACGCCGGACTTCCCGACGAACGCGAAGACCAGCCGGTCCTGCCGGCGCCGCACGTGCCGGCGCTCGAGGGTGGTGAGCCCGAAGCTGCCGTTGGTGTCGGCGTAGACGTCGTTGCCGATCCGGAAGTAGCCGAGGTCGAGCAGCCGCACCGCGGCCGCGCACGCCCGCTCCAGCGGCATCCCCTCGCGACCCAGGTCGGCGACCACCAGCTCGCGGGCGCGGGTGAGCGCGGCGCCGAACTCCTCCATCCGCGCGAACTTCTCCGCGTCCCGCCGCTCGCGCCAGGCCTGGTGGTAGAGGTACTGCCGCCGGCCGGCGTCGTCGGTCCCGACCGCCTGCAGGTGGCCGTTGTCGTACGGCGTGACCCACACGTCCTTCCACGCCGGGGGGATCACCAGGTCGCGGATCCGCCCGACCGCCTCCTCGGGCAGCCGCTCGCCGTGCTGGTCGAGGTAGACCCAGCCCTTGCCGGCGCGCCGACGCGTCCAGCCGGGCTGGTCCGGCGACGTGCGGCGCAGACGGGGCATGCCGCGACGGTGTCCCGCCGGACCGAGGGGCAAACCGGCTCAGCGGGGCCGCATGGACCGGAGCAGCGCGACGAGCACCGCCACCGCGAGGAACCCGCCGATGAACCACGGCCACTCCGGGCGCTCGGCCTCCTGGACCTCGGTCAGGTCCACGCCCAGGCCGCCGCTCCCGTCCGGACGGGTGTCCGTGGCGTTCACGGTCGCGCGCAGGTCCGCCGGGAGCGGGACCTGCAGCACCGGCGCGCCGACACCCTCGCTGCTGACGTAGACCCGGCCGCGGCCGTCGACGGCGATCCCCTCGCCCTGCTGCTGGTCGGGCAGCTGCACCTCGCCGACCTGCTCCAGGTCGGGCCAGGTGTAGACCACCGCGCGGGCGTAGTCGCGCAGCACCAGGTGGCGGCCGTCGGGGAAGAACGCGCCGTCCGTCGCGATCGGCAGCCCGGCACCCACCGGCACCAGCTCGTTGTCGACGCCCTCGCGCAGCCGCTCGGGCGCCTCGAGCACCTCCGCGCCGAAGATCGTCTTGCTGACCACCACCAGCCGGCCGGTCCCCGGCTCGACCAGCAGCGACTCGGCGTCCTGCGGGCCCTCCGGGTGCACCAGCGTGTACGTCGCCACGTCGGTCGTCCCGGTGACGGACCGCTCCCCGCGGCCGACGGGGACCCGGGCCACCGTGACCGAGGACCGGGTGCCCGGGTTGTCGCCGATGTCGCCGACCCACACCGACCCGCCGCCGGCGGGCGCCACCGCCTCGACGTCGACCGGGTCGTCGGCCCACGTGGTCACCCCGACCGTGTCGCCGGTGGCGGGGTCGACCGTGAAGACCCGGCCGGTGTCGCCGGAGTCGTTGACGGTGACGAACAGCCCGTCGACGACGGCCAGCCCGCTGGACTCGACGATCTCGGGGTCGGTGAAGCGGAAGGCGACCTCCCCGTCGGCACCCGCGGGCGCGGACGCGGCGCCGAGCAGGAACGGCACGACGGCCAGCGCGGTCAGCGCCCGCTCCAGCGGCATCAGCCCGTCCCGGGCAGTCCGGGCAGTCCGAGCAGCTCGGCCAGCTTCGGCCGGATCGACCAGGTGGTGACGAGCTCGTCGTACTCCTTGCGCACCCCGCCGCCCTTGACCGGTGAACCCGTGCGCACGGCGCGGAGCATGGTGTTGCGCGGGGTGTGCTGGGACTCCACGAACTGCACGACGTCGACGCGGTAGCCCTGCATCCGCATAAGGGCGGCGCGCAGGCCGTCGGTGAGGGTGTCGGCGAGCCGTTCGCGGAGGATGCCGTGCCGGGTGAGCAGCGCGTAAGGCGCGGGGGTCGGGGACCGCCGCAGCTGCGCGGCGATGTCGTGGTGGCAGCAGGGCGCGGCGAGCACCAGCTGGGCGTCCCACTCCACCGCGCGGGCGAGCGCCTCGTCGGTGGCGGTGTCGCACGCGTGCAGCGCCAGCACCACCTCCGGGGCCGGGTCGAGCTCGGCGCCGGCGATCGAGCCGACGACGAACTCCGCGTGCACGCCGAGCTGCGCGGCGACCGCGCTGTTGTGCTCGCGCGACTGCTCCTTGACGTCGACGCCGGTGACCACGACCGGCAGCCCGCGCACCTCGGAGAGGTAGCGCTGCGCGGTGAAGGTCAGGTAGGCGTTGCCGCAGCCGAGGTCGACGACGCGCAGCGGCTCCTCGGCGGTCGGCCGGCGCAGGTGGCCCTTGTCCATCGCGTCGGTCACCGAGGAGTCGAGCAGCCGGAGGAACTCCTCGACCTGGCGCAGCTTGGCGTGCCGGCTGGGCTTGAGCCGGCCCTGCGCGTCGGCCAGTCCGAGCGCGCGGAAGACCGGGTCGTCCTCGGGCAGCAGCCGCTCCTTGTCGCGGTCGTGGCCGCGGTCGGGCTCGACGGCCTCCTCGCGGGCGGTGGTGTGCACGACCGCCTCGAGCTTCTTGGTGACCCGGACCTGGTGCGACTCGGTCGTGGTCTCGACGTGCCAGCTGGCGAACGGCTCGTCGAGCAGCTCGTCGACCGCGTCGCGGGCGGCGTCGCCGACGGCGTGGTTGGCGGTGTGGGCCTGCGTGGCGTCGTACGCCGTGACCTGGAGGTGGCGCCCGGCCTTGATGTCGACGTAGCGCAGCTCGACGCGGCGCCAGCGCGGCTGCTGGCCCTTCTGCTTGCCCGAGGCCACGGCCTTGACGAGCACCTCGGGGTCGAGCAGGTGGCCCCGCATCCGGGCCAGGACGCGCAGGAGCGGCTCGCTCACCGGTTCACCACGGCCGAAACGACGACGATGACCAGGAGGACCGCCAGCGCGACCGGGATGACGAGTCTGCGGTGGCGCGGGTTCACCCCTCGAGCCTACTGGCGAGCAGTTCGGCCAGGTGCAGCGCCGGGACGTCCGCGAGGTCGTCGAGCTGGATCTTGCACGACATCCCGTCGGCCAGCACGACCGCCTGCGGGTTGGCCCGCACGGCGGGGAGCAGGTGGGTCTCCGCCACCGCCACCGAGGTCTCGTAGTGGCCCTTCTCGACGCCGAAGTTGCCGGCCAGCCCGCAGCAGCCCGGCACCCGGGTGACGGTGGCGCCGGCCCGCTCCAGCAGCCGCTGGTCCGCGGCCCAGCCGAGCACCGCCGACTGGTGGCAGTGCGGCTGCGCGACGACCTCGACGCCGGTGAGGTCGGGCAGCGCGACCTCGAGCCGCTCGAGCAGCTCGGCGAAGGTCAGGACTCCCCCGGCCACCACGGCCGCCCGGGGGTCCTCGGTCAGCTCGGCCAGGTCGCTGCGCAGCGAGGCCAGGCAGGAGGGCTCGACGCCGAGCACAGGCACCCCGCTCTCGACGTACGGCGCGAGCGTGGCCGCCGTGCGCGCGGCGATGCGCCGGGCCTTGTCCAGCTGGCCGGTGGTGATCCAGGTCAGCCCGCAGCACGCAGACTCCGGGATCACGCGCACCCGCAGCCCGGTCGACACCAGGAAGCGGATGGCCGCCAGCCCGCTGCCGGGCTGGAAGTGGTCGGTGAAGGAGTCCGCCCACAGCCACACGTCCGGCGCCTCCGCGCCCGCGACCTGCCCGCTCTGCCGGCCCTGCTGCCGGCCCTGCTGCCGGCCCTGCTGCTGGGCCTGCTGCTGGGCCTGCTGCTGGGCCGCCTGCTTGCGCAGGGTGCGCTCGGCGAAGAGCGGGACCGAGCGCCGCTGGTCGATCCCGGCGGTCGCCTTCGCCACCCGGGCCAGCGTCCTGGACCGCATCATCTTGTTGACCGCCGGCGCCATCGGCGCGGCCAGCGCGGCCCACCTCGGCAGCCGGCCCAGGGTGTAGTGGGTCAGCGGCCGCCGGCGGCCGGAGTAGGTCTGGTGCAGCGTCTCGGACTTGTAGGTCGCCATGTCGATGCCGGTCGGGCAGTCCGAGGCGCACCCCTTGCACGACAGGCACAGGTCGAGCGCCTCGTGGACCGCGGGGTCCTTCAGGCCGCCCACCAGCGAGCCGTCGAGGGCCTCCTGCAGCACCCGGGCGCGGCCGCGGGTGGAGTCCTTCTCGTTGCGCGTGGCCAGGTAGGAGGGGCACATCACGCCCGCGCCGGGCAGGGAGGGCACCACGCACTTCCCGACGCCGGTGCAGCGGTGCACCGCGTCACCCATCGAGCCCTCGTCGTGGAGGAACCGCAGCGCGGTGCGCACCCGCGCCCGCGGCTGCTCGGGGCGCAGGTGGGCGTCCAGGGGGTCGGGGTCGACCAGCACGCCGGGGTTGAGGATCCCGTCGGGGTCGCAGATCGCCTTGACCGCGCCGAAGAGCCGCAGCGACGCCTCGTCGTACATCAGCGGCAGCAGCTCCGAGCGCGCCCGGCCGTCGCCGTGCTCGCCCGACAGCGAGCCGCCGTAGTGCGCCAGCCGCGTCGCGCTCGCGACCAGGAACTCCCGGAACCGCGAGTCCCCGCCACCGCCGGGAGTGAAGGGGAAGTCGATGCGGACGTGCACGCAGCCGTCGCCGAAGTGGCCGTAGGGCACCCCGTCCAGGTCGTGCTCGCGCAGGAGCTCGTCGAAGTCGCGCAGCCAGGCACCCAGGTGCTCCGGCGGCACGGCGGCGTCCTCCCACCCCGCGTGCGCCGGCCGCGCCAGCGAGCGCGCCGCCAGCCCGGCGCCGTCCTCGCGGATCCGCCACAGCGCCGCGGCCTCGGCCGCGGACTCCACGACCCGCGACTCCAGGGCACCGGCGACCGCCACGACCGGCGCCAGCAGGCCCGGGTCGCTGACCTCCACGAAGAGCCACCCGGCGCCACGCGGCAGGTCGGGCACCGCTCCGCCGCGGGCGCGCACCAGGTCGACGATGCGGGCGTCCAGGCCCTCGCACGCCACGAGGCCGCCGCGCTCGACGCCCACCGAGGCGTCCACGGGCCGGCCCGAGGCGGCCAGGATCGCCGGCACCGCGTCCGCGGCGTCGACCATCGAGGGGTAGCCGAGCACCACCAGCTGTCGCGGGGTCTCCTCGACCAGCCGGACCGTGGCCTCGCGGACCACCGCCAGGGTGCCCTCGGAGCCCGCCAGGAACCGGTCGACCGAGCGGCGCTCGGGCAGCAGGTGCTCCAGGGAGTAGCCGCTGACCTGGCGGGAGAACCGGCCGAACGTCGTGCGGACGTGCCCCAGGTGCTCCTCGGCCAAGGCAGCCAGCCGGGCCGGTACGTCGTCGGCGGCCGTGCCCCAGACCGGGTCGATCGCCACCACGTTGTCGGAGGTCCGGCCGTAGCCCAGCGCGCGGGAGCCGCAGGCGTTGTTGCCGATCATCCCGCCGATCGTGCAGCGGGTGTGCGTCGAGGGGTCCGGCCCGAACCGCAGCCCGTGCGGCGCGGCCGCCTTCTGCAGCACCTGGTGCACCACGCCCGGCTGCACCCGGGCCGTGCGCGCCTCGGGGTCGACCTCGAGCACCCGGTCCAGGTGCTTCACGGTGTCCACGACCAGCCCGCGGCCCACCGCGTTGCCGGCGATCGAGGTGCCCGCGCCGCGCATCGTCAGCGGCACCCGCAGCGCCCGCGCCACGTCGACCACCGCCGTCAGCTCGTCGGCGTCGCGCGGGCGGACCACCGCCTGCGGCACCACCCGGTACAACGAGGCGTCAGAGGAGTACAGCGCCCGGGTCAGCGTCGAGTCGTCCGCGTCGGTCACGCCGCGCCGACGCAGCTCGGCGAGCAGGTCGGCGCTGGTCACGGTGCCGGTCTCGGGGCCGGTCTCGGGGCCGGCGGGAGCGGGGTCGGTCACGGTCACGTGTCGGTCCTCGGGCGGTAGCGGGTGCGCAGCGACCAGGCCGTCCAGCCGGTCACGAAGGTCAGGTAGCAGGCGAGGCCGGCGAGGAAGAGGGGCCCGAGGGCCGGGTCGTCCGACCGGGCCGCGCCGGTCGTGGCGGCCACGACCACCACGAGCAGCAGCATGGTCGCGGCGGCGATGGCGTAGAGGTCCGTGCGCATCATCGACCGCACCCGGCGCTCCCGTGCGGGCGTGGCGATCCACCAGGCCTTGTGCGGGACGTTGAGGTGGACCACCGGGACCATGTCGACGAGGGCGGCGCCGCCCCCCAGCAGGAGGGCGAGCAGCCCGCCGCCGAGGCCCATCGTCACCAGCGCCTCGGTGCGGCTCCCCCACCGGTCCGGCTCGCCCGAGCCGCCGAAGTGGAGCGGCACCTCGGCGGGCAGCAGGAGACCCGCGGACACCAGGGCGAGGAGGAAGCAGACGACGGAGCCGGCGAAGGTGAGGCGAGCGGTCACCAGTGCTCCATCGACCCGCGGAAGACCGACGCGAGGTCCTCGCCGGTCACCTCCCGCGGAGCGGTCGCCAGCAGGCGCTGCTGCTTGAGGGCGCCGTCGACGAGCGGCTCGACGTCGCCGTCGCCGTACCCGACCTCGGCCAGGCCGTTGGGGATGCCGATGTCGCGCATCAGCCGGGTCAGCACCCCGGGCAGGACGTCGGGGCCCGCGCCGAGGTCGGTGTCGGGCTCGAGCAGGCTCGCGGCACGCAGGTGGCGCCCGGGGTCGGCCGCGAAGGTGAAGCGGAACGCCTCCGGCGCGGTCAGGGACACCGCCATGCCGTGCGGCACGATCGGCTCGTCGGCCGGGTAGCCCTCGGGGCGGAAGTCACGGACGCGGCCGGCGATCGGGTAGGCGTTGGCGTGCGGGATGTGCACGCCGGCGTTGCCGAAGCCCAGGCCGGCGAAGGTCGCGGCGAGCGCCATCTGCTCGCGCGAGACGGTGTCGGAGCCGTCGCGGACCGCCGTGCGGAAGGCGCCGGCCAGCAGCGACAGCGCCTTCTCCGACCACATGTCCGCGACCGGGTTCGCACCGCAGTACGGCACCCGCTGCTCGGGCTGCTTGGCGTCGAAGTCGGCGTACCAGCGCGCCGTGTAGCTCTCCAGTGCGTGGCACAGGATGTCCATGCCGGACGCGGCGGTCACCATCGCGGGCTGGGTCATCGTCAGCGCGGGGTCGACCACGGCCAGCCGGGGCCGGAGCGCGGGGTGGCTGATCCCCGTCTTCACGTGCAGCGCGAGCACGTCGAGCACGCAGATGGTGGTGCTCTCCGAGCCGGTGCCGGTGGTGGTCGGCACGGCGACGAGCGGGAGCAGCGGCTCGGTGGGGGCCAGCGCCTTCCCGACGGGGGCGTTGACGTAGTCCATGAGCTCACCGGGGTTGGTGGTGAGCAGGTTGACCGCCTTGGCCGTGTCGATCGCCGAGCCGCCGCCGACCGCGACCACGGCGTCGAAGGGACCGGCGTCGCGGGCGAACTCGATCGCCTCGACCAGGGAGGTGTCGGTCGGCTCGACGCGGGCGCGGTCGTACGTCGTGACCTCGAGGCCGCGGGCCGCGAGCTGCTCGGCGATGCGCGCCGGGTGGCCGGTGGCGGCGACGCCCGGGTCGGTGACCAGCAGGACCCGCTGCGCGCCGTACGAGCGCAGGTCGTGGCCGATCTCGTCGGAGGCGCCGGTACCGAACTTCAGCGCCGGTGCTGCGTAGGTGAAGACGGTCTCGGACACGCCCTCAATCTAACCCTCGGGCATCCTCGAAACTCCGCGGTCCCACGGATGCGGACCTACGATGACGCCCGGGAGAGGGGGGCTCCGTGGTCCGTCCTGCGCGTCGGGTGCTGCGTTGGCTGGTGCCGGCGGTCGTGCTGCTGCTCGTCGGCGCCGCCGCCGTGGCGGTGGCCCTGCGAGGCGACCCCGCCGACGACCCGGCCGGCGGCGCGGCCCACGTGCGTGTCGACGGCGACCAGCTGGTCGACTCCCGCACGGGTGCGACGTTCACGCCCCGCGGGGTCAGCTGGAGCAGCTTCGAGTACGCCTGCGCCCAGGGCTGGGGCTACTCCGCGCTCGACTCGCTCCTCGGCGGCGACCCCTACACCGGTGAGGCCGAGGCGATCGCGCGCTGGGGCGCGAACACCGTGCGCCTGCCCCTCAACCAGGACTGCTGGCTGGGCACCCGCGGCGCCCCGGTGAGCGACGAGCACGACGAGCGCAGCCCGCAGGGCTACCGCGCCGAGGTGCGCCGCTTCGTCGACGCCCTGCACCGCGCCGGGCTGGTGGTGGTGCTCGACCTGCACAGCCGCAAGCGGCTGACCGCCCCGGAGTTCGGCAACCTCGCGATGCCCGACCCCGAGTCCCTCGCCTTCTGGACCTCGGTGGCCACGGCGTACCGCGACGACCCCTCCGTGATGTTCGACGCGTTCAACGAGCCGTACAGCCGCTACGACGGCGCCGACCGGCTGGTCTTCGAGCTGACCTGGCCGTGCTGGCGCGACGGCGGCTGCGGCGCACCGGTCGAGGACGACCGGACGGCGACCGACGGGCGGGTGACGTTCCCCGTGCAGGGCATGGCCCGGGTGGTCTCCACCATCCGCGACGCCGGCGCGGAGCAGCCGGTGCTGCTGGGCGGGCTGGACTACGCCAACGACCTCGAGCACTGGCTGGAGTTCGCGCCCGACGACGACCAGCTCGTCGCGTCCTTCCACGCCTACGACTTCAAGGCCTGCGCCGACCGCGCCTGCTGGGACCGGGTGCTGGCCCCGCTGGCCGACAGCGTCCCGGTCATCACCGGCGAGCTCGGCGCCGAGGACCCCCTCGACGGCTTCGTCGAGGACTACCTGGCCTGGGCGGCCGACCACGGCATCGGCTCGTTGTTCTGGGTGTGGGCCGACCACGCCGGCGACCCGATGTCGCTGCTCGCCGAGGCCCCGGCGGAGCCGACCGAGTGGGGTCGGCTCGCGGCGCGGCTGATGGGCGGCAGCGCCGCCGTGCCCTCCGCGCCGGCGTCCCCGGCGTCCCCGGCGTCCCCGGCCGGGTAGCAACCGACCCGCCCGCGCGTGCCGTCTTGAGGAAAAACGGAGGAAGGGCCCGCATCGGTCCAGTCCGCTCGGCCGTGAAACGCAAGAGGTCCTCAAAGAAGCCCCTGACCAGGGCTTTCCGTCCCGCCGGCCCCTCCGCGACCTCCTAGGGTCGCGTGCTGACAGCTCGGGAGCGGTCCCCTCGTCGGGGCCGTCGCCGCAGCAGCACAGGGGGGATCCACATGTCGGTGCAGAGGTCTGCGCCCAAGCCGGGGGGCACGTCGGTCGGAGCGGCCGGGGTGGGCCTCGTCGTGACGCTGCTCGTCTTCGTCGTCGTCTTCGTGACCTTCCTCGTCGCGCCGCTCGTCGCCCTGCTCCTGGCCTTCCTCGTCTACACCGTGATGCGGCCCCGCTCCGGGCGCACCCCGGCCGCCCCGGCCCTCACCGCCGGTGCCGACGCCGGGGCGCAGCCGCCGGCAGCGCACGGCTTCGGGGCCGGCGCCCGATGACGACCACCGCGGAGGGAGCGCCCCGCGCCGCGACCCCGGCCGGCACCGTCGTGCCCCGCCTGGCGCAGGGCACCGACCCGGCCGTTCGGGCACTGGTCCCAGAGGGCGTCTGCCGGACCTTCCGGGTGCTGCCGTACGCCGTCTCCGAGGGCACCGTGCTCGTCGCCGCGGCCGACCCGGGCGACCCGATCGTCGCCGAGGTCGTCGCCGAGCAGGTCGCCGGCCGCACCGACCGGCCCGTGCGGCTGGTCAAGCACACCGTCAACGAGGTCACCGCCGCCATCGACGCGGCCCACCCGTCGCTCCCCGCCGACGTGGAGACCCCCGAGGGCCGCCGCGCACGCCTCCAGCTGGCCCAGATGCTCACCCGCAGCGGGCTGGTCACCACCGACCAGCTGCGTGTGGCCATGCTCGAGCACGCCCGCACCGGCGACCCCCTCGGCGACATCCTGGTCGCCCACGAGGCGGTCCCCGAGGACGTCCTCGTCGCGGCGCTCTCGGAGATCCACCAGATGCAGCGCGTGGGGCTGGTCGACGTCGAGCCCGACCTCGAGCTGGCCCGCCGCGTCCCCGAGCCGGTCGCGCAGCGGCTGCGGGTCCTCCCCGTCGCCGAGGCCGACGGCACGGTGCTCCTCGCCGTCGCCCGGCCGCTCGACGCCGAGGCGACCGCCGAGGTCGAGCGCGCGCTCGGCCTGCCGGTCCGCCCGCTGCTCGCCAACCGCACCGACCTCGACCAGCTCCTCCAGCGGGTGCACGCCGCCCACTACGCCGACGTGGCGACCACCGGCCTGATGGAGGCCCGCCCGGAGTCCTCCGCGCACGTCGTCATCTCCGGGACCCAGAAGGCCGTACTGGTCATGGCGCTCGCCGCCACGGTCATCTGCCTGGCGATCTGGCCGACGGCGACGCTGATCGGTCTGGTCGGGCTCTGCAGCGCGATCTACCTGGTCGTCTCGGTCTACAAGTTCCGGCTGACCCTCCGCGCGCTCGGGACCCACCTGGAGACCGACGTGAGCGAGGAGGAGGTCGCGGCCCTCGACGAGCGGCGGCTGCCGGTCTACACGATCCTGGTCCCGCTCTACAAGGAGGCCGGCATCGTGCCGCGGCTGGTCCGCGACATCAACGCCCTGGACTACCCGCGCACCCGGCTCGACGTGAAGCTGCTGTGCGAGGAGGACGACACCGAGACCGTCGAGAAGATCCGCTCGATGGCGCTCCCGCCGCACTTCAGCATGGTCGTCGTCCCCGACAGCCAGCCCAAGACCAAGCCGAAGGCGTGCAACTACGGCCTCCAGCTCGCGACCGGGACGTACTGCGTCATCTTCGACGCCGAGGACCGGCCCGACCCCGACCAGCTGAAGAAGGCGATCATCGCCTTCGACCGGGTCGACCCGAACGTCGTGTGCATCCAGGCCAAGCTCAACCACTTCAACCAGGACCAGAACCTGCTGACCGCCTGGTTCGCCAACGAGTACTCCATGCACTTCGAGCTCGTGCTGCCAGCGATGGGCGCCTCGGAGTCGCCGATCCCGCTCGGCGGGACCTCCAACCACTTCCGCACCTCGGTGCTGCGCGAGCTCGGCGCCTGGGACCCCTTCAACGTCACCGAGGACGCCGACCTCGGCATCCGGCTGCACCGCGAGGGCTACCGCACCGCGATGATCGACTCCACCACGCTGGAGGAGGCCAACTCGGTCGTCCCGAACTGGATCCGCCAGCGCAGCCGCTGGAACAAGGGCTACTTCCAGACCTGGCTGGTGCACATGCGCAACCCCGCGGCGCTGCTGGCGCAGACCGGCGTCCGGGGCTTCGCGAGCTTCAACCTGACGATGGGCAGCGCGTTCGTGCTGCTGATGAACCCGGTCTTCTGGGCCCTCACCACGCTCTACGTCCTGACCCAGTGGGGCTTCATCCAGCAGCTGTTCCCCGGGATCGTCTTCTACGCCGCGAGCGCGATGCTCTTCGTCGGCAACTTCATCTTCGTCTACCTCAACGTCGCCGGCTCGCTCCAGCGCGGGGAGTTCGGCATCACCCGGACCGCGCTGCTGTCGCCGCTCTACTGGGGGCTGATGAGCTGGGCCGCCTGGAAGGGCTTCATCCAGCTGTTCACGAACCCCTTCTACTGGGAGAAGACCGAGCACGGCCTCGACGAGGCGCACGGATGAGCGCGACGACCCAGGCCCCGGTTCCCGGCCCGCCGCCGGTCCCGGGCACGCCGCCGAGGGTGCTCAGCAACCGCGAGCGGCTGGCCGGTGTCGTCCAGGCCGTCGGCCGCCGGCCCGCCGACGTACCGCGCCGGCGCTGGGAGAGCCTGCTCGTCCTGGGGCTGTCCACCCTCGCCTACGGCTGGTTCGGCTACTGGCTGGTCGTGGAGAAGCACGTCGTCGGCTTCGAGACCCTCGACCGGCTCAACCGGGCCCTCATGGTGTGGCACAACGACCCGACCAAGCTCTCCGCGCTCGGCTTCGACTACCCGCCGCTGGCCACCCTGCTGCTCACGCCGCTCACCGTGCTCAGCGGGCCGGCCCGCTCGCTGGTCGTCGTCCCGCTCGCCTCGGCGGTCTTCGCCGGCCTGACCCTGATGACGCTCAACACCATGATGCGCCGCGCGCAGGTGCTCGCGCCGCTGCGCGTCGCGGTGCTGCTCGCGCTCGGCGCGAACCCGCTGGTCGTGCTGTACGCCGCGGGCGGGGCCCGCCACTTCATCTGGATCTCGTTCGTCGTGGTCGCGCTCGGCGCGCTCTTCGCGTGGTACGTCACCGCCGACATCCGGTTCGTCATGATCGCCGGGCTGGCCTACTCGGTCGCCGCCCTCGCCGGCTACTCCAGCCTGCTGTGGTTCGTGCTCTCGCTGCTGATGGTCGCCGCCGTGCTGGCCCGCCTCGGCGCGGACGGCACCGAGGTCGAGGGCACCGCGGTCGGCTTCGCCGCGCCCACCGTCTACGTCATCGCGCTGTGGACGGCGTTCAACGCGCTGCTGCTGATGGACCCCTTCAGCTGGATCACCGACAGCAGCGACGTCTCCTCCTCCGGCGGCCTGCCGTCGTTCAGCCTGGTCGAGCTCGCGGCCGCGACCGGCCGGCTGGTGCTGCACGGCGCGCCGCTGGCGATCGTCGTGCTCCCCGTCCTGGTCTTCGCCGGCGTCGCCCGCCGCAACACCTTCGCGCTGTGGCTGGGCATCATGCTCGCCGCGGCCGTGCTCACCCCCGCCCTGGCCGTCGCGCTGCGGCTGACCGACTCCCCGCTGCTGATGCGCAACGCGCTGCCGATCCTGCTGCTGTCGGTGATCGGGGCGATCTGGCTGGCCCGCTCGGCCGGCGAGGGCAGCACGCTGGTCAGCGCGGTGCTCGTGGTCGGCCTGCTGGCGAGCATCCCGTGGACGTTCCAGGCGATGAAGACCTACGAGTACCAGAACCTCGAGTCGACGTTCGCCGCGGCCGTCTCCACCGGCGAGTCCCAGGAGGGTGCGCGGACCCTCGACGGCTCGACGGTCGGGATCATGTCCGAGGAGGCGATGGCCGGCTGGATCCGCGACAACGTCTCGCGGCGCAGCTCGATCCTCACCGACAACGCCCAGACCTACGGCGTCATGCTGCTGACCGGCCGACCGGACCTCTTCTTCGACCGCGTCGACGCCTCCGACGGGCCCTGGCTCGCCGCCGCCAAGGACCCCGCCCGCCACGTCGACTTCATGCTGCTCAGCACCGGCGCGGGCGAGGACCTGCTCAGCCAGCTCTACCCCGAGGCCGCCGACGGCTCCGACGCGCTGCTGACCGTCGCCTACACGACCCCGCGCTACACGCTGGTCGCCGTGCCGTCCGGCTTCGAGCGCGGCGAGGAGTCCCTCACCGACGACCCCGCCGCCCGGTCCACCACCGAGTCCACCACCGGCTCCACCACCAGGGAGCCCGTCGACGTGCCGGAGGTGACCCCGTGACCGCCGGCGACCTGCCCATCGCTCCCCCGCCCTCGCTCGACGACATCCTGTCCGCCGGCGGCCCGCGCGGCCGCGGCGGGGAGCGCATCGGTGCCGTCGACTTCAGCCACCTCCTCGCCCCCGAGCCCGAGCGGGAGCTGGAGCCCGAGCCCGAGCCGGAGCCCGAGCCCGAGCCCGAGCCCGAGCCGGACCCAGAGCCGGACCCAGAGCCCGAGCCGGTGGAGGAGCCGCCGAGCGAGGCGGTCACCCTCGTCCACCCGCCGATCGACCCGCCCGCCGCGGACCCGCTCGAGGACGGCCGCCACCTCAGCGCCTCCGTCGCGGAGGTCGCGGCCCAGGCCCTCGCCCGGATCCGCGCGACCGAGGAGGCGGGCCGGCTGCACGTGGCCGCGATGGAGGCCGAGGCCGCCCGCCGGTGCGAGCAGCTGATGGCGCAGGCCGAGCTCGACGCCGAGCTGGTCCGGCTGCACGCCCGCCGCGAGGCGCACGCGATCCTCGCCGCCGCCCGCGCCCGGGCCGGGGTGGCCGACCCCGCGGCCGACGACGGCCGCCGGTTGGCGCAGGTCGGCGACGCCCTCGACCGGTTCGCCCGGCTGGCCGACCCCTACGCCAGGACCGGCACGCCGTCCGGGCACCCCGCCGACCTGCCCCCGATGCGATGAGCCGCCAGATGCGCACCCGCCCCACGCCCCGACGTACCCGCGCGGCGCTCGTCCTGGTCGCCGCGGCCGCGCTCCTGCTCGCCGGCTGCGGCGGCGAGGACGACGCCGGCTCCGGCCGCACCCCGGACGCCGCCGACGTCACTATCGACCCCCACGCCTCCGACGGTGGGCTCGAGCCCGGCGAGCAGGTGTACTTCGCGCCCGACTCGCCCTGGAACACCCGTGTCGACGGCGCCCCGGTCGACCCCAGGTCGGAGCGGATGATGGACCTCGCCACCCTGCGCGTCGGCGTCCGGGAGACCGGCGACCGCGTCGTCACCCAGCCGCGCCGGATCGAGGACCCGGTCTACATCAACACCGAGGCGTGGACCACGCCCGTCGTCGCGGGCGGCGAGCCGACCGACGTCGTGTGCCGCCAGGCCCGGTGCGGGGACGGGGACGACACCCTCGTGCTGGACATCCCCGCCGACATCGACCCCGACCCCCGGTACGACGGGTGGTTCACGATCTTCGACACGGCCGAGTCCGTGGCCTACGACCTGTGGCGCGCCCGCCGCGAGGACGACGGCTCGATCTCCTACCACTTCATGCGCGAGTGGGACCTCGACGGCCCCGGCTACAGCGAGCCGCAGGTCGTGGGGGCCCGCGGCTCCGGGCTGCCGCTGTTCGCGGGCCTGATCCGGCCCGGGGAGCTGCAGGCCGGGGAGATCGACCACGCGCTGGCGATCAGCGTGCCCGGCCCGGCCGAGGGCTCGTTCGTGCAGCCGGCCTCCTCCACCGACGGCAACGGCTCCGCCGAGTCGCTGCCGGAGGGCGCGCGGATCCGGCTCAAGGCCGACGTCGTGCCCGCGACGCCGGTCGACCCCGACAGCGGCGAGCCGATCCGGCTCAGCGCCCAGCAGCAGCGGCTGGCCGACGCGATCATCGTCGCGCTGCGCACCTACGGCGCGATCGTGGTCGACCGCGCGCAGGTGCCCACGCTCTACGCCCAGCGCGACGTCACCGCCGACCTGATCTCGGGCAACGAGCTGCAGGGGCTCTTCCTCGACGACTTCGAGGTCGTGGAGCTGCCCGACCGCCGCTACCAGTACCCGCCGGAGCGCGACTCCGACCCCAGCGGCCTGCTCCCCTCCCCCGCACCGACCGACACCGGAGGGCTCTGAGATGCGCGCACCCCACACCCGGGCCGTGCTCCCGGCGGTCCTGCTGGCCGCCGCGGTGCTCCTCGCCGGCTGCTCCGACGACGGCGGGGAGCAGGCGACCGCGGTCGTCGCGCGGCAGCAGGCCGCGCAGGTCGAGGCCGAGACCAGCGAGCAGGAGGCCATCGAACGGCGCAACGCCGCCCTCCCCGGTCGGCCCGCCGGAGTCGTCCAGCTCGACGGCACGCCCGGGGGCTCCCTCACGCCGGCCGCCAGCGACGCGTTCCGCGACACGGGCACGTCGGTCACGGTCGAGGCGGGGGACAACGGCGAGGAGGTGGCCTTCCAGGAGCTGTGCGCCGGCGAGATCGACCTGGTCGACTCCGCCCGGCCGATCAGCCGCGCCGAGTGGGACGTCTGCCGCAGCGTCGGCCTCGACGTCGTCCAGCTCCAGATCGCGGCGGACGCGGTGGTCGTGGCGATCAAGTCCGAGTCCGACGTCGGCGGCGACTGCCTGACCACCGAGCAGGTCCGCGACATCTACCGCGCCGGCTCGCCGATCACCAGCTGGGAGCAGGTCGGCCTCGACGACGTCCCGCTGGTCGTCGGGGGGCCCGACGCCGACAACAACGCGTTCAGCTTCTTCGGCCGCAACGTCCTGGACGCACCGCAGCCCGGGATGACCAACCTGCGCTCGGACTACCAGGCCTCGGAGTCCGACCAGGGGTCGCGGTTCTTCGTCGTCGGCGACGACGAGGACGAGCGGCTGGCGCGCGAGTACGCCGACCGCGCCCGGGTCCGCGACGCGGCACGCAGCTCGCTGGTCACCCGGCAGCAGGTGCTCGACGACGCCCAGGACGAGGTCGAGGCCGCCTGGCGGGAGCGGGCGAAGGGGATCGCCGACCGGCGCAGCCCGGCCGACCAGGAGCGGGACCGGCAGCGCGTGCGCGACGCCGTCGCCGCCCGCGACGACGCGCGCGCCGACCGGGACGAGGTGCGTGCCACGTGGGCGCGCGTCCGCGACCGGTTCGTGCAGGCCCGCGACGCACGGCGCCGCGACGAGCAGGTGCGCGGGCACGTGGCGTACTTCCGGTTCAGCTACTACGAGCTGTTCGAGGACCAGCTGCGTCCCTTCGAGATCACCACGCCCGCGGGCGAGCGCAACTGCATCTTCCCCAGCCAGCGCACGATCACCAGTGGGGAGTACCCGCTCGCGCGCCAGCTGCTGATCACGACCACCACCCGCTCCCTCCAGCGCCGCGAGGTCCGGGCCTTCCTCGAGAGCTACCTCGGTGACGCCGACCGGCTCGCCGAGGACACCCAGCTGGTCCCGCTGCCCGAGGCCGCAGTCCGCACCCAGCTGTCCTGGCTCACCGGCGACGCGCAGCCGGTGCTGGTGAGCCCCGGCGAGGAGGCGGCCCTCGAGCCGACCGCCGGGCCGGCCCCGGCGGAGAACCCGGCACGGTGACCCGGCTGCGCGCGCTCGCCGGCGTCCTCGCCGTCCTGGTCGTGGCGGCGGCGGTCGGCGTCTGCGGGACCACCGCGCCCGCGTCGTACGCCGCCGGCCCCGGCAGGGGCACCGGTGCCGAGGACCTGCGCGTCCAGCGGGTCACCGTCGCGTGGAACGGCACCGCGAGGAAGAAGGTCTTCACCCGGACCGCGGTCGTCCCCGGCATCGGCACGCTCACGCTGGTGTGCCGGCCCGACGCCACGCTCGTCCGGCTGCGGGCCAACGACCGGAGCGCCGAGACGCAGATGTGGATGGCCAAGCACGAGACGAAGAACGACCGCGCCGTGGTCGCGGTGAAGACCGCACGCGTCTACCGGTACGCCACGGCCGCCGACGACGGTCGCGGGGGCACCGGGGCGTACGCCGGGGAGGGCCTCAACCAGCGCGCGTCCATCGAGAACTACTCCTCGGGGCACCTGGACGGTGTCATCAGCCAGCGCCCGGGCCGGCACCGCCCGGCCGACGGCGTCTCCCCGAAGCCGGTGACGTCGTTCGAGGTGAACTGGTGGTGGACCGGTTTCGAGCACCCGATGAGCTGGCGCTCGTGCCGGATCGACGCCGTCCTCCGCACCCGCCTCGACCAGCGGATCGGGGTCAGCTGGCACGGCGCCGCCGACGCCGCGCGCGGCTCCTCCCAGGTGACCTCCGTCCCCGGCCTCGGCGACCTGCACCTGCGCTGCGACGCCGGCAGCGGGGGCCCCGGCGAGCCGGACGGCGAGCGGTCGATCGCCCTGGTGCCGCGCTCGCCCGACGCCCACGTCCACGTCGAGCAGGTGCAGGGCGAGGGGCTGGTCGAGGACCACGTCGAGGAGCTGGACCTGCCCCTCGACCCCGAGACGGGGATGCTCGGCCCGCTGCCGCTCCCCCGCAACGGCATGCTCCGGCTGTTCTTCACCGTCGACGGCGTCCAGCGCGGCTACGTCGTCTCCAGCTACGTCGTGGTCAACGACGAGGTCCGTCCCGAGCTCAACGTGTGCGAGGTCGCGGCCGCCCAGCTGTGAGCGGTCGGTGCGACTCCCAGGGTCACCGGGGACGTCGCACCGCCTCCAGCGCCGCCCCCACCAGCGGGTGCACCGGCACCGAGCCGTCCTCGACCGCGGCGACCGGGACCCAGGCGACGGCGTCGGAGGTGCCGGCGACCTCGGCGACGGGCTCCAGGCCGGCCGCCTCGTCGGCGACCGTGGCGGCGAAGACCAGCTGGATGCCGTGGAAGTCCTCGTCGCGGCCGTTGGGCGCCGTCCCGCGGATCGACTCGTCGGCGACGTGCAGCACCCGGCCGACCTCCACCGCCAGGCCGGTCTCCTCGACGACCTCGCGGGCGGCCGCGGCGACCGGCGTCTCGCCGTGCTCCACGCCGCCGCCGGGAAGGGTCCACAGGCCGGTGTGGAAGCCGCTCGCCGAGACCCTGCTCAGCAGCACGGCCGCGTCGCCGTCCGCCACCGCGCCCCGCACCACCAGCGCGTACGCCGCGGTGCGCTGCAGCCGCGTGGGCCGGTGCACCCGCAGCGCCTCCGCCACCAGCGGCGTCACCGGCACGCGACCGGCCGCCACGTCGGCCACCGGCCACCAGCGCGCGTCCGCGGTCGTGCCGCCCACCTCGAGCACCCGCGGGGCCGGCGCGTCGACCGGGACGTGCCCGTCGTACACCAGGCGCACGGAGTGCACGTCGAGCCGCCGCCCGTTCCACCACGCGTTCGGCCGCCGGCCGGTCTGCACGCGCGCGGTCTCGCCGACCGTCACGTCCAGGCCGGTCTCCTCGCGCACCTCGCGGACCACCGCCGCGCGCGGGTCCTCGCCGTGGTCGACCCCGCCGCCGGGCAGCGTCCACGCCTCCTGCCGGCTGACCCGCGGCGCCAGCCGGGTGAGCAGCACCTCGCCGTCGCGCAGCACGACGGCGTACGCGGCCAGCCGCTGCAGCCGGCGGCGCTCCCTGCGCTCAGCCACGTCCCGCTCCCGCCCGCACCCTCAGGCCTCCGGGTCAGGAGAACGGCGGGCGGGCGTCGAGGGCGATCGAGCGACGGCCCGCCCAGCGCCACACGCGTGCGGCGCGGTCGCGGTCCTCGTCGGTGACCAGGTTGCCCATCCAGCGCAGGGCGAGGGTCATCAGCCAGTCCGAGCGCATGCCGGCCGGGCCCAGGGCCGGCAGCAGTCGCGGCACGGTGACCAGCCCCGCCAGTCGCCGGGCGATCGAGAACGCCTCGCCGTAGTGCTCGCGCAGCAGCACGGGCCAGACGGTAGCGAGGTCGCGGTGCTCGGCCATCACCTCGGCGACGAGCCGGCCGGTCTCCAGGCCGTAGTCGATCCCCTCCCCGTTCAGCGGGTTGACGCAGCCGGCCGCGTCGCCGATCAGCGCCCAGTTCGGGCCGGCGACACCCGAGACCGCGCCGCCCATCGGCAGCAGCGCGGAGGTCTTGGCCCGCAGCTCGCCGCTGAGCCCGAAGTCCTCCCGGCGCTGCTCGGCGTAGAAGTCCATCAGCGGCTTGATCGCGACGTTCGCGGGCCGCTTCGCGGTGGCGAGCGTCCCGACGCCCAGGTTCACCTCGCCGGTCCCCAGCGGGAAGATCCAGCCGTACCCGCTCAGCACCGACCCCTCGGCGTCGCGCAGCTCGAGGTGGGAGGAGATCCAGGGGTCGTCGCTGGAGTCCGAGGCGACGTAGGAGCGCCCGGCCACGCCGTACACCGTCTCCCGGTGCCACTCCCGGCCCAGCAGCTTCCCGAGCGGGGAGCGCACGCCGTCGGCGACGACCAGCCGGTCGCACGCGACCTCGAACCGCTCGCCCGCGCGCTCCAGGACCACCGCGGCCACCCGCTCGCCGTCGCGTCGTACGTCGACCGCCCGCGCGCCGTCGACCGCCAGCGCTCCGGCCTTGGTCGCGGTGGTGCGCAGGTGGTCGTCGAGCTCGGTGCGGGCAACCGCGGAGCCCCAGTCGGGCAGCGTTCCTCCGGGCCACGGCAGGAGCAGCGTCCGGCCGAACCCGTGGGCGCGCAGGCCCTGGTTGACCGTGTGGGCCCGCAGCCAGTCCTCCAGGCCGAGCCTCGAGAGCTCGCCGATCGCCCGGGGCGTCAGGCCGTCGCCGCACGTCTTGTCCCGCGGGAACGTCGCCGCGTCGACGAGCAGCACGTCGGCGCCGCCCTTCGCCGCCCAGGCGGCCGCGGCGGACCCGGCCGGGCCGGCGCCGACCACGAGGACGTCGGTGCGGGTCGGTGTCGTGCTCACCCCCCGATTCTCGCAGGCACGCGGTGAGGGAGCGGCAACGCCCGCCCACGCAGTGCGTGGGCGGGCGTCGTGGCGCTTCCCCGGTGACCCGGGCTACCGGTCGGTCAGGACTGGTAGGAACCGAAGTCGAAGTCGTCGAGGGCCACGGCCTGGCCCCCGTTGGCTCCGAACTCGTAGTCGTAGGAGTCGTAACCGGTGACGGAGTACGCCGCGGCGCGGGCCTCCTCGGTGGGCTCCACCCGGATGTTGCGGTACCGCTCGAGGCCGGTACCAGCCGGGATCAGCTTGCCGATGATCACGTTCTCCTTCAGACCGCGCAGGGAGTCCGAGCGGCCGTGGATCGCTGCGTCGGTGAGGACGCGGGTGGTCTCCTGGAAGGAGGCCGCCGAGAGCCACGACTCGGTCGCCAGCGAGGCCTTGGTGATGCCCATGAGGACCGGGCGACCCGAGGCCGGCTTGCCGCCCTCGGAGACCACGCGACGGTTCTCCTCCTCGAAGATCACGCGGTCGACGAGGTCGGACGGCAGCAGGTTCGTGTCGCCGGACTCGATGACCGTGACCCGGCGCAGCATCTGCCGGACGATGATCTCGATGTGCTTGTCGTGGATCGCCACGCCCTGCGAGCGGTACACGTTCTGCACCTCGTCCACCAGGTGCTCCTGGGCCTTCCGGACACCCAGGATCCGCAGGACGTCCTGCGGGTCGGGGGTACCGGAGGTCAGGTGGTGACCGACCTCGATGTGGTCGCCGTCGGCCACGTTGAGGCGCGAGCGCTTCGACACGGCGTACTCCTGGACCTCGGAGCCGTCGTCGGGGGTGACCAGGACCTTGCGGGCCTTGTCGGTCTCCTCGATCTCGACCCGACCGGCCGCCTCGGCGATCGGCGTGCGGCCCTTGGGCGAGCGGGCCTCGAAGAGCTCGACCACGCGGGGCAGACCCTGCGTGATGTCGTCCGCGGAGGCCACACCACCGGTGTGGAAGGTACGCATGGTCAGCTGCGTGCCGGGCTCACCGATCGACTGGGCGGCGATGATGCCGACCGCCTCACCGATGTCGACGAGCTTGCCGGTGGCCAGCGAGCGGCCGTAGCACTTGGCGCAGGTGCCGGTGCGGGCGTCGCAGGTCAGCACGGAGCGGACCTTGACCTCCTCGATGCCGGCGGCCACGAGCTCGGCGATCTTGACGTCGCCGAGGTCGCCGCCCGCCTCGACCAGCACCTCGCCGGTCTCGGGGTGGGTGACCTCGACGGCCGCCGAGCGGGCGTACGCCGCGGTCTCGGAGTTCTCCGCCTTGACCACGGTGCCGTCCTCGCGGCGCTCACCGATCCGCTTGGGCAGGCCGCGCTCGGTGCCGCAGTCGTCCTCGCGGATGATGACGTCCTGGGAGACGTCCACCAGACGACGGGTCAGGTAGCCCGAGTCGGCGGTCCGCAGCGCGGTGTCCGCCAGACCCTTGCGGGCACCGTGCGTCGCGATGAAGTACTCCAGGACGGTCAGGCCCTCGCGGAAGTTCGACTTGATCGGGCGCGGGATGATCTCGCCCTTCGGGTTCGCCACGAGGCCACGCATCGCCGCGACCTGCCGGATCTGGTTCATGTTTCCGGAGGCACCCGAGTCGACCATCATGTAGATCGGGTTGGCGCGGTCGAAGTTCTTCTCCATCGCCTTGCCGACCTCGTTGGAGGCCTCGGTCCAGATCTCGATGAGCTCCTGGCGACGCTCCTCGTCGGTGACCAGACCACGCTCGAACTGCTTCTGGACCTTCGCCGCCTGCGCCTCGTAGGAGGAGAGGATCTCCTTCTTGTCGGCCGGGGTGACGACGTCCTCGATCGAGACGGTGACACCGGAGAAGGTGGCCCAGCGGAAGCCGGTGTCCTTCAGGGCGTCCAGCGACGCGGCGACCTCGACCTTGGTGTAGCGCTCGGCCAGGTCGTTGACGATCGCGCCGAGCTGCTTCTTGCCCACCTCGTAGTTCACGAACGGGTAGTCGGCGGGGAGGGTGTCGTTGAAGAGCACCCGGCCCAGCGTGGTCTCCAGCGTGAACGCCTTGCCGTCCTCGAAGCCCTCGGGGAGGGCGCCGGCCGGCGGCAAGGCGTCGTCGAGGCGCACCTTGATCCTGGACTGCACCGAGATCTCGCCGCGGTCCAGGGCCATGATCGCCTCGGCCGGGGACGAGAAGGCACGACCCTCGCCGGGCTCGCCGTCACGGTCGGTGGTGAGGAAGAACAGGCCGATGATCATGTCCTGGGTCGGCATGGTCACGGGGCGACCGTCCGAGGGCTTCAGGATGTTGTTCGTCGACAGCATCAGGATCCGCGCCTCGGCCTGGGCCTCGGCGGACAGCGGCAGGTGCACCGCCATCTGGTCACCGTCGAAGTCGGCGTTGAACGCCGAGCAGACGAGCGGGTGGATCTGGATGGCCTTGCCCTCGATCAGCTGCGGCTCGAAGGCCTGGATGCCGAGGCGGTGCAGCGTGGGCGCACGGTTGAGCAGCACCGGGTGCTCGGTGATGACCTCTTCCAGGACGTCCCACACGACCGGGCGCGCGCGCTCGACCATCCGCTTGGCGGACTTGATGTTCTGCGCGTGCGACAGGTCGACGAGCCGCTTCATGACGAACGGCTTGAAGAGCTCCAGGGCCATCTGCTTGGGCAGACCGCACTGGTGCAGCTTCAGCTGCGGACCCGACACGATGACCGAGCGGCCCGAGTAGTCCACGCGCTTGCCGAGCAGGTTCTGGCGGAAACGACCCTGCTTGCCCTTGAGCATGTCCGAGAGCGACTTCAGCGGCCGGTTGCCCGGGCCGGTGACCGGACGACCACGACGGCCGTTGTCGAACAGCGAGTCGACGGCCTCCTGGAGCATCCGCTTCTCGTTGTTGACGATGATCTCGGGCGCGCCGAGGTCGAGCAGCCGCTTGAGGCGGTTGTTGCGGTTGATGACGCGGCGGTACAGGTCGTTGAGGTCGGAGGTCGCGAAGCGGCCACCGTCGAGCTGCACCATCGGGCGCAGGTCCGGCGGGATGACCGGGACGGCGTCGAGGACCATGCCCTGCGGCTTGTTGCCGGTCTTGCGGAACGCGTCGACGACCTTGAGCCGCTTGAGCGCCCGGACCTTCTTCTGGCCCTTGCCGTTCGCGATCGTGTCGCGCAGCGACTCGACCTCGGCGGCGATGTCGAAGGACTCGAGGCGCTTCTGGATCGCCGTGGCGCCCATGTGGCCCTCGAAGTACTTGCCGAACCAGTTCTTCATCTCGCGGTAGAGCATCTCGTCGCCCATCAGGTCCTGGACCTTGAGCGACTTGAAGGTGCTCCACACCTCGTCGAGGCGGTCGATCTCGCGCTGCGCACGGTCGCGCAGCTGCTTCATCTCCCGCTCGGCGCCGTCCTTGACCTTGCGGCGCTGGTCGGCCTTGGCACCCTCGGCCTCGAGGGCAGCGAGGTCCTCCTCGAGCTTCTTGGCGCGGTCCTCGATGGAGGTGTCGCGACGCTTCTCGAGGCGCTCGCGCTCGAGCTGCACCTTGCCCTCGAGCGAGGACAGGTCGCGGTGACGCGCGTCCTCGTCCACGGAGGTGATCATGTACGCCGCGAAGTAGATGACCTTCTCGAGGTCCTTCGGCGCCAGGTCGAGCAGGTAGCCCAGCCGGCTCGGGACACCCTTGAAGTACCAGATGTGGGTCACCGGAGCGGCGAGCTCGATGTGGCCCATGCGCTCGCGGCGCACCTTGGAGCGGGTCACCTCGACGCCGCAGCGCTCGCAGATGATGCCCTTGAAGCGCACGCGCTTGTACTTGCCGCAGTAGCACTCCCAGTCCCGGGTGGGACCGAAGATCTTCTCGCAGAAGAGGCCGTCACGCTCGGGCTTGAGCGTGCGGTAGTTGATGGTCTCCGGCTTCTTGACCTCGCCGTGGCTCCACGTGCGGATGTCGTCCGCGGTGGCCAGGCCGATCTGGAGCTGGTCGAAGAAGTTCACATCGAGCACGATGGCTGTTGTCCTTCGTTAGTTCTGGAAATCAAGCTGTGGACCGAGGGGGGCCGGCGCGCTCCCGCGCGCCGGCCACGCACCTCAGACTTCTTCGACCGAGCTGGGCTCGCGACGCGACAGGTCGATGCCGAGCTCCTCGGCGGCGCGGAAGACGTCCTCCTCGGCGTCACGGAGCTCGATCTGCGAACCGTCCTGGCTGAGCACCTCGACGTTCAGGCAGAGCGACTGCATCTCCTTGACGAGCACCTTGAACGACTCCGGGATGCCCGAGTCGGGGATGTTCTCGCCCTTGACGATCGCCTCGTAGACCTTGACGCGACCAGGCACGTCGTCGGACTTGATCGTGAGCAGCTCCTGCAGGGCGTAGGCGGCGCCGTACGCCTCCATCGCCCAGACCTCCATCTCGCCGAACCGCTGGCCGCCGAACTGGGCCTTGCCGCCCAGGGGCTGCTGCGTGATCATCGAGTAGGGGCCGGTGCTGCGCGCGTGGATCTTGTCGTCCACGAGGTGGTGCAGCTTGAGGATGTACATGTAGCCGACCGAGACCGGGTCCGGGAACGGCTCGCCGGAGCGGCCGTCGAACAGGTTCGCCTTGCCGGACTCGTCGATCATCCGCACGCCGTCGCGGTTGGGGATCGTCGAGCCGAGCAGGCCCGTGATCTCGTCCTCGCGAGCACCGTCGAACACCGGGGTCGCGACCTTGGTGTTCGGGTCGGCCTTGTCGACGCCGATCTTGATCAGGCGCTGCTTCCACTCCGAGCTGTCCGGGTCGCCGGAGAGGTTGAGGTCCCAACCCTGCTTGGCGAGCCAGCCGAGGTGGAGCTCGAGGATCTGGCCGATGTTCATCCGTCGCGGGACACCGAGGGGGTTCAGCACGACGTCGACCGGGGTGCCGTCCTCCATGAACGGCATGTCCTCGATCGGCAGGATCTTCGCGATGACGCCCTTGTTGCCGTGGCGACCGGCGAGCTTGTCGCCGACGGAGATCTTGCGCTTCTGCGCGACGTAGACGCGGACCAGCTGGTTCACGCCCGGCGGCAGCTCGTCGCCCTCCTCGCGGTCGAAGACCCGGACGCCGATGACGGTGCCCGACTCGCCGTGCGGGACCTTCATCGAGGTGTCGCGCACCTCGCGCGCCTTCTCGCCGAAGATCGCGCGGAGCAGGCGCTCCTCGGGGGTCAGCTCGGTCTCGCCCTTCGGCGTCACCTTGCCGACGAGGATGTCACCGGTGGTGACCTCGGCGCCGATGCGGATGATGCCGCGCTCGTCGAGGTCGGCCAGCATCTCCTCGGAGACGTTCGGGATGTCCCGGGTGATCTCCTCGGGGCCGAGCTTGGTGTCGCGGGCGTCGACCTCGTGCTCCTCGATGTGGATCGAGGTGAGGACGTCCTCCTGCACCAGGCGCTGGCTGAGGATGATCGCGTCCTCGTAGTTGTGGCCCTGCCACGGCATGAACGCCACGAGCAGGTTGGTGCCCAGCGCCATCTCGGCGTCGTCGGTGCACGGGCCGTCGGCGATCGGGCTGCCGACCTCGAGCCGGTCACCCTCGCTCACCAGCGGGCGCTGGTTGATGCAGGTGCCCTGGTTGGAGCGGCGGAACTTCGCCAGGCGGTACGTCGAGTAGCTGCCGTCGTCGTTCATCGTCTCGACGATGTCGGCGGAGACCTGCTTGACCACACCGGCCTTCGTCGCGGTGACCACGTCACCGGCGTCGACGGCGGCGCGGTACTCGATGCCCGTGCCCACCAGCGGGCTGTCGCTCGTGATGAGCGGGACGGCCTGACGCTGCATGTTGGCGCCCATGAGCGCGCGGTTGGCGTCGTCGTGCTCGAGGAACGGGATCAGGGCGGTCGCGACCGAGACCATCTGGCGCGGCGAGACGTCCATGTAGTCGACCTCGGCGGCGAGGATCTCGGAGACCTCGCCGTCGCGCTGACGGACCAGCACGCGCTCCTCGACGAACCGGCCGTCCTCGTCCATGGCGGCGTTCGCCTGGGCGATGACGTAGCGGTCCTCGTCATCTGCGGTGAGGTAGTCGATCTGGTCGGTGACCCGACCGTCCTCGACCTTGCGGTACGGCGTCTCGACGAACCCGAAGGGGTTGATCCGGCCGTAGGACGCGAGCGAGCCGATCAGGCCGATGTTCGGGCCTTCCGGGGTCTCGATCGGGCACATGCGGCCGTAGTGCGACGGGTGGACGTCGCGGACCTCCATGCCGGCGCGGTCACGGGACAGACCACCGGGGCCGAGCGCCGAGAGGCGACGCTTGTGCGTCAGGCCGGCGATCGGGTTGGTCTGGTCCATGAACTGCGAGAGCTGCGAGGTGCCGAAGAACTCCTTCAGCGCCGCGACGACCGGACGGATGTTGATCAGGGACTGCGGCGTGATGGCCTCGACGTCCTGGGTCGTCATCCGCTCGCGGACCACCCGCTCCATGCGCGCCAGACCGGTGCGGAGCTGGTTCTGGATCAGCTCGCCCACCGTGCGCATGCGGCGGTTGCCGAAGTGGTCGATGTCGTCGGCGCTGATGTCGAGCGCACCCTGGGGCGCCTCGAGCTGCTCCTGGCCGTCGTGCAGCGCGACGATGTACTTGATCGCGGCGACGATGTCGTCGATCGTCAGCGTCTGCTGGTCGAAGGCCTCGGTCAGGCCGAGCTTCTTGTTGATCTTGTAGCGGCCGACCTTGGCGAGGTCGTAGCGCTTGGGGTTGAAGTAGTAGTTGTTCAGCAGCGTCTGCGCCGCCTCGCGCGTCGGCGGCTCGCCCGGGCGCAGCTTGCGGTAGATGTCGAGCAGCGCGTCGTCCTGCGCCTGGGTGTTGTCCTTCTCCAGGGTCAGCTCGATCGACTCGTAGACCGAGCCGTCGGGACGGCGGAACTCCTCGAGGATCTGCTCGGTCGTCATGCCGAGCGCCTTGAGCAGCACCGTGACGTTCTGCTTGCGCTTGCGGTCGAGGCGGACGCCGACCAGGTCGCGCTTGTCGATCTCGAACTCCAGCCAGGCGCCGCGGCTGGGGATCATCTTGGCGGTGTAGATGTCCTTGTCGGACGTCTTGTCGGCCGAGCGCTCGAAGTAGACGCCCGGGGACCGGACGAGTTGGCTGACGACGACACGCTCGGTGCCGTTGATGATGAACGTGCCCTTGTCGGTCATGAGCGGGAAGTCGCCCATGAAGACCGTCTGGCCCTTGATCTCACCGGT
Source organism: Nocardioides sp. Arc9.136 (assembly GCF_030506255.1). Lineage (NCBI taxonomy): Bacteria > Bacillati > Actinomycetota > Actinomycetes > Propionibacteriales > Nocardioidaceae > Nocardioides > Nocardioides sp. Arc9.136. Next base: position 715,489 of record NZ_CP113431.1, on the reverse strand, counting down.
GTCGTTGTTGGTGAACTCGGCGGAGACGTAGAGCGGGGCGGAGTAGGTGAAGTCCTTCTCCTTGCACTCGTCGACCGTGTACTTCGGGTCGTAGAACACAGGGTTCTCGAACGAGAGCGACATCGTCTCGGAGAAGTCCTCGATCGGCGAGATCTCCTCGAAGATCTCCTGCAGACCGGACTTGCTCGAGACGTCCTCGCCCTCGGCACGCCGGCGCTCGACGGCGGCGTTCCACTTGTCGTTGCCGATCAGCCAGTCGAAGCTGTCGGTCTGCAGGGAGAGGAGCTGCGGGACCTCGATCGGGTCCTGGATCTTGTTGAACGAGATGCGGCGGGGGTTGCCAGAGGTGGTGCGCGCGGCCAAGAGGTGTCCTTCGAGGATCGCTGCCAGAGTGGCGCCCGAGCCCCCCACTAGATCAGCCACCGGGCAGGCCGAAATGCATCTGAGGGCAGGCGCAAAGCGCTACGATACACGAAGTCCGGGCACGCCACAATGGCTGCGTGCGTCTGCTCGACGAGCGTCCCGACGATGATGCGTCGTGGGACCCATCGGGTCAAGCACCACCGCCGGTCCGGCCCGGCGCTCAGTCCAGCGGCGTGGTGTCCAGGCCGTCGACGAGCCAGTCGCCGTCGCGCTCGACCATGGTCACGGTGACCTGGTCGTAGCTCACCTGGGGCTGCGCGAGGTCCTTGCGCTGGGTGCTCCGGTCCACGAAGAGCAGGACGTCGACGCGGGTGCCCTCGTCGTCGGTGCGCACCAGGCCGGAGCCCAGCACCTCGCCGGTCACGACCGTCCGGGTGCTCGGCGCGTTGTCGCTGATGACCCCGAAGAGCTTGTCGTACTCCTTGCGGTAGGCCGGCGTGAGGTACGAGCGCGCCCTCGCCTGGTCCTCCTCGAGGTTGCGGTAGTCGAAGGAGAGCACCGGCACGATGACCCGCTCCGCGGTCGACTGCGCGGCCCGGGCGGCGTCCTCGACCGACTCGCCGTCGCCGCGGACGTCGGCGACCAGCCAGGCGGCCAGGCCCACCGAGGCGGCGGCCAGGACGGCGACGACCGCCAGCAGCCAGCCCGGCACCACGCGTGGGGCCCGGCCGGCGGTCGGGCGGGTGTCCGCTCCCCCGTCGGTCGTCGTCGTGGTGGTCGTGGTGGTGGGGGTCGTCGGGGCCGGGCTCGCGGCCGCGGTCACCGGGTCGGCCTCGTGCGCGGGCTCGGGCTCCTCGGCCGCGAGCTGCGCGTCGTGCACGGCGCGGCGGTCGGGGTCGAGGAGCACCTCGGCGGCCTGGTTGGCCGAGCGGAACCTGCGGTCGGTCGGGTCGAGGTCGGCGATCGCGGCCTTCCATGCCGCGCGGATCTCGGCCTCGGACGCGGTCGGCTCGACGCCGAGGACGTCGTACCAGCTGGGGGTCACGGGGTGCTCCCTCCGCTCGCGCCGGGGCTCGGGACCGGGGCGGGCGCCTGGCCGGCGTCCTCCTCGGCGACCACGGGGTCGAAGTCGTCGACGAGCCACGTGCCGTCGCTGCGGACCAGCTCGACCTGGACCCGGAAGACGACCGGCTCGTCGTCGACCCGGGGGCCGTCGGGCTTGCGCGCGTCGCGCGGGTAGCTGTTGGTGAAGGAGCCGGCGACCAGCGCCGTGGCCTTGTCGCCGTCGAGGTCGGAGACGCCCGCGGAGAACACCTCGGCCTCGCGACCGACGGCCGCCTCGGCGACGGTCGACTCCGCCGCCGCGACGCCCTGCTCGAAGGAGGTGCGGAACTTGGGGGTGATGACCTCGCTGACCAGCTCGCGGTACTCCGGCATCTGCTCGCCCTCGAGGAGGTCGGGGCCGTAGGTGTTCAGGCGCAGCATGAACTGCCGGGCCTGGGCCATCACGGCCTCGCGCTCCTGCTGGACCCCGTCGGAGTCGTCCCCGATCGCGCCCGTCGCCCGCAGCCCGCCGAGGACGGCGGAGGCGACCAGGCCGACGACCAGGACCGCGGCCAGCACGAGCAGCAGGACCACCCGGAACCGGCTGCCGGTGGCGTCCGGCTGACCGTCGGCCTGGTGGCTCGCGTCAGCCGTCGGGTCGCTGGCGGTGCCGGTGGTCGGGTCGTCGTTCACCTCTGCGGTGCCATCAGCGGTGCGAGGTACAGCCACTTCCACGAGTCCTCTCCGAGCGTCGAGGGCGCCACGCTACTGGCCGGCGCCTGCCTCGACGCGGCCCGGTCTCCCCAGGTCAGCTCACCGGTCTCCTGGTCGTAGGAGGCCACGACCGGCGCGCGGTAGGTGGCACCGGCCGGCTTGTCGAGGTTCTGGGCGCCACGCGCGTTGGCCACCGCGGCCGGCTCGGTGCAGCGTGCCTGCTCGTTGACCGGCCGGTTCTCGCCGTCCTGCGGGACCCGCCGGTCGGTGCCCTCGTACCCGGCGCGGCAGACCTTCTTGGTCGTGAGCACGAGGCCGAAGTGCGCGTCGTACAGGCCGGTCTCGGGGGTCTTCGAGACCACGGTGAACCCGCCCTCGACGACGTAGGGGTAGATGACGAGCAGCTGCTTGATGCCGTCGAGGTGGCGGACGGTGACCTGCCCGGTGGTGACCAGGTTGTTGATCAGGTCCCCGAGCTCGACCTCGTTCTGCTCCAGGAAGGTGCGCAGCTGGGTGGCGGTGGCCGAGCCGGTGTCGATCAGCCGGCGCAGGTCCTGGTCCGCCCCGGCCAGCGAGCCGCTGAACAGCGAGAGCTGGGAGGCGAAGGTGCGCAGCGCGCTCTGGGTGTCGAGCTGGGTGCCGAGCACCGTGTTGCTGTCGCGGATCAGCGAGGTGGTCAGGTCGAAGTTGGCGTTCGCCTCCTGGATGAAGGAGTTGCCGGTGTCGATGATCCGCTGGAGGTCCCGGCCGGTGCCGTCGAAGGCGGTGCCGAGCTCGTCGACGGTCGTGCGCAGCGCCTCCTGGTCGACCGAGGAGGCGGTGTCGGAGATGTCGGTCAGCAGCTTCTCGGTCCGGATCGGGGTCCGGGTGTCGTCGACGTCGATCTCCGAGCCGTCCTCGAGGAGCGGCCCCTCGTCGACCTTCGGCTGCAGCTCGACGTACTGCTCGCCGACCGCGGAGCGGTTGCCGACCAGCGCCATGCTGTCGGCCGGGATCTCGTCGTACTCGTTGTCGATCTCGAGGTGGACGTCGACGCCGGAGCCGGTGAGGACGAGCTTGTCGACGCTGCCGACGCCCACGCCCCGGTAGGTCACCTCGCCGCCGGGGAAGATGCCGCCGGACTCCTCGAAGTGCGCGACGACGGTGTAGGCGTCGTCGATGACCAGCCGGTCCAGCCGGGCGTAGCGGGCCCCGACGAAGCTGACGCCGACGAGGGTGATGACGACGAAGACCAGCAGCTGGATCTTGGTACGGCGGGTGATCACTGCGCGACCTTCCTCTGCACCAGCGACGGGACGAGCAGGGTGACGAGCGCCGGGTCGTAGACCGCGGCCAGCTGGCCCATGGTGGGACCGCGGTCGGCCGCGGCGCTCCCCCCGGACCCGGTGCCGGACCCGGCGCTGGGTCCGAACGGCGCGCGCGGGAGTCCGAGCAGGTCACCGATGGCACCGAGGCCACCGCCGTCGCCGTTGCCGTCGGCGTCGCCACCGAGCGGGAGCGGGAGGCCCGGGATCTGGTTCAGCGCCGAGCAGACGACGGTGTTCTTGTTCTTCGGCTTCTGGCACTCCTCGCGCAGCTCGAGCAGCAGCTGGACGTTGGAGAGCACCTTCTGGCACGCCTTGCTGCCCAGGTCGAGGCTCTGCAGGCACTTGAGCACGTTGCCGACCACCGCGGTGGGGTCGAGCTCGGTCGGCAGCAGGGTCGGCAGCGAGGTCGGGAGACCCGTGGTGCCGCCGCGCAGGTCGATGTCGAGCTCGGCGGACAGGTTGGTGTAGTCGCCCATGTGCAGGTTGCGGGCGACCTGCGGGTCCCGGCCCACGACCTCGTCGACGAACGGGTAGGTCAGGAAGACGTGGAAGGCGTCGACCAGGGCGTCGCCCGAGTTCGCGAGCTGGGTCAGGACCGGCTGCAGCTGGCGGACCGACTCGATCGTGGCGTCCTTGGATGCCTTGATGACCCGCACCCCGACGTCGCCGAGGTCGTCGAGCGCCCGGAGCATCTTGACCAGGTCGCCGCGCTGCTTGTCGAGGGACACCAGCGCGCTGGGGAGCTCGTCGAGGGCGAGGTCGATGGTGTCCTGCTGCTCGTCGACGTCGATGGCCAGCTGGTTGACCGACTCGATGGCCGCCACGATGTCGGCCTTGTTCTCGTCCAGGGTGCCCACCAGCGTGCGGACCTGGGTCAGCACGGAGCGGGCGGAGTCCTCGCGGCCCTCGAGGGCCAGGTTCAGCTCGCCGGCGATCGTCTTGAGCTGGGCGATGCCACCGCCGTTGAGGACCAGGCTCAGCGCGCCGAGCACCTCCTCGACCTCGGGGTTGCGGCCCGTGCGCTCGAGCGGGATCTCGTCGCCGTCGGCGATGGTCTGGGTGCTGGCGCCCTCCTCGGGCGCCTCGAGGGAGACGAACTTCTCGCCGAGCAGGCTGGTCTGGCGGATCTCGGCGCGCGCGTTCGCGGGCAGCTCGGTGTCGTCGCGCAGCTCGAGGGTGACCACGGCGGTCTCCCCCTCCAGCGCCACGTCGGTCACCTTGCCGACGCTCACGTCGTTGACCTTGACCGTGGACTGCGGCACCAGGTCGAGGACGTCGGTGAACTCCACCGTCAGGGTCATCGGGTCCGAACCGGTGTCGGTGCCGCCGGGCAGCGGCAGCTCGTAGACGTCGAAGTCGCAGCCGGTCAGCAGCACCGAGCCGAGCGCGACGGCCACGACCGCGCGGGTCAGCCTCCGCAGCCTCATCCGGTCACCTCCACGAGCCCACCGAGGGTCAGGTCGAACCGCTTGCCCGAGGACGACCCGGTGCCGGCGCCGAACGGCGCCGAGCGCGGCAGGATGGAGTCGATCAGGCCGCACAGCGACTCGCTGTCGTCGACCTGGTTGACCAGGCTGCACAGGAAGATCGAGGGGTCGTTGATCAGCTCGTCGGCGATGTTGCCGATGTTGGCGTTCGTGTCCAGCGTGCCGGCCTGCGGGTTGTAGGCCAGGGCCAGGTTGTTCAGCGCCAGCGGGGCGTTGGCGAGGGTCTCGTCGAGCGCGGTGCGCTGCTTGACCAGCACCTTGGCGACGCGGTTCAGGCCGGTGATGTTGCGGCCCAGCGACTCCCGGTTGGTCTTGACGAAGTCGCCGACCTGCCCGAGCGCCACCGACAGGTTGCGCAGCGCCGCGGTGAGCTCCTCGCGCTCCCCCGCCAGCACGGTCGAGACCGAGCCCAGCGACTGGTTGAAGTCGCGCACCGTCTTGTCGTTGCGGGCCAGGGTGCCGATGAAGCCCTCGAGCTCCCCGAGGGAGCCGAAGAGCTCCTCCTTGTTGTTGTCCAGCGTGGTGGAGAACCGACCGAAGTCCTTGATCGTCTGGTTCAGCTTGGCGCCCTCGCCGCCGAAGTTCTCGGCGGTCACCTCGAGCAGGTCGGTGAGCGCACCCTCGCGGTTCGCGCCGTTCGGGCCGAGCGCCACGGTCAGGTCGTCGAGGCTGGAGTAGATGTCGTCGAGCTCGATCGGCACCTCGGTGCGCCCCACGTCGAGCACGGTCCCGTCGGCGAGCGTGTCGCCGCCGTCGTACGCCGGGGTCAGCTGGATGTAGCGGTCGCCCACGATCGACGGCGCCACGATGACCGCGTCGGCGTCGGTGGGCAGCTTGACGTCGCCGTCGTAGCGCATCGTGACCTCGACGCTGGTGCCCGTCGGCTCGACCGACTCCACCTCGCCGACCGGCACGCCCAGCACGCGGACGTCGCTGCCCTCGTAGATGGAGATCGCTCGGGGGAACTTGGCGACCAGCGTCTTGGTCTCCGACCCGCCGAGGACCGTGACCGCGAAGAAGACCACCAGCACGAGCAGCAGCAGGGGCACGAGCGCCCGCTTGAGCAGCGTCATCCGAGGCCACCTCCGTTCGCGAGGTCGGGGACGGGCGGGAGGTTCTGGATGTAGGTGTCGAACCACGGTCCGCCGCCCAGGGTGTTGGCGAAGACGCGGTAGAACGGCGCCATCAGCCGCAGGCTGTTGTCGATGTTGTCCTCGTTCTTGGTCAGCACGCCGACCACGCTCTCGAGGTTCGACAGGGCCGGCGCCAGGTCCGCGCGGGTGCCGCGGACCAGCGCGGTCAGCTCCTCGGAGAGGGTCGAGGTCGAGACCAGCAGCCGGTGCACCGACTGGCGGCGCTGCACGAGCGCCCGGAAGAGCACGTCGGCGTCCTTCATCAGGCTGACCAGGTCGCCGTCGCGCTCGTCGAGCACCGAGGAGACCCGCCGCAGGTTCTTCAGCAGCGAGTTGATCTGCGTGTCGCGCGACGCGACCGTCTCGGAGAGCGCCGAGACCCCGTCGAGGGCCTCGCGGAACTCCGTGGGCGTGTTCCGGGTGAGGTCGGCCAGCGTGGTGAGCGAGGCCGCCAGCTGGTCGGTGTCGATGTCCGCGGAGGTCTCGGCCAGGCCCTCGAACGCCTCGACGACGTCGTACGGCGAGGTGGTCCGCTCCTGCGGGATGGTGGCGCCGGCCTCCAGCTGGCCCTCGCCCGCCGGCTCGAGCGCCAGGAACATCGAGCCCAGCAGCGTCTTGACCCGGATCGAGGCCTGGGTCAGGTCGCCGAAGTCGGAGTCGGTCTTGATCTTGAACGTCACGTCGACCTCGCCGTCGCGCAGCTCGACGCTCTCCACCTTGCCGACGCGGACGCCGGCGATGCGGACCTCGTCGTCGGCCTTGAGGCCGCCGGCCTCGGCGAAGCGGGCGTGGTAGGTCTCGCCCCCGCCGATGATCGGCAGGTCCTGGGCGCGGAACGCGGCCATCAGCAGCGCGACCAGCACCAGGATGCTGACCAGGCCGATGATCACCGGGTTGCGCTCGCGGAAGGGCTTCATCCGAGGTCACACCTCTCCGAGCCGACGGAGTAGGTCAGCGGGATCGAGATGTTCGCGGGCAGCCGGATCCGTCCCTGGAAGTGGCACAGGTAGAAGTTGAAGAACGAGCCGTACGTCGCCGTCCGGCCGACCTTGTTGAGCTTGATCGGCAGCACCTGCAGGGCCCGGTCGAGCTCGGCCTTGTTGGCGTCGATGTTCCCGGTGACCCGGCGCAGCTGCTTGATGTCCTCGATGAACGGGGTCCGGATGCCCTCGACCAGGCCCGCGGTCTCGACCGAGAGGTCGGAGATCTGGTCCAGCGAGGACAGGATCGCCTGCCGGTCGGTCTTGAGGCCGCCCACGAAGGTCCGGAAGTTGACGATCAGCTCCGAGAGCTGGTCGTCCCGGTCGCCGAGCCGGTCGAGCACCTGGTCGAGGTTGTCGATCAGGTCGCCGATGACCTGGTCGCGGTCGGCGAGGGTCTGGGTCACCGAGGCGGTGCTGGCCAGCAGCCCCTCGAGCGTGCCGCCCTCCCCCTGGAAGACCTGGACGATCTCGTAGGACAGCTTGTTGATGTCGTCGGGCGACAGCGCCTGGAACAGCGGCTTGAAGCCGTTGAACAGCACCGTCAGGTCCAGCGCCGGCGACGTGCGGTCGACGGGGATCGTCGCGCCGTCCTCGAGCTCGTCGGTGGCGCCGATCCCCTGGCTCAGCGAGATGTAGCGCTGCCCGACGAGGTTGCGGTAGCGGATCGAGGCGTTGGTGGCCTCGCTGAGCGAGGTGTCCTCCTCGACGGAGAACGTCACCTGCGCACGGGTGCGGTCGACGATGTCGATGCCCTGGACGGTGCCGACCTTGACGCCGGCCACGCGGACGTCGTCGCCCTTGTTGACGCCGGTGGCGTCGACGAAGACCGCCTTGTACTCGCGCGTGGCGCCGAAGGAGAGGTTGCCGATCACGACGATCAGCAGGCCGGTGGCCAGCGCGGTGGTCACCATGAAGACCAGCAGCTTGGTGAGGTCGCCGGCGGTGCGCTTGTCGAGCAGGCTCATCGGACCGACACCTCCGCCCCGCGGGCCATGGGCGCGACCAGCAGCGGGCCCAGGTCGTCGACGGACTCGGTCGTGGTGCCGAGGCCGGGTGCCAGCAGGCTCTTGAGCACGACCGACTCGGCCTCGCTGCCGGCGTACCCGGGGCCGCCGAGGTAGCCGGGGGCGACCCGCGAGGTGCCCTTGCCGGTGGCCTCGTCGACGCCGTCGTTGAAGTCGGGCTGGTGGCGCACGGGGTTGTCCTGGTTCCAGGGCGGGTTGGGCAGGTGCAGGCAGCTGCTCGGGCCGCGGTCGTCGTTGAAGACCGGCTTGTCCTCGGGTCCGTAGGGGCGCGGCTGGTTGGGCAGCGTCTCGAGCACGATGTGCAGCTCGAAGCCGCGGAACGCCTCGGCCTGCCGGTTGCCGGCGTTGACGATGCCCCGCAGCAGGCACGGGAAGTCGGTGGAGTAGCGCGCCAGCGCCCGCAGGAACGGCTCGCTGACCTCGCCGAGCTCGATGAGGTTCTCCTCGTTGTCGTCCAGGAAGCCGCGCGCGGTGCCGGAGAAGGTGGTGACGTCGTCGAAGAGCGCGTTGAGCTTGGCCTCGCGGTCCTCCAGCGTCCCGGTCGTCAGCACGGTGTCCTCCAGGATGGAGCCCACCTCGGGCAGCACGTCGGAGTAGACCTGGGAGACCTCGGCGGTCAGCCGGAGGTCCTCGACCAGCTGGGGGATCTGCGGGTTGATCCGCTTGAGGTAGCTGTCCAGGGTCTCGAGGTTCTGGCCCAGCGCCTCGCCCCGGCCCTCGAGCGCGGTGGCGATGGCGGTCAGGGTCCGGTTGAGCTGGGCGGGCTGGACGGTGCGCAGCAGCGGGTAGAGGTCGGAGAGGACCTCCTCCACCTCGGTGGAGACCTCGGTGCGCTCGATCGTCGCGCCCGGCTCGATCGCGTCGTCGGCGGCGTCCTCGGGGATCACCAGCGACACGTACTTCTCGCCGAAGAGGGTCTTGGGAACGATCGAGCCGGTGACGTTCGCCGGGATGGTGTCCCGCTTGCCCTGGTAGAGGCCGAGGGTCACCTCGGCGCCGTCGGAGTCGGAGGTGAAGTCGAGGACCTCGCCGACGATGACGCCGCGGATCTTGACGTCCGCGCGCTGCGGCAGCTGCAGGCCGATCGACGAGGTCCGCAGGGTCACCTCGTCGTACTCGGAGAACTTCTTGGTGAAGATGCCGTAGACGAGCCAGACCGACAGCACGATGAACGCCAGGAAGGCGACGCCCAGCAGCTTGGTGCGACGAAGGATCACGACCTCACCCCGCCAGTCTCACGGTCGTGGTGGTGCCCCAGATCGCCATCGACAGGAACAGGTCGATGACGTTGATGGCCACGATGCTGGTGCGGACGGCGCGGCCCACGGCCACACCCACGCCCGCGGGCCCGCCGGAGGCGTTGTACCCGTGGTAGCAGTGGATGAGGATCACCACGACCGCGAAGACCAGCACCTTGCCGAAGGACCACAGCACGTCGCCGGGTGGCAGGAACTGGTTGAAGTAGTGGTCGTAGGTGCCGGTCGACTGCCCGTAGAACTGGGTCACCACCAGGCGGCTGGCGAAGTACGACGACAGCAGCCCCACGACGTACAGCGGGACGATCGCGATCAGGCCGCCGATGACGCGGGTGGCCACGAGGAACGGCATCGAGGGGATCGCCATCACCTCGAGGGCGTCGACCTCCTCGGAGATCCGCATCGCGCCGAGCTGGGCGGTGAAGCCGCAGCCGACGGTGGCGGCCAGCGCGATGCCGGCGACGAGCGGGGCGATCTCGCGGGTGTTGAAGTAGGCCGAGACGAACCCGGAGAACGCGGCGGTGCCGAGCTGGTTCAGCGCGGCGTACCCGGAGAGGCCGACCTGCGCCCCGGTGAAGAAGGTCATGCCGATGATGACGCCGACGGTGCCGCCGATGACGGCGAGCGCCCCGGAGCCCAGCGTGACCTCGGCGAGGATCCGCATGATCTCGCGCGGGTAGCGCGTGATCGACCGCGGCGTCGCCTTGAGGACGCGCACGTAGAACGCGAGCTGGCCGCCGAGGGTGTCGAGCTGGCCCAGCGGTCGCTGGAGGACGGACTTCATGCTGGCCACGCCCTCACCCGGTCTTCGGTGGCACGAGCTGGAGGTACAGCGTGCTCAGGACGAAGTTGACGACGAACAGGAGCAGGAACGTGATCACGACCGACTCGTTGACCGCGTCGCCCACGCCCTTGGGACCGCCACCGGCGCTCATCCCCTTGTACGACGCGACGATGGCCGCGATGAAGCCGAAGACCAGCGCCTTGACCATGCCGATCCACAGGTCGGGCAGCTGCGCGAGCGCGGTGAAGCTGGCGAGGTAGGCGCCGGGGGTGCCGTCCTGCAGCACGACGTTGAAGACGTAGCCGCCGGCGACGCCGACGACGCTGACCATGCCGTTGAGGAAGACCGCCACGAGCATGCAGGCCAGCACGCGGGGCACCACGAGACGCTGGATCGGGTCGATGCCCAGCACCATCATCGCGTCGAGCTCCTCGCGGATCTTGCGCGCGCCGAGGTCGGCCGCGATGGCCGATCCACCGGCGCCCGCGATGAGGAGCGCGGTGGCGATCGGGCCGGCCTGCTGGATCACCGCGAGCACGGACGCCGAGCCGGTGAAGGACTGCGCGCCGAACTGCTTGATCAGGCCACCGACCTGCAGCGCGATGACCGCGCCGAAGGGGATGGCGACCAGGGCCGTCGGGATGATGGTGACCGAGGCGATGAACCAGGCCTGCTGGAGGAACTCCCGCAGCTGGAACGGCCTGCGGAACAGTCCGCGGCCGACGTCGAGGCCGAAGGCGAAGAGCTTGCCTGCGGTGCCGACCGGCCGGAGGACGCGGGTGGCGGTGAGCTGGGCCAACGTCGCCTCAGCCGCCCGTGACCATGGTCATGTTCTCCTCGAACGACCCCGGAGGAGGTGTCACGCCGTTCTCCCGGCACCAGGCGCCGGGCTCGCGCTGGCTGCGGCGGGGGATGCCGTTGGACGGCTCCAGCTGCAGCGGGATCGGCGGCAGCGGCGGCATCTCCAGGCCGGCCTCGGCGGCGAGCTCGTCGGCGTCCTTCTCCTCCGACATGCCGATCGGGCCGACGGTCTGGGCGTTGAGGAACTGGCGCACGACCGGCTCCTCGGAGCTCAGCAGCATCTCGCGCGGGCCGAACATGGCCAGGTGCTTGTGGTACAGCAGGCCGATGTTGTCCGGCACCGTCCGCGCGGTGTTGATGTCGTGGGTGACGATCAGGAACGTCGCGTCGATCTGCGCGTTCAGGTCGATGAAGAGCTGGTTGATGAACGAGGTGCGGACCGGGTCGAGGCCGGAGTCGGGCTCGTCGATCAGCAGGATCTCGGGGTCCAGCACGAGCGCCCGGGCGAGGCCGGCGCGCTTGCGCATGCCGCCGGAGATCTCGCCGGGCAGCTTGTCCTCGGCGCCGATCAGGCCGACGAGGTCCATCTTCTCCATGACGACGGCGCGGATCTCGGACTCGGACTTCTTGGTGTGCTCGCGCAGCGGGAAGGCGACGTTGTCGTAGAGGCTCATCGAGCCGAACATCGCGCCGTCCTGGAAGAGCACGCCGAAGAGCTTGCGGATCTCGTAGAGCTCCTTCTCCGAGCAGCTCGCGATGTCGGTGCCCTCGATGAGGATCGAGCCCCGGTCGGGCTTGAGCAGACCGATCAGCGCCTTGAGGAAGACCGACTTGCCGGTACCGGACGGGCCCAGCATCACCGAGACCTCACCGGCCGGGATGCTCAGGGTGACGTCGCCCCAGATGAGCTGCTTGCCGAAGGACTTCGTCAGCCCGTCGACCTTGATCTCCACGCCCATGCCAGCACCTCTCCCCGAACCGAGTGGTCCGCCGCGCCCGACGAGACGGGCCGAGGCGGACGCACGGCTTCCCCACTCACGAGTAACAACGGAGTTACCGCGGCGAGGTTACGCGACGAGGCGACGTGCGTCACGTGACCGATCTCTCCTGAGACGGAATCGAGACGATCGCCTCGGTTCCGACCGGGATCCGGCGGTGACCTGCGGGAACGTCGCCGGGCGCGCCGGGAAATGCAAAGAGGCGGCCACCTCCCGCAGGAGGTGGCCGCCCCGGTGCGACGACCCTCGCCGGTCACCCGGCGGGGGTCGACGGGGTCACTTGAGGGTGACGGTGGCGCCGGCGCCCTCGAGGGCCTCCTTGGCCTTGTCCGCGGCAGCCTTGTCGACCTTCTCGAGGATGGCCTTGGGAGCCGACTCGACGAGCTCCTTGGCCTCCTTCAGGCCGAGCGAGGTCAGGGCGCGGACCTCCTTGATGACGTTGATCTTCTTGTCACCAGCGGACTCGAGGACGACGTCGAACTCGTCCTGGGCAGCGGCCTCGTCGGCACCGCCAGCGGCGCCGCCGGCGGCGGGGGCAGCGGCGACGGCGACCGGGGCGGCCGCGGTGACGCCGAAGGTGTCCTCGAACTGCTTCACGAACTCGGAGAGCTCGATGAGGGTCATCTCCTTGAACGCGTCGAGGAGCTCGTCGGTGGTGAGCTTCGCCATGATGGCAACCTTTCCAATCGGTTGGCCCGCCGCGTCGCAGCGGCCGGGCCGGGTTTCAGGTGGTGGTCCTCAGCCCGGGTCAGGCTTCGGTGGTCTCGTCCGCCTCGGCGGTGGCCGGAGCGGCCTCCTCCTCGGCGGCCGGGGCCTCCTCGGCGGCGGCCGGCGCGCCGGCACCACCTGCGAGGATCGAGGGGTCCTCCTCGGCCTTCGCCTGCAGCGCGCCCGCGAGACGGGCGGCCTGGGCGAGAGGGGCGTTGAGGAGGTAGACGGCCTGGCTGAGCGACGCGAGCATCGCGCCGGCCAGCTTGCCCAGGAGCACCTCGCGCGACTCGAGGTCCGCCAGCTTGGCGATCTCGGAGGCGTCGAGGGGCTTGCCGTCCAGGACGCCACCCTTGATGACAAGGGTGGGGTTGGCCTTGGCAAAGTCACGCAGACCCTTGGCCGCCTCGACCACGTCGCCGTTGATGAAGGCGATGGCGGTCGGACCGGTCAGCAGGTCGTCGAAGCCGGAGATGCCCACCTCGGTGGCGGCGATCTTGGCCAGCGTGTTCTTGACCACGGCGTAGTTGGCGTTCTCGCCGAGGGAGCGCCGCAGTTCCTGCAGCTGCTTCACGGTGAGACCGCGGTACTCGGTCAGCACAGCACCGGCGGAACCGTTGAAGGACTCAACGATCTCCGCGACGGCTGCCTGCTTGTCTGCCCGCGCCATGGGTCTCCTTCCGGGTGTCGACCACCGCGTCAGGCCCCGGAACGACGAACGCCCCGAGCGCGGGCGCTCAGGGCGTGGTGCGATCCTCGGAGGGATCTCGCTCTGCTCACCTGCGCTGGTCGTCCGCTTCCGCGAACCTTCGGTCGTGGTGCTGATGCGCCACGGCAACCGGCGGTCTCTGGTTTCAGGGCAGAACTGTACGGCGGGCCCGGGACGCGACCAAATCGGCGGCCGCCGGTCAGGTGAGCACCCGGACCGGCTCCCCCGCCAGCCAGGCCGCGACGTCCTCGGCCGCCTCGGTGAAGAACGTGCGGTAGTTGTCGGCCGTCACGTAGCCCAGGTGCGGCGTGGCCAGCACGCGCGGGTGGGTCCGCACCGGGTGGTCGGCGGGCAGCGGCTCGGTGTCGTGGACGTCGAGGCCCGCGCCGGCGATCCCGCCCGCGTCCAGCGCCGCCAGCAGGGCGTCGGTGTCGACCAGGCCCGCCCGCGCGGTGTTGACGAGGTACGCCGTCGGGCGCATCCGCGCCAGCTCGTCCGCCCCGAGGGTGCGGTGGGTGCCGGGACCGAGCACCAGGTGGAGGGTCACGACGTCGGCGGACGCGAGCAGCTCCTCCTTGCCCACCGCCCGGACCCCCGCCGCGGCCGCACGCTCGGCGGTGAGGTGGGGGCTCCAGGCGACCACGTCCATGTCGAAGGCCTGCCCGAGGGCGGCGACCCTCGACCCGATCCGCCCCAGGCCCACCACCCCGAGCGTGGACCCGGCCAGGTCGGTCCCGACCGTGGTCTGCCACCCGCCGCCGGCGAGCGCGCGGGACTCCGGCAGCAGGTGCCGGGCCAGCCCGAGCACCAGCGCCCAGGTGAGCTCGACCGTGGGGGTGGCCAGCGCGGAGGTCGCACAGACCGTGATCCCCCGCTCCCGGCAGGCGTCCAGGTCGATGGAGGGGTTGCGCCGACCGGTCGTCACCAGCAGCCGCAGGTCCGGGAGCCGGTCGAGCAGTGCCGCGTCGAACGGCGTCCGCTCGCGCATCGCTACCACGACGTCCGCCCCGGCCAGGGCGGCCACCAGGTCCTCACCGGCCAGGTGCTCGCGCACGGCGGACACGTGGACCCCCTCGAGCCGCGACCACGCGACGTGCTCGAGCGCGACGCCCTGGTAGTCGTCGAGCACGACGCAGCGGTGGCTCACGGTCGCGAACGTACGCCGCCCCGGTCACCTGCTGGTGACCGGGGCGGCGAGTGCTGCTGGTGGGACTCAGGCCGTGGCGGCCTCGTCCTCCTGCGCGACGTTCTTGATGCGGTTCGGGTCGACCTGGATGCCGGGGCCCATCGTCGTGGAGACGGTGACCTTCCGCAGGTAGCGGCCCTTGGAGCTGGCCGGCTTGAGACGGAGGATCTCCTCCAGCGCCGCGGCGTAGTTCTCCGCGAGCTGGGCCTCGGAGAACGACGCCTTGCCGATGATGAAGTGCAGGTTGGCGTGGCGGTCGACGCGGAACTCGATCTTGCCGCCCTTGATGTCGGTCACGGCCTTGGCCACGTCCGGCGTCACGGTGCCGGTCTTCGGGTTCGGCATGAGGCCGCGGGGGCCGAGCACGCGGCCGAGGCGACCGACCTTGCCCATCATGTCGGGGGTCGCGACGACGGCGTCGAAGTCGAGCCAGCCGCCGGAGACCTTCTCGATCAGCTCGTCGCCACCGACGACGTCAGCGCCGGCCTCGCGGGCGGCCTCGGCCTTGTCACCGTTCGCGAACACCAGGACGCGGGCGGTCTTGCCGGTGCCGTGGGGCAGGTTGACGGTGCCGCGGACCATCTGGTCGGCCTTGCGGGGGTCGACGCCAAGGCGCATCACGACGTCGACGGTCTCGTCGAACTTCTTCTTCGAGGTCGACTTGGCCACCTTGATGGCCTGGAGCGGGGCGTGGAGCTCGTCCTTGTCGAACTGCTCGGCCGCCGCGCGGTAGGTCTTGCTGCGCTGCATGTCTGGGTCTCTTCTCTTCCAGTGTGGTCAGGTGGGCCAGCGCGGCCCTGCCACGGGGGTGTACGGGGTGCCTGTCACCAGGCGGGGAGCGACTGGATCAGTCGGTCGTGACGCCCATGGACCGGGCGGTGCCCTCGACGATCTTCATGGCCGCGTCGATGTCGTTCGCGTTCAGGTCGGGCAGCTTGGTCGTGGCGATCTCGCGCACCTGGTCCTTGGTCAGCTTGCCGACCTTCTCCTTGTGCGGGACGCCCGAGCCCTTCTGCAGGCCGGCGGCCTTCTTGATCAGCTCCGCGGCCGGCGGGGTCTTCGTGATGAAGGTGAAGGACCGGTCCTCGTAGATCGTGATCTCGACCGGGACGACGTTGCCGCGCATGGACTCCGTCTGGGCGTTGTACGCCTTGCAGAACTCCATGATGTTGACGCCGTGCGGACCGAGGGCGGTACCGACCGGCGGGGCCGGCGTCGCGGCACCGGCCTGCAGCTGCACCTTGACCAGCGCAGCGATCTTCTTCTTCGGAGGCATGCTCTGTCTCTTTCTCTTCCGTGGTCATGACGAGGGCGTACGTCGCCCTCTGCCACCTGCTGTTGCTCGAGCAACCGCACCATTCTGCGCGGCGCGGCGTGGTGTGTGAAATCCGTGGCCCGTGACCGGGCCGGTCCTCAGACGCGCTGGATCTGGGAGAACGACAGCTCGACCGGGGTCTCGCGGCCGAAGATCTCCACGAGCGCCTTGACCCGCTGGGACTCGGCGTTGATCTCGGTGATCGTCGCGTGCAGGGTGGCGAACGGGCCGTCGACCACCATGACCGAGTCGGCGACGTCGAAGTCGGCGACCTCGACGGGCTTCTTCGCGGTGGTGGCGCTGCCGGTCGCGGGGGCCGCGGTGCCGGCGGCGGCCGCCTCGGCCTCGGCGCGGGCGACGACGGCGGGGGCCAGCATGTTCTCGACCTCGCTCATGCTCAGCGGCACCGGCTGGTGGCTGTGGCCGACGAAGCCGGTCACCGACGGCGTGTGGCGCACGGCGGCCCACGACTCGTCGGTCAGGTCCATGCGGACGAGGACGTAACCGGGCAGGACGGTCCGCTTGACCATCTTGCGCTGGCCGTTCTTGATCTCCGCGACCTCCTCGGTGGGGACCACGATCTCGTGGATGTAGTCCTCCATGTTGAGGGAGATGATGCGGTTCTCCAGGTTCGACTTCACCCGGTTCTCCATGCCGGAGTAGGTGTGCACGACGAACCAGTCACCGGGCTTGGCCCACAGCTCGCGGCGGAACGCCTCGAGCGGGTCCTCGTCCTCGGCGTCGTCGGAGACCTCCTCGTCGGCGGCCTCCTCGTCGGACGCGTCGGCCGGGGCGTCGTCGTCGGCGGCCTCGAGGGCGTGGTCCGCGTCGACCTCGTCGGCGGAGGGCAGGTCGAGGTCGACACCCATCGCCTCGTCGGTGTCCTCGTCGGTGACCTCGGTGTCCAGCGCCGGGTCGAGCTCGATCTCGGAGCCCTCGTCGGGCTGGCCGAAGACGTCCTCCAGCGACGGCTCGTCCGCCGTCGGGGTCGCCTCGGTCTCGTCGTACTGCTCCGACACGTGGTGCTCCATCAGTTGGTTCGTCAGGTGGGTCGTGATCTGGTCCGGCAGCGCCGGGCCGGGGTCACTGGTCGCTGTTCCCCGCGAAGACCTCGAACGCCAGCTGGCCGAAGCCGAGGTCCAGGAGCGAGACGATCGCCATCAGCACGAGGACGAAGACCAGGACCACGAAGAAGTACGTGACCAGCTGCTCCTGGGTCGGGTAGACGACCTTGCGCAGCTCGGCGACGACCTGGCGGTAGAAGGTCGCCGGCCCCGTGCGCGGCTTGTCAGCCTTGCCCTCTCGGGTCCCACGGACCGCGTTGCCGTCCGACACGCCGGTCACCTCTTCCGATCTCTTGTGGTGCTGCTGATCTGCAGGGCACGAGGGACTTGAACCCCCAACCTTCGGTTTTGGAGACCGATGCTCTGCCAGTTGAGCTAGTGCCCTCCGGTGGAGCTTCCGGGCATGCCAAGGCATGGAGCGGAAGCCACCAGTCATGGAGTCTACGGGGAACACCGAGGCCGAGTCCAAACGCCCCTCGAAACCCCCGGGAGCGGGTGGGCACCGCGCCCCTACGATGGGCCCATGAGCTCCCAGCCCGGACAGCCCGTGACCACCAGCCCGCGCGAGCGGCGCGTCTCCCGCCGCATCGGCGCGATCGCCGAGTCGGCGACGCTGAAGGTCGACGCGAAGGCCAAGGCGCTCAAGGCCGAGGGCCGGCCGGTCATCGGCTTCGGCGCCGGCGAGCCGGACTTCCCCACCCCCGACTACATCGTCGAGGCGGCGGTCGAGGCGTGCCGGGACCCCAAGAACCACCGCTACACCCCCGCCGGCGGCCTGCCGGAGCTGAAGAAGGCGATCGCCGCGAAGACCAAGCGCGACAGCGGCCTCGACGTCGACCCCGCGCAGGTGCTGGTCACCAACGGCGGGAAGCAGGCGATCTACGAGGCCTTCGCCGCGATGCTCGACCCGGGCGACGAGGTCATCGTGCCGGCGCCGTACTGGACCACCTACCCCGAGTCGATCCAGCTGGCCGGCGGCGTGCCCGTCGAGGTCCTGGCCGACGAGACCCAGGACTACAAGGTCACCGTCGAGCAGCTCGAGGCGGCGCGCACCGAGAAGACCAAGGTGCTGCTGTTCGTCTCCCCGTCCAACCCGACCGGTGCGGTCTACACCGCCGACGAGATCCGCGCGATCGGCCGGTGGGTCGAGGACAACGGCCTCTGGGTGCTCACCGACGAGATCTACGAGCACCTCGTCTACGACGGTGTCGAGACCGGCTCGCTGCCGGTGCTGTGCCCCTTCCTCGCCGACAACACCGTGATCGTGAACGGCGTCGCGAAGACCTACGCGATGACCGGCTGGCGGGTCGGCTGGATCATCGCGCCGACCGACCTGGTCAAGGCCGCCGGGAACCTGCAGTCCCACGCCACCTCCAACGTCGCCAACGTCTCCCAGCGCGCGGCGCTCGCCGCCGTCGAGGGCGACCTCGCCGCCGTGGAGGAGATGAAGAAGGCCTTCGACCGCCGGCGGAGGACGATCGTCTCGATGCTCAACGAGATCGACGGCGTCGTCTGCCCGACGCCGACCGGCGCGTTCTACGCCTACCCCTCGGTCAAGGGCCTGCTCGGCAAGGAGTACGACGGGAAGGTCATCGACACCTCCGTCGACCTGGCCGAGTACATCCTGGAGAAGGCCGAGGTTGCGGTCGTGCCGGGCGAGGCCTTCGGGTCCCCGGGCTACCTGCGGCTCTCCTACGCCCTGGGCGACGACGACCTGGTCGAGGGCGTCTCCCGGCTGCAGAAGCTCTTCGCTTGATCCCTCCCGCCGAGCAGCCCGCGGGTCCGCGCGACCTCCGCGGGCTGCCCAAGGCGCACCTGCACCTGCACTTCACCGGCTCGATGCGGCACTCGACGTTGCTCGAGCTCGCCGAGCGCGACGGGATCCGGCTGCCCGACCAGCTGGTCGCGGACTGGCCGCCGCAGCTGAGCGCGGCCGACGAGAAGGGCTGGTTCCGGTTCCAGCGGCTCTACGACGTCGCCCGGTCGGTGCTCCGCACCGAGGACGACGTGCGCCGGCTGGTACGGGAGGCGGCCGAGGACGACGTCGGCGACGGCGGCCGCTGGCTGGAGATCCAGGTCGACCCCAGCGGGTACGCCGCGCGGTTCGGCGGGATCACGGCGTTCACCGACCTCGTGCTCGACGCCGTGGCGGACGCCTCGCGCAGCACCGGCCTGGGCATCGCCCTGGTCGTCGCGGCCAACCGCACCCGGCACCCGCTCGACGCGCGCACCCTGGCCCGGCTGGCGGCGCAGTACGCCGGCCGTGGCGTGGTCGGCTTCGGCCTCTCCAACGACGAGCGGCGCGGCACCACCGCCGACTTCGAGCGCGCGTTCGGGATCGCCGAGCAGGCGGGCCTGGCGCTCGTCCCCCACGGCGGCGAGCTGCGCGGGCCCGAGCACGTGCGGGTCTGCCTGGACGCCCTGCACGCGGACCGGCTGGGCCACGGCGTGCGCTCGGCCGAGGACCCGGCGCTCCTGGAGCGGATCGTCGAGGCCGGCGTCGCGCTCGAGGTCTGCCCGGTCTCCAACGTCGCCCTCGGCGTCTACTCCGACCTCACCTCCGTGCCGCTGCCCACGCTGCTCGCCGCCGGCGCGACCGTCGCGCTGGGCGCCGACGACCCGCTGCTGTTCGGCTCCCGCCTCGCCGGGCAGTACGCCACCATGCGCGCCGCCCACGACCTCCCGGACACCACTCTCGCCGAGCTCGCCCGGATGTCGTTCCGTGCCTCCCGCGCACCCTCGGACGTCGTCGCCGCCGGGCTGGCGGGGGTCGAGGAGTGGCTGGCGCAACATCCCAAGTGAACCTGGGATGTTGACGCTTCGCGGCCTTTGCAACACCCGCGGAGCGTGGAGATCCCACGTTTACTTGGGATGTTGACGCTTCCCTGCCGATTCGACCGCCGGAGCGCGGCTAGAGCTCGCAGCCGACGAGCACCGGCTCGTTGACCAGCCGGATGCCGTACGCCGCCTCGACGCCGTCGCGCACCTCGCGGGCCAGGTCGAGCAGCTCGGCGGTGGTGGCGCCGCCGCGGTTGGTCAGCGCGAGGGCGTGCTTGGTCGACAGCGACACCCGGCCGGCGCCGTACCCCTTGCCGAAGCCGGCGTGGTCGATGAGCCAGGCGGCGGAGGTCTTCACCAGGCCGTCGCCGGCGGGCCACGCCGGCGCACCGTCGGGCACCCGGTCCGCGGGGACGACGGGGTTGGTGAAGAACGACCCGGCGCTCCAGGTGTCGGGGTCGGCGTCGTCGAGGACCATCCCCTTGCCACCGCGCAGCGCGAGGACGGCCTCGCGGACCTCGCGCAGCGGCGCGCGCCGGCCCAGCTCGACGCCGAGGGCGCGGGCCAGCTCGGCGTACTGCACGGGCGCGCCGAGGGTGCCCTGACGCAGCTGGAAGGTCACCGAGAGGACGACGTGGCGGCCCGGGTCGGCCTTGAAGCGGGAGTGCCGGTAGCCGAACCCGCAGTCGGCGTTGGCGAAGGTGCGCACGCCCCGCAGGACGCGGTCCCAGACGCGCACCGACGCGATGGTCTGGGAGACCTCCTGCCCGTAGGCGCCGACGTTCTGGACCGGGGTGGCCCCGACCGAGCCCGGGATGCCCGACATCGCCTCGACACCGACCCAGCCCCGCTCCACCGCGACCTCGACCAGGTGGTCCCAGGACTCCCCCGCCGCCACGGTGACGAGCACGCCGCCGCAGGTCGGGTCGTCGTCCTCGACGTCGGCGCTGATGCCGGTCGTGGCGACCTTGACGACGCGGCCGTCGAAGCCCTCGTCGGCGACCACGAGGTTGCTGCCGCCGCCGAGGACCAGCACGGGCCGGTCGGTGTCCAGCGCGGCGAGGAGCTCCTCCTCGGAGGTCGCGACGACGAGCTCGGCCGCGGGACCACCGAGCCGGAGCGTGGTGTGGTCGCGGAGCAGGTCAGGCACGGACGACGGCCTTCGGCATGCCCAGCACCTTCTGGCCGCCGGAGGTGACGACCAGGGCGATGGCGACGCGGCCGTCCTCGACCGAGGAGACCGTGCCGGCGACCTCGATCTCGACGCCGGTGTCGTCGTCGGGGACGACGACGGGGTTGGTGAACTTCGCGCCCAGCTCGACGACCTCGGCGTCGTCGGTCCAGGTCGCGACGGCCCGCGCGGCGAGGGCGAGGGTGTACATCCCGTGCGCGATCACGCCGGGCAGTCCCACCGCGGTCGCGACCCGGTCGGACCAGTGGATCGGGTTGAGGTCACCCGAGGCGCCGGCGTAGCGCACCAGGTCGGCGCGGCGGACGACGTACCGCTGGGTCGCGAGCTCGGTGCCCGCCTCGAGGGTCATGCGACGCCCCGGTGGACGAGGGTCGCGCTGGTCGCGCAGACCAGCGCCCCGTCGGCGTCGACGACCTCGCTGGTGGTGCCGATGATCTCGTTGCCGCCGATCGAGCGGACGCTGGCGACGGTGAGCGCGGCGGTCAGCACGTCGCCGACGCGGACCGGCCGCTCGTAGCGGAACTTCTGGTCGCCGTGGACGATCCGCGACAGCTCGATGCCCTCGGAGTCGAGGAAGGCGTTCATCGCCTCGAAGGCCAGCACGATCGGGAACGTCGGGGGCACCGGACCGCCGTCCCAGACGGCGCCGGTGGTCGCGGCGAGCTCGCGCACCTTCTCCTCGGAGACGGTGTAGGGCCGCGTGGGCGGGAAGGTCCTGCCCACGAGGGAGGGGTCGACCGGCATGCCCTCGACCCTACCGGCGCCCTCGGCGCTCAGCCGAGCGGGACGAGGGACACCGCCACGAGCGGGCGGTCGCCCGGGCCGACCTCGCCGACGGGGGCGAGCGCGGGGCCCAGGGTCGTCACCAGGCCACCCTGCACGCCCGCCTGCGGCGCCGGCAGCACCCGCAGCTCACAGGTGCGCTGCAGCGCCGCGGTCGGCCGCCCACGGTCCACGCAGCGCCCCTCGGCCTGCAGCTCGACCCGGTCACCTGACGGGCCGGTGACGCGCAGCACCGCCGTCAGCAGGCCGTTGGCCTCGAAATTGCCGGTGCAGCTGACGAGCAGGCCGACGCGCCGTCCGGAGCCGGTCGGCACGGAGCCGGTCCGGCCGCGGGTCGCCACGCGGTGCAGCGAGCTCTCGTGCGGCGTGCCCGCGCAGCGCGACGGCGGCGGGTCGGCGATCCGCCGGCCACGAGCCACGACGTACGTCGCGCGCGGGCCGGGGCCGGACCCGGCCAGGGTGCCGGGGACGAGGGGCGCCGCGGGAGCCGGCCGCGGCTCGGTGCCGGCACGCGTCTCGACGTACGCCGTCCACAGCGACCCGGAGGGCTGCAGGTCGCCGACCGGCGCCAGGAGGGTGTTGGTGGCGAGGGCCCCACGGACGACGCCGGTCCGGCGGTCGGGCAACAGGTCCAGCCGGCAGGCCACGTGGACGGCTCCCACCTGGGCCAGGGCGGGCACGAAGGCGCACCACCCCTCGGCCTCGACGCGCCCGACGGTGGGCAGGTGGAGCCGGGCGTACGCCGCGCCGCCCGCACCCTGCTCGTCCACGGCGGCCCGCGGGTCGGGCGCGAGCACGCAGAGGTAGCCGCTGCCGAGGCGTCGGCGCGTCTCGTCGACCACGCGACCGTCGGCCTCGGACGTGGTCACGCTGAAGAGCCTCGAGCCGAGCTCGAGCGGGACGAGGGCCCCGCGGGCGCCGGCCCGCTCGCGGCAGGCGGCCGCGTCGGCGGGCCGGGGGCCGTCGTCGCCCTCCACGGTGCGCAGGACGAAGGAGCGGCCCCGGGTGTCGCCCGCGCCCGCCGACTGCCCGGCACCGGCGGGGCCGGCGAGGGGGACGGCGAGGGCGACCGCTGTGCTCGAGGCGACCGCCGAGGCGAGGAGGAGGGCGGCGAGGCGGCGTGTGACCATGCCCACACAACGGCCCTCCACCCGGCTCGGTTACTCCCGCGCGCGGAGTCGTCGTCGGAGGGGTCGGCGGAGCCGTCGGAAAATGCCGAACGACCCGCCCGGCGTGCCGGGCGGGTCGTTCGAGGAGAGCGGGGGTTGCGTCAGCGGGTCTCGCGGTGAGCCCGGTGGCAACGGCAGCGGGGGCAGAACTTCGCCAGCTCGAGCCGGTCGGGGTCGTTGCGGCGGTTCTTCTTCGTGATGTAGTTCCGCTCCTTGCACTCGACACAGGCGAGCGTGATCTTGGGGCGAACGTCGGAGCTCTTGGAGGCCACGGGAAGTCCTTCTGGGTCGGGGTGCTGCGGTGCTGCAACGTGATCCGGGTGCTGAGTGGGGATCAGCGGTGGTTCGAAGTAGCGGGGGCGGGACTCGAACCCGCGACACCACGATTATGAGCCGTGTGCTCTAACCACCTGAGCTACCCCGCCACCGGGACAGGGCTGCACCGGCCAGGTTACCGGCCGATGCAATCCCGCTTCCCAGAGCCCCTTTACGGAATCGAACCGTAGACCTTCTCCTTACCATGGAGACGCTCTGCCGACTGAGCTAAAGGGGCAACGACGGAGAACCATACAGACGTCATCCGGGACCACAAAATCGGGCCCACGACCGCGGTCAGGAGGTCCTTCCGAGGCCCGCGGAGCCGGTGATCCGAGCGGGCGGCGAGGCCTCCTCGAGCTCCAGGGCGAGCTCCAGCAGCAGCTGCTCGCGCCCCGCTCCGGCGCCGAGCATCATCCCCTGCGGGAGCCCCTCGGCGGTCGTCGCGAGGGGCAGGGAGACGGCCGGCTCGCCGGTGACGTTCTGCCAGGGCGTGAAGGCCACCCACTGCAGCACCCGCTCCATCACCTCCTCGTAGCCCACCGAGGCGTCGAGGTGGCCGACCAAGGGCGTGGTGGTCGCCAGGGTCGGGCTCAGCACGACGTCGTACCGCTCGTGGAACGCCGCGCCCAGCGCCGGCGCCCGGCGCAGCCGCCTGACCGCGGCGGGCAGGCGGTGGAGGTTGCGGGTGGCGAGCCGGTCCAGGCCCCGGGTCAGCGGGTCGCAGCGGCTGAGGTCCCAGGAGCGGCCGTGGGTGGCCCGGCCGGTGCGGACGATCGCGGTGGCGAGCAGGCCCCAGTGCAGCAGGAAGTCCTCGGCGAAGGTCGGCGGGGCCGGCGAGGCCGTCTCCTCGACGTGGTGGCCGAGGCCCGCCAGCAGGTCCGCGGTACGGCGCGTGAGGGTCGCGACCTCCGGGCTCGCCGTCCGGCCGGCGGCCGCGGTGACGACGCCGACCCGGAGCCGGCGTCGCCCGGGCCGGGTGACGTCGCCGATCGGCGGCAGGTGGAGCGCCCGGTAGACCCGCTCCGCCTCGCGCAGGAACGCCGCGGTGTCGCGGACGCTGCGGGTGACCACCCCGTCGGCGACGATCCGGACCGGCATCGTGCGGTGCATCGCGTCCTGGGCGAGGCGGCCCCGGGTCGGCTTGAGGCCGACCAGCCCGCAGACCGCGGCCGGGATGCGGATCGAGCCGCCGCCGTCGTTGGCGTGGGCGATCGGCACGGCACCGGCGGCGACCAGGGCCGCGGACCCGGCCGAGGACGCGCCGGCCGTGTGGTCGGTCGACCAGGGGTTGCGCACCGGCCCCAGCCGGGCGTGCTCGGCGGCCGGGGAGAAGCCGAACTCCGAGAGCCGCGTCTTGCCCAGCGGCAGCAGGCCGGTGGCGAGGTACATCCGGGCAAGGTCGCCGTCGCGCCGCGGTGGGCGCGCCACGAAGGCGTCGCTCCCGTGCTGGGTGGGCATCCGGGCGACGTCGACGTTGTCCTTGAGGAAGGTCGGCACACCGGCGAAGTAGCCGCCCCGGGGGTTGCGCGCCTCGGCCCGCGCCCGGTCGTGCGCCCGGTGGGCGACGGCGCCGAGCGCCGGGTCGACGGCCTCCACCCGGGCGATCGCCGCGTCGACCACCTCGCGGGCGCTCGCGGCCCCGCGGTGCAGCGCCTCGACCAGTCCGACGGCGTCGTGGTCGGCGAGGGCGTCGTCGCGGAAGGCGTGGATGCGGGGTCCCGGGGGCACGGCGACAACCTCCCACAGCGACGCCCGCGGAGGCTGGAGCCCGGGCTAGAGCAGGAGCGGGAGCAGCAGCGGCAGCAGGAGGCTCGTGGCGAGGGCGGAGAGCCCCATGGCGAGCCCGGCGAACGCGCCCTCGGTCTCGTCCTCGGCGAGCGCCCGCGAGGCGCCGATGCCGTGCGAGACGGCGCCCAGGGCCAGGCCACGCGCGCGCCGGTCGGTCACCCGGGCCAGCGTCAGCACCGCCGGCCCGGCCACCGCGCCGAGGATGCCCACGGCGATGGTCAGCGCGGCGGTCAGCGACGGGACGCCACCGACCGTCTCGGAGAGCGCGATCGACACCGGCGTGGTCGCCGCCTTGGGGCTGAGCGTGCGGGCGAGCACCTCGTCGGCACCCGTCCAGCGGGCGAGAAGCACCACCGAGACGACCGACACCACGGCCCCGACGGGGATCGCGACCAGCATCGGCACGACGAAGCCCCGCAGCCGGGAGACCTGCCGGTGCAGCGGCACCGCCAGGGCGACCGTCGCGGCGCCGAGCCAGAACGAGATCACCTGCACCCCCTCGGCGTACGTCGCCGCGTCCACGTCGAGGGCGACGATGGTGCCGCCGGTCAGCACGACCGCGACCAGCACCGGCTGCGCCAGCGCGTGCGCGCCGGTGAGGTCGCGGACCCGGCGCCCGAGCTGGTAGGTCACCAGCGTGAGCGCCAGGAGGAACACCGGCGACTCGACCAGCTCCCTCACGCCCGCTCCTCCGGGGGTCGGCGCTCGAGCAACCGGGTCGTCCAGCCCACGGCGACCAGGCCGAGGACCCAGGAGCCGGCGACCGACACGACGATGGGCACGGCGTCCTGGCGGACCACGCCGAGGTACCCGACGACCCCGACGCCGGCCGGCACGAACAGCAGCTGCAGGTGGCGCAGCAGCGCGTCCGCGGCCCGGACCGGGGCGTCCTGCTCGGTGTCGTGGCCGCGCCGGCGACGCACCTCCAGGGCGAGGAGGAGGACCACCATCCCCACCACGGGCGCGGGCACGGGTGCGTCGGTCAGCCGGACCAGCACCTCCCCGAGGAGCTGGCACACGACGAGCCAGGTGATTCCGACGACGAGGTCTGCGCGCACCCCCGCATCCTGCCGGTCAGGTCCCGCGGCGGTGGCAGCCGACCAGGTGCGGGTCGAAGATCCCGAGGGCCTCCATCAGCGCGTGCATGGTCGTGGGGCCCACGAAGACGAAGCCGCGGCGCTTGAGCTCCTTCGACATCGCCACCGAGCCCGGCGAGGTCGTGGCGACCTCCTCGGTCGTCGCGGGGGCCGGCGGGACCTCCGGGGCGTAGGACCGGAGCAGCCCCTCGAGCCCCTCGCGCTCGCGCAGCGCGACCGTCGCGCGGGCGTTGGTGATCGCCGCGTCGACCTTGAGCCGGTTGCGGACGATCCCGGCGTCGGCCATCAGGCGGGCGCGGTCGGCGTCGTCGTACGCCGCCACGACGTCGGCCTCGAAGCCCGCGAACGCCGCCCGGAACGCCTCGCGCTTGCGCAGGATCGTCGCCCAGGACAGCCCGGACTGGAACGCCTCGAGGGTGAGCCGCTCCAGGTGCGCCGACTCCCCCGCGACCGGCTTGCCCCACTCGACGTCGTGGTAGTCGCGCATCAGTCCCGGAGCCCCCGCCCAGGGGCAGCGCGGGACGCCGTCCTCCCCGACGACCGGTCCCGTCACCGGCGCTCCCGGAGACGGGCGTTGGGCAGCGGCGGCGCCGGGATCGGCGGGAGCTCCTGGCCCGGCACCACGCCGAACCGCCCGGGACGGACGTCCTGGCCGCTCGCGACGACCCGCTGCTCGGCGGCCGGCCGCTCGGGCAGCCCGCCCGCCGCGTCGGGGTGCTGCTCGTCGGCGGGCGTCCCGGGGCCCGCCAGGACCTGGCCCTGCCAGGCCTCCCGGAAGGCGACGACCTCCTCGTGCGAGCGTCCGACGAAGTTCCACCACATGACGATCGCCTCGCCGAACGGCGCCCCGCCGAGCAGCAGCAGCCGGGCCGGCGCGTCACCGGCCCGCAGGACGAGCCGCTCCGCCCCGGGCGGGAGGTAGCACAGCTCGTCCTTGCCGACCGGCTGGTCGCCGAGGACCACCGCGCCGGCGTCGACGAGCACGCCGTGCTCGAACCCGGGGTCCACCTCGAGCGCGGCCTCGGCACCGGGGTCGAGCAGGAGCTCGGCCCCGAGCAGCGGGGTGAACGTCGGGACCGGCGAGGTGCTGCCGAGCAACGAGCCGAGGAAGACCCGGGCCACGAAGCCCGCACCGGCCACCGGCTCGGGCACGTGGTGGACGAAGCCCGGGTCGGTGTCGCGGTGCGCGTCCGGCAGCGCCACCCACAGCTGCGCGCCGTGCAGCACGCTGGTGGTCGCCGGCGACACCTCGGAGTGGCTGATGCCGTGGCCGGCGGTCATCAGGTTGACCTCTCCTGGCCGGACCGTCGCGACGTTCCCGGCGCTGTCGCGGTGCTCGATCTCGCCGGTGAAGAGCCAGCTGACCGTCTGCAGCCCGGTGTGCGGGTGCGGCGGCACCACCATCCCGCCGGTCTCGGCGACGTCGTCGGGGCCGTAGTGGTCCAGGAAGCACCACGCGCCGATCAGCGTGCGGTCGCGCTGGGGCAGCGTCCGCCGCACGGTCATCGCGCGTGGCCCGCCCAGGGGCACGTCGCGCGGGGTCAGCACCTCGGGTCCGGTCACCCGCCCATCATGGCCCGGCGCGCCGACGGTCGCTCCTCGACCGCCCCGACCCACCGGTCAGAGGCGTCGTCCCGCCCAGGACCAGGCGTAGTCGGGGTCCTCGCACGCCAGCCCGCCCTCGCCGAGCTCGAGCGGGGCGAAGGTGTCGACCATGACCGCGGTCTCCTCGAACCTCTCGGCCCCCAGGGACGCCTCGATCGCGGCGGGCTGGGGTCCGTGGGCGTGCCCACCCGGGTGCAGCGAGACCGACCCGAGCCCGATGCCCGAGCCCTTGCGCGCCTCGTAGTCGCCGGCGACGTAGAGCATCACCTCGTCGCTGTCGACGTTGGAGTGGTAGTAGGGCACGGGCATCGCCAGCGGGTGGTAGTCCACCTTCCGCGGCAGGAAGTTGCACACCACGAAGCCGTGGCCCTCGAAGACCTGGTGCACCGGCGGCGGCTGGTGCACCTTGCCCGTGATCGGCATGAAGTCCTCGATGTTCAGGGTGTAGGGGTAGAGGCACCCGTCCCACCCGACCACGTCGAAGGGGTGCGTCGCGTGCACCAGGCGGGTGCCGACGATCCCGGCCGAGGTGCGGTGCCTGACGAGCACCTCGACGTCGGTGCCCTCGACGAGGAAGGGCTCGTCGGGGCCGTGCAGGTCGCGCTCGGAGTACGGCGCGTGCTCGAGCAGCTGCCCGTAGCGGGAGAGGTACCGCTTCGGCGGGGCGACGTGGCCGCTCGCCTCGATGCAGTAGAGGCTGCTCGGCTCGGCCGGCACCCAGCGGTGCGTCGTCGCACGGGGCAGCACGACGTAGTCGCCGGCGCGGTAGGGCACGACGCCCAGGACGGTCTCGACCACGCCGCTCCCGGACTCCACGAAGACGCACTCGTCGCCCACGGCGTCGCGGTGGTAGGCCGAGGGCTCGGTGCCGGTGACGACGTAGGAGATCCGGACGTCGCCGTTGCCCAGCACGAGCCGGCGGTCGGTCACCGCGTCGGGGCCGGTGACCAGCTCGTGCAGCCGCAGGTGGCGCGGCTTGAGCGGGTGGTTGGGCACCCGCGCCTGGTCCGGCAGCGTCCACACCTCGGAGGCCACGACGGCCGACGGCACGCCGCGGTGGTGCAGCAGCGAGGAGTCCGAGCTGAACCCCTCCTCCCCCATCAGCTCCTCGGGCAGGAGGCGCCCCTCGGCGTCGCGGTGCTGGGTGTGCCGCGTGCGCGGGACGTCGCCGACGGAGCGGTAGTAGGCCATGGCACGACTCCTTCGCGTGCACGCGCCCTCCGATAGTCGGACGCGTGTGTCCGGTATGTGCGTCGACGCTATCGTGGCCGCCGTGACGACGGAACACTTCTGGACCGGCCTCGTCGACGACGCCGCGGTCTTCCCGCCCGGCGACGCCGACCTCACCACCGCCGTCCGCGCGTACGTCGACCGCACCGGCGAGCCGGCCGCGCTGGTCGGCTCGTTCGTCCTCCGCGACACCGACCTGCCGACGCTCCCGGCCGGCTTCTCCGGACCGGTGACCGTCGTGGTCACCGGCGGGGCGGGCCAGCTCGCCGGCCCGGCCGCCCTCTGCGGCAAGCGGGGCCTCGCTCTCGCCGGGCTCGACGTGGCCCTGCGCGACCTCGACGACCCCGCGGGCAACGCCCGGCGCGTCGTCGCGGCCGTCGACGCCGCCCGGGCGGAGGGAGTGCTCGCCGAGGACGTGCCGGTGCACGTCGAGCTGCCGCAGTCCGAGGCGTCGTACGCCTGGCTGGCCGCGGCCGACGAGGTCGCCGCCGCGGAGCTGCGGCTCAAGCTGCGCACGGGCGGGCTCGACGCGCACCAGGTGCCGTCCCCCGCGCTGCTCGCGTCCTGGGTCGACGCCGCGCTCGACCGTGAGACGCCGTTCCGCTGCACCGCCGGGCTGCACCGGGCGCTGCGCCACACCGGCGACGACGGGGTGGACCGGCACGGGTTCCTCAACCTGCTGACCGCCACCCGGCGCGCCTTCGACGGCGCCACGACCGCCGAGGTGGTGGCCACGCTCGAGGACCGCGACCTGCAGCCGGACGTCGCCGAGCTGGCCGGGGCCCGGCGGTGGTTCACGTCGTTCGGCTCGTGCAGCATCGATGAGCCGATGGCCGACATTCGGGCACTGGGGCTCGCGTGACCACCGGATTCGGCCTCGACCACCTGCCCTACGGCGTCTTCTCCGTCGCCGGCGGCCAGCGCCGCGTCGGCGTGCGCCACGAGGACCGCGTGCTCGACCTCGCGGCCGCGACCGGCCGCCCCGAGCTCGCGACGTCGTCGCTCAACCCGTTCATGGCGCTCGGCCCGGAGGTGTGGCGGCAGACCCGCGAGGAGGTCCGCGCGCTGCTCGAGGGCGGCGCCGAGACGATCGCGCTGGACGAGGTGGAGCTGCACCTGCCGTTCGAGGTCGCCGACTACGTCGACTTCTACGCCTCCGAGCACCACGCGACCAACGTCGGCCGGATCCTGCGGCCGGACTCCGAGCCGCTGCTGCCGAACTGGCGGCACCTGCCCGTCGGCTACCACGGCCGGGCGGGCACGGTCGTGCCGAGCGGCACGCCGGTCGTGCGGCCGTGCGGCCAGCGCGGCGGCCCCGACGGCCCGACGTGGGGCCCGACCGGGCGGCTCGACGTCGAGGCGGAGCTGGGCTTCGTGGTGGGTGCGCCGTCCTCGATCGGCGACCCGGTGCCGTACTCCGCCTTCGGCGAGCACGTCTTCGGGGTGGTCGGCCTCAACGACTGGTCCGCGCGCGACCTGCAGGCCTGGGAGTACGCACCGCTCGGGCCGTTCCTGGGCAAGTCGTTCGCCACCTCCGTCTCGCACTGGGTGACGCCGGTGGCCGCCCTCGAGGCCGCGTGGTGCGACCTGCCCGAGCAGCGCCCCGAGCCGCTGCCCTACCTCGGTGCCGGGCAGGTCCGCGGGCTCGACGTGTCGGTCGAGGTCGAGCTCGACGGGGAGGTCGTCAGCCGGCCGCCGTACCGCTCGATGTACTGGTCGCCCGCCCAGATGCTGGCGCACCTGACCTCGAACGGCGCGTCGGTGCGCACCGGCGACCTCTTCGCCTCCGGCACGATCAGCGGGCCCGCGGAGGACCAGCGCGGCTCGTTCCTGGAGCTGTGGTGGGGCGAGCGGTTCCTCGACGACGGCGCCGAGGTCGTGCTGCGCTACTCCGCGCCCGGCGTGGACGGCGGCTCGATCACCCTCGGCGAGGTCCGTGGACGGGTCGAGCCGGCGCGCGCCTCGCTGGTCTAGGTTGCCGGGCATGGGTCTGCTCACGCCGCTCGCGGTCCGCATCGGGGCGATCTCCTGGATGCCCAGGCTGCTGCCCCAGGTGGTGTGGACCGACAGGCGGCTGCAGTCCGCGACCCGTGGCCGGGTCAGCATCCTCGACGTCGCCGGCCTGCCGAACCTCACCCTCACCGTCCCCGGGCGGAAGTCCGGCGTGCCGCGCAGCACGCCGCTGCTGTGCGTGCCCCACGACGGCGGCTGGCTCGTCGCGGGGTCCTACTTCGGGGACCCGAAGATGCCGATGTGGGTGCGCAACCTGCGCGCCACCGATCCCGCGGCCGGGGCCGTCACCGCCGCCCTGGGCGGACGCACCCTGCCGGTCGCCTGGCGCGAGCTCGAGGGCGAGGACCGGGCGAGGGCCTGGGCGGTGATGCTGCGGACCTGGCCGAACTACGCGACGTACGAGGAGCGGACCGACCGCACCATCCCGGTCTTCCTGCTCACGCCGCTGGACGTCCGCGGCGGGCGCTGAGCGTCAGCCGCGCGAGGAGCCCGAACGACAGCACCTGCAGCACCGCCACGCACCCGGTCAGCAGCAGCGGGTGGTCGGTGGCCAACGCGCCGGCGAGCGCCCCGCCCGCCAGCGCACCGAGGCCCTGCACGGCCGCGAACACGCCGTACGCCGTCGCCCGGCGCCGCGACGGCACGAGCTCGGCGACGCAGGCCTTGACCGTCGAGTCGAGCACCCCGGTGGCCAGGCCCCACAGCACGACGCCGGCGAGCACCGCCAGCAGCGTGGGACCGAAGACCAGCGGCGGCACGGCCGCCACAACGAGCGGCACCACCAGCAGCACCCGCCCGCCGTGCCGGTCGAACAGGTCACCGGTGGCCAGCGCCGCCACCGCCTCGACCGCCATCGCGGCGGCGTAGACCAAGGGCACGGCGGCGAGCGCGACGAGACCGTCCTCGACGAAGCGGTACGACATGACGCCGAACGTCATCAGGCCGGCGGTCGCGAGCGCGGCCGCGAGCGAGAAGAGGTGGAGCTCGCGGGGCAGGTCCGCGCCGACCATCCTGCGCACCAGCCCGTCGCGCCCCTCGCCCGCGAGGTCGGGGGCGGGGCGCTCCGCGGCGTCGTCCGGGTCCGGGTCGGCCACCGCCGGGACGCGGCGGCGGAGCTGGAGGAGCAGGAGGAGGCAGATCGCGCCTGGGACGGCGAGCAGCGCCAGGCCCGGCCAGAGCACGCCGGTCGCCGCGGCGACGCCGGCGAGCAGCAGCGGCCCAGCGAAGGCGCCGACCTGGTCCATCGCCTTGTGCACCGCGAAGCCGCGGCCCCGGCCGGTGGAGGCGGCCATCCGCGCGAGGAGCGCGGACTTCGCCGGGCTCCGGACGGCCTTCCCGGCGCGCTCGAGGAGGATCAGCGCTGCCGCGACCGCCACCCCGGCGGCCCCGAGGGCGGGCGCCACGGCGAGCAGCGGCACGCAGACGGCCGTCATCGCGTAGCCCACGACCGTCAGGCGCCAGTGCCGGCCGCTGTGGTCGGCCCACGGCCCGGTGACCAACCGCAGCACCAGCGCGACGGCCTCGCCGGCGCCGGTCACCAGTCCGACGGTGAGCGCGGAGGCCCCGAGCGTGCCGAGGAAGGGCCCGGCGACCGAGCGCATGCCCTCGTAGACCATGTCCGCGAACAGGCTGACCAGGCCGAAGGCCACCACCGTCCGCCAGGGGGTCCAGGGGCGCCGCGCAGTCTCGGTCACGGCGCGCATCATGGCAGCGCCCGTCCCGGCCGGCCCACGTGGCCGGCCGGGGCCGGGGTCAGGGGGTCGTGGGGGCGGCGTAGTCCGAGGAGTCGCCGGTCAGCACGACGTAGAAGCGCTTGCGGCTGGTGGGGGTCGTCACCGAGCCGTCGCTGTTGCGCGGGCTGACGACGAACGAGGTGTTGTTCTGGGCCGCGGCCGGTGCGCAGTTGGTGGGGATGCCGGTCGCGCCGGTGAAGCTGCACAGGCTGGCGCTGATCTCGCCGGAGAACTCCGGGTTGGCGTCCGCGCCCGGGGCTCGGCCGCTGGTGACGGTGTCGCCGTTCTGGTCGACGGTGTTCTGCAGGGCGACGGTGGCCACGATGCCGTTGTCGGAGAGGTCCTCGTTGGCGTCGATGTAGACGTTGCCGTTGGCACGCAGCGCGTTGTCCGGGCTGCCGGCCGGCGCGGTGTTCGGGAGGGTCGGGTAGGCGGTGACGATCTCGAAGCCGCCGGACTGGGCGACGATCGTGCCGGCCGCGTCGACCAGCAGCCAGCGGCCCGCACCGTCCTTGCCGGCCGGGCCTGCCGGCCCCTGCGCGCCCGCGGGGAGCTGACCGGCACGGAAGTCCTTGGCCTTGAGCGTGCCGTCCTTGACGTCCTGGCTGCGGACCGAGTTGTCCTCGATGTCGGCGGAGCCGATCGTCATGGCGGCGTACGACGTGCCGCTGGTCGCCACCACCAAGGCGGCGACGGAGATGAAGAAGGAGGGGGTGGGTCGACGCACGGGAGGCACCTCTCTGTGAGGCAGGCCACACCGGCCCACCGGGTGCTTGGCGTTCGACACCGCCGGCCGTCCGGATTGGTCCGCGCAGGCGACCGCGGCCGCGTCGGGTGCAGTTTGTGGATCGTCCTACTACGCTTTTGGCATGGAGCGCCGGCCCGACTTCCTGCTCGTGGGTGCCCCCAAGGCCGGGACCACGGCCCTGCACGCTGCCCTCGCCCAGCACCCCGACGTGTTCACGACGACCCCCAAGGAGCCGAAGTACTGGCTCTGCGACGACGCCCCGCCCCCAGCCTGGCGCGGCCCGGGCGACAAGCACTCGCAGCAGGAGTGGGTCTGGCGCCGCGACGACTACGAGCGGCTCTTCGAGGCGGCGGCGCCGCACCAGGTCCGCGGCGAGAGCACGCCGTTCTACCTGTGGAGCCGCAGCGCCCACCGCCGGATCGCCGAGGAGCTCCCCGGCGTCCGCCTGGTCGCGGTCGTCCGCGACCCGATCGACCGCGCCTACAGCAACTGGATGCACCTGTGGTGCGACGGCCTGGAGCCCGAGGGCGACTTCGAGCGCACCATCGGGCTCCAGGAGCAGCGGGTCCGCGACGGCTGGGCGCCGTTCTGGCGCTACGTCGAGCTCGGCAGGTACGGCGCGCAGCTCGCCCACCTGTACCGCCACGTCGACCGCGACCGGGTGCTCCTCCTGCGCTACCGCGACCTCGTCGACGACCCGACGGGGGCGGTGGACCGGACCTGCCGCTTCCTGGGGATCCGGGAGGGCCAGGTCGGCTCCGTGCCCCAGGACAACAGCCGCTCCTTCGTCACCCCCGGCTGGCGGCCCGCACTGCTCGGGCCGGCGGTGCGGACCGGCGCCCGACTGGGCCAGTTCGGCCCGCCCCGGCTGTGGCGGCGGGCCAGCGCGCCGCTCACCGCCGCCCTGCGCGGCCCCCGGGTCGTCCACCGCCCGCGCCTGGACCCGGCGGTCCGCGAACGGCTGCTCCCCCAGTTCGCCGAGGACGTCGACCTGCTGTGCCGGGTCACCGGCCAGGACTTCTCCGACTGGCTCTCGACCGCCGACCGGGGCTCGTTCCGCGAGCGCAGCGCCGCCGACTGAGGCCCTCCCGCCCCTCCGACCCCGGAGGGGCGGCGCTCAGCGGACGAGGGTCAGCAGGTCGTGGGCGCCGTCGGCACGGGCCGCCTCGACGTAGTAGCGGGTCCGGCCGTCGGGGAGCGGGACCGCACTGAGGTAGCGGAACGCTCCGTCGGACCACGGCGAGCGGATGGGCCCGAGAGCGTCGTCCGGCACGAAGCGGGACCCGTCCCAGCGCGCCACGCCGGTGGTCTCGAACCAGTTCGACGCGGCGTCGGGGCGCCCGTCGTAGAACGCGACCGCGGGCGCGCCCCCGGACCCCGGCAGCACCGCCGCGACCCGTGCGCCGCGCTCGTCCCAGCGCCCGGGGCGACCGGCGAGCACCTCGCCCCGGTCAACCCAGGCGAGACCGTCCGCGCTGGTCAGGTGCCGGGTCGTCATCCGGTCCTCGTGGCCCGCCTCGCTCAGCGGGTGGCAGCACAGCCACATGTCCCACCCGTCCGGACCGACCGTCACAACGGGGTCCTTGACCGCGATCCGGTCGTCGCCGGGGAGGACGACCCGGCGCTCGCCCGCCGCGATCGCCTCGACCGTCGGCGCGGTGAGGCTGTCGACCCACCAGTGCTTGGAGCCGGGCGTCGCGCACGAGAGGTAGAGCCGCCACCCACCGTCGGCGAGGGCGACCAGCACGGGGCGCTCGAAGGACTCCGCCCCGAAGGCCTCGCGCCGCACCTCGGCCACGGGCTCGAAGGTCTCACCGTCGTGCGAGCGCGCGACGACGACGGCCACGCCGCGGCCGTCGGTCAGCGGCCGGCGCACGCGCCAGGTGAGCCAGAACGTGCCGTCCACGAGGACCGCGCTGGCCGCTCCCGCCCAGTTGCCCGGGCCCTCCCCCGGCGCAGGCACGACCACGCGCGCGTCGTCGTACGACGGGAGGGACAGGGTGCCGGCGGCCATGCCGCCAGCGTAGTCGAGCGGTCCAGTCGACAATGAGTGCCGCGCTGGCGCGAAATGACTCGACGCCCCCGGCCGGCAGGCCAGGGGCGTCGGTGGCAGGTGAAGGATTCGAACCTTCGAAGGCAAAGCCGACGGATTTACAGTCCGCTCCCATTGGCCGCTCGGGCAACCTGCCGGGGTGCCGCGTCCGGGGGCGATTGGCCCTCGGTGTCGACGAGGCGAAACAATAGCGCAGCCGCAACCGCTAGGAAAAAACGTCACCGGGAGGGACAGATGGCCGACTCGTCGTTCGACATCGTCAGCAAGATCGACCGGCAGGAGGTCGACAACGCGCTGGGGCAGACCGCGCGCGAGATCGCGACCCGGTTCGACTTCAAGGGCACCGGCGCGACGATCGAGTGGTCGGGTGAGCAGGTCATCGAGATCAGCGCCTCGGCCGACGACCGCGCCAGCGCGGTCCTCGACGTGTTCAAGGGCAAGCTCGTCAAGCGCGACGTCTCGCTGAAGGTGCTCGACGCCTCCGAGCCGCGCCCGTCGGGCCAGACGTCGAAGATCACGGTGACCCTCAAGGAGGGCATCTCCTCGGAGGACGCCAAGAAGATCTCCAAGTTGATCCGCGACGAGGGCCCCAAGGGCGTCAAGGCGCAGATCCAGGGCGACGAGCTGCGGGTCTCGTCGAAGAAGCGCGACGACCTGCAGGCCATCATCGCGCTGGTCAAGCAGCAGGACTACGACTTCGCGGTGCAGTTCACCAACTACCGCTGAGGCCACGCAGCGGAACCCCGTGAGCGGGAGGTGGACGCCCGCCCGAGCCGGGTGCACGGCTCGGGCGGACGCCCGGTCTCAGCCGGCGACCGGCTCCGTGGCGGAGCGGTCGGACCGGTCGCCGGCGACCACGGTGGTGGCGCCGGCGGCGGGGGCCAGCCAGACGGCCGACCCCTGGTCGAGCCCGAGCGAGCGGGCGTGGGTGCGGGTCAGGGTGACGGTCACGTCCGGGCCGGCCTCGAGGGCCACCGTGAGGCGTACCTCGAACCCGATCCGCAGCAGCCGGGACACGGTGCCCCGGACGGCGCCGGGCGCCGGCGCCGTCGTGACCTCGATGTCGTGCGGGCGCAGGTGCACGCCCCCGAGCACCGTGACCTCGCCGAGGAAGCCCATGACGAAGTCGTTGGCCGGCTCGTCGTAGAGCTGGTCGGGCGTGCCCACCTGCTCCACGCGCCCCTGGTTGACGACCACGATCTCGTCGGCGACCTCGAGGGCCTCCTCCTGGTCGTGGGTCACGAAGACGGTCGTCACGTGCACCTCGTCGTGCAGCCGCCGCAGCCAGTCGCGCAGCTCCTTGCGGACCTTCGCGTCCAGCGCACCGAACGGCTCGTCGAGCAGCAGCACCTTGGGCTCCACCGCGAGCGCGCGGGCGAGCGCCATGCGCTGGCGCTGACCGCCGGAGAGCTGGGCGGGCAGGCGGTGGCTGAACTGCTGGAGGTGCACCAGGCGCAGCAGCTCGTCGACCCGGGCGGCGATCTCGGCCTTCGGCTTCCGGCGGATCTCCAGGCCGAAGGCGACGTTCTTGGCCACCGTCATGTGCTTGAAGACCGCGTAGTGCTGGAAGACGAACCCGACGCCGCGCTTCTGCGCCGGCAGGCCGGTCGCGTCGACGCCCTCGATCTCGACCCGGCCGGCGTCGGCGGAGTCGAGGCCGGCGATGATCCGCAGCAGCGTCGACTTGCCGCCACCGGAGGGGCCGAGCAGCGCGGTCAGCTGGCCGGACGGGATGGACACGGAGACGTCGTCGAGCGCGACGAAGTCCCCGAACTTCTTGGTGACACCGGAGACCTCGATGCTCATCGGGACTTCCTTCCGGACGAGGCGTGCTGGGGACGGAGGAACGCGACCACGACCAGGCAGGCGATGCTGACCAGGATCAGCAGGAAGGACGTGGCGTACGCCGTGTCCTGCTGGAAGTTCTGGTACTTCGCCTCGACCACGAGGGTCGCGGTCTGGGTGCGGCCGGTGATGTTCCCGGAGACGATCTTCACGGCGCCGAACTCGCCGACGGACCGGGCGAGGCTCAGCACCACGCCGTACACGACCGCCCACTTGATGCTGGGCAGCGTGATCCGCCAGAAGGTCTGCGGGGCGTTGGCGCCCAGGCTGCGGGCCGCCTGCTCCTGGTCGTCGCCGATCTCGGTGAGCACCGGCACGACCTCGCGGATGACGAGCGGCAGGGCCACGAAGCAGGTGGCCATGATCATGCCCGGCGAGTTGAAGATCAGCTGGAGGCCGTTGTCCTCCAGCGTGGGGCCGAACCAGCCGGTCCGGCCGTTGTAGGCCAGCAGGAGGGCGAGCCCGACCACGACCGGCGAGACCGACAGGGGGAGGTCGATGAGCGCCGAGAGGACGCGCTTGCCGGGGAACTGGTAGCGCACCAGCAGGATCGAGATCGTCACGCCGAAGACCAGGTTGATGACGACCGCCCAGAGGGCGATGATCGCGGTGAGCTGGAGCGCACCGGTCACCTGCTCGTCCGACAGCGCGTCGGTCAGCGAGGAGAGGCCCTGGCCGAAGGTGTTCCTCACCAGCAGCGCGACCGGCCAGGCCACGAGCAGGAAGACGTAGCCGACCGCGAGCACGCGCAGCAGCCAGCGCACGGGGAGCGAGGTCCTCACCATCGTCGCGACACCCGCCTCTGCACGATGTCGAGCGCGACGATGACGACCAGCGCGACCGCGAGCATCACCGAGGCGAGCGCCGCGGCGGACGCGGTGTTGCCGTTCTCGATGAAGGTCAGCACGCGCACCGAGACGACCTCGGTCTCGAAGGGCTTGTTGCCCGAGAGCAGGACCAGCGAGCCGTACTCGGAGATCGCGCGGGCGAACGACAGCGCGGCGCCCGCGGCGATCGCCGGGGCGAGGGACGGGAGGATGATCCGGCGGAAGACCGTGACCGGGCTGGCGCCCAGCGAGGCAGCCGCCTCCTCCACGTCGGTCTCGAGCTCCTCGAGGACCGGCTGCACGGTGCGGACGATGAACGGCAGCGTCACGAAGGCCAGCGCCAGCGTGACGGCGTGCTCGGTGAAGGCCCAGTGGACCCCGAGCGGGCTGTTGGGGCCGTAGAGGGCCAGCAGGACCAGGCCGGCGACGATGGTGGGCAGCGCGAAGGGCACGTCGATGACGACGTCGAGCAGCGACTTGCCCCAGAAGCGGTCACGGACGAGCACCCACGCGATGACCGTGCCGATGACGACGTTGATCAGCGTGACGAGCAGGGACTGGCCGACCGTCAGGCTGACCGCGGCCCAGGTCTGGTCGTTGCGCAGCACCGACAGGTACCGGCCCCAGCCACCCTCGGCCGCCGCGGCGACCACGGCGGACAGCGGAAGCAGCACCAGGACGCTGAACCACACCATCGCGATGCCGAGGCCCAGTCCCGCGCTTCGGTTGAGCGTGTTCCTCGGAGCGGTACGACGCGCGCGCCGCGGCCGGCGGGACCCCGGGGTGGGGTCCGCCGGCCGGGCCGCGTCGATGGTCGCCCCGGAGAGGGCGGTCGACACTACTCCTCGCCGACCTTGCCGGTGCTCTGCTGGATCTCGGTGATGATGCCGAGCGGGTTGCCGTCCTCACCGTCGCCGAAGAACTTGTCGGCCGCCTCGCCCCAGCCGCCGAAGTCGTCGTCGAGGGTGAACAGCTTCGCCGGGGTCGGGAACGGGTCACTGGGGTCGTTGGCTCCGTCGACCTCACCGATCTCGACGCCGTCCACGACCGGCCGGAAGCCGGACTGGGCGTAGTCGGCCTGGGCCTCCGGGGAGGTCATGAACTCCAGGAACGCCTCGGCGGCGGCGCTGGCGTCCTCGGTGACGGCGGCCGGGTTCTGGATGAGGAGGGTGTCCTCGGGCACGACGTAGTCGATGTCCGCGCCGCTCTGCTTGGCGAGGATCGCCTCGTTCTCGTAGGACAGGAGCACGTCGCCGCTGCCGTCGGTGAAGGCGGTGGTCGCCTCACGGCCGGAGCCGGGGAGGGCGATGGTGTTCTCCAGCAGGCTGGTGACGAACGCGCGGGCCTCCTCCTCGGTCCCGCCGTTGCCGCTGACGTGCGCCCACGCGGCGAGGATGTTCCACCGGGCCGAGCCGGAGGAGCCGGGGTTCGGCGTGATGATGTCCACGCCGGGCTCGACCAGGTCGTCCCAGCCCTCGATGCCGTCCGGGTTGCCCTTGCGGACCACGAAGACGACGACCGACGAGGTCGCGATCCCGTCGGTGGCGTTGTCCTTCCAGTCCTCGGCGACCAGGCCGGCATCGACCAGGCGGGTCACGTCGGTCTCGAGGGAGTAGTGGACGACGTCCGCGTCGGCCCCGGCCTCGACGGCGCGGCTCTGGTCGCCCGAGGCGCCGTACGACGTCTGGAACTGCGCGCCCTCCCCGTCAGAGGTGGCCTGGAAGTCCTCGAAGACCGGCTCGTTGGCCGCCTCCATCACCGAGAACGCATTGATGCTGACCGTCTCGCCGTCCGAGCCCGAGCCGCCCTCCGCAGAGGAGCCACACGCGGTCAAGGTCAGCACCCCCGCGGCGAAACCGGCCACGGCAACCTTGATGTTCATGTCTGTCCCGACTTTCTCCAGCCCCGGCACGAAACCGAGGTCCATTGCTTATCTCGAGCAGACTAGGTCACTTAACCCACAAAGTCGCCCTTCGACACGTGTGTCCGGACTCACTGGTCTGGTCCGGGTCCAGCAACGGAGACGACTTCGGATGCGCCCGCGCGGTCTCTATCGTGGAGAGGTCGCGCCGGCCGACCGTGGAACTGGAACGCGTTCCAGTTCTGCTCGTTGAGCCCTACGATCGACTCCCGCAACGGACACGAACCGTCCGAATAGACGCAGCAAGGAAGTGGGCCTGAGGTGTCCAGCCAGGTACAGAAGCAGGTCAAGCAGCTCGACCGGGTGATCATCCGGTTCGCCGGCGACTCCGGC
This sequence comes from Nocardioides sp. Arc9.136, assembly GCF_030506255.1. NCBI lineage: Bacteria > Bacillati > Actinomycetota > Actinomycetes > Propionibacteriales > Nocardioidaceae > Nocardioides > Nocardioides sp. Arc9.136. Next base: position 675,179 of record NZ_CP113431.1, on the reverse strand, counting down.
GACGGCATGCAGCTGACCGGTGACCGGTTCACCCAGGAGTCGGCCGTCTTCGGCAACGACCTGGTGACCCTGCCGAACTTCCCGGCCGAGATCCGCGCCCCCCAGGGCACGCTCCCCGGCGTCTCCTCCTTCCAGGTCCACTTCGCCGACCACGACATCCTGACCGCGGGCGACGCGCCCGACGTGCTGGTCGCGATGAACCCCGCCGCGCTCAAGGCGAACCTGCCGGACCTGCCGAAGGGCGCGACGATCATCGTCGACACCCACGACTTCTCCGGTCGCAACCTGACCAAGGCGGGGTACGGCGCCAACCCGCTCGACTCGCTGGGCGACGCCGGCTCGGCGCTGGGCGAGTTCGCCGTGCACCCGGTGGACCTGACGGGCATGACGGTCGAGGCGGTCAAGGAGTTCGGGCTCTCCCGCAAGGACGCCGCCCGCGCGAAGAACATGTTCGCGCTCGGCCTGCTGTCGTGGATGTACGGCCGCCCGACCGAGTCGACGACGGCGTTCCTCAACAAGCGCTTCGCGAAGGTGCCCGCGATCCGCGACGCCAACATCGCGGCGTTCAAGGCCGGCTGGAACTTCGGCGAGACCACCGAGACCTTCGTGGTCTCCTACGAGATCAAGCCGGCCCCGGTCTCCGCGGGCACCTACCGGAACATCTCGGGCAACCTGGCGCTGGCCTACGGCCTGGTCGCCGCCGGCGTGCAGTCCGGCCTGCCGGTCTTCCTGGGGTCCTACCCGATCACGCCGGCCTCCGACATCCTCCACGAGCTGAGCAAGCACAAGGCGTTCGGCGTGACCACGCTGCAGGCCGAGGACGAGATCGCCGGCGTCGGCGCCGCCATCGGCGCGTCGTTCGTGGGCCACCTCGGGGTCACCACCACCTCGGGTCCGGGCATCGCGCTGAAGTCCGAGGCCATCGGCCTGGCCGTCATGACCGAGCTCCCGCTGGTCGTCGTCGACGTCCAGCGCGGCGGCCCCTCGACCGGCCTGCCGACCAAGACCGAGCAGGCCGACCTGCTGCAGGCGATGTTCGGGCGCAACGGCGAGGCCCCTGTCCCGATCGTCGCGCCCCAGTCGCCGGGTGACTGCTTCGGCGCCGCGATCGAGGCCGCGCGGATCGCGGTCACCTACCGCACCCCGGTGATGCTGCTCTCCGACGGCTACCTCGCCAACGGCTCCGAGCCCTGGCGGATCCCGGAGATCGCCGACCTCCCGGTCATCGAGCCGAACTTCGCCACCGAGCGCAACCACGTCGTGAAGCCCGCGGCGACGCTCGAGGACGGCACGGTCACCGAGGAGGAGACCGACTTCTGGCCCTACCTCCGCGACGAGGAGACCCTCGCCCGGCCGTGGGCGGTGCCCGGCACCCCCGGTCTCGAGCACCGCATCGGCGGCCTGGAGAAGGGCGAGGGCCACGGCAACATCTCCTACGACCCCGCCAACCACGACTTCATGGTCCGCACCCGCCAGGCCAAGGTGGACCGGATCGCGGAGTCGCTCCCGCCGCTCGAGGTCGACGACCCGTCGGGTCGCGCCAAGGTGCTCGTGCTCGGCTGGGGCTCCACCTACGGCCCGATCGGCGCCGGCGTGCGCCGCGTCCGCAAGGCCGGGTACGACGTGGCGCAGGTCCACCTGCGCCACCTCAACCCCTTCCCCAAGGACCTCGGGGAGATCCTGGGGCGCTACGACAAGGTGCTCGTGCCCGAGATGAACCTCGGCCAGCTCTCCATGCTGCTGCGCGCCCGCTACCTCGTCGACGCGATCGGCTACAACCACGTCCGCGGCCTGCCCCTCAAGGCCGCCGAGCTCGCCGAGGCGATCGGCGGCCTCGTCGCCGACGCCGAGGGCATCGAGGTCGACCTCACCACCACCGCCACGGAGGCAACCAAGTGACCGCCCAGCCCCTCACCGGGACCTCGGGCACCGAGCTCCCCTTCCCGGGCCTGCGCTCGGGCGTCGAGCTGGTCCCGACCAACGACCAGCCGCAGACCGGCAAGGACTACTCCTCCGACCAGGAGGTGCGCTGGTGCCCCGGCTGCGGCGACTACGCCGTGCTCAAGGCCGTCCAGGGCTTCCTGCCCGACCTCGGCCTGCGCCGCGAGAACATCGTGTTCGTCTCGGGCATCGGCTGCTCGAGCCGGTTCCCGTACTACCTCGACACCTACGGCATGCACTCGATCCACGGCCGCGCGCCGTCGATCGCGACCGGCATCGCCACCGCGCGCGAGGACCTCTCGGTCTGGGTCGTCACCGGTGACGGCGACGCGCTCTCGATCGGCGGCAACCACCTGATCCACGCGCTGCGCCGCAACGTCAACATGACGATCCTGCTGTTCAACAACCGGATCTACGGCCTGACCAAGGGGCAGTACTCCCCGACCTCGGAGCCGGGCAAGGTCACCAAGTCCACCCCGATGGGCTCCGTCGACCACCCGTTCAACCCGGTCTCGCTGGCCCTGGGCGCCGAGGCGTCCTTCGTCGCCCGCACGATCGACTCCGACCGCAAGCACCTCACCTCGGTGCTCTCCGCGGCCGCCGCGCACCGCGGCACCTCGCTGGTCGAGATCTACCAGAACTGCCCGATCTTCAACGACGGCGCCTTCGACGCCATCAAGGGCAACGACACCAAGGCCGACGCGATCATCCCGCTCGTCCACGGCGAGCAGGTCCGCTTCGGCACCCCGGGCGAGGACGGCCGCGGGTCGAAGGTGGTCGTCCGCGACCACGTCACCGGCGGGGTCAAGGTCGCCCTCGCCGCCGACGTGGAGGAGTCCGCGATCCTCGTCCACGACGCGCACGCCGCCGACCCCTCGACCGCCTTCGCGATCAGCCGGCTCACCGCGGCCGACTACCTGCACCAGGCGCCGATCGGCATCTTCCGGGCCGTGGAGCGGCCGACGTACGACGACCAGGCGCGCGCCCAGGTCACCACCGCCCGGCAGGACGCACCCGGCGCGCCGGCCGACCAGCTCGCCGCGCTCATCGGCTCCGGCGACACCTGGACGGTCGTCTGACCCGTCTGACCGCCGGAGCGCGGCACTGGCGCCGCCGAGACGCACGAAGGGTCCCCGCCCGAGAGCGGGGACCCTTCCTGCTGTTCCGGCGGCCCGAGAGCCGGCCCGGCGTACGTCTCAGAGCTTGACGATGCACAGGCTCCGCGAGAACGAGGTCTTGTACTTGGAGCTCGAGGGCGCCTTGACCTTGTAGCAGACCTTCTGGCTGCCGCGGCCCGGGCCGACGACGCGGACGCGGAACTTGCTCTTGGCGTCGGTCCGGAAGGTCTTGTAGGTCGTCCACTTCTTCGAGCCGCCCGGCTTCTTCATCATGACGAGCTTGGCCTTCGGGTAGGACCCGGTCTCGACCCCGCCCTTGATGAAGAAGCGGTTGGGCTTGGGCTCGATGCCCTGGACGCTGATCTCGCGCTTGACCTTGTCGGCGGCGGTGGCCGGCGCCGTGAGCGCCAACGGCGTGGCGGCCATGACGACCAGTGCGATGAGGGTGGCAACGACGCGGTTCGTGCGCATGGGGGTGATCTCCTCCAGGAGTCCGTGGGGCATGGAACCCCAACCTGCCCACGGGCGCTCGCCGACAAACCCCTATCCTCGTCCGGTGTCAGACGCGCGCCGCGGCCTCCTCCTCGGCGTGGCCGCCTACCTGGTCTGGGGCGGCTTCCCGCTCTACTTCCCGCTGCTCGAACCGGCTGGTGCGGTCGAGGTCCTGGCGCACCGGATCCTCTGGTCGGCGGTCACCATGGGGCTGCTCGTCGTCGTGCTCGGGCGGGGGTCCCACCTCCGGGCGCTGCTGCGCTCGGGCCGGACGATGCTGCTGCTGACGGTCGCGGCGGTCACGATCAGCGTCAACTGGGGCACCTACATCTGGGGCGTCAACAACGACCGGGTCGTGGAGTCCTCGCTCGGCTACTTCATCAACCCGCTCGTGACCGTGCTGCTCGGCGTGCTGGTCCTCGGCGAGCGCCTGCGGCCCGCGCAGTGGGTCGCCGTCGGCGTCGCCACCGCCGCGGTCGCCGTGCTCACCCTCGACTACGGCCACCCCCCGTACGTCGCGCTCGTGCTGGCCGTCTCCTTCGGCACCTACGGGCTGACCAAGAAGACCGCGAACGTCGGCGCCGTCGAGAGCCTGGCGGTCGAGACCGCCGTGGTCGCACCCCTCGCCGTCGCGTACGTCGCGGTGCTGGTGGCCACCGGCGAGTCCGGCTTCGGCCAGCACGGCCTGGGCCACGCCGTCCTCCTGATGAGCAGCGGCATCGTCACCGCCATCCCGCTGATCGCCTTCGGCGCGGCCGCGACGCGCGTCCCGCTGGTGACCCTCGGCCTGCTGCAGTACCTCACCCCGGTCCTGCAGTTCGCCCTCGGCGTGCTGTGGTTCCACGAGGAGATGCCGCCCGCCCGGTGGGCCGGCTTCGCCCTGGTCTGGGTCGCGCTGGTGGTCTTCACCGTCGAGGCCAACAACCACCGCCGCCGCCAGCTCCGGCTGCTGGCCGCCTCCAGCACCGCCGCCTGACGCCGCCCGTCCTGCGCGGCGGGGTCGGCCGACGGCCGTCCCCTCGGCGTTCACCTGCGGGTCACCGTTCCCTCCCCGGCGGTTGACCCGTCCTGCCTAGCGTCCGCGCCATGACCACCGCCTCGCGCGAACCGCGCACGCTGCTCCCCCTCCTCACCTCCGGGCCGCACGGCTCGCGCAGCCACCTGACCTGCCAGTTCCGCTGCGGCAACGCCTGCGACCAGCCGGTCCCGAACACCAGCACCAACGGCCACGTCCGCGACGAGATCAGCAAGGCCGTCGCCCGCCGGTCGGTCCTGCAGGGCGCGGCCGTCGGCACCGGCGCGATGGTGCTCGCCGGTCTCGGCTCCGCTCCCGCGGCGGCCGTGCCGGCCACCACCCCCGCGGGCGTGGCCCGCGCGGCGGTCGGCAAGGACCTCGGCCGGACGTCCTTCCGCCCGGTGGCGCCGAACAAGCGCGACGCGGTGGTCGTGCCGGAGGGCTTCCGCAGCGACGTCGTGGCCAGCTGGGGCGACCCGGTCGAGAAGGGAGCGCCGCGCTTCGACGTGCGCCGCCAGACGCCGGACTCGGCGGCCAAGCAGTTCGGCTACAACTGCGACTACGTCGGCGTGCTGCCGCTCAAGGGCGACCGGGCGCTGCTCGTGGTCAACCACGAGTACACCGACCCGAACCTGATGTTCCCCACCGACCTCTACCCCGAGGACACCCAGAAGGAGATCGAGATCCTCAGCCACGGCATGTCCGTGCTGGAGATCAAGCGCGGCCGCACCGCGGGCTCCTGGCTGCGGGTCTCGCCCTCCGGCACCCGGCACAACCGCCGGATCAGCACCCGCACGGCGTTCGCCGTGACCGGCCCCGCCGCCGGCGACCCCCGCCTCCGGACCTCGGCCGACCCGTCGGGCCGCAAGGTCATGGGCACCCTCAACAACTGCGCCGGCGGCATGACGCCGTGGGGCACGGTGCTCTCGGGCGAGGAGAACTTCAACCAGTACTTCGACGCCTCCGGGGACCTCGACCCGCGCTACGCCGACTCCTACAAGCGCATCGGCGTCACCGGCGCCGGACGCGGCTGGTCGTCGGTCGACCCGCGCTTCGACCTGACCACCGAGCCGCACGAGCCGTTCCGCTTCGGCTGGGTCGTCGAGCTCGACCCGACCGACCGCACCTCCACCCCCCGCAAGCACTCGATGCTGGGCCGCTTCAAGCACGAGGGCGCGAACGTCGCCCTGGCCAAGGACGGCCGCGCGGTGGCGTACATGGGTGACGACGAGCGCGGCGACTACCTCTACAAGTTCGTCTCCCGCGACAAGATGAAGAAGGGCCGGGGCGCCGCGGCCCGCCGCCACAACCTGACCCTCCTCACGCGCGGCACGCTCTACGTCGCGAAGCTGACCGGCGACGGCACCCAGGACGGCTACGACGGCACCGGTGAGTGGATCCGGCTCACGAGCGACACCACGTCCTACGTGGAGGGCATGAGCGTCGCCGACGTCCTCATCGACACCCGCCTGGCCGCCGACAAGGTCGGTCCGACCAAGATGGACCGTCCCGAGGACGTCGAGCCGAACCCGGTGACCGGCAAGGTGTACGTCGCGCTGACCAACAACTCCAACCGCGGCACCGCGGCGCTGCCGGTCGACGAGGCCAACCCGGTCGGGAAGTCGATGACGCGTCCCGCGCTCGGCGAGCCGCTGCGCGAGCAGTCGGGCAACCGCAACGGCTACGTGCTCGAGCTGACCCCCGCCCGCGGCGACCACGCCTCCACGACCTTCACCTGGGACCTGATGCTGGTCTGCGGGGACCCGGCCGCGCAGGAGACCTACTTCGCCGGGTTCGACAAGTCGCAGGTCAGCCCGATCAGCTGCCCCGACAACGTCTCCTTCGACTCCGAGGGCAACCTGTGGATCTCCACCGACGGCAACGTCCTGGGCTCCAACGACGGCATCTTCCGGGTGCCGACGAAGGGCGCGCTGCGCGGCAAGGTCGAGCAGTTCGTCACCGTCCCGCGCGGTGCCGAGGCCTGCGGGCCGCTGATCACCGACCAGGACCGCTCGCTGTTCGTGGCCGTCCAGCACCCCGGTGAGGTCGACGGCGCGACGTTCGAGACGCCGGCCAGCACCTGGCCGCACACCGACGACTTCCCGCGCCCCTCGGTCGTGGTGGTCCACAAGCACGCCTGACCCGCACCGCACCTCGCCGAGCCGGCGCCGCCCAGGAGTGCGGCGCCGGCTCGCGCGTTCACAGCACCGTGGTGAGGACGCCGCCGTCGGCCCGGAGCGCCGCGCCGTTCGTGGCCGACGACAGCGGGCTGGCGAGGTACGCCACCAGGTGGGCGATCTCGGCCGGGTCGATGAACCGCTGCAGGAGCGAGGTCGGGTTCCCGGCCACGACCGCGTCCCTGACCGCCTCCACCGGCGCACCCTGGGACCGGGCCACCTCGGCCACGGCCGCAGCGACACCGTCGGACCACGTCGGGCCGCCGAGGACGGTGTTGACGGTGACCTCGGTGCCCCGGGTCAGCTTGGCCAGCCCGTTGGCGAGCGCGAGCGCCGCGGCCTTGGTCGCCCCGTAGGGCACCATGTCGGCGGGGACGTCCACGGCGGACTCGGTGCCGACGAAGACGACCCGGCCCCAGCCCCGCTCGAGCATCCGGGGCAGCAGGTGCCGGGAGAGCCGGACCCCGCCCATCAGGTTGACCTCGACGTAGTGCTGCCACTCCGCGTCGGAGACCTCCGCGAAGGCGGCGAGCCCGAAGACGCCGGCACAGCTGACCAGCACGTCGACGTCCCCGAGCTCCGCCAGCAGCCGCTGCACCTGGGCGGGGTCGGCCAGGTCGGCGGCGATCCCCGAGACGTCCGCGTCCGGCACCGCCGCCCGGAGATCCTCCACCACCGCGCGCACCCGCGTCCCGTCGCGCCCGCTGACGACGACGGCGGCCCCCTCCGCGAGCAGCGTCTCCGCGATCGCCCGTCCGATCCCCTGGGTGGAGCCGGTCACGAAGGCGGTCCGCCCCCTCAGCTGCAGGTCCATGCGTCCGTCCCCTCCGTTGCGGCGCCGTCGCCGATCACTTGCTCAGTCAAGTGAAAGGTACGGTGGATGACTTTCCCGATCAAGTCAGGACGGCTTATCCTCGTGCCGTGCCCGACTCCCCTGACCCGCCCCCGCTCACCGGCGAGGATCTCGAGACCTGGAGCGCCCTCGCGACCGTGCTCGAGTGGCTCCCGGCCGCGCTCGACGCACAGCTGCAGCGCGACGCCGGCCTCACCCACTTCGAGTACGGCGTCCTCTACGCGCTCGCGTCCGCACCGGACCGGACGCTGCGGATGAGTGTGCTGGCGGGCTACGCGAACAGCTCGCTCTCCCGCCTCTCCCGGGCGGTGTCGCGCCTGGAGACCCGCGGCTGGGTGGTGCGCGCACCCGACCCCGCCGACGGTCGCTACACCCTCGCGACGCTCACCGAGCAGGGCCGGGAGGCGCTCGACGCGGCCACCCCCGGCCACGTCGCCACCGTGCACCGGCTGGTCCTAGACCCGCTCACGCGCGCCCAGGCGCGCCAGCTGCGGGAGGTCAGCCGGCGGGTGGCCCGGGCGATCCGGGAGGAGGACGGGTGGCGGCCACCCGTGCAGGAGGGACCCGCCTGAGGACGACCCGGGAGCGGCGAGCCGGGCGCCGCCCCTCGCCGGCGGCTCAGGCGGAGCGGACCGCCACGACGTCGGCGAAGGCCTCCAGGGCGTCGCGCACGGGACCCTGCGGGAGGACCGTGAGCAGGTCCTTGGCCTCGGTGGCGCGGGCGACGACGTAGGCCCGGGCCTCCTCGAGGGCCGGGTGCTTGCGGAGCAGGTCGAGGGCCTCGGCGTGCAGGGCGTCGTCGGTCAGGTCGGCGTCCAGCAGCTCGAGCAGCCGGGCGTCGGCGGGGTCGGTCGAGGCCCGGGCCATCAGCACGGGCAGCGTCGGGACGCCCTCGCGCAGGTCGGTGCCCGGGGTCTTCCCGGACTCGGCGGACTCCGAGGCGATGTCGAGGATGTCGTCGGAGAGCTGGAAGGCCGAGCCGACGATCTCGCCGTACGCCGTCAGCGCCTCCTCGACCTCCGCGGACGCGCCACCGAAGCGCGCGCCGTACCGGGCGGAGGTGGCGATCAGCGAGCCGGTCTTCCCCGCCACCACGTCGAGGTAGTGCGCGAGCGGGTCCTCGCCCTCGCCGGGCGGCACGGTCTCGAGGATCTGGCCCTCGACGAGCCGGCTGAAGGTCTCGGCCTGGATCCGGACCGCGTCCGGGCCGAGCTGCGCGGTCAGCTCCGAGGACTTCGCGAACAGGAAGTCGCCGGTCAGGATCGCGACGTGGTTGTCCCAGCGCGCGTTGGCGGAGTCCGCGCCGCGGCGCAGCGCGGCCTCGTCCATGACGTCGTCGTGGTAGAGCGAGCCGACGTGGGTGATCTCCACGACGCACGCGGCGGTCAGCACCTCGGGGGCCAGCGGCTCGGGACCCGCCTCCGCGGCCAGCAGGACCAGCAGCGGGCGGAACCTCTTGCCCCCGGCGTCGAGCAGGTGGCTGGCGGCCTCGGTGACGTAGGGGTAGCGGCTCCGCACGTGGGCGTAGAGCGCTTCCTCGACCTCGGCCATGCGGTCGCGCAGGCGCGCCCCGAGGGCCGGGTCGGTGACCGGCAGGGCCAGACCCGCAGACGAACTGGTGCTCACCTAATGAAGTCTCCCGCACGGGCCGCGAGATCGAGAACCGGGCCCGGCACGACGCCGATCACGACGGTCGCCACCACGCCCGCCGCGATGGTCGCGGAGGTCAGCAGCGACGGCGTCGTCACCGACGCGACCTCGCCGAGGTCCGCGTCGGGCTCGGCGAAGAACATGATCCGGATGTAGCGGACGTAGAAGAAGATCGCGATGATGCTCGACGCGATCGCGGTCAGCACCACCGGCCACGCCCCGGCCGACATCGCGACCGTGAAGACCGCCCACTTGCCGACGAAGCCGGCCGTCAGCGGGATGCCGGCCATGGAGAGCAGGTACAGCCCGAACGCCGCGGCCAGCCACGGCGAGCGGCGGCCCAGTCCGGCCCACCGGTCGAAGTGGGTGGCCTCGCCGTTGGAGTCGCGGACGAGCGTGACGATCGCGAACGCGCCGAGCGTCGCCACGCCGTACGTCGCGAGGTAGAACAGCACCGCCTGCAGCGAGGTGACCTGGCCCTCGGCGAGGTCGCCCGCGCCCTGCACGCCGAGCACCCCGGTGAGCAGGAAGCCGGTGTGCGCGACCGAGGAGTAGGCCAGCATCCGCTTCACGTCGGTCTGGGAGACCGCGACGACAGCGCCGACCACCATGGTGAGGATCGCGACGACCCACATCATCGGCTGCCAGCTCCACCGGTCGGAGCCGAAGGCGACGTAGAAGAGCCGCAGCAGCGCACCGAACGCCGCCACCTTGGTCGCGGCCGACATGAAGGCCGTGACCGGGGTCGGCGCGCCCTGGTAGACGTCGGGCGTCCAGCCCTGGAACGGCGCCGCGCCGACCTTGAACAGCAGGCCGACGGCGAGCATGCCCATGCCGACGAGCAGCAGGCCCTGGTTCTCGGTGTCGTTGCGGACCGCCTCGGCGATCGCGGAGAGCTGCATCGACCCGGCGAAGCCGTAGACCAGCGCGACGCCGTAGAGGAAGAAGCCGGAGGAGAACGCGCCGAGCAGGAAGTACTTCAGCGCCGCCTCCTGGCTGAGCAGGCGCCGTCGCCGGGCCAGGCCGCACAGGAGGTAGAGCGGCAGCGAGAGCACCTCGAGCGCGACGAACATCGTGAGCAGGTCGTTGGAGGCCGGGAAGAGCAGCATGCCGCCGACCGCGAAGAGCAGCAGCGGGTAGACCTCGGTGTGCTCCCAGCCGCGGGTCGAGATCTCCCGCTCGGCCTCGGTGCCGGGCAGCGCCGCGGCCTGGCCGGCGAACGCCGAGACCCCGCCCTCGACGCGGCGCTCGGCGAAGAGCGCGACGCCGCCGAGGGAGAGCAGGAGGATCAGCCCCCACAGGTAGAGGGTCGGGCCGTCGACGACGACGGTGCCCTCGGCGGCGAGCAGCCCGCGGGCGGCGCCGTCGGCGACCTCCTCGAGGTCGGTCGCGAGCCAGATGGTGGTGGCCAGCGCCGCGAGCAGCACCAGGGCGCTGAGGACGACCTGGACGAGGCGGCGCCGCTCCCGCGGCAGGAACGCCTCGACCACGACGCCGAGGCAGGCGCCGCCCAGGACGATCAGGAGCGGGGCGAGCTCGGCGTACTCGATGGTGGGCTTGACGAAGTCCATCTCAGTGTCCCTCTCCAGCGTGCTCGCCGGCCGGCTCCACGACGGTGCCCGGGGGTACGGCGGGGGCGTCGTCGTCGACGTCGACGCGGGCCATCAGGTCCTCGACATAGGGGTTGGCCACGTCGAACAGCGGCATCGGGTAGAAGCCGAACAGCACCAGCCCGACCATGAGCGGCGCCAGCACCGCGACCTCGCGCGGTCGCAGGTCGCGGGTCTCCCGCACGGCCGTGGCCCCGGTCGTGGAGGCGGGCCGGGTGGCCGTCGCGGTCGCCGTGCCGCCGGCGGGCCGCTCGGAGGCGTCCGAGCCGTGCCCGGCCGGCTCGCGGTGGGCCGGGTCGTCGAGGTGCTCCCCCGCGCCGTCCGCCCCGTCCGCGCCGTCCGCGCCGGCGAGCGGGCCGGGACCGGTCATCACCCGCTGGTACATCCACAGCACGTAGATCGCGGCGAGCACGATGCCGGTGACCGCCGCCGCGCCGACCCACCAGTGGTAGTCGAAGGCCGCGATGATGACGAGCACCTCGGAGATGAACGGGCTGAGCCCGGGCAGGCTCAGGGTCGCGAGGCCCGCGACGAGGAACAGCCCGGCCAGGACCGGCGCGAGCCGCTCCATGCCGCCCATCCGGCGGATCGAGGAGGTGCCGCGCCGCTCGATGACGTGACCGGCGGTGAGGAAGAGCGCTGCCGTGCCGAGCCCGTGGTTGACCATGTAGAGGATCGCGCCGGACTGGCCCTGGCTGCTCATCGCGAAGATGCCGAGGGTGATGAAGCCGAAGTGGCTCAGCGAGGTCAGGCCCACCAGCCGCAGCAGGTCGTCCTGGCCGATGGCCAGCAGCGCGCCGTACACGATCGAGATCAGCGCGATCGTGACCACCAGCGGGGTGGCCCACTTCGAGGCCTCGGGGAAGAGCTCCAGGCAGAAGCGCAGCATCCCGTAGGTGCCGATCTTGTCCAGCACGCACACCAGCAGCACGCTCGTGCCGGGCGTGGCCTTCTCCGTGGTGTCGGCCAGCCAGGTGTGCAGCGGGAACAGCGGCGCCTTGACCGCGAACGCGATGAGGAAGCCGGCGAGGATCCACCGCTCCGCGGAGGTCGACATCTCCAGCCCGGCGAGGTCGGAGGTGAGGTACGACGGCTCGCCGGCCTGCGCGGAGACGACGTAGAGCCCGATCACCGAGCCGAGCAGGACCAGGCCGCCGCCGAGCTGGAACATCAGGAACTTCACCGCCGCGGCGCCGCGACCGGCCTTGCCGAAGCCGCCGATGAGGAAGTACGCCGGGATCAGCGTGGCCTCGAAGACGACGTAGAAGAGGAAGACGTCGGTGGCGAGGAACACCGCCAGGGAGAGCGCCTCGAGGGCGAGCGCCCAGGCGAAGAACGAGCGGGTCGACCCGCTCGCGCCGGTGCCCTCGTCGGCGTGGGTCCAGGAGTAGGCCAGCACGATCGGAACGAGGACGACGGTCAGCAGGACCATGAGCAGCGAGAGCCCGTCGACCCCGAGCGCGTAGTGGACGCCGAACGCGGCGATCCAGTCGTGGGTCTCGGTGAGCTGCATGCCACCGCCGAGCTCGTAGCGCAGCGCCACCGCGACACCGAGCGCGAGGGTCAGCACCGAGACGGCGAGCGCGACCAGCTTGGCCAGCTCGGCGCGCGGCACCGCGGCGACGACTGCCGCGCCGACGAGGGGCACGGCCACGAGGACGGTCAGCCAGGGGAGGTCGTTCATGCGAGGTTCACCGCCAGGAGTGCGAGGACGACGAGCAGGACGCCGCCGAGGACGGAGAGCGCGTAGGAGCGGACGAAGCCGTTCTGCAGCCGCCGCAGCAGGTCGCCGACGGCCTTGACCGCCCCCGACCCGCCGGAGAAGGCCCCGTCGACGACCGTGCGGTCGGCGGTGGTGAGCCCCCGGACCGTCGCGGCACCGGGCCGGACGACCAGCACGTCGTTGATCGCGTCACCGTAGACGTCGGCGCGGGCAGCCCGGGTGGCGAAGGAGACGTCCTGCGGCGGGGTCAGCGGCACCTCCCGCCTGCCGACGAGGAACCACGCGGCGGCGACGCCGACGGCCACGACCGCGACGGTGAGCAGCGTGATCACCATGACCGGCAGCGGCGGCTCGTGGTGCGGGGCCTCGCCGACGACCGGCGCCAGCCAGTCGACGATCCAGTCGCCGAGCAGCAGCACGCCGCCGAGCACCGACAGGGCGGCCAGCACGACCAGCGGCACGGTCATCAGGGCGGGCGACTCGTGCGGGTGCACGTCCTCCTTCCACCGCTTGGTGGTGAAGAAGGTCAGCAGCATCAGCCGGGTCATGTAGAAGCCGGTGATGCCCGCGCCGAGCAGGGCCAGGACGCCGACGACCCAGTTCTCGGCCAGGGCGGTCTCGATGATCTTGTCCTTGGACCAGAAGCCCGAGAAGCCGGGGAAGCCGATGATCGCGAGGTAGCCCATCGCGAAGGTCAGGAAGGTGACCGGCATGGCGTGCCGCAGCGCGCCGTACCGCCGCATGTCGACGTCGTCGTTCATGCCGTGCATGACCGAGCCGGCGCCGAGGAACATGTTGGCCTTGAAGAAGCCGTGCGTGATCAGGTGGAAGATCGCGAAGGCGTAGCCCGCGACGCCGAGACCGGCGCCGAGCATCATGTAGCCGATCTGGCTCATCGTGGAGCCGGCCAGCGCCTTCTTGATGTCGTCCTTGGCGCAGCCGATCACCGCACCCCACAGCAGCGTGACGGTCGCGACGACGACCACGACGGTCTGCGCGTGCGGCGCGAGCTCGAAGATGAAGTTCGACCGGACCACGAGGTAGACGCCGGCGGTGACCATGGTCGCGGCGTGGATGAGGGCCGAGACCGGGGTCGGGCCCTCCATCGCGTCGAGCAGCCAGGCCTGCAGCGGCACCTGCGCGGACTTGCCGCAGGCGGCCAGCAGGAGCAGCAGGCCGACGGCGGTGAGCGTGTCCTCCTCGGCGGCGCCGGAGACCGCGCTGATCGCGGAGAAGCTGGTCGTGCCGAAGGTCGTGAAGAGCAGCGCGATGGCCAGGGCCATGCCGATGTCGCCGACGCGGTTGATGACGAAGGCCTTCTTCGCCGCCGCGGCCGCGGAGTGCTTGTGCTGCCAGAAGCCGATGAGGAGGTACGACGCGAGGCCGACGCCCTCCCAGCCGAGGAACAGCCCGAGGTAGTTCTCGGCCAGGACCAGCATGAGCATCGCGGCCACGAACAGGTTGAGGTAGCCGAAGAACCGGCGCCGCCGCGGGTCGTGCTCCATGTAGCCGATCGAGTACACGTGGATCAGCGAGCCGACGCCCGTGACCAGCAGCAGGAACAGCGCCGACAGCGGGTCGTAGAGCAGGTCCATCCCGACCTGCAGGTCACCGACGGACACCCAGTCGTAGAGGTGCTGGCCGACCGACCGGTCTCCCTCCTCGCGGCCGAGCAGCTCGAGGAACATCAGCACGCTGATGACGAAGGAGCCGATCGGCATCAGCGTGCCCAGCCAGTGGCCCCACCGGTCGGTGGCGCGGCCGCCGAGCAGCAGCACGGCGGCACCGATCAGGGGCAGGCCGATGACCAGCCACATCAGCGAGAAGACGCCGTCGGCGGCGCTGGGCTCGATCACCGGCACCTGGTGGGCGGCCTCGGACAGTGAGTACATCCGCTCTCTTCCTCAGTACTTCAGCAGGCTGGCGTCGTCGACCGAGGCCGACCGGCGGGTGCGGAAGATGGTCATGATGATCGCGAGGCCCACGACGACCTCGGCCGCCGCGACGACCATGACGAAGAACGCCGCGATCTGCCCGTCGAGGTTGCCGTGCTGCTTGGCGAAGGCCACGAGCGCGAGGTTGCAGGCGTTGAGCATCAGCTCCACGCACATGAAGACCACGATCGCGTTGCGGCGGGTCAGCACCCCCACGCAGCCGATGCTGAACAGGATCGCCGACAGCACGACGTACGGCGTCACGTCGGTCACCGGTGTGCCTCCTCGTCCGTGCCCGGGCCACCGGTGCCGGTGCTCGGGTTCTCGGTGTTGTGGCCCGAGCCGGCGGAGCCGTCCGCGGGCGTGCCGGAGCCTCCGGGGACCCCGCCCAGCGAGCGCTGGACGTCCTCGATGTCGTCGGCGAGGTCGGGGGCGGAGCGGATCGTGCCGCGGGCGGCCAGCGTCCGGGAGACCGAGGACTCCGAGGGCGTGCCGTCGGGGAGCAGCGCGGGGGTGTCGACCGCGTTGTGCCGCGCGTAGACGCCGGGCGCCGGGAGCGGGCCGAGGTGCTCGCCGCGCTCGGCGAAGTCGCGGACCCGCTGGGCGGCGCGGACCGGCTGGGTCGGCTTGGGCCCGAGCCGCTCGCGGTGCGCCAGCACCATCGCGCCCACCGCGGCGGTGATCAGCAGCGCGCTGGTCGTCTCGAAGACGAAGACGTAGCGGGAGAAGAGGATGTTGGCCAGCGCCTCGATGTTCCCGCCCTCGTTCGCGGCGTCGAGGCCGACGACCGTGCCCAGGGTGATCTGACCGACGCTGGCGACCAGCACCACGCCCAGGCCGATCCCGAGGACGACGGCCATCGTCCGCTGGCCCCGGATCGTCTCGACGATCGAGTCGGAGGCGTCGACGCCGACGAGCATCAGCACGAAGAGGAAGAGCATGAGGATCGCGCCGGTGTAGACGATGATCTGCACCGCGAAGAGGAACGGCGCCTCGAGCACGGCGTACAGCACCGCCAGGCTGATCATCACGACCGCCAGCAGCAGCGCGGCGTGGACCGCCTTGCGCACGACGAGGATGCCCAGCGCCGCGAGCACCATGACCGGCGCGAGGATCCAGAACGCGGTCACCGGCCGGCCTCCCGCAGCGTCGCGTCGTCGTCGGTGGGCACGCCGGGGGCGGTGCCGGTCGAGGGCGACGGCGGTGCCGCGAAGGTGCCGCGGTAGTAGTCGCCCTCGTCGCTGCCCAGCAGCATCGGGTGCGGCGGCTGCTCCATGCCGGGCAGGAGCGGGGCGAGCAGGTCGGACTTCTCGTAGATCAGGTCCGCGCGGTTGTCGTCGGCCAGCTCGTACTCGTTGGTCATCGTCAGCGCCCGGGTCGGGCAGGCCTCGATGCACAGCCCGCACAGGATGCAGCGCAGGTAGTTGATCTGGTAGACGCGCCCGTACCGCTCCCCCGGGCTGAAGCGCTCGGCCTCGGTGTTCGAGGCGCCCTCGACGTAGATCGCGTCCGCGGGGCAGGCCCAGGCGCACAGCTCGCAGCCCACGCACTTCTCCAGCCCGTCGGGCCAGCGGTTGAGCTGGTGCCGGCCGTGGAAGCGCGGCGCCGTCGGCTGCTTCTCGAAGGGGTACTGCTCGGTGACGACCTTCTTGAACATCGTGCGGAAGGTGACGCCGAAACCCGCGATCGGGTCCCAGAACTGTTCCTTGACGGTGGCCATCAGCTCTCTCCTGCCGTCGACCGGGCGGTCGTCGGGTGGTCGAAGGTCAGCGGTGCGGCGGCGCCGCGCACCGGGCCGCCGGCCGGCATCGCCGGGACCGGGAAGCCGCCGGAGGCGCCCGCGCCTCCGGGCCGGTCGGCCGCCCGCCGGTCCTCGGTGGGCTCCTCACCGGAGTCCCCGACGAAGAACAGCGCGAGGAAGAGCACCGCCAGCACACCGATCCCGATGAGGAGGTACCGGCGGTCGATGCCGCCCTCCAGCGAGGTGGCGCGGATCGTGGCGACCGCGATGATCCACACCAGCGCGACCGGGATCAGCCGCTTCCAGCCGAACGCCATGAACTGGTCGTAGCGCAGCCGCGGCAGCGACCCGCGCAGCCAGATGAAGCCGAAGATGAAGAAGAGCACCTTGCCGAAGAACCACAGCACCGGCCAGTAGCCCTCGTTGAACCCGCCGTACAGCTCGTCGATCCAGAACGGCGCGTGCCAGCCGCCGAGGAACAGGGTCGTGGCCAGCGCCGAGACGGTCGCCATGTTGATGTACTCGGCGAGGAAGAACAGCGCGAACTTCAGCGAGGAGTACTCGGTGTGGAACCCGCCGACCAGCTCGCCCTCGGCCTCGGGGAGGTCGAACGGCGCGCGGTTGGTCTCCCCGACCATGGCGATCAGGTAGATGACGAACGACGGCACGAGGATCAGCCCGAACCACAGGTCGTCCTGGGCCGCGACGATCTCCGAGGTCGACATGGACCCGGCGTAGAGGAAGACCGCCACGAGGGCGAGCCCCATCGCGACCTCGTAGGAGATCATCTGCGCGCTCGAGCGGAGCCCGCCGAGCAAGGAGTACGTCGAGCCGCTGGACCAGCCGCCGAGCACGATGCCGTAGATGCCGATCGAGGCGATCGCCATCACGAACAGCACGGCGACCGGCATGTCGGTCAGCTGCAGCGGCGTGCGCTCCCCGAAGAAGCTCACCTCGGGCCCGAAGGGGATGACCGCGAACGTCACGAACGCCGGCACCACCGCGATCACCGGGGCGAGGAGGAAGACCGCCTTGTCGGCGGCGGTGGGGATGATGTCCTCCTTCAGCGCCAGCTTCACGCCGTCGGCCAACGACTGCAGCAGGCCGAAGGGCCCGTTGACGTTGGGGCCGATGCGGTGCTGCATCCGCGCGACGACCCGGCGCTCCCACCAGATGTTGAACAGGGTGAGGAGCACCAGGACGACGAAGATGAGCAGCGTCTTCACGAGGATGACCCACCACGGGTCACCACCGAACGCCGAGAGGTCCGGCCCGTCGGCCGCCATCGCGATCACTGGCTCGCTCCCTTCACGGTCACGCGCGACCCGGGTGAGGCCAGGCCGGCCAGCACCCCGTCGCCGAACGAGTTCGCCGGGACCCAGACCACGCCGTCGACGAGGTCGGAGGTGATCTCGGCCGGCAGGGTCACCGAGCCGCGGTCACCGGTGAGGGTCACGGTCGGGCCGAGCGCGTCGTACGTCGCGGCGGTCACGCGGGCGACCGGCATCCGGGCGGTGGCCCGCAGGGCGGCGTCGCCGTCCTGCATCGTGCCCAGGTCGAGCATCTGCTTCCAGGTGGAGAGCACGAAGCCGTCCTGCCCGCCCTGCCCGCCATGGCCGGTCGGCGCCGACGACACCGGGACCGCGGGGTCCGCGGCCGGCCTACCGCGCTCGCCGTCCCAGCCGCCGAGCTCCTCCATCCGGGCCCGGACGTCGGCGACGGTGCGGAACCCGAGCGGTCGGCCGCGGCCGAGCAGCGCCAGCTCCTCGGCGACGCCGGCGAGGACGCGCAGGTCCGGCAGCGAGGCCGGGTTGGTGAAGACCGCCTCGAAGGGCCGGGGCCGGCCCTCCCAGGTGATGAACGTGCCCGCCTTGTCGCTGACCGGGGCGACCGGGAAGACCACGTCGGCCTCCCGGGTCACGTCGGTCTCGCGCACCTCCAGCGCCACGACGAAGCGCGCGGCGCGCAGCGCGGCCCTGGTCGCGGCCGGGTCGGCGGTGTCGTCGGGGTCCACGCCGCCGACGACCACGCCCCCGAGCTCGCCGGTCCGGAGGGCGGCGACGATCCGGTCGGCGTCGCGTCCGGGCGCCTCGGGCAGCGACGGCACGCCCCAGGTGGTGGCCGCGTCGACGCGGGCGGCGGCGTCGGCGACCGGGCGGCCGCCGGGCAGCAGGTTCGGCAGGCAGCCCGCCTCGACCGCACCCCGGTCGCCGGCGCGGCGCGGCACCCAGGCCAGCCGGGCGCCGGTGCGCCGGGCGAGCGCCGCCGCCGCGGTGAGGGCGCCGGGCGAGGTCGCGAGCCGCTCCCCCACCAGGACCACGGTGTCGGCGTCGACGCCGTGCTCGGCGCGCTCGGCGAGCGACTCGATGACGGCCGCCTCCGTGCCGGGCGCCGCGGGCAGGAGCACGCCGTTCATCTTCCGCAGGCCGCGGCTGCTGAAGGGCGCGACGGAGAGCACGCGGGTGCCGCGGCCGGACGCCTTGCGCAGGCGCAGGAAGATCGCGCCCGCCTCGTCCTCCGGCTCGAGCCCGGCGAGGACGACGGTCCGCGCGGACTCCAGGTCGGCGTACGTCACCGCGCCGCCCCAGGGGCCGGTCAGCACGACCTCGGAGGCGAGGAAGTCCGCCTCCTCCGCCGAGAGCGGCCGGGCGCGGAAGTCGACGTCGTTGGTGCCGAGGGAGACGCGGGCGAAGACGCTGTAGGCGTAGGCGTCCTCGGCGGTGAGCCGGCCGCCGGGGAGCACGCCGACCGCACCGGCTTCCGCGAGGCCGCGGGCCGCGACGGCGAACGCCTCGGTCCACGACGCCGGGCGGAGGCCGCCGTCGGCGTCACGGACCTGCGGGTAGGTCAGCCGGTCGGGCTGCTGGGCGTAGTGGAACGCGAAGCGGTCCTTGTCGGTGATCCACTCCTCGTTGACCTCGGGGTCGTTGCCCGAGAGCCGGCGCATCACCTTGCCGCGGCGGTGGTCGACACGGATCGCGGACCCGCAGGCGTCGTGCTCGGCGACGGCCGGGGTGGAGACGAGGTCGAAGGGGCGCGAGCGGAAGCGGTACTCCGCGCTGGTCAGCGCCCCGACCGGGCAGATCTGGATGGTGTTGCCGGAGAAGTAGCTCTCGAAGGGCTCCTTCTCGTAGATCCCGACCTGCTGGAGCGCGCCGCGCTCGACCAGGGCGATGAACGGGTCGCCGGCGATCTGCTCGGAGAAGCGGGTGCACCGGGCGCACAGCACGCAGCGCTCGCGGTCGAGCAGCACCTGCGCGGAGATGTTGATCGGCTTGGGATAGGTCCGCTTGATGCCGCCGGACGCCGCGAAGCGGGACTCGCCCCGGCCGTTGGACATCGCCTGGTTCTGCAGCGGGCACTCCCCGCCCTTGTCGCAGACCGGGCAGTCCAGCGGGTGGTTGATCAGGAGGAACTCCATGACGCCCTGCTGGGCCTTGTCGGCCACCTCGCTGGTCGCCTGGGTGGTGACCACCATCCCCTCGGCGACCGGCAGCGTGCAGGAGGCCTGCGGCTTGGGGAAGCCGCGTCCGTTGCCGGCGTCGGGGACGTCGACCAGGCACTGGCGGCAGGCGCCGACGGGTGCCAGCAGCGGGTGGTCGCAGAAGCGCGGGATCTGCACGCCGACCTGCTCCGCCGCGCGGATCACCAGGGTGTCCTTCGGGACGCTCACCTCGACGCCGTCGATGGTCAGCGTGACCAGGTCGGTCCGCTCGGCCTCCGCGGCGCGGGCCTTCTCCGGGGTCGTCGTCATGCCGTCGCTCCCACGGTCCGGTCGGACCACGCGGTCGAGGCGGCCGGGTCGAACGGGCAGCCGCCGTGGGTGAGGTGCGCGAGGTACTCCTCGCGGAAGTGCTTGATCGAGCTGGAGATCGGGCTGGTCGCGCCGTCGCCCAGCGCGCAGAAGGAGCGGCCCAGGATGTTGTCGCACTGGTCGAGCAGCAGGTCGAGGTCGGCCTCGGAGCCCTGGCCCTTCTCCAGCCGGGCGAGGGTCTGCACCAGCCACCACGTCCCCTCGCGGCACGGGGTGCACTTGCCGCAGGACTCGTGCTTGTAGAACTCCGTCCAGCGCAGCACCGCCCGCACCACGCAGACGGTCTCGTCGAAGAGCTGCAGCGCGCGGGTGCCGAGCATGGAGCCGGCCGCACCGACCCCCTCGAAGTCCAGCGGCACGTCGAGGTGCTCGGGGGTCAGCAGCGGCGTGCTGGAGCCGCCGGGGGTCCAGAACTTCAGCTCGTGCCCCTCGCGCATCCCGCCGGCGAGGTCGATCAGCTGGCGCAGCGTGATGCCCAGCGGCGCCTCGTACTGGCCGGGGCGCTGCACGTGCCCGGAGAGGGAGAAGATGCCGAAGCCCTTGGACTTCTCGGTGCCCATGCCCGCGAACCACTCGGCACCGTTGGCGATGATGCTCGGCACCGAGGAGATCGACTCGACGTTGTTGATGACCGTCGGGCTGGCGTAGAGGCCGGCGACCGCGGGGAACGGCGGGCGCAGGCGCGGCTGCCCGCGGCGGCCCTCGAGGCCCTCGAGCAGCGCGGTCTCCTCGCCGCAGATGTAGGCACCGGCGCCGGCGTGGACGACCACGTCGAGGTCGTAGCCGGAGCCGTGGATGTCGCGACCGAGGTGGCCGGCGGCGTACGCCTCGGCGACCGCGGCCTGGACCCGGCGGATGACGTGGAGGACCTCGCCGCGGATGTAGATGAACGCCGTGTGCGCCCGGATCGCGAAGCTGCTGAGGATGACGCCCTCGACCAGCGTGTGCGGGCTGGCCATCATCAGCGGGATGTCCTTGCAGGTCCCCGGCTCGGACTCGTCGGCGTTGACGACGAGGTACTTGGGGTTGGGGTTGTCCTGGGGGATGAAGGACCACTTCATCCCGGTGGGGAAGCCGGCGCCGCCGCGGCCGCGCAGGCCCGAGTCCTTGACCGCCGCGATGACGGCGTCGGGGCCCATCGCGAACGCCGTGTCCAGCGCGCGGTAGCCGCCGCGCCGGGTGTGGGCGTCGAGGGTCCAGGACCGCTCGTCGGCCCAGCCGGCGGTGAGGACGGGGGTGAGGGTGTCGGTCACTTCGCGTCTCCCTTCTCGGCGGCCGTCTCGGTCGTCGGGCTCTCCTTCTCGACCACGGCGGCCTCGGCCTCCTTGGTCCCGGCGTCCGCCGTGGCGGCCGCCTCCTGGCGGGGCTCCTCGGCGACCGCGTGCCGGCCGTCGCGCTGGTCCGGGTCGCCCTGCGGGGCGGTGTCGGGCGAGGGCGCGGACCAGCCGCGCTCGGCGGCCAGGCCCAGCCCGACCAGCGAGGCGGGTCCCGCGCTCGGGCCCTCGTCGACGCGACCGTCGGGGAAGCCGGCGAGCACGCGCGCGGCCTCCTTGAACGTGCAGATCCGCGGGCCGCGGGTGGAGCGGACCTCCACGCCGGAGCGCAGGTCGTCGACGAGCCGGACGGCCGACTCGGGGGTCTGGTTGTCGACGAACTCCCAGTTCACCATCATCACCGGCGCGTAGTCGCAGGCCGCGTTGCACTCGAGGTGCTCGAGGGTCACCTTGCCGTCGGCGGTGGTCTCGTCGTTGCCGACGTCGAGGTGGTCCTTGAGCCGGGCGAAGATCTCGTCGCCGCCCATGACCGCGCACAGCGTGTTGGTGCAGACACCGACGTGGTAGTCGCCGACCGGCTTGCGCTTGTACATCGTGTAGAAGGTCGCGACCCCGCTGACCTCGGCCGCGGAGACGCCGAGCACGTCGGCGCAGGCCTCGATGCCCTCGGGGGTGATCCGGCCGTCGACGGACTGCACGAGGTGCAGCATCGGGAGCAGCCCCGACCGCGGCTGCGGGTAGCGCGCGGCGATCGCCCGCAGCTCGGCGTAGGTGTCCTCGGTGATCTCCGACCGGGTGCTCATCGGTCGACACCTCCCATCACGGGGTCGATGGAGGCGATGGCGACGATGACGTCGGCGACCATGCCGCCCTCGCTCATCACGCTCGTGGCCTGCAGGTTGGTGAACGAGGGGTCGCGGAAGTGCACGCGGAAGGGGCGGGTGCCGCCGTCGGAGACGACGTGCGCGCCGAGCTCGCCGCGGGGGCCCTCGACGGGGACGTAGGCCTGTCCGGCCGGGACCCGGAAGCCCTCGGTCACCAGCTTGAAGTGGTGGATGAGCGCCTCCATCGACTCGCCCATGATGTGGCGGATGTGGTCGAGGCTGTTGCCCATGCCGTCGCTGCCGATGGCCAGCTGGCTGGGCCAGGCGATCTTCTTGTCCTCGATCATCACCGGGGCGCCCTCGAGGCCGGCCAGCCGGTCGGCGGCCTGCTCGACGATCTTCAGCGACTCCCACATCTCGGCCAGCCGGATCCGGAACCGGCCGTAGGAGTCCGCGGTGTCCCAGGTCTGCACGTCGAAGTCGTAGGTCTCGTAGCCGCAGTAGGGCTGGGTCTTGCGCAGGTCCCAGGGGTAGCCGGTGCTGCGCAGCACCGGGCCGGTGAGGCCGAGGGCGAGGCACCCCTCGAGGTCGAGGTGGCCGACGTCGACCAGCCGCGCCTTGAAGATCGGGTTGGCGTTGCACAGCGCCTCGTACTCCGGCAGCCGCTTGCGCATCAGCGCGATGAACGCGCGGATCTCGTCCAGCGCGCCCGGCGGGAGGTCCTGGGCGACGCCGCCGGGGCGGATGAACGCGTGGTTCATCCGCAGGCCGGTGATCAGCTCGAAGAGGTCCAGCACCAGCTCGCGCTCGCGGAAGCCGATCGTCATCACGGTCAGCGCGCCGATCTCCATGCCACCGGTGGCGATCGCCACCAGGTGGGAGGAGATGCGGTTGAGCTCCATGAGGAGCACCCGCATGACGTCGGCCTTCTCCGGGACCTGGTCCTCGATGTCGAGCAGCCGCTCGACGCCCAGGCAGTACGTCGCCTCGTTGAAGAACGGCGAGAGGTAGTCCATCCGGGTGCAGAACGTGACGCCCTGGACCCAGGAGCGGAACTCCATGTTCTTCTCGATGCCGGTGTGCAGGTAGCCGATGCCGCAGCGGGCCTCGGTCACCGTCTCGCCCTCGAGCTCGAGGATCAGCCGGAGCACCCCGTGAGTCGAGGGGTGCTGGGGGCCCATGTTGACGACGACCCGCTCGGAGTCGTCCTCGGCGAGGCCCTCGGCGATCTGGTCCCAGTCCTGGCCCGAGACGGTGAAGACGCGGCCCTCGCTGGTCTCGGTCGAGCCGGCGTAGATGTCGTGCTGAGCGGTCATGGCTGCGTTCTCCGGGACGTCGGGGTCCCCGCGGCGTCGTCGGCCGGAGGAGCGAAGCGGGGGAGGTCGGGGACGTCGTGGGGTGACATCAGCTGTAGCTCCGTCGCTGGTCGGGCGGCGGGATGGTGCCGCCCTTGTACTCCACGGGGATGCCGCCCAGCGGGTAGTCCTTGCGCTGGGGGTGGCCGGGCCAGTCGTCCGGCATGAGGATCCGGGTCAGGGACGGGTGGCCGTCGAAGACGATCCCGAACATGTCGTAGGTCTCGCGCTCGTGCCAGTCGGCCGTGGGGTACGTCGCCACGATCGACGGCAGGTGCGGGTCGGCGTCGGGCACGGCCACCTCGAGGCGGACCCGGCGGTTCCAGGTCATCGAGAGCAGGTGGTAGACCGCGTGCAGCTCCCGGCCGTTGTCGTCGGGGTAGTTCACCCCGCTGACACCGGTCATCAGCTCGAAGCGGAGGCTCGGGTCGTCGCGCAGCGCGCGGGCGACCGCCGGGAGCGCGTCGCGCCGCACGTGGAAGGTGATCTCGCCGCGGTGGACCACGACGCCCTCGACGCCGTCGGTCACCCCGGCCGCGGCGAGCGCGGCGTCGAGCGCGGCGGCGACCTCCTCGTGCCAGCCCTCGAGCGGGCGGCGCGCGAGCCCGGGGTACACCACGGGCTGGACGAGACCGCCGTACCCGCTGGTGTCGCCGGAGCCCTTCGTGCCGAACATCCCGTGGCGGGCACCGACGGCGCGCACCTCGGGGTCGAGCGTGGCCGGGGCGTTCTCCGGGGACTCCTCCACGGCCCGCTGGTCGGGTGCCTTGCCGGGATCGCTCATCGCAGCATCCCGCGCATCTCGGAGGTGGGCAGGGCCGCGAGCGCGGCGTTCTCGCGCTCCTCGACCTCGCGGGCCCGGTTGGCACCGAGCTTGGTCTGCTGGACCTGGTCGTGCAGCTTGAGGATCGCGTCGATCAGCATCTCCGGCCGCGGCGGGCAGCCGGGGAGGTACATGTCGACGGGGACGACGTGGTCGACGCCCTGGACGATCGCGTAGTTGTTGAACATGCCGCCGCTGGAGGCGCACACGCCCATGGCCAGGACCCACTTGGGCTCGGGCATCTGGTCGTAGATCTGGCGCAGGACCGGCGCCATCTTCTGGCTCACCCGGCCGGCCACGATCATCAGGTCGGCCTGGCGCGGGCTGGCGCGGAAGACCTCCATGCCGAACCGGGCGAGGTCGTACTTCGGCCCACCGCTGGTCATCATCTCGATCGCGCAGCAGGCCAGGCCGAAGGTCGCCGGCCAGAACGACGCCTTGCGCATGTAGCCGGCGACACCCTCGACCGTGGTCAGCAGGACGCCGCTGGGGAGCTTCTCCTCGATACCCATCAGGAGATCCCTTCCGGAAGGACGGATGGTGCCAGGGGTTGTGTGTTCGGTGTCGAGCGCAGCGGACGTGCGGAGCGCAGCGGACGTGCGGAGCGCAGCGGAGCGGTCGCCGACCGAGGAGAACGCAGGCAGGTGCGGTGCATCGCGGCCCGTGAGGGTCGCGAGGCGTCGTGCATGCCAAGGCCGACGAGGGAAGGCGACCTTCGTGCGGAGCGCAGCGGAGCGGTCGCCGACCGAGGAGGACGCAGGCAGGTGCGGTGCATCGCGGCCCTCAGTCCCACTCGAGGCCGCCGCGGCGCCACACGTAGGCGTAGGCGACGAAGACGGTGGCGATGAAGACGACCATCTCGACGAGCCCGAAGAAGGCCATCGCGTCGAAGTGCACGGCCCACGGGTAGAGGAAGATGATCTCGATGTCGAAGACGATGAAGAGCATGGCGGTGATGTAGTACTTCACCGGGAAGCGGCCGCCGCCGACCGGCTGCGGGGTGGGCTCGATGCCGCACTCGTAGCTGTCGAGCCGGGCCCGGTTGTAGCGCTTGGGCCCGACCAGGGCGCTCATCGCCACCGACCCGACCGCGAACAGGGTGGCCAGCGCGACCAGGGCCAGCACCGGTGTGTACAGCTCCACGGGCTCTCCTCCGCTACGTCGCTCGGGTGTCGCTCACGCGCCCCATGTGACCTTGTGAACTGAATCACTAAGTGGCGCGGAACACATAGTGCCACTGCCGGACGGCTGGCGCACGCAGGGGGTGGGAACCGGCGAAACCGCGTCTGACCTGGGCATTTAGGTCACGCAGGCATGGCGATATTGCAAAGCCGCTCTGACCTGCGAGAACGGCACTGCGGACGCGTGTGTGGCGCAGGACACGCCGGACGGTCGGCGCGGGCGCACCCGTTCCGGCGGTGCACCGCCGGGGCGGGCCGCGGCGGGGCCGCTGCGGACTACTTCGTCGCGCGGTGGAGGGCGACGATGCCGGCGGAGAGGTCGCGCCACTCGGGGCGCTCCCAGCCGGCCTCGGCCACGAGGTCGGCGAGACCGCGCTGGTCGGGCCAGGCGCGGATGGACTCGGCGAGGTAGACGTAGGCGTCGGGCGAGGAGGAGACGGCGCGCGCGATGGTCGGCAGCGCCTTCATGAGGTACTCGAGGTAGACGGTGCGGAACGCCGCGCTCGTCGGGTGGCTGAACTCGCAGACCACCAGCCGGCCACCGGGCTTGGTGACCCGGCGCATCTCGCGCAGCCCGGCGAGCGGGTCGACGATGTTGCGCAGCCCGAAGGAGATCGTGACGGCGTCGAAGGTGTCGTCGGCGAAGGGCAGGCGCGTGCCGTCACCGGCGGTGAAGGGCAGGTGCGGCCGCGCCTGCTTGCCGATCTGCAGCATGCCGAGGGAGAAGTCGCACGGCACGACCGTGGCGCCGCGGTCGGCGAAGGGCTGGCTGGAGGTGCCGGTGCCCGCGGCCAGGTCGAGGACCAGGTCGCCCCACCCGGCGTCGACGGCCTCGATGACCTCGTGCCGCCAGCGGCGGTCCTGCCCGAGCGAGAGGACGTCGTTGGTCACGTCGTAGCGACGCGCGACCGCGTCGAACATCCGACGGACGTCGGTCGGCTGCTTATCGAGCTCTGCACGGGCCACGGCCGAACCCTACGGGGGCCTCGCGCCGGCCCGCACCCGCGGCTCAGGCCACCGACTCCCAGGCGGCGTCGACGAGCGCCACGAGGTCCTCGGGGGCGATCGAGGAGGCGGTCGCCTGCACGGTGAGCTCGTCCTCGCTGCGCTGGCACTCGACGTACGACGGGGTGTCGGCGTCGGCGGGTGCGCCGGCGGCCGGGTCGACGGCCTGGCGCTGGACGATGCAGACCGCGTCGCCCTCGCGCACGAGCTCCTGGGTGGCCGCACCGGTCGAGCCGGCGCCCTCCTCGGAGATCATCTCGGGGGCGAACGCGCCGCCGGCGGCGCGGAACGCCTGGACGAACACGGCCTGGGAGAGGTCCTCGCTGGCGTAGGTCCGGCTCGCGGCGGCGTGGTCGTAGACCTCGCCGAGCACGTCGTCGGCGTGCTCGCGGGCCGAGGCCTGGCGACCCGACAGCGTCTCTGCCTGGTCCTCGTCGTACTGCCCGGCGAACGCCCGGTCGAGGTCGGCCGCCACGTAGCCGCCCGGCAGCGTGTCCGGCAGGCCGAGGGGCTCCTCGGCACCGGCGCCGTCGGTGGTCCGAGGCAGGAGCACCGCGAAGACCACCAGCAGCGCGAGCACCGCCACACCGGCGAGGATGCCGAGCCAACGGGTCGTGGACGGGGACGGCGTGCTGCTCACGGGGTGGCTCCTCGATCGGGTGCTTCGGTCTGGACGGGCCCGACCGCGTGCGCCGGACGCCCCCGGGACGCTAACCCGCCGGCCTGAGGCGCACCTGAGCGGGTCCGGCCGCCCGCCGGGCGCTGGGTACGCTCGGGGGGTGACCACCCGTACGGCTCCGGACGAGCAGGTGTCCGCGGGCCCGCTGGTCGCGCGGACCGTGGCGCTCGACCCGGGCACCGCCTCCTCCCTGGTCGACCTGCTCCCCGCGGACGCGCCGGTCACCTGGCTGCGCCGCGGCGAGGGCCTGGTCGGGTGGGGCGTCGCGACCCAGGTGCGCACCCAGGGGCCGACCCGCTT
Organism: Nocardioides sp. Arc9.136; assembly: GCF_030506255.1. Classification (NCBI taxonomy): domain Bacteria; kingdom Bacillati; phylum Actinomycetota; class Actinomycetes; order Propionibacteriales; family Nocardioidaceae; genus Nocardioides; species Nocardioides sp. Arc9.136. The sequence goes on along the minus strand of NZ_CP113431.1, from coordinate 647,670 downwards.
CGCCGACGCCGCCAAGTGGTGGACCGAGCTCGTCGGGCGGACCGACGTGCTCGACGAGGTGCAGGAGCCCGGCACCGGCCTCGTGTCGTTCGGCACCTTCGCCTTCGCCGACGAGCCGGGTGACTCCGTGCTCGTCGTGCCCTCGGTCGTCGTGGGCCGCCGCGGCGACCGGGCGTGGGTCACCACCGTCTCCGCGGCCGGCGGGCCGCCGGTCTCCCCGGACGTCCGGGTCCGCGACGTGCCCCCGCCGCCGGTGGGGCTGACCTTCGCTGACGGTGCCCTGGACGGCGAGCGCTGGATGAGCGTCGTCGCCGACGCCGTCGCCCGGATCGGGGCCGGCGAGCTGGAGAAGGTCGTGCTGGCCCGCGACCTGGTCGCGACCGCGACCGAGCCGCTGGACGTGCGGTGGCCGCTGCGGCGGCTCGCCGCCGGCTACCCGATGTGCTGGACGTTCCACGTCGACGGGATGTTCGGCGCGACCCCCGAGATGCTCGTGCGCCGCGAGCGCGGGCTGGTCACCTCCCGCGTGCTCGCCGGCACCATCCGGCGCACCGGCGACGACGAGCGCGACCTGGCCCTGGCCGCGACGCTCGCCCGGTCCTCCAAGGACCTCGAGGAGCACGAGTACGCCGTCCGGTCGGTCGCCGACGCCCTCGAGCCGCACTGCTCGTCGATGAACGTCCCCGAGGCGCCGTTCGTGCTCCACCTGCCGAACGTCATGCACCTGGCCACCGACGTGAACGGCGTCGTCCACGACGCAGCCACCGTCTCCTCGCTGCAGCTCGCCGAGGCGCTCCACCCCTCCGCCGCGGTCGGCGGCACCCCCACCCCCGAGGCGACCGCGCTCATCTCGCGGATCGAGCGGATGGACCGCGGGCGGTACGCCGGACCGGTGGGCTGGATGGACGCCTCCGGCGACGGCGAGTGGGGCATCGCCCTGCGCTCGGGGTTCCACGACGGCGACACCGTCCGCCTCTTCGCCGGCTGCGGCGTGGTGGCCGACTCCGACCCCGAGTCCGAGCTGGCCGAGTCGCAGGCGAAGTTCGTGCCGGTCCGGGACTCGCTCGCCGACTGACGCCGCCGCCCGTCACCGGAGAGGTGACCGGGCGGGTCAGAGGTCCTCGCCGTCGGCGAGCCGGGTGTAGGCCTGGCCGCGCGGCTCGAGGAACCGCTCCAGGTGCCCGCCGACGACCCCGAGGCCGACCTCGGAGTAGATCCGGTCGTGGATGGCGAGGTTGCGGCGCGCGCCGACCTCGCGGGCGAAGTCGATCGCCTCGGCGACCCGCAGCCAGGGCGCGGAGACCGGCAGGAGCAGCACGTCGACGTCCTGGCCGGGCCCGGTGAGGGCGTCGCCGGGGTGGTAGACCGACGTGCCGCCGGCCTCCAGCACGTAGCCGCAGTTCGTGATCCGCGGGAGCTCGGGGTGGATGACCGCGTGCAGCTCGCCGACGGCCCGCACCGAGACGGCTCCGACCTCGAACCGCTCCCCCGGCGAGACGACGTGCAGCCGGTCGACGAGGTCCGGGGCGTCCTCGCGCACGTGCGCCGCGACGCCCTCGATGGTGTGCACCGGCGCCTCCGCGCGGCGCAGGGAGCCGGCGGCGTAGTGGTCGGCGTGCTCGTGGGTGACCAGCACCGCGTCGACGCCGTCGACCGCGTCCGGGTCGGTGAAGCCGCCGGGGTCCAGCACGACCGTCGTGCCCTCGTGCTCGATCCGGACGCAGGCGTGGCCGAGCTTGGTGATCCGCATGACGTCACCGTAATCGGGCGGCAATCCCCTGACCGACGCCGTCCGGGCGCTCCATACGATGAGTGGATGACCTCCTCCGACCGCTCCGACGGCGTCACAATCCGGCCGGCGGTCCTCGACGACGCCGACGCGCTCGGGCGTCTCCACGTCGCCTCGTGGGAGGAGGCCTACGCCCACCTGGTGCCCGAGAAGGTCCGTCGGGACAAGGAGCAGCACCTCGCCGAGCGGATCGAGGTGTGGCGCGAGATGGTCGCGCTCCACGACCGGACCCTGGTCGCCGAGGCGCCCGAGGGACTGGTCGGCTTCGCCGGCGCGGGCGAGCCCGACGAGCTCGGCCTGCCGCTGCTCGCGCTCTACGTCCGTGCGCACTGGTGGGGCACCGGCCTGGGCCACCTGCTCTTCGTGGCCACCGTCGACGACGCTCCGTCGTACCTGTGGGTCCTGGAGCCGAACAAGCGGGCGATCCGCTTCTACGAGAACCACGGCTACCACCCCGACGGCGCGTTCGAGCAGGCCGAGGAGGGCCTCCACATCCGCATGGTCCGGCCGTGACCGGCCGCCGCCGGTTCGACCTGTCCGACCCGGCCTTCGACGTCACCTCGGCGGAGGTCCACGCCGCCCGCGAGGAGGACTGGTACGTCGAGACGACCTGGGGCTGGGCGGTCCTGCGGTACGACGAGGCGTCGGCCGTCCTCCGCGACCGCCGGTTCCGGCAGGGCAACGCCCGGTGGCCCGAGCAGAACGGCATCCACTCCGGCCTGTTCAGCGACTGGTGGGGCGAGACGCTGCTGAGCCTGGAGGGCGACGACCACGCCCGGATCCGGCGGCTGATGCTGCCGGCGTTCCGCAAGCGCGCGATCGAGGCGATGGTGCCGGGCTTCCAGGCGCTGGCCGAGGAGCTCGTCGACGCCTTCGCGCCGCGCGGACTCGTCGAGCTGGTCGCGGAGCTCGCCGAGCCGTACGCCGCCCGGGTCATCTGCCGCCTGCTCGGCCTCGACGAGGCGCACTGGGAGCAGGTGGCGCACTGGGCCGACGACCTCGGCGCGTCGTTCTCGATCGACGTCGGTAACCAGGTGCCCCGGATCGAGGCGGCGATCGAGGGGCTGACCGGCTACCTCGACGAGGTCGTGGCCGACCGGGCGGCGCACCCGCGCGAGGACCTCGTCACCGCGCTCGTGCAGGCGAGCCAGGGTGGCGAGGGCGGCGAGCGGCTGAGCCGCCGCGAGCTCGACGTCGCGCTCGTCTTCCTCGCCTTCGCCGGCATGGAGACCACCCGCAACCAGCTCGGGCTGGCCGTGCAGACCCTGCTCGAGCACCCCGACCAGTGGCGGCTGCTCGGCGAGCGGCCCGAGCTCGGGCGCAACGCCGTCGAGGAGGTCATGCGGGTCAACCCGACGGTCACCTGGGTGACCCGCGAGGCCGTCGAGGACGTCGACCTCCACGGCCTGCACGTCCCGGCCGGCGGCATCGTCCAGGTGCTCTCCCACAGCGCCGGCACCGATCCCCGCGCCGTGCCCTCACCGGCGTTCGACATCACCGCCGAGCGGCCGCCGCACCACGGCTTCGGCGCCGGCATCCACCACTGCCTGGGCCACTACGTCGCCCGCACCGACATGGCCGTCGCGCTGCCCCTGCTCGCCCGCCGGATGCCGGACGCCGTCCCCGACGGCCCCGGCCGCTGGCTGCCGGTCTCCGGCAACACCGGCGCGCTGTCGTTCCCCGTGCGGTTCACGCCGGGGCACTGAGGGCGGCCGCTGGGGGCCGCCGCTCCCCGCCCGACGGACGCTCAGGCGGTGGTGTGGTGCACGTAGCACCAGCGCCAGTCCTCGCCCGGCTCGGCGGACTGCATGACCGGGTGGGCGGTGTCGTGGAAGTGCCGGGTGGCGTGCTGGCGCGGCGAGGAGTCGCAGCAGCCGACGTGGCCGCAGTCGAGGCACTGGCGCAGGGCGACCCACTGGGTGCCCTCGGCGAGGCAGTCGGCGCACGCCGGGTCCTCGGCCGTCTCGACCGACGGGTGGGCGTCGAGCTCCTCGCAGCCGGCACCGGTACGACGCGCCTCGCGCTGGACGAGCTTGAGCTCCGCCCGCTCCTCGCTGGCGACGGTCAGCATCGACTCCTCCACGTCGAGCATGGAGAGCACGTCGGCGACCACGTCGGCCGGCGTGGAGCCGGAGCCGCGGATCTCGAGCACGCGGCGGCGCTCGGCCTCGATCATCGCCATCCGCACGCGGGCGTAGAGGTCGCTGGGGCTCTCCTGGTCGGGGGTCGTGCCGAGCCGCTCCCAGGCGGCGAAGTTGCGCTGGTCGACCCGCTGGCGGATCAGGTCGACGACGCCGTGCTGGTCCTCGTACTCCAGCCGGTCGAGCTCCTCGAAGGCCGCCTTCGACGCCTGCTGCAGCAGGGTGGCGCGGGCCAGGGCGTCCTCGGCCGGGTCGGGCGCCGGCACCTGCAGCCGCCGGGCGAACCACGGCAGCGTCATGCCCTGCAGGAACAGCGTCCCTGCCACGACCGTGAAGGCGGCCAGCAGCAGCACCTCGCGGTACGGCGTGTCCTCGGGCACCACGAACGCCGCGGCCAGCGTGACCACGCCGCGCATGCCGGCCCAGCCGAGGATGAAGGTGTGCGTCCACGGCGGCGGCTTGCCGGTCTCGAGCTCGGGCCCCGGACGGACCAGCAGGTAGCGCGACGGGAAGACCCACACCATCCGCAGCACCACGACCGCGGCCAGCACCGCGAGGCAGAACGCCGTGATCCGGCCCAGGCCGAGGTCGCTGTCCGCGGCCCCCTCGACGATCCACCAGGCCTGGAGGCCGATGAGCAGGAAGACGGTGTTCTCCAGGACGAAGGCGATCGTGCGCCAGTTGAGCCGCTCGGCGATCCGGGACTGCGCGCTCTGCAGCACCGGCGCCTTGTGGCCCAGCAGCAGGCCGGCGACCACCACGGCGAGGACGCCGGAGGCGTGCACCTCCTCGGCGGCGAGGTACGCCGCGAACGGCACGACCAGCGACATCGCGCTGTCGATCAGCGGGTCGGTGACCAGGCGCCGCACCTTGGCGACGACCAGGAAGAACACGACGCCCACGAGCACTCCCCCGCCGGCGGCGACGGCGAAGTCGAGGGTGACCCCCCACGCGTCCAGGCCGGTGCCGGCGGCGACCGCGAGGGCGGTGCGCAGGGACACCAGCGCGGTCGCGTCGTTGAGCAGCGACTCCCCCTCGAGGATCGTCACGACCCGGCGCGGCAGGCCGATCCGCCGCCCGATCGCGGTCGCGGCGACCGCGTCCGGCGGCGCGACGACGGCGCCGAGCGCGAGCGCCACCGCCCACGGCAGGTCCGGCAGCACCAGCCGCGCCACGACCGCGACCCCGGCGGCGGTGAAGACCACCAGGCCCACCGACAGCAGCAGGATCGGCCGGCGGTTGGCGTTGAAGTCGACCAGCGACGTCTGCTGCGCCGCGGCGTACAGCAGCGGCGGCAGGAGGCCCAGCAGCACCACGTCGTGGTCGAGGTAGACCTGCGGGACCTGCGGGAGGTACGACGCCGCGACGCCGACCGCGATCAGCAGGAACGGCGCCGGTACGTCGATCCGCTCGGCCACCGCTGTCGCGACGAGGACGGCCACGGCGATGCCGCAGAGCAGCAGGGCGATCTCCACCGCACCATTGTCCGCTAGGGACGAAGCGACCTGATCCGCTCGTCCAGGTCACGACGCGTCCGGCGCTCCACGACCGCCTCGACGACCTCGATCCCGCCGTTCGGGCTGGCCAGGGCGTGCTCCAGTTCGGCGAGGGTGTCCACGCGCCAGTGCGGTGTGCGGGTGGCCGCGCAGAGGCTGGCCAGGTCGACGCCGTGCGGGGTCCCGAAGAGGGTGTCGAAGGGCTCGGCGTGCTCGGGCGCCCCCTGCTCGAGCATCGAGAAGATCGCGCCGCCGTCGTCGTTGACCACCACGATCGTCAGGTCCGGCCGCTCCTCGCGGGGTCCGAGGACGAGCCCGGTGCTGTCGTGCAGGAACGTCACGTCGCCCATCAGCGCGAGGTTGCGGGTGCCGTGGGGCCGGCCGAGCGCGGCGCCGACCGCCGAGGAGATCGTGCCGTCGATGCCGGCGAGCCCGCGGTTGGCGACCACCTTGCGCCGGTCGCCGACCTCGTAGCGGGCGACGGTGAGGTCGAGGTCGCGGATCGGGCTGGACGCGCCGACGTACAGCAGCCCGCCGGGAGGTGTGCCGCGGCTCACCGCGGCGGCGACCTGGTGCGGCGTCAGCGCCGGCTCGGCGGCCAGCAGCCGGTCCAGCTGCCGGGCGACCGACCGGTCGGCCTCGCGCCAGGCGTCCAGCCAGCCGGGCTGCTCCTGCCCCTCGACGACCGGGCGCACGACGTGGCGGTCGACCGGGAAGGGCCGCTCGGCCCAGGCGCCGCGGGCCGGCACCGCGACCACCTCCACGTCCGCGCGGGACAGCAGCCGGGTCACCGGGCGGGACAGGGTCGGGTGGCCGGCCACGACCACCCGCTCGATGCTGCGGCCGAGGTCGGTGTCGAGGAGCAGGCGGTAGCAGCGCAGGGCGTTGTCGCCGGTGCGCGAGCCGGAGGTCGGCTCGGCCAGCAGCGGCCAGCCGGCGCGCTCGGCCAGCACCCGGGCGGGCGGGCCCGCGTCGTCGCCGGCCACGACCACGGTGCGCGGTCCCAGCGGCAGCAGGTCGCCGGACGCGCCGGGCGTCGGCCCGGCGGCGCTCGCGGGAGCGGGCGGGGCCGGGGACGGGGCAGGGGTCGGCGGCGTCCACCGGTCGGTGGGGACCAACGGCTCGTCGAGCTGGACGTTGAGGTGGGTGGGGCCGTCGGCCTCGAGCACCAGCGGGTCCACGGGCAGGTCCCGGGTCCGCACGAGCCGGCCGAAGACCCCGACCTGGTCGGTCGTCTGGTTCGCGCCCGTCCCCCGCAGCCGCGCGGGCCGGTCCGCGGTGAGCACGACCAGCGGCAGCCCGGTGTGGGCGGCCTCGAGCACGGCCGGGTGCAGGTTGGCGACGGCCGTGCCGGAGGTGCACAGCACCGCGGCCCGGGCACCGACCTTGGTCAGGCCCAGGGCGAGGAACCCGCCGGTGCGCTCGTCGATGCGGGTGTGCAGCCGGAGCAGCCCGGCGGTGGCCGCCTCGTGGACCGCGAAGGACAGCGGCGCGTTGCGCGAGCCCGGCGAGAGGACGACCTCGGTGACGCCGGCCTCCAGCAGGGCCGTCACCACGGACCGGGCCAGGTCGGTCGACCCGGCGCTCATCGGCGGTCCCCGCTCGTGCCGCGCCGTGCGTCGCGCAGCGCGCGGACCTCCGCGAGCCGGGCCTCCCAGTGGGCGACGCGGTCGGGGGTGGCGAGGGGGTGGGCGGGGTCGAGCGGCGGCACCCGGACGGGCAGCTCGCCGTCGACGGGCAGCAGCGGGTCGGCGGTGGTGTCGGCCGCGAGCAGCTGGGCGGTGGCCAGCCCGCAGGCGTACGGCAGCTCGGGCAGCGCGGCCGCCAGCGCGACGCCCGCGGCGAGCCCGACCGAGCTCTCCAGCGCCGAGGAGACGACGACCGGCAGGCCGATGTCCTCCGCGATCCGCAGGCAGGCGCGCACCCCGCCCAGCGGCTGCACCTTGAGGACCGCCACGTCGGCCGCCTCGAGGTCGCGCACGCGGTAGGGGTCCGCCGCGCGCCGGATCGACTCGTCCGCGGCGACCGGGACGTCCACCGCGCGCCGGACCGCGGCGAGCTCCTCGACGCTGGCGCACGGCTGCTCGACGTACTCCAGGCCGCCCGCCGCCCGGTCGAGGACCGGCAGCCGCTCGAGGGCCTGCTCGACGCTCCACAGCCCGTTGACGTCGACCCGGATCCGACCGCCGGGCCCGAGCGCGTCGCGCACCGCCTCGACGCGCGCCTGGTCGTCGGCGGGCGACTGGCCGGGCTCGGCGACCTTGACCTTCGCGGTCGAGCAGCCGCCGGCCCGCACGACGTCGTGCGCCCGCTGGGCATCGACTGCGGGCACCGTGACGTTGACCGGCACGCTGGCCCGCACGGGGTCCGGCCAGTCCCCCGCGGCGGCCTCCTCCGCGCACCGCAGCCACGGCTCGGCCACGGCCGCGTCGTACTCCAGGAACGGCGACCACTCGCCCCAGCCCGCCTCGCCCTCGAGGAGGACGCCCTCGCGCACCGTGATGCCGCGGAAGCGGGTGTGCATCGGCAGGCTGAAGACCCGCAGCGCGCTCACGACGCCTCCCCTGCCAGGCGGCGCAGCGCGAGCCGGTCGGGCTTGCCGTTGCCGAGCAGCGGCACCTCGTCCAGGGCGACGAGCTGGCGCGGTGCCCACGACCGCGGGTGGGCGGCGCCGACCCAGTCGCGCAGCTCCGCGAGCGGCACCTGGCGGTCACGGCCGACGACGAAGGCGACCAGCCGGTTGCCCCACTCCTCGTCGGGGACGCCCAGCACCTCGGCGGCCCGCACGCCGGGGTGCTCGAGGAGCCGGGCCGCGACGGCGGGCGCGGGGACGTTCACGCCGCCGGTGACGACCACGTCGTCGAGGCGGCCGAGCACCTGCAGCCGGCCGTCCTCGTCGAGGCGCCCGGCGTCGGAGGTGAGGTACCAGCCGTCGACGAGCACCTGCGCGGTCAGCTCAGGGTCGGCGTCGTAGCCCACGAAGAGGGTGGGCCCCGCGAGCCGGATCCGGCCGTCCCGGTCCAGCGCGAGGCCGACGCCGTCGAGCGGCACCCCGTCGTAGACGCAGCCGCCCGCGGTCTCCGCGGCGCCGTAGGTCGCGACCACGCGCACGCCGGCCTCCGCGGCCCGGCGGCGCAGCGCGGGGTCGACCGGTCCGCCGCCGACCAGGACGGTGTGGAACGAGGCGAGGGCCGCCGCCTCCTCGGGCACCTCCAGCATCCGGCGCACCTGGGTCGGCACCAGCGAGGTGAACCGGTGCTCGGCGGTCATCGCCGCGGCCGCCGCGGTGAACGAGCCGTGCTCCTCCAGCCGCACCGGCTCGTGGCCGGCGACCACCGAGCGCGCGACGACCTGCAGGCCGGCGACGTAGCCCTCCGGGAGCGCGAGGAGCCACTGGCCGCTCGCACCGAGGCGGCGGGCCGAGGCGTGCACCGACGCCAGCACCGCCGGATGCGGCAGGAGCACGCGCTTGGGACGGCCGGTGGAGCCGGACGTCTCGACGACCCAGGGGTCGGGCTCCGCCTCCGCGGCGAGCCACGCCTCGAGGGTCGGAACGGCGGCAACCACACGACGAACGCTAGTCCTCCGCGCCGGGGTCGCCGCCCGCGCCCCGTCTCCAGTCGGGTTCAATCGTCCCTCGTGGCATCTGCATCCGACTGGGTCGCCGGCGCGCGACCGCGCACCCTCCCCGCTGCCGTCTCGCCCGTCCTCGCGGGCACCGGCGTCGCGGCGTACGTCGACGAGTGGGTGTGGTGGAAGGCGCTGCTCGCCCTGGTGGTGAGCCTGGCGCTCCAGGTCGCGGTGAACTACGCCAACGACTACTCCGACGGCGTCCGCGGGACCGACGACGTGCGCGTCGGCCCGATGCGCCTGGTCGGCTCCGGCGCGGCCGCCCCCGGCGCGGTCAAGCGCGCGGCGTTCCTCGCCTTCGGCGTCGCCGGGGTCGCCGGCGTGGTGCTCGCCGCGACGACGGCCTGGTGGCTCGTGGCGGTCGGGCTGGTGTGCGTGCTGGCCGCCTGGGGCTACACCGGCACCTCGCGGCCCTACGGCTACCTCGGGCTCGGCGAGGTCATGGTCTTCGTCTTCTTCGGCCTGGTCGCGGTGGTCGGTACGACCTACGTCCAGACCCGGACGTGGGAGCCCGCCGCGCTCGCCGCGGCGTTCGGCGTGGGTGCGCTCGCGTGCGCGATCCTCGTCGCCAACAACCTGCGCGACATCCCCACCGACACGGTCGCGGGCAAGCGCACCCTCGCGGTCCGCCTCGGCGACCGCTCCACCCGGCTGCTGTACGCCGCGCTGGTCGCCGTCGCGGCCGTCGCGGTGGTCTCCGTCGCGGCCCTCACGTCGTGGTGGGCGCTGCTCGGCCTGGGCTTCCTCGTGCCGGCCGGCACCGCCACCCGTGTCGTCCTCGGCGGCGCGGGCGGGCCGGCGCTCATCCCGGTGCTGCAGCGCACCGGTGGCGCGGAGCTGGTGTGGGCGGCGCTGGTGGCCGTGCCGCTGTTCCTCGCCGCGTAGGGCGCACGCCCGGGCCGGCGTGGGGCGCCGGCCGTAGGCTGGCGCCATGGGTTTCCTGGTCTTCGTCGCACTCGTCGTCGTCGCCGTCGTGGCGTGGAGGATGCGGGTGCAGCTGCTCGCCAAGGTCCTCGGCCAGTCCGAGGCGCGCGTCCGGCGTCAGCTGGACGCCCGCAAGCGCCGCTGAGCCGGCCGGGACGTCAGTCGACGTCCTCCTTGGCCTTCATCTCCTCGAACGCCTTGGACGCGCGCGCCGCGCGCTCCTGGACCCGCATGGCGAACGCCTCGCGCGGTCCGTTCAGCAGCCACAGCGAGCCGAGCCCGCTGAGCACGAACGCGATCACGACGGCCCACAGCACCAGCACCTCGCCGGCGACGAGCCACCAGATGCCGAAGACGAGCGCCAGCGACCCGAGGAACAGGGCGATGCGCAGGGCGGTGTAGACCACGAACTCCTTCACGACCTCCAGGGTAGGCGCTGTGGGCCCGCGACCTACATTGGAGGTGTGCTGAAGCTCCTCCTGGTCGTCGCGCTCTTCGCGCTCGCGACGTACGTCGCCATCCGGGTGATCGAGCGTCGCGGCCTGGCCCGCGGCGGTGGCGGTCGGGGCGGCCCGGTCCGTCCGACGGGCCCGCGGCGTGCGCCCCGTCCCCCGGCCCGTCCGCTCGGCCCCGACGACGACCCGGACTTCCTGCGCGACCTCGAACGGAAGCGCCGGCACCCCGAGCACCCCGAGGACCCGGACGCCTGACATGAGCCGCCCCACCCCGACGCGCGCCCGGCTCGGCGCGCTCCTCCTCACGGCCCTGCTCACCACCAGCGCCTGCACCGGCGACAGCGGTCCCCCCGACGGCGGCGAGGACGACGGGCCGGTCAGCCTGGGCTGGACCCGGCTCGAGAAGCCCGTCGAGGTCGACCTGCCCGGCGGCGAGCCGATCCGCGCGGCCGGCGGGGAGGCCGTGGACGGCGCCAAGCCGGTGCTGCTGAACTTCTGGGCCAGCTACTGCGGGCCGTGCCGCGCGGAGATGCCGCTGCTCGCGGACGTGGCCGACCGCGACGACGTGGAGGTCGTCGGCGTCTCCCTGGACCGCTACGAGAAGTACGCCGTGGAGTTCCTCGACGAGACCGGCGCGGACTACCCCAGCTGGCGCGACCCGGACATGGAGCTGATGCTCAGCTACGCGCCCGCGGTCAGCCCCAGCCGGCTGCCCTCCACCGTCCTCATCGTCGACGGGGAGGTCGTGGCCTCCCACCCCGGTGAGTTCGAGTCGGCCACGGACCTCTCAGCCCAGCGGCTGCGGGAGCTCGCCGAGGGCTGAGCCGGGCTGCCCGCTTCCGACGGCCGCGGGCTCGACCACCGCCGGCGCCGCGTAGGAGTGCTGGCTGTTGGTCGAGAAGAAGTTGATCCCGATGAAGTTGAACCACAGCGTGGCCAGGCCGAGCAGCGCCAGCATCGCGGCGTTGCGGCCCTTCCAGCCGGCGGTCGCCCGGGCGTGCAGGTACGCGGCGTACACGACCCAGGTGATGAACGCCCAGACCTCCTTGGGGTCCCAGCTCCAGTAGGACGACCAGGCCTGGTGCGCCCAGATCGGGCCGGTGATGAGCACCGCGAAGGTCCAGACGGGGAAGCCGAAGGCGTGCATCCGGTAGGAGATCCGGTCCAGCGCGGCCGGCTGCGGCACGCGCGCCAGGTAGCCGGTCGTGGTGTCGGGGCGGCGCTCCTTGAGCAGGTAGAGCACCGAGCAGATGCCGCCGAGGGTGAACGCGCCGGTCGCGATGACCGCGGACACGACGTGGATCACCAGCCAGGGCGACTCGAGCGCCTCCGACAGCGGCGCGACCGGGTCGTAGAGCCAGATCACGTCGACCATCAGCAGCACGAGGACGAACGCCACGATGATCGGCGCCATCCAGGCGAGCCCGAAGCGGCGGTGGGTCAGCAGGTAGCCCGCGCTGACGACGAACGTGCCCGACAGCGTGAACTCGTACATGTTGCCCCACGGCACCCGGTTGGGGTCCGCGGCCATGCCGCGGCCCACGAGGGCGACGAGGTGGACCACCGTGGCGATCACGGTCAGCAGCAGGCCGAGCCGCCCGAAGAGCGCCGTGCGCCGCTCGGTGTCGGGCTCACGGGCCGAGAGGTCCTGCACGACCGGCGAGGCGCCCGCGCCGACCGGGACGCGCGCCTCGGCCACCGCGGCGTCGCTGCCGACCGGCAGCCTGCGCAGCGCGGACCACTCCACGAGGTGGGCGATCAGGGCCAGGAAGTACACGACACCGCAGGCGGCCACCGCCTGGTTGCTCAGGGTCTCCCACGCAGCATCGGTCACGACTCATCCCTCTTCGTCTCGTGGGGCCGGTCGCCCCGTGGTGCGTCACCGCGCAGCGCGGTCACCAGGTCCTCGAGGACCGGGGCGACGTCGCCGCCGCCCGAGCGGTCGAGCGCGGCGACCTCGACCAGTGTGCCGTCCCCGTCCTGACGGGCGCGGACCCAGACCCGCCGGGGCCGGATGAACAGCGAGCCCAGCAGGCCGACCAGCGCCATGACCACGCCGCCGAGGGCGACGAGCTTGCCAGGCGTCTGGCTGATCTGGATGCGCTGCCAGTCCTGGACGCTGTCGAAGGTGACCGAGCCCAGGCCGTCGGGCAGCTCGACGGTCTCGCCCAGCCGCAGGTCCAGGCGCAGCGGCTTGCCGTCCTCCTGCATGACCTGGTCCGCAGCGGACTTGTCCAGGACGTAGACCGACTGGGACGGGCCGGAGTCCATGCCGAGGTCGCCGGCGTACACCGAGAGCGACAGCAGCGGGTTCGCGTCGTCGCCGAACAGGTTGACCGGGTCGCCCTCGTCGCTCATGCCGAACGTCGGGTAGAACACGCCCTCCAGGCCGATCTCCTGCGGCTCCGCGGAGGCCGCCTTGACCACGCCGAAGGAGAAGAGGCTCTGGTCCTGGGGCAGGAAGATCGTGGGGCCGCTGTAGGCGACCTCCCCGTCGCCGTCGCGGATCGTCACGACCGGGGCGTAGCCGTGGCCGATGAGGAAGATGTCGGTGCTGCCGATGGTGAGCGGGTGGTTGACCCGCAGGTCGTACCGCTGCTCCTCGGCGCCGGGCTCCTCGCGGTAGCGGACGTCGGCCTCGAAGCCGCGCGCCTGGCCGGCGGCCCGGCCCTCGGTCAGCCACTTCACCTCGAAGTCGTCGACGGTGAAGGTGAAGGGGTCCAGCTGCTCGGGGGTGAACAGCCGCCCCGGCACGAAGTCGTCGTAGGAGGACAGGGAGTTCCCGAACCCGTCCTCGGTGACCAGGATGACGCCGCCCTTGTAGCCGAACAGGCCGCCGACGGCGAAGCCGACGAGCACCACCACGACCGAGAGGTGGAAGAGCAGGTTGCCGGCCTCGCGCAGGAAGCCGCGCTCCGCGCTGACCGCGCCCTCGGTGGCGGTCGCGCCGTCGTCGGCCCTGCGCACCCGGTGGCGACGACCGAGCACGGTGCGGGCGCGGGCGAGCACCTCCTCGACGCTCTCGTGGGTGCGGTACGACGTGGCGTCGGGCAGGCGGGAGAGGTTCCGGGGGGCGCGGGGCGGCTGGGCGCGCATCGCGCGCCAGTAGACGATCGTGCGGGGCACGATGCAGCCGACCAGCGAGAGCATCAGCAGCAGGTAGATCGCGGAGAACCACACCGAGCCGTAGACGTCGAAGAGCCCGAGCTTCTCGTAGACCGGCGCGAGCCTCGGGTGGTCCTCCTGCCAGCGCGAGGAGGCCAGGGCGTCGACGCCCTCCTGCGGGACGATCGAGCCGGGCACGGCGGCGAGCGCCAGCAGCAGGAGCAGCACCAGCGCGGTGCGCATCGAGGTGATCTGGCGCCAGCCGAAGCGGAGCAGCTCGCGGAAGGTGAGCTCGCCGGCGCGCCGGCCGGCGGGCGAGGTCTCGTACTGGGTCTCGCGGGGGTCGCTCACACCGACGTCCTCGTGGAGGAGACGACCTCGGTCTGCACCCAGGTGACGGCCTGGTCCCACCAGCCGGTGACCAGGAGGACGCCGACGACGACGAGCATGCCGCCGCCGATCCTGACGACCAGCGTCTGGTGCCGGCGGAACCACGCGAACGCACCGAGCGCACGCCGGTAGGCCAGGCCCGCGAGGATGAACGGGATGCCGAGGCCGAAGGCGTAGAAGCCCGACAGCAGGGCGCCCCGGCCCGCGGTCGCCTCGTTCACCGACAGGGTGGAGATGGCGGCCAGCGTCGGGCCGATGCAGGGGGTCCAGCCGAGGCCGAACAGGAAGCCGAGGAGCGGCGCAGCGGCGAGCCCCACCGCGGGGACGCGGTGGATCCGCCAGTCGCGCTGGAGCAGCGGGACCGCCCCGGCGAAGCTCAGCCCCAGGACGATCGTGAGCAGGCCGAGCACGACGGTGAGCTCGCGGCGCCAGGTCACCAGCCAGTAGCCGACCTGCCCGGTGAGCGCGCCGAGGGCGACGAACACCACGGCGAAGCCGAGCACGAACAGCACCGAGCCGAGCAGCATCCGGCCGCGGCGCGTCTCCGCCTCGCCGCTGGCCAGGTCCGCGCCGGACAGCCCGGTGGCGTAGGAGAGGTAGCCGGGCAGCAGCGGGATGACGCACGGGGAGAAGAACGAGACCAGGCCCGCCACGAGGGCGACGGGCACGGCGAGGACCAGCGACCCGGACAAGGCCTGGTCGCGGAACCAGTCAGCCACGGGCGGCCCCGCCTGCGTCCTGCTCGCCGCCGCGCACCTCGTCGACGAGGTCGACCAGCGTCTGGGTGGACGGCAGCTCGCCGAGGATGCTCGCGGCGACGCGGCCCTCCTCGTCGAGCACCACGAACGCCGGCACGGTCTGGGGCGTGAGGGTGCCCGGGAACGACACCAGCGCGGTGCCGTCGTCGACGATCGAGGGGTACGGCACGTCGAACTCACGCTCGAAGCCGCGGGCGGAGCCCTCGTTGTCGCGGATGTTGACGCCGACGAAGCTGGCGGTGTCCTCGAGCTCCTCGGCCGCCGCGACGACGTCGGGCGCCTCGGCGCGGCAGGGCACGCACCAGGAGCCCCACACCGGCAGCACGACCGGCTCGCCGCGCAGGTCGGCGAGGTCCACCTCCTCGCCCGCGAGGTCCTCCCCGGACAGCTCGACCGGCGCGTCGCGCTCGTCGGGCTCCAGGACCGTCACCTGGCCGTCACCGGTGACGTACCCCTTGTTGCCGGTGCCCTCGGTCTCGGTGCACCCGCTCAGCGCCGGGCCGAGGGTCGCCACCCCCACCAGCGCGGCGAGGGCGACGGTGCGGCGGACCCGGGGCCGGGCGCGGGGTGCGTGGGACGTCATGCGGGGGGCCGTTTCTCCTCGGGCGCGC
Organism: Nocardioides sp. Arc9.136; assembly: GCF_030506255.1. Classification (NCBI taxonomy): domain Bacteria; kingdom Bacillati; phylum Actinomycetota; class Actinomycetes; order Propionibacteriales; family Nocardioidaceae; genus Nocardioides; species Nocardioides sp. Arc9.136. The sequence continues at coordinate 632,371 of NZ_CP113431.1, read as the reverse complement.
CGCCCGCCGAGAACGGCGACTGCTTGTCCTGGACCGGGATGAGGTCGCCGGCGGGCTCGCTGTAGGAGACCTGGGCGACCCGGTCGCCGACGAAGTGGAGCGAGGTCACCGAGCACAGCGTGCACTGCCGCTTGCGCGGGTCGTGCAGGAACGAGCGTCGCTCGACGTGCAGGCGGGTGATCCAGATCGGCAGCTGGTGGGAGACGACGACCGCCTCGTGCCCCTCCGCGGCCAGCCGCGCGTCGTGCACGGCCGACATCATCCGGGCGACGACCTGCTTGTAGGGCTCGCCCCACGAGGGGCGCGCCGGGTTCCACAGGTGACGCCAGTTCCGCGGGTCCCGGAGCGCGTTGCCCCTGCCGCCGAACTGGGCGCCCTCGAAGACGTTGCTGGACTCGATGACGCGCTCGTCGACGACCGGCTCCAGCCCGCGGGCCAGCGCGAGCGGCTGCGCGGTCTCGCGGACCCGCTCCAGCGGGGAGACGCGCAGGTGGACGATGTCGCGGTCCTGCAGGGCGCCGGCGACCTTCTCGGCCATCTGCCGGCCCAGGTCGGAGAGGTGGAACCCGTCGCGGCGCCCGTAGAGCAAGCCCTGGGGGTTGTGGACCTCGCCGTGGCGCAGGAGGTGGACGACGGTGTCCGGGGTGCCGCTCATCGTGCGCCCCCGGCGGTGTCCATCGCGGCCGCCGCGGCGCGGGCGGCGTGCGGCAGCGCGTCGAGGACCGTCGAGACGGCCCGGTCGTCGTGGGCCGAGGAAAGGAACCACGCCTCGTACGCCGAGGGCGGGAGGTAGACGTGGCGCTCGAGCATGGCGTGGAAGAACGCGGCGTACCCGGCGGCCGAGGTGCGCGAGGCGTCCTCGAAGTCGCGCACGGGCCCCTCGGTGAGGAAGACCGAGAACATCGTGCCGGTGGACTGCACCGTGTGCGGCACACCCGCCGCGGCCAGCGCCTCGCCGGCGGCGCCCTTGATGACGTCCGCGGCCCGGCCGACGTGGTCGTAGACCTCCTCGGTCGCGAGGCGCAGGGTGGTGAGGCCGGCGGTGGTGGCGATCGGGTTCCCCGAGAGCGTGCCGGCCTGGTAGACCGGCCCCTCCGGCGCGAGGTGGCCCATCACGTCGGCGCGCCCGCCGAACGCCGCGGCCGGGAAGCCGCCGCCCATCACCTTGCCGAAGGTGACCAGGTCGGGGCGCCAGCCCTCGTGCGCGCCGTCCAGGCCCCACTGGCCCTGGCGCGAGGCCCGGAAGCCGGTCATCACCTCGTCGCTGACGAACAGCGCACCGTGCTGGGCGCAGGTCCGGGCGAGGAACTCGTTGAAGCCGGGCTCGGGCGGGACCACGCCCATGTTGCCCGGCGCCGCCTCCGTGACCAGGCAGGCGATCCGCTCGCCGTGCTCGGCGAAGACCTTCTCGACCGCGGCCCGGTCGTTGTAGGGCAGGACCAGCGTCAGCTCGGTCGAGGAGGTCGGCACACCGGGGGTGCCGGGCACCGCGAACGTCGCGAGGCCGGAGCCGGCCGAGGCGAGCAGCGGGTCGACGTGGCCGTGGTAGCAGCCGGCGAACTTCACCACCACGTCGCGGTCGGTGAAGCCGCGGGCCAGCCGGATCGCGGACATGGTGGCCTCGGTGCCGGAGGAGACGAACCGGACCCGGTCGACCGGCGTGCGGGCGACGATCTCCTCGGCCAGCTCGACCTCCGGCTCGGTCGGCGTGCCGTACGACGTGCCGCGCGCGACCGCGGCCTGGACGGCCGCCAGGACCTCGGGGTGGGCGTGGCCCAGCAGCATCGGCCCCCAGGAGCAGATGAGGTCGACGTACTCGTTGCCGTCGTGGTCGGTCAGCCAGGCACCGGCGGCCGAGCGGATGAACCGGGGGGTGCCGCCCACCGCGTTGAAGGCGCGCACCGGCGAGTTCACCCCGCCGGGGGTCACCGCACGGGCACGCGCGAACAGGTCGGCGGAGGCAGCGGTGTCGAGAGGCACCCGACCATTGTCGCCGAGGAGGCGAAACGCGCCATGTCGGGTGCGCCACGCCCGGCTCGCGCGAGTGACCGGTTTCACGCGACACCGTGTTGGGCAACCTGCGCTCGGGCCGCGCACGAGGGCGGCCCGGCGTCCACGAAGCGGACACACGCGTAACCCCGCTGTGACACTCTTCGTTGTGGACGTCACACCCGCCCGTCGAGGGAGAGCGGTCGGGTCGGCTACTACCGGGAGAGAACCCCTTATGTCCGTGAAGCGTTTCGGTCGCTGGCAGCGAGCGACGGCCCTGGTGCCCCTCGCCGTCCTCTCGACCGCGTGGACCGCGAGCCTGGCGGGCGTGGGAGCCCCCGTCACGGTGTCCGCGGAGACCCCGGCGTCCGAGTCCCTGCCCGACGGCACCTCGGTCCCGACCGAGGCCATCGAGGCACCCGCGAGCGTCTCCTCCGGTGCGGCCGGCTCGGTGGCCCCCGGGGTCCAGGGCGACAAGACCGAGGTCGTCCGCACGGCCTCGACGAACGCGATCCCCTCCGCGGCCCTCGCCGCCTACCAGCGGGCCGAGACGGTCATCAACTCCGCCGACAAGTCCTGCAACCTCGCCTGGCAGCTGGTCGCGGCCATCGGCCGGGTGGAGTCCGACCACGGCCGGTACGGCGGCAACGCGCTCGACGACGACGGCGTGGCCACCCCGGGCATCTACGGCATCGCGCTGAACGGCAAGAACGACACCCAGTCGATCCGCGACACCGACGCCGGCCAGTTCGACAACGACGGCGTCTGGGACCGGGCGGTCGGCCCGATGCAGTTCATCCCCTCGACGTGGTCGGTCGTGGGCGTCGACGCCGACGGCGACTCCCAGCGCAACCCCCAGGACATCGACGACGCCGCCCTCGCGACCGCCGTCTACCTGTGCTCCGGTGGCGACGACCTCTCCACCGACTCCGGCCGCCGCGCCGCGGTCTACCGCTACAACCACTCCAGCAGCTACGTCTCGCTGGTCCTCTCGATCATGGACGCCTACCTCGAGGGCGACTTCATGTCGATCCCGAACGGCACCGCGGCCGCGGGCGTCATCGCTCCCTCCCCCGCGCCGGTCGTCCCCGGGCCGGGCGCCGGCCCGGTGGGCGGTGGCCCGCAGGGCGGTGGCGGCGAGACGGTCATCGCGCCGTCCGCCGGCCCCTCGACCTCCCCCGAGCCCTCCACGGCGCCGCAGCCCCAGCCGGGCACCGGCACCGGCGGGGACACCGGCCAGGACGACGGCGGCAAGGGCGACGGCCCGAAGGGCGGGCTCGGCGTCCCCGGCCTCCCGACGCCGTCGCTGCCCCCGCTGCCCTCCACCGGCGTCGGCACCGTCGACGGCGTCCTCAGCGTCGCCCAGGCCATCGTGCAGTGCGCGCTGGACGGCTACGTCGACAACCTGTTCAAGAAGGACGACCCGTTCGACCAGTGCGTGAAGGACTACACCTCCTAGTCCCCCGTGCTCGAGGGCCCCGCACGTACGCCGTGCGGGGCCCTCGTCACGTCGGCGGGCGGACCGGCCCGTTCCTCAGGGCTTGAGCACCAGCCGGATCGGGTTGCCCTCCTTGCGCTGCAGGCGCTCCAACGCCCGCGGGGCGTCGGCGAGCGGCAGCACCTCGGTGATCGAGCGGCTCAGGTCGAGCCGGCCGTGCGCCGCGAGGTGGACCAGGCGCACGACGTGCTGCGGCTCGGAGCCGTAGGAGCCCAGCACACGCTGCTGGAAGTAGGTGAAGACCGTGTCGTTCGGGATGGTCACCGGCGTGCCGGCCAGGCCGACGAGCACCAGCCGGCCGCGGGCCCCCAGTGCGGCGAGCGCCTGCTCGCGCACCGGCGCGGCGCCGGCGAAGTCGAAGGCCACCGAGAGCCCCAGCCCGCCGGTCGCCGCCCGGACCGCGTCGGCGAAGTCCGGCGCCGTCGGGTCGAGCGCGACGTCGGCACCGAACTCCAGGGCGCGGTCGCGTGCCGCGGCCACCGGGTCGACGGCGATGATCGGCGCCGCCCCGACGAGGCGGAGCAGCTGGACCCCGTGGGTGCCGAGGCCGCCGAGGCCCCACACGCCGACGGCCTCGCCGGGCTCGGTGGCGGCGGTCGCGGTGACCGCCGCCCACGGCGTCGAGACGGCGTCCGGGACGATGCACGCCTGGTCGAACGGGAGCGAGTCGGGGATCGGCACCACCGTGTCCTGGCGGGCCAGGGCGTACTCGGCCCAGCCGCCGTCGTAGTCGACGCCGCGGGTCAGGACCGTGCCGTCGTGGTGCTCCTGCCCGGCCTGCAGCAGGACGCGCTGGCCCTCGGTGACGCCGACGACACCCGGCCCGAGCGCCTCGACGGTGCCGGCCACCTCGTGCCCGAGGGTCACCTCGTCACCGGGGAGGAACAGCGGGTTCAGGGTCCCGTCGACCAGGTGCACGTCGGACAGGCACACGCCGGCCGCCTCCACCTTGATCCGCACCTCGCCGTGGCCCGGCTCGGGCACCGGCACCTCGGTCATCGTGAGCTCGTGGGTCCTGGTGTTCAGCCGTCCGGCCAGCATCGTCGCCATGCGTCCTCCTGGGTTCTCGGGGTCGCTCCACCGGTGCCCCTCCCGCGGCACGGCAGCCCCGAGCTGCGGCCCGGGGCCCGGTCAGGAGCCGGCGCAGCGCTGGGGCGGCAGGTTGTCCCGCGCCCAGTCGGTGAGGGCGGACAGCGCGGGGGCGAGCGCCCGGCCGGCGTCGGTGAGCTCGTAGGTGACCGACGTCGGCGGCCCGGGGTTGACGCTGCGGCTGACCAGCCCGGCACCGGTGAGCTCGGCGAGCCGGTCGGAGAGCATCGAGTCGCTGATGCCCGGCACGTTGCGCCGGATGTCGGCGAAGCCGGAGGAGCCGCGCAGCAGCGTGGCCAGCAGCACGCCGTTCCACCGCTTGCCGAGGAAGCCGAAGGCGCGGGCCAGCGCCGCGTCGCACGCGCGCGGCTCGTGCTCGGTCCCCGTCTCACCCATGCAGACAGCCTAACCCCGCTCGCACGACCGATGCTGCTACGGTTTTCCTAGTAACCTTTCATTCCGTAGCAGCCCTTCGACGATCGGAAGCCGCCATGACCGTCCACACCGAGCCCGCCACCCTCGCCCCCCTCGACAAGCGCGGCCGCGCCGCGCTCTTCACCGACGCCCGCACCGCCAACACCTTCGCTCCCGTCCCCGTCACCGACGAGGAGCTCCGCGAGGTCTACGACCTCGCCAAGATGGGCCCGAGCGCCGCCAACCTGCAGCCGCTGCGCGTGCTGTTCGTCCGCACGCCCGAGGCCAAGGAGGAGCTCGCCGGGCACATGAGCGAGGGCAACCGCGCCAAGACGCGGTCGGCGCCGGCCGTCGCCGTCCTCGCGTGGGACACCCGCTTCCACGAGCACGTGCCGACGGTCTTCCCGATCCGGCCCGAGATGCAGGACGCCCTCGAGGCCGACCCCGGCATGCGCGAGGGCATGGGCCGCTTCAGCGCCACCCTGCAGATCGGCACGTTCATCCTCGCCGTGCGGGCGGCCGGCCTGGCCGCCGGCCCGATGGCCGGGTTCGACGCCGCGGGCATCGACGCGGCGTTCTTCGGCGACGGCCGCTGGCGGACGCTGCTCGTCGTGAACATCGGCCACCCCGGGGAGGGCGCCTGGTTCGACCGGCTCCCCCGCCTCGACGCCGAGGCCGCCGTCGCCTGGGCGTGAGCGACCGGCCGGGCCGCTCGCCGCGCGGAGGACCGGGCCGGGGCCCGGCCCTCAGCGCAGCAGGCGAGCGGCCTCGGCGGCCCAGTAGGTCAGCACGACGTCGGCGCCGGCCCGGCGGATCGAGGTGAGCGCCTCGATGATCGCCGGCTCCCGGTCGATCCAGCCCTGGGCCGCGGCGGCCTCGAGCATTGCGTACTCGCCCGAGACGTTGTACGCCGCGACCGGCACGTCGACGGCGTCCCGCACGCGGTGCACGACGTCGAGGTAGGACAGCGCCGGCTTGACCATCACCAGGTCCGCGCCCTGCTCGACGTCGAGCAGCGCCTCGCGCACGCCCTCGACGGCGTTGGCCGGGTCCTGCTGGTAGGTGCGCCGGTCCCCGACCAGGGAGGAGTCGACGGCCTCGCGGAAGGGCCCGAAGAAGGCCGAGGCGTACTTCGCGGAGTAGGCCAGCACCGAGACGTCGGTGTGCTCGGCGGCGTCCAGGGCGGCGCGGACGACCGCGACCTGGCCGTCCATCATCCCGCTGGGGCCGACCATGTCGACCCCCGCGTCGGCCTGGGCGAGGGCCATCTCGGCGTACCGCTCCAGCGTCCGGTCGTTGTCGACGCGACCGTCGGGGGTCAGCAGCCCGCAGTGGCCGTGGTCGGTGAACTCGTCGAGGCACAGGTCGCTCATCACGGTGAGCGCGTCACCGACCTCGGCCACCACGTCGGTGATCGCGAGGTTCAGGATGCCGGCGGGGTCGATCGCGCCCGACCCGGTGGCGTCCTTGGACTCGGGGATGCCGAAGAGCATGACGCCGCCGAGACCCAGCTCGGCCGCCTCGGCGACCGCACCGAGGAGGGAGGAGCGGGAGTGCTGGACGACGCCGGGCATCGAGGAGATCGGCACCGGCGCGTCGAGCCCCTCGCGCACGAAGAGCGGCAGCACGAGCTGGCGCGCCTCGAGGGAGGTCTCCGCCACCATCCGCCGCAGCGCCGGCGTGGTGCGCAGGCGCCGCGGCCGGACGACGGGACGCAGCGAGCCGGTCTCGGGAGCGGCCTCGGTCATCGCGAGGACGTCGCCTTGGTCCGGCGGGCCGACGGCTTGCGCTCCGAGGGGCGCGTGACCGGCTGGCCGGCCTCGAGCATGCTCGCCCGGCGGCTCGCGCCGAAGTCGGCGAGCGCGTCGACGAGCACCTCGACGTCCGGCTTGGGCGCCATCACGTCGACCCGGAGGCCGTGCTCCTCGGCGGTCTTGGCGGTCTGCGGGCCGATGACCGCGATGACCGTCGAGGGGTGCGGCTTGCCGGCGATGCCGACCAGGTTGCGCACCGTCGAGGAGGAGGTGAAGACGACCGCGTCGAACTTGCCGGTCTTGATCGCGTCGCGCACCGGCGCCGGCGGCGGGGTGGCGCGGACGGTGCGGTACGCCGTCACGTCGTCGCACTCCCAGCCGAGGTCCACCAGGCCGGCGACGAGGTTCTCGGTGGCGATGTCGGCGCGGGGCAGGAAGACCCGGTTGATCGGGTCGAGCACCTCGTCGTACTCCGGCCACACCTCGAGCAGGCCGGCCGCGGACTGCTCGCCGGTCGGCACCAGGTCCGCGCGCAGGCCCCAGGCAGCGATCGCCTGGGCGGTCTTGTCGCCGACCGCCGCGATCTTCAGCCCGGAGAAGGCACGCGCGTCGAGGCCGTACTCCTCGAACTTCTCCCGGACCGCCTTGACCGCGTTCACCGAGGTGAAGGCGATCCACTCGTAGCGGCCCTCGACGAGGCCGCGGACGGCCTTGTCCATCTGCAGGGGGTTCCGCGGCGGCTCGACGGAGATCGTCGGCACCTCCTCGGGCACCGCGCCGTAGCCGCGCAGGCGGGCAGAGAGCACGCCGGCCTGGTCCTTGGTGCGCGGGACGAGCACGCGCCAGCCGAACAGCGGCTTGGTCTCGAACCACGACAGCGTCTGGCGCAGGTCGACCACGTCGCCGACGACGGTGATGGCGGGCGGGGCCATCCGCGCGGCGCGGGCGTCGGCGGCGATGTCGGCGAGGGTCGAGCAGACCGTCGACTGGCCGGTGGTGGTGCCGACCCGGGTCATCGCGACCGGCGTCTGCGGGCTTCGGCCGGCGGCGACGAGCGCCTTGGCGATCTCACCGATCTGGCCGACGGCCGAGAGCAGCACCAGCGTGCGGTCGTCGGCGTACTGCGTCCAGTCGACCTTGTCGCCACAGGTCACGACCGCCATCTCGCGGTGGTCCTTGGTGGTGAGCGGGATGCCGGCGTACGCCGGGACCGCGCTGACCGAGGAGACACCGGGGACGACCTCGAAGGGGATGCACGCCTTGGCGCAGGCCTGCGCCTCCTCGGGCCCGGAGGCGTAGAGGAACGGGTCGCCGGTCATCAGGCGCGCCACGCGGAGCCCGCGCTTGGCCTGCTTGACCACGACCTTGGCCCGGGCGGCGTGGGTCAGCGGCTGGCCGTCCTCGCCGAAGCCGCCGTCGACGATCTCGGGACCGACCGGCTCGCCGGTCTCCTGCCCCTCGACCGGCTCGGGCAGGCCGAGCAGCGAGCGGACGAGCGTGACGTGCTCGGGCGCCTCGGTCACGACGACGTCGGCCTGGCGGATCAGCTCCACGGCGCGCACGGTCAGCAGGTCCGGGTCGCCCGGCCCGCTCCCGACGAACGACACCCAACCGGGCGTGGTGGTGGCGGTGGTGGTCTTGCCTCGGGTCATGCGTTGCGCACCTGTTCTGGCTCGAGTCGTGGCTGGCCGTGCTGGTCGTGCTGGGATTGCTGGTACTGCTGGGGGTCGAGGTCCGCGGCGCCGTCGGCGAGCATCTCGCCGGCGAGCCGGGTGCCGACGCCGACGGCGTCGGCGAGGGTCCCGGAGGCGGACATCCGCACCGAGAGCGCCCCGTCGGGCGAGAGCGCCACGGCCCGCACCCACAGCTCGTCGCCGTCCTCGCCCTCCACGACGTCGGCGAGCGCGCCGATCGGGGCGGTGCAGCCGCCCTCGAGCGTCGCCAGGACGGCGCGCTCGGCGTCGACCGCGGCGCGCGTCGCGTGGTGCTCGAGGAGGACGAGCTCGGCGAGCAGCGGGTCGTCGCTGCGGCACTCGATCGCGAGGGCGCCCTGCCCGGGGGCGGGCAGCACCTGCAGCGGGTCGAGCACCTCGGTCGCCTCCTCGAGCCGTCCGATCCGGGCCAGGCCCGCGCGGGCGAGGACGACGGCGTCGTACTCGCCACTGCGGACCTTGGCGATCCGGGTGTCGACGTTGCCACGCACGCCGACCAGGTCCAAACCGAGGCCGAGCGCGTGCAGCTGGGCGACGCGGCGCGGGGAGCCGGTGCCGACGCGGGACCCCACCGGGAGCTCGCCGAGGGTCAGCCCGTCGCGCGCCACGACGACGTCGCGCGGGTCCTCGCGCACCGGCACGGCGGCCAGCGTGATCCCCGGGGTGGGGTAGGTCGGGATGTCCTTGAGCGAGTGCACGGCGACGTCGACGTCGCCGGCGACGAGCGCGTCGCGGAGCGCGGCGACGAAGACCCCGACGCCACCGGCCGCGGCGAGCGGGGTGCCCGCCGCCTGGCTGCGGTCGCCGTCGGTGCGGACCTCGACGAGCTCGACCTCACGGCCGAGCCGCTCGCGGATCATGTCGGCGACGTGGCCGCTCTGGGTCGTGGCGAGGAGGGACGCGCGGGTCCCGACGCGGATGGGGTCGGTCACGCCAACCCCTCCGGCCGGGTCACCGCGGTGACCGCCTCGGGGTCGAGCGCGAACAGCTCGGCCAGCGCCGCGGCGTACGACACCGCGCCGGTCTCGTTGGCCAGCTCCTTGACCCGGACGGTCGGCTCGTGGAGCAGCTTGTCGGCGACCCGGCGGACGGTGTGCAGCACCTCGGCGCGGGTGGCGGGGTCGAGGTCGGGCAGGCGGTGGTCCAGGCGCGTCATCTCGGCGTCGACGACCGAGGTCGCCATCGACCGGAGGGCGACCACGGTCGGGGTGACGCTGGCGCTGCGGCGGGCGGCCAGGAACGCACCGACCTCCTCGGTGACGATCCGGCGCACCTCGAGCACCTCGCGGCCCGCCTCGGAGGCGTGCAGCGCCTCGGCGAGCGAGGCGAGGTCGACGAGGGTGACGCCGGGGAGGTCGGCGACCGCCGGGTCGACGTCGTGCGGCAGGGCGAGGTCGACGAACGAGATCGGGCGCTGGACCGGGCGGGAGGCCACCATGTCGGCGGTGACCAGGACCCCGGTCGCGCCGGCGCAGGTCACGACGAGGTCGGCCTCGGCGAGCTCCGCGCCGAGGTCGGCGAGCAGCGCCGGGCGGGCACCGTGCTCCTCGGCCAGGCGTGCGGCCCGCTCGGCGGAGCGGTTGACGACCACGATGTCCTCGGCGCCGAGCCGGGCGACCGTCGCGGTCGCGAGGCCGGCCATCGCGCCGGCGCCGACGACCACGACGCGCTTGCCGTGGACCGACGCGCGCAGGTCGCCCTCCGGGCCGTCCCCGGGGCCGCCCCCCGTGCCGCCCTGCGCGCCGTCGCCGACGCGCTCGAGCGCCGCGGTGACCAGCGATGGCGCCGCCCGGTCGATGCCGGTCTCGGCGCGCGAGCGCTTGCCGACGCGCAGCGCCTGCTGGAACAGGACGTTGAGGGCGGACCCGACGGTGCCGAGCTCCTGGCCCAGCCGCAGGGCCTCGCGGGTCTGGCCCAGGATCTGGCCCTCGCCGACGGCCATGGAGTCGAGGCCGGCGGCGACCTGGAAGAGGTGGGAGACCGCGCCGTCGTCGTAGTGCACGTAGAGGTGCGGCAGCATCCCCGCGGTCGTCTCGCCCGCGCGGTCGACCAACAGGGTGGACAGCTCCTCGACCGAGCCGTGGAAGCGGTCGACGTCGGCGTACAGCTCGAGGCGGTTGCAGGTCGCGATGACCGTCGCCTCGTTGACGTGCGCGCACGTGGACGCGTCGTGGATCAGCTTGGGCACCTCGTCGCGCGACATGGCGAGCCGCTCGAGCAGCGCCACCGGTGCGGTGTTGTGGGAGATGCCGACGACGAGGACGCTCACGAGAGTTCTCCCTGGGCCTTGCGCTGCTCGTGGTAGGCGAGGACCTGCAGCTCGACGGAGAGGTCGACCTTGCGTACGTCGACCCCGGTCGGCACCGAGAGGACGCCGGCCGCGAAGTTGAGGATGCTGGTGATGCCGCACGCCACCATCCGGTCGGCGACGGCCTGGGCCGCGACCGCCGGGGTGGCGATGACACCGATGGCGACGCCGTGCTCGGCGACGATCGACTCGAGGTCGGAGAACGGCTGCACCTCGATCCCGGCCACCACCTCGCCGTGGCGTGCCGGGTCGGCGTCGAGCAGCGCGACGGTGCGGAAGCCGCGGCTGCTGAAGCCGGAGTAGTTGGCCAGCGCGTGGCCCAGGTTGCCGATGCCGACGATGACCACGGGCCAGTCCTGGGTCACGCCGATCTCGCGGGCGATCTGGTAGCGCAGGTAGTCGACGTCGTAGCCGACCCCGCGGGTGCCGTAGGACCCGAGGTAGGAGAGGTCCTTGCGCAGCTTGGCGCTGTTGACACCAGCCGCCGCGGCGAGGGCCTCGCTCGAGCACGTGACGGTGCCGGCCTCGGAGAGGGCCGTCAGCGCACGGAGGTAGACGGGGAGTCGCGCGACCGTCGCCTCGGGGATGTCCCGAGCACTCTCGGTCGAAGTCCGTGCAGTCACGTGCAGCTCTTCCCAGCCATGCCGTGGCGGGGGCCGTTCCGGGCCCGGATTCGCACAGCGGCCCAGCCACTGTAGGAGTTTGTGAACGGGAGAACAAAACGGACGAGGGCCGTCGAGGGCCCCTGGCCTAGCACATGTGAGAAGCCCAACACGCACGGGGGTCGACGGACGCCCGCGCCGCAGGTCAGCCGGGGGTGAGCGCGGCGCGGAGCCGCTCGGCGTCCACCCGCCAGAAGGTGTGCTGCCGGCCGTCGACGAGCACGACCGGGATCTCCTCGCCGTACCGCTCGAGGAGGTCGGGGTCCTCCAGGATCGAGTGCTCGACGTAGGTCTCCCCCACCTCGCCGCAGACCCGCGCGACGACCGCGCGGGCGTCGTCGCACAGGTGGCAGCCGGGCTTGGAGTAGAGCGTGACCCGCGGCCCCGCCTGCCGCCGCCCCCACCTCATCGGGCGCACCTCATCGGGCGCACCTCATCGCGCCGGCCTCACTCCAGGAGCCCCAGCGTGCGGCGGCGCTCGATCTGGCGCAGCCGCCCCTTCTGCACCTTGCCGGTCACGGTCAGGGGCAGCTCGGCGACGACCTCCACCCGGCTCGGACGCTTGTACGGCGCCAGCCGGGCCGCGCAGCGCTCGACCGCGGCCCGCTCGACCGTCGCGGGGTCGGCGTCCGCGGCGGCCACGACGTACGCCACGACCGCCTCGCCGGAGACGTCGTCCGGCGTGCCGATGACTGCGGCCTCGGCGACGCCGGGGACCTCCTTGAGGACGTCCTCGACCTCGACCGGGAAGACGTTGAAGCCCGAGACGATGACGACCTCCTTGACCCGGTCGACCAGGGTCAGGTCGCCGGCCTCGTCGAGGATGCCGACGTCGCCGGTGCTCCACCAGCCGTCGGGGGCCGGCCCGTCCGCGCCGTCGGGCCAGTAGCCGCTGAACAGGTTGTCTCCGCGCACCTGGATCTCGCCGGGGTCGCCCTCGACGGGACGGCCGGCGGCATCGACGAGCCGGACCTCGATGCCGGGCAGCGGCGCGCCGACCGAGGCCGGCGCCGGCGCGCTCGAGCACAGCGTGCTGGTCACCACGGGCGCCGCCTCGGTCAGGCCGTAGCCCTGGTGCACCGGCACTCCGGTCGTCGCGGTGAACTCCTCGACCACCTCAGGGGCGAGCGGCGCCGAGCCCGAGAGCACCAGCCGGACCGGGCCGAGCCGCTCGGCCAGGCCGTCGACCCCGCGCCAGTGGGCGAAGACGGGAGGCGCGACCGGCACGACGCTGCAGGCCTCGTCCTCGACCAGGTCGAGCGTGCCGTCGGGGTCGAACCGGTCGACGAGCACGAGCTTCGCGCGGTGGCGCAGCACGCCGCCGAGCACGGCGTTGAGGCCGTAGACGTGGAAGAGCGGGAGCACGCCGAGCACCACGTCGTCGCCGTGGATCATCGGCGGCTCGACCCCCGCGACCTGCTCGATGTTCGCGAGCAGCGCCCGGTGGGTGAGCATCGCGGCGCGCGGGCGGCCCGACGTGCCGCTGGTGTAGAGGAGGGCCGCCAGCTTCTCGGGGTCCTGCAGCGGGGGGACAGGGCGCGCCCGGTCGGCGCGCAGGTGGTCGTAGGAGCGCTCGCCGGGCTGCAGCGTGCCGCCGACGACGACCAGCCGGGGCGCGGTGGCCGGTCCGGCGGGGTCGAGCAGGGCGTCGCGCACCGCGCGGACGGTGCCGGGCTCGGCGAGCACCATCCGGGACCCGGAGTCGGCGAGCACGCGGGCCAGCTCCCCGGAGGTCGAGCCCGGGTTGACCGGGACGGCGACCGCCTGGGCGCGCAGCACCCCGAGGTAGCTGGTCACGAACTCGATCCGGTTGCCCAGCACGAGCATCACCCGGTGCCCGGCCACCACACCGGCGGCGCCCAGCCCGGTGGCGACCCGGCCGACCTCATCGTCCAGCTCCGCCCAGGTGACGCTGCGACCGCCGGCCTCCACGAGCGCGAGCTTGTCGGGGTTCTCGCGCGCGGCGACCGCCACCAGGTCGGCCACGTCCTGGGCGCGCCGGGCGGTTCCCACGGACGGACCGGACGAGGCAGGCATGGACGGATACTTCCACACCGCGCGAGGCCCCGTGGGCGTCCGCGTGCAGGTCTACGCTGACCCGCGTGAGCCCGCCCGAGCGCCCCCGGATCCCCCTGGACCTGCGCCAGCGGTCCGCCCTCGCGGGCGAGGCGGCCGCCTCGGCCGCCGAGGTCGAGCGGGCCCTCCACCAGCCGGCGGACCCGAGCGCGGCGGCCTTCTTCGACGTCGACAACACCGTCATGCAGGGCGCGAGCATCTTCCACCTCGCGCGCGGGCTGCACCGGCGCGACTTCTTCACCAGCCGCGAGATCCTCGGTGCCGCGTGGAAGCAGGCCTACTTCCGCCTGGTCGGCGTGGAGGACCCCGACCACGTCGCCGAGGCCCGCAGCTCGGCGCTGAGCTTCATCGCGGGGCACACCGTGACCGAGCTGCAGGAGCTGGGCGAGGAGATCTTCGAGGAGGCGATGGCGCACCGCATCTGGCCCGGCACCCGGGCCCAGGCCCAGCTCCACCTCGACGAGGGCCAGCGGGTGTGGCTGGTGACCGCCGCCCCCATCGAGATCGCCCAGATCATCGCCCGGCGCCTCGGGCTGACCGGCGCGATGGGCACCGTGGCCGAGCACGTCGACGGCGTCTACACCGGCCGGCTGGTCGGCGACATGCTGCACGGCCCGGCGAAGGCCGAGGCGGTCCGCGCCCTCGCGGCGCGCGAGGGGCTCGACCTCGCTCGCTGCTCGGCGTACTCCGACTCCTACAACGACCTGCCGATGCTGGAGCTGGTCGGCGACCCGTGCGCCATCAACCCGGACTCGCGGCTGCGGGCGCACGCCCGCCAGCAGGGCTGGCGGGTGCGCGACTACCGGACCGGGCGCAAGGCCGCCCGCGCCGGCCTCCTGCTCGGCGCGGTGGCCGGGGCCGCGAGCGGGACCGTCGCCGCGGGGGTTGCGCTGCGCGGGCGGAACAAGTGACCATCCGGTAACAGCAGTGCGTCGGTCACGTGTCGATGGTCTGGACCTGTCTTGGGTGATTTCGTTCCCAGGCGGCGATGTGCGGGCCTACCATCGAGGTGCTCCGGGGGGAGCTGCGGGCCGGGAGGGGTTGCACAGATGCCGTGGGACGGTGCTGACGTCGCGCGCGGGCTCGACGCCCTGCGCGCCGAGGTCGTGCGCCTGCTCGCCGGCACCCCCGCCCTCGCGGTGGCCGACGGCCCCCAGGTGGGTCCCCACCTCCTGCTCACCGAGGCGCTCGCCGGCGGCGGCCTCGGCACCCCCGACGGGCCCGGTCCGGCGTACGACGACGGCGCGCTGGCCACCTCCTCGGAGGAGTCCGAGGCCGACCGGACGCGGCTGATCGCCCTCGTCGAGCTGGCCCGCGGCGGCGACGCCGACGCGTTCGGGCTGCTCTACGACCACTACCAGGGCTCGGTCTACCGCTTCCTCTTCTACCGCACCCGCTCAGTGGCGCTCGCCGAGGACCTCACCTCCGAGACCTTCTTCCGCGCCCTGCGCTCGATGCAGAGCTTCCGCTGGCAGGGCAAGGACTTCGGCGCCTGGCTGATGACCATCGCCCGCAACCTCGCCACGGACCACTTCAAGGCCGGCCGGACCCGCCTGGAGATGACCACCGAGGACATGGGGCAGCACGACGACGCCACCGAGGGCCCGGAGTCCGCGGTGCTGGCCGGTCTCACCAACGAGATCCTGCTCAAGGCGCTCACCGAGCTGCCCGACGAGCAGCGCGACTGCCTGGTGATGCGGTTCCTCCAGGGGATGAGCATCGCCGAGACCGCCGCGGTCCTCGGACGCAGCGACGGGGCGGTCAAGCAGCTGCAGCTGCGCGGCGTCCGCAACCTCGCCAAGCTGATGCCGGAGGGGCTCCGTGACTGACCTCCGCGCCCCCCGGGCGGCCCTCGCGACACGTGACGCGCACCGCGTCGAGGGCCCCGTAACCTCCGTCGTCGACCCGTCGTTGTGCCGGGTGCCTGCGCATCGTGGCGCGGGCACGACCCAGACGACAGGACTGATCCGATGAGCCCCGTGTTCGCGGCGCGACGGCGCGCCGAGGAGTTCGACGCCCTGGTCGAGGGCGCCTCGACCCGCGAGCTGCACGACACACGGACCGTCCAGCTGGCCGAGCTGGTGGGCGCCCTGCGGGCGACCGCCCCGGTCGAGCCGCGCCCGGCGTTCGTCGCCGACCTGCGCGAGCGGCTCGTCGCCGAGGCCGCCACCGCGCTCGTCGCCGCTCCCGCCCGTGGGGGCAAGGACGTCGAGAGCCGGCTCACCGTCTCGCCGCGCCGCACGGCCCGCGACCGTCGGATCGCCGCGGCCGTCGGCGGCTTCGCCATCGTCGGCGCCACCACGTCGATGGCGATGGCGGCGCAGTCCGCCCTCCCGGGCGACACCCTCTACCCGCTCAAGCGGGCCATCGAGAACGCCCAGACCGGGTTCAGCGTGAGCGACAGCCAGAAGGGCAGCGCACTCCTGGCCAACGCCGAGGACCGCCTGCACGAGGTCGAGGAGCTCACCCGCTCCGAGGAGGCCGCCGGGCCCCTCACCACCGACACGATCGCGACGACGCTGGCGGAGTTCAGCGACCAGGCGAGCGCCGCCTCCGAGCTCCTCATCAGCGACTACGAGGACAACGGCCACGCCGAGGCGATCGCTGAGCTGCGCGACTTCACCGGCGAGTCGATGGACGCGCTCGCAGGCCTCGAGGCCGTCCTCCCCGAGGGGGCCCGACCCGCGCTCATCCAGGCCGCCCAGCTGCTCACCCAGATCGACGCCCAGGCGGCCGCGCTCTGCACGGTCTGCGGCGGCGACGGCATCTCGGTCATCCCGCCCTTCGCCGTCCGGGCGGTCGAGGAGGCCCTCGGCGGCCTCGTCGGCGCGCTCGTCCCCCCGAAGGCCACCGAGGCCGGTGCCCCCGCCCCCGGCTCGGGGAACGGCAAGGGCTCCGGCGCCGCGGGCGCGGACGACCGGGGCGAGGGCGCCGAGGTCCGCTCCGACGGCGGCCAGACCACGCCGACCGACACCCCGACCCTGCCCCCGCTCGTCGGCGGTGGCGGCGGGCAGTCGACCGGTCCGAGCAGCGGGCCCTCCACCCTCGGCGACGTGGTCGGCGGCCTGCTCGGCGGCGGCAACGGCGGCGGGGACGACGGCACGAAGGGCGGCAAGGGCGGCGGGACGACCACCTCCGGCCCGACGACGCTGCCGGAGGTCATCGACGACGTGCTCGGCGGTGTCGGCGACCTCGTCGACAGCCTCCTGCAGCCCCCGAAGCCGACCGGGAAGCCCTGACCGACTGACGCGCGGGGCCTCCACGGGTCGGACCGGCGGCCCGCGCGAGCGGGGTCAGCGGAAGACGGACTGCCGCTGCATCAGCAGGGTGTAGAGCGTCTGCTGGATCGACTCGCGGATCTGGTCGGTCACGTTGAAGACCAGCATCGGGTCGTCGGCCGCGCCCTCGTCGTACTCGTCGGTGCGGACCGGCTCGCCGAACTCCAGCAGCCACTTCGAGGGCAGCGGGACGAGACCGAGCGGCCCGAGCCAGGGGAAGAGCGGCGTGATCGGGACGTAGGGCAGGCCGAGCAGCCGCGCCAGTGCCGGCACGTTGCCGACGAGCGGGTAGATCTCCTCGGCGCCGACCACGGAGAGCGGGACGATCGGCACGCCGGTGCGGATCGCGGCTGAGACGAACCCGCCACGACCGAAGCGCTGCAGCTTGTAGCGGTCGGAGTAGGGCTTGCCGATCCCCTTGAAGCCCTCGGGCCACACGCCGACCAGCTCGCCGCCGCGCAGCATCCGCTCGGCGTCCTCGTTGCAGGCCAGGGTCGCGCCGCCCTTGCGCGCGAGCGTGCTCAGCAGGGGCGTGCGGAAGACCAGGTCCGCGCCGAGCGGGCGCAGGAAGCGGCCGGTGTGGTCGTGGATCGACACCATCGTCATCAGCCCGTCGACCGGGATGGTGCCGGAGTGGTTGGAGACGACCAGGGCGCCGCCCTCGGCGGGGATGTTCTCCAGCCCGCGCAGCTCGATGCGGAACCACTTCTCCGCGACGGGTCGCAGCGCGGCCATGAAGAACCGCTGGGTGACCTCCTCGTCGAAGCCGTACTCGTCGACGACGTAGTCGCCGGTCACGCGGCGCCGCAGGAACGCCAGCAGCCGGGCGAGCTGGGGCTCCCACTGGTGGCCGAAGACCTCGCGGGCGGCGTGCTGGAAGGCCGCCAGCCAGTCGGAGAGGGGTACGCCGCGCGCGTCGCGCTCCTCGGTGGTCACCGGCGGGCGCGGGGCCGGGGCCGGGCCCGGCTCGACCGGGACGGCCGCCGGCGTCGGGGCCTGCTCCGCGGCCTGCTCGGACGTCTGCCCGTCGGGCCGGTCACCCTCCGCGGCCGCCGGACGCCGGGGGGCCGGCTTGCGGGCCCCGCCGGCGAGGTCGCGGGCGGCGGAGGACGGCTGCTTGCCGGTGCCGCGGCCGGGTCGGCCGCGGGTCCCGATCGGGATGATCTCGGCGTCACCCATGGTCGGCCCCCGTCGTCGGTCCTGGAGCCGCGGGCGCCGCCGGGTGGGGCAGCACCGACGGCGGCGGCGCGGGCAGCGGCCGGGACGGCCCGCGGTCCAGCGCGCCGCGCTCGAGCTGGTCCTGGACGGCGCCGAGCACCCGCTCGGTGTGCCCACCGGTCGGCGGCAACGAGCGACCGAAGTCGGCGAAGGCCTCCGCGGTGGTGTAGGCCGGCTCGTAGCCGAGCACCGACCGCATCCGCGTCGTGTCGACGCCGCGCCCATAGGTGAGGAAGGCGATCTGCTCGGGCGAGAAGTCCGCGAGGCGGGCCTGCCGGAGCACCGAGCCCAGGCTGCCGACCGCGAAGCCCGGGAGCGCGACGCTCGGCCGGCGCAGGCGGCGTACCGCCTGGGAGAGCATGAGGATGCCGTCACCGGCGACGTTGAACGTGCCGGGGACGTCCTCGACGGTGGCGTGGCGCAGCACCGCGAGCAGGTCGTCCTCGTGGAGGAACTGCAGGCGCGGGTCGTAGCCCACGACGGTGGGGATGACCGGCAGCCGGAAGAAGGAGGTGATCGGGCTGGTGACGTGCGGGCCGATCACGTTCGCGCAGCGCAGCTGGGTGACGCGCACGTCGGAGCGGCGGCGGGCGAACCCGCGGACGTACCCCTCGATCTCCGCGACGTCCTTGGCGTACCCGCTGCGCGGGGCGCGCCGGGGCTCCATGTCCTCGGTGAACATGGCGGGGTCGCGGTTGCTGGCGCCGTACACCGTGGTCGTCGACTTCACGACGAGGTGCTGGACGCTCGGCGCCTTCTGGCACGCGGCGAGCAGCTGCATCGTCCCGATGACGTTGAGCTCCTTCATCGTCCCCCGCCCGCCGGCACTGGCGGGGGTGGAGATGACGCTCATGTGGACGACGGTGTCGACGTCCTCCTTGGCGATGATCTTGGCGATCACCGGGTTGCGGATGTCCGCCCGCACGAAGGAGACGTCGCCGAGGTCCCCCCGTGGGGGGACGACGTCGACGCCGATGACGCGTCCGACGGAGGGCTCAGCGGCGAGCGAGCGCGCGAAGCGCCGACCGAGGTCTCGGGAGACCCCGGTGACGAGCACGACCCGGCCGCTGGTCACCACACCGCCGTGCGCAGGCCTACTTGCCGAGCTTGCGACGCTGGACGCGCGTCTTCTTCAGCAGCTTGCGGTGCTTCTTCTTGGCCATGCGCTTGCGCCGCTTCTTGATGACAGAACCCACGGGATACCTTTCGACAGCCTTGCGTCACCTCGGGAGTCGCCCGAGGGACCGGGACAGCGTATCCGCCGTGCCGAACTGCGCAGAATCGGTACCGCGGGCTGGTCCCGCAGGCCCCTCGCCGAGCGTGTCGCCGGTCGTGCCGCCGGCGCGCGCGCCGAGCTCAGCCGGCGTCGTAGAAGCTGCGCCGAATGTACTCGTTGGCGTCCTCCTCGCGGACCCGGAAGGACCGGCCGACGCGCACCGCGGCGAGGTCGCCGTTGTGGACGAGGCGGTAGACGGTCATCTTCGAGACCCGCATCATCGCCGCCACCTCGGCGACGGTCAGGAACTTCGCGTCGGAGATGTCTCCGGGCGGGTTGGCAGCCATGGCACACCGTGCTTTCTCTGCGCCCGCCACCGACTTCCCCAGCGGTGATCACACGGGCGCGCTCCGGTGAGAATAGGGGCACGTGTGACTGGTGGGGAAGGGGAAGACGAAAAAAGATCCTGGCGCTCGGCGTGTCCGCTTGCGCCACGACCGACCGGACCCCGCGATCGCGCCCGCTCAGGGCATCGGGTCCAGCCCGTGGCAGGGGAACGCAGCCATCCGGGTGGCGTGGATCGCCCGGTCCAACCAGGTGTCCGGGTCGTACCCGTCGCGCCAGTCCCGGTAGGCCGGCGTACGGCCGTCGGTCATGAGGTACGGCGCGGTGCGGTCCAGCCGCTCGCGCACGTGCTCGCGCCAGCCGCCCGGCGTCTCCAGGTGCGGGTCGAGCGGCGCGCCGCCGACGATGGCGAGCAGGTGCGTCCACGCCCGGGGCACGACCTCGACCAGGGCGTAGCCGCCGCCCCCGGTCGCCACCCACCGTCCGTCGGCGACCTCGTGGGCCAGGTCGTGGAGAGCGAGGTACGCCGCGCGCTGGCCGTCGACGCTGAGCATCAGGTGGGCGAGCGGGTCCTGGGCGTGGGAGTCGCAGCCCTGCTGGGTGACCAGCACGTCCGGGTCGAACTCGCGCAGCAGCGGCGGGACGACGGCGTGGAAGGCGCGCAGCCAGCCGGCGTCCGACGTGCCCGGCGGCAGGGCGACGTTGACGGCCGACCCCTCCGCCCCGGGCCCACCGAGGTCCTCGGGGAAGCCGGTGCCGGGGAAGAGCATCTGGCCGGTCTCGTGCAGGGAGACGGTCAGCACGCGGGGGTCGTCCCAGAAGATCCGCTCCACCCCGTCGCCGTGGTGCACGTCGACGTCGACGTACGCGACCCGCTCCGCGCCGCTGTCGAGGAGGTGCTGGATGCCGACCGCCACGTCGTTGTAGATGCAGAAGCCGCTCGCCCGGTCGGGCATGGCGTGGTGCAGCCCGCCGGTGACGTTGGCGGCGTGCAGCGACTCCCCGGACCAGACCTGGCGGAAGGCCTCGACGCTGGCGCCGACGACGTGGGCGGCGGCCTGGTGCATGTCGCGGAAGACGGGGTTGTCCTCGGTGCCGAGGCCGAACATCTCGTCGGGCCCCACGGTCCGCCCCGCCCGCTCGACCGCCTCGATGAGCGCGGGGTCGTGGACGGTCGCGATGAGGTCGCGGTCGGCGACCGGCGCCGGGACCACGCGGAGCCCGGACCCGCCGGCGCCGACCACGCCGAGCTCGGTGGCGAGCCGCATCGTGAGGTCGACGCGGAGCGGTGACATCGGGTGCGAGGGACCGAAGTCGTACTGCGCCAGGGTCTGGTCGAACACGACGGTCGAGGGCCCCTGACAGGTGGACATGGGCGCGACGCTACTCGGCCGTGCCACCACCGACCCGTCACGTCCAGCCGTCCCTCCGCCGGGCTGGACGCACACGTCGAGACACGCCGCGTCTTGAACCTGTTCAAAAGTCGCCTTATGGTCAGGACGTCAGGACTTGAACACGTTCAACAACGGAGGAACCCATGGACTGGACCCTCGGCACCTACGCCGTCTACCTCGCCGTCGCACTGCCCCTCACCGTCTGGGTGGCGAGCACGCTCTCCCGCAACGGCCGGCTGTTCCTCGAGGACGTCTACGCCGGCAACGACGCGCTCGCTGGCGCGGTCAACCGGCTCCTCGTCGTCGGCTTCTACCTGCTCAACCTCGGCTTCGTCAGCCTCTACCTGCGGATCGGGACCGAGGTGCCCGACCTGCGCGGGCTGGTCGAGGAGCTGAGCGTGAAGATCGGCGTGGTGACGGTCGTCCTCGGCGTCGTCCACTTCCTCAACGTCTACGTCTTCAACGCCATCCGCCGCCGGCACCGGATGGAGGAGCTGCGGCGTGCGCCCGTCGAGCCGCAGGCCTACGTCGCGGCGCCGTTCCCGGCCGCCCCCGCTCCGGGCCGGTGAGCGGGCGTGCCGGGACCGGTGACGGCACCGACGCCCACCGGGCTGACCGTGCTGTACGACGCGGCCTGTCCCCTGTGCTCGCGGTTCCGCGACTGGCTGGCCGTCCAGCCGGTGCTCGTGCGGCTGGACCTGCTGCCGGCGGGCTCGGCGCAGGCGCGGGCCCGGTTCCCCGGCCTCGACCACGACCGGACGCTGCGGGAGGTCACGGTGGTGGGCGACGACGGTGCGGTGTGGACCGCCGAGCACGCCTGGGTGATGTGCCTGTGGGCGACGGCGCGGCACCGGGCGAGCGCCGAGCGCCTCGCCCGGCCACAGTGGCTGCCGCTCGCCCGCGCCGCGGCCTGCTCGGCCGCCGGCGTGCGGCACCTGCTCGGGCGGGCCGAGCTGCGGGAGGGGGTCGACGGTGGTGACTACCCTGGGCGCTGTGCCGGATCCTGCCCCCCGATCGCCCAAGGCTGAGCAGACCAGGGCGGCGATCGCGGAGGCGGCGATGCGGCTGTTCCGGGCCGAGGGCTACGACCGCACGACGATGCGGGCGATCGCCCGGGAGGCCGGCGTCTCGGTCGGCAACGCCTACTACTACTTCGGCTCCAAGGAGCACCTGGTCCAGGCGTTCTACGACCGGATGCAGGTCGAGCACGCGGCTGCGGCGCAGGAGGCGCTGGAGAGCGAGCGGACGTTCGCCGGCCGGCTCCGCGCCGTCCTGCTGGCCTGGCTCGACGTCGCCCGCCCCCACCACGCCTTCGCCGGGCAGTTCTTCCGCAACGCCGCGGACCCGGCCAGCCCGCTCTCGCCGTTCAGCCCGGAGTCCGCGCCCGCCCGCGAGGCGAGCACCGCGATCTTCGAGCAGGTCGTGTCTGGGTCGGACCTCAAGGTCGCGACCGGCCTGCGCCGGGAGCTGCCCGGGCTGCTCTGGCTGCTGCAGATGGGCGTGGTGCTGTTCTGGGTGTACGACGCGAGCCCGGACCAGCAGCGCAGCCGGGTCCTCGTGGAGCGGTTGGTCCCGGTGGTCGACCGGCTGGCCCGGCTCTCCCGGCTCCCGGTCGTGCGCGGGGTCGTCGACGACGTGGTCGGGCTGATCGGCTCTCTGCGCGAGGTGTGAGCCTCAGCGGTGCTGCCGCCGGCTGCCGCCGTGCCAGTCCTCCTCGGCGCCGGTCCCCTGCGGCTCCACGCCGAAGGAGCGCAGCTGGGGCCGCTCCCGCAGGCTGCGCTTGAGCTCGGCGAACCCCGGGAACGACGCCAGCCCGACGACGTGGTCCCACAGCCGCACGGCGTCCTCGGGCGCGGGCAGCCGGCTGATGACCGGCCCGAAGAACCCCACGCCGTCCCCGACGGCGATGATCGGCGTGCCGACGTCCTTGCCGGTCAGCGCCAGGGCCTCGTCGGTCTCGGCCTGGACCTGGCCGTCGCGCGACTCCTCCTCGAGCGCCTCGACCAGGTCCGCCGGGAGCCCCGCCTCCTCGAGGGCCGGGGCGAGGAACGCCGCCGTGCCGCGTGTCTCCCGGCCGGTGGGCTCGGCGTCGTGGATCCGGTGGCCGAGCACCTCGTAGAGCCGCGCCACGGCGTCGGGACCGTGCTCGTCGCGGACCCGGGCGCAGACCCGGAGCAGCCGGAGCCCGGCGGTGTGGCCGGCCTCGTAGTCCGGCGGGAACTGCGCGTCGTAGTCGACGTCCTTGTTCAGCAGCCGCAGCGAGATGAACCGCCACTCGACGTCCAGGCCGCGCTCGCGCTGCACGGTGCGCACCCACTCGCTGGTCAGCCAGGCGAACGGGCAGACGGGGTCGAACCAGAACCGGACCTGCGTGTCGGCGGCGGGCATGCACCCGATCCTGCCAGGCGCCCCTCGTCCCTCAGGCGCAGCCGATCGGCTCGGTGCTGGCCGGCCAGCGCTCGACGTCCTCCGGCTCCTCGGTGCTCACGAGGTACGCCGCGTCCCCGGCGAGCCAGAGCCGCCGCCCGTCCCGCGACCAGCCGGTGTCCCGGGCGCCGGCGGGGAGCGTCGCGTCCGCGGCGAACCGGCCGGCGGTGAGGGCGGCGAGCTCGCCGTCGACGTCGCGCAGGTACTCCCGCCCGCCGGTCTCGAGGAAGGTGATGTCCTGCCAGTCGCAGTGCTCGGGCCCCGGCCGCGACCCGACCCGGTCGGTGGGCACCCGGCGGCCGTCGGCGTCGGTCCACACCTCGAGGCCCAGGGCGTCGGAGACCTCGGCCGGGAGCTCGGAGACGTCGCACTGCGCCCAGGCCTCGACCCCCCAGCCGGTCTCGCCGCGGAAGTCCCGCACGCCGTCGTGCACGACGACCGCGACCCGCGTCCGCTCCCCCACGTCGTAGGACAGCAGGACCCGGTCACCGTCCGCGCGCTCGGCCCGGTAGCCCGTGGTCGGCAGGTGGCCGACCGGGTCCTGGTCGAACCAGGTGCTCAGCGCCGCGTCCGGGCTGTCCGCCACCTCGGCGAGGCCGCTGTCGTAGTCGGCGCCGCCGCCGTCCCAGGGCCGCCCGTCGCACTCCAGCGCGAGCGCGGCAGCGCCGGACCGCTCCCGGACGCCGGCCTGGTCGGCGTGCGAGACCGGCGCGCTCATCGGTCCGTCGTACGGCGACGCGACGGGCGCGCCGTCGAGGACGACGCCGCCGGTGCCGCAGCCGCCGGCCGACAGCACGAGCAGGACGAGCGGCGCGAGCGCGGCGGCGGTCGTGGGGTGCCTCACGCGGGTGGGACGGGTGCGCGGGCGGGAGGGTTCCGCCTCAGGACCCCTCGGCCAGCTCGCGGGAGCGGTCGCGGGCGGCCTCCATGGCCGCGAGGAACGCGGCCCGGACCTTGTGCACCTCGAGCTCGCGCAGCGCCGAGGCCGTCGTGCCGGCCGGGGAGGTGACCTGCTCGCGCAGCACGGTGGGGTGCGTGCCGGTCTCCCGGAGCATCTTCGCCGAGCCGACGAGGGTCTGGATGACGAGGTCGGAGGCCGTCGCCCGGGGCAGTCCCAGGTGCACGCCGGCCTCGATCATCGACTCGACGACGAAGAAGATGTACGCCGGTCCGGAGCCGCTGATCGCGGTGACGGCGTCCTGCTGGCGCTCGGGGATCCGCAGCACCCGGCCGACCGAGCCCATGAGCGACTCGACCTCGGTGAGGTCGGCCTCGGAGCAGTGCGACCCCGGCGAGATCGCCGCCATCCCCTCGTCGACGAGGGCCGGGGTGTTCGGCATGACCCGCACGACCGCGACCCCCTCGGGGACGCGCAACTCGATGAAGGCGGTGGTGGTGCCGGCCGCCAGCGACACGACCAGCTGGCCGGGGCGGAGCACCGGGGCGATCTCGGCGAGCACGTCGCCCATGTCCTGCGGCTTGACGACCAGCACGACGGTGTCGGCGCGGCGGGCCGCCTCGACGTTGGCGACCACCGCGACGCCGTACCGCTCCTCGAGCTCGCGGGCCCGCTCGGCACGCTTCTCGCCGACGAGCAGGTCGTCGACCCGCCGCCCGGCGCGGACCAGGCCGGACAGGAGGGTCTCCCCCATGACGCCGGCACCGAGGATCGCGGTCTGCGACACAGCTTCGCCCCTACTTCTTCGAGATCAACGAGCGGAGGAAGAATGTCAGGTTCTTGGGGCGCTCGGCGAGGCGGCGCATGAGGTAGCCGTACCACTCGCCGCCGTAGGGCAGGTAGACGCGGACGGTGTCGCCCGCGCGGGCGAGCCGGCGCTGCTCCTCGGGGCGGATGCCGTAGAGCATCTGGAACTCGTAGGTCCCCTGCTCGCGGCCGTACCGGCTGGCCAACGAGGAGGCGATCTCGACCATCCGCGGGTCGTGGGTGGCGATCATCGGGTAGCCCTGGCCGGCCAGGAGGATCTTGAGGCAGCGGACGTAGGCGGTGTCGACGTCGAGGCGGGTCTGGTAGGCGACCTCCTCCGGCTCGTCGTACGCGCCCTTGCAGAGCCGGACCCGCGAGCCCTCGTGGGCGAGCTCGCGGCAGTCGGCCTCGGTGCGGTGGAGGTAGGCCTGCAGCACCGCACCGGTCTCGGGGAAGTCCTTGCGCAGGTCGCGCAGGATCGCCAGCGTCGAGTCGGTGGTGGTGTGGTCCTCCATGTCGAGGGTGACCGTCGTGCCGGCGTTGCGGGCCGCCCGGCAGATGGTGCGGGCGTTCTCCAGCGCGACGTGGTGACCGGTGCCGCGCTCGGAGGTGGGCAGCGCCTGCCCGATCGCGGAGAGCTTCACCGACACCTCCGCGTGGCGGGCCAGGCCGCGCGCCGAGAGCTGGCCCAGCAGCTCGACGTAGGCCTGCACCGTCGCGTCGGCCTGGGCCAGGTCGGTGGTGTCCTCGCCAAGGAAGTCCAGGGTCACCTTGAGGCCGTCGTCGACGAGCCCGGCCGACGTCGCCACCGCGGCCGCGGTGGTCTCGCCGGGGACGTAGCTGCGCACGATCCCGCTGGAGACCGGCAGGGTGCTGACGAGCTCGCGGACGGTGGTGCTGCGGGACAGCGCGAGGAGCGGCTGGCGGAGCAGGGACATGGTGTGGAGGGTACGTCGCGGCGCCGCCGCCGCCTGCAGGGAGGAGCGCCCCCGGCTCCTCAGGCGGTTCGCCGGCGCAGTGTCGCGGCACCGAGGGCCAGCCCGGCGAGCGCGAAGCCGGCCACCACCGCCAGGTCCTTCCACACCTCCCCCGTGGTCGCCGACCTGCTCAGGTGCAGCATCGCGTCGGTCGCGTAGGACAGCGGCAGCAGGTCGCTGACCACGCCGAGCGCCCGGGGCAGCAGGTCGCGCGGCACGAACAGGCCGCACAGCAGGATCTGGGGGACGACGAGCGCGGGCATGAACTGCACCGCCTGGAACTCGGTGCGCGCGAAGGCGCTGACCAGCAGCCCGAGCGCGGTGCCGAGGACCGCGTCGGCGATCGCGACCACCCCGAGCAGCCACACGGCCCCGACGACGTCGAGGTCGAGCAGGCCGACGCCTACCCCGACCGCGAGCGCCGCCTGCACCGCGGCCACCAGGCCGAAGGCGAGCGCGTAGCCCACCAGCAGGTCGAGCCGGCCCGTCGGCATGGCCAGGAGGCGCTCGAGGGTCCCGCTCGAGCGCTCGCGCAGCGTGGTGACGCTCGTGACCAGGAACATCACGACGAAGGGGAAGATCGCGAGCAGCGAGGGGCCGACCCGGTCGAACGTCTCGCCGCCGACGTCGGCGTACATCCAGGCCAGCAGCGCGACCAGCAGGCACGGCAGCACCAGCAGCATCGCCAGCGTGCGGTGGTCGCGGCGCAGCTGGAGCAGCACCCGGCCGGCCACGGCGAGGGTGATCCGCGCGCTCATGCGGCACCGCCCTCGACCAGGGCCAGGAACGCGCCCTCGACGTCGGCCGCGCCGACGCGCCGCTTGACCCCGGCCGGGCTGTCGTCGGCGATGATCCGCCCCTCCCGCATCAGCAGGAGCCGGTCGCACCGCTCGGCCTCGTCCATGACGTGGCTGGAGACCAGCACCGCCGCGCCGTCGTCGGCCAGGCGGTGGAACAGGGACCAGAGGTCGCGCCGCAGGACCGGGTCCAGCCCGACGGTCGGCTCGTCGAGCACCAGCAGGTCCGGGGAGCGCAGGAGCGCGACGGCGAGGCTGGCCCGGCTGCGCTGGCCGCCCGAGAGCCTCCCGACGACCGCGTCCCGGTGCGCACCGAGGCCGACGGCCGCGACCGCGCGCTCGACCGCGTCGGGCCCGGCGTCGAGGACGCGAGCGAAGAAGCGCAGGTTCTCGGCGACGGTGAGGTCGTCGTAGACCGACGCCGCCTGGGTCACGTAGCCCACCCGGTGCCGCAGCGGTCGGCTGCCCGCCGGGTGGCCGAGCACCTCGACGGTCCCGGCGGCGGTGCGCTGCACGCCGACGAGCGCGCGCAGGAGCGTGGACTTGCCGCACCCGGACGGCCCCAGCAGGCCCGTGACGCCGGCCCCCACCTCGAGGTCGAGGCCGTCGAGGACCGCCCGCCCGCCGCGCACGACCCGGAGCCCCCGTACCGCCACCACCGAATTCATCATGTGTTGAATTGTGCGCCCGCGACGCGATCCCCGCAAGGGCGGAACCCGTGCGGGAGCGGTACCGGGCGGGCTAGGGCAGGGGGTCGGCGAGGAACCGCTGCACGACCGGGGCGTACGTCGCCACCAGCTCCTCGCGGCCCGCCGACGCGAGCGGCTCGGCCTCGAGCAGGTAGCGCAGCACCACCACGCCGACCAGCTGGGTGGCGAGGAGCGCCGCCCTGCGCTCGGGCTGGTCCACGCCGAGGCCGGCGACCACCGGGCCGAGCACCATCCGCAGCACGCCGTCGCGCAGGAGCCGCTGGCCGCTGGGCTCGCCGATCCCCCGCAGCACCGCGAGCAGCGGCAGCCGCGTCTCCTCCTCGTCCCAGACGTCGAGCAGCACGTGGACGAGCCGCTCGCCGGCCCCGGGCAGCCCCGCCTCCACGACCGGTCGGAGGACGGCGCGGGGATCGACCCGCAGCTCCAG